>JBAZGG010000006.1:0-71299 GCA_041653015.1 Bacilli bacterium | reverse complement strand
AGCGAGTAATTAAAGACAACTTTGGCAGGGGTAGCAGGGATCGAACCCGCATTAACGGTTTTGGAGACCGGAGTACTACCATTGTACGATACCCCTATGCCTTATTAAGTATATTTATTAAATATATAATTTACAAGGCAAAAAATTATTGAAATTCTCTAGCGATTCGACTCACTGCTGACATATCGCATTTGCCGGCGTATTCGCTTTTGAATGCTTTCATGATATTAGGGATAGATTTGTCCTTTAATCCTTCGATGACTTTTCTTATTTCATCTTCTGACATCATCTTAGGCAAATAACGCTTAATCGTAGCCTCTTGAACCTCGATGGAATGAACTCTATCTTTGTTATTGACCGCTAGATAGCCCTGTTTTTCATCATCCAATTCTTTGAGTGTCTTTTGAATCACTCTTATCACATCGGCATCTCCGACTTCTTTGCCATTCGCTTTAGCTTCAATAGCGAACATGCGATAGTTATTGATGACGACAGAAAGAATCGCTCTTTCATCCTTATTCTTGCTCTTCAGAGCGTCCATATTTGCTTTTTCTAATTCATTGATCAACATATTTTTTTCTCCTTTGCTATGTTAAATTGTATCTTTTTTCATTATATCTTTTCCAATTCGATACGACGCAAAATAAACTGGTAAAATTTCTAAACGACCGAGGAACATGCCAATGATCAAAACCCAAATGACACCATAGTTCTGTGTCGGGCTTGTCACACCCACGCTGAGACCGGAATCAGATAAGGCTGATGAAAACTCAAAAATAGCTTGATTAAGCGTAATATCACTCGAAAACAAGCATATCAAAACGGTCCCCAATGCGAATACTATCAAATACAGAATAATGTAAGATGCCGCTTCCGCTGTCTCTTCTTGACCAATCTCTCGATTCTCACCATAACGATAGGCATAATGAGGGTAGACGAATCGTTTGCTCGACAATTTGCTTTTAAGTTGCCAATATAAGCCTTTACACACTAAGACAAAACGATATTGCTTAATACCTCCAGCCGTTGAACCAACTCCACCACCGATACTCATTAACAGAGCCATCAAAAACAATGATGGTGTCGCAAATACGGCAGTGAATTGAGCGACTGTCGTATTCGAAAATCCTGTTGTCGTAACTGCGCTGAAGAATTGGAATGTACCATAGCGAAATGACATCCATAAATCGCAAGAATTATTTTGATAATTCATAAGAACAGAGAATACTAATAAAGGTATAAAAATAACGCAAAGAATTCCTAGAAAGCGCGCTTCTGAATCTTTAAACACTTTTTTGAATTTGGCCCGAAGAAGAAACATGTGAATGACATAGTTGGTCGCGCCTAAGACCATCAGCACGATTAAAACTGTTTCGATTGCCACCCCATTGCCAACGCCTGCTGCTTCATAATAACCAATATTCAATGGATGAACCGAGAATCCACCTGTAGACAATGCCGCAATCGAGTTATTTATGGAATCAAAAACTGGCATGCCACATATGATAAGAGCGATAATACCGACGATGATATATCCACAATAAATTGAAAGAATTAATCGAGCACTTTTGGCAAGATTCGGAATCAGCTTGTCATTGTGCCCATCAGCATAATAAAGTCGCATTCCATATCGATCAGAGATGGCGCTAGCAAGAATCAACACGAGACCGGTGCCACCGAAAAACTGCAAGATACTTCTATACAAACAATATATTTGATATCCAGGGAGACTCTCCTGCAAATTGAAAACGGAAAGTCCGGTCGTTGAATATCCGCTGACTGACTCGAAAACCGATTGAGTAAAATCCATGTCTCTAAATAAAAATGGAGTAGATCCAACCAATATAGCAAACACCCACACTAAAACGATGAGTATTGAGTCTTGATGTCGACCGAGATTAGCCCGCTCTTTTTTGAACAAAAAAACAAAATATAGAACCAACCCAATCATAATCGCAGACAACCCTGGAATAACAAAAGCATGCCAATAATTGAGATTTGTGGTCGCGTCAATAATAATTGATGTACCATCAACAAGTTTCACTGAATAACTTAAAAAGGGAATGAAAGCGTACAGAATCAATGGTAGCAAAGTGATGATGCCCATGATAGAAAGAAAGATGCCCAAATAGCCAAAGACTAATTGATATCCAGAAGCTATTTTCTTTTGCATATTGCTTTGCACACCATTACTTATCTACATCTTTTGTTTGCTTAACAAAATCAATGACCATTTGTTGTTCTTTAGAAGAAGAGACGACGAGAAGTTTATCATTTGCCCTGATGATTGTTTGACCATAAGGAATGATGACAGAAGGTTTTCGATAGATACATGCGATATTCGCGTCTTGTGGGAAGTTGATATCCATAATCTTTTTATTAACGATGTTAAACGATTTATTAACGATGATTTCACTGATGGCAATTTCATCGTCTTCCAATGATAATGTTCTAACCATATCGGCAATAGAGGCTTCATTTTTAATTGATTCGCCAAGCAAATAAGTCGAAGAAATAACGCTATCGATGCCTAATCTCTTAAAGAGAACGACATTTTTTGGATTATGAACCGTGCAAATGCATTTTTTAACGTTGAACAAACGCTTTGCCATAATACAAGCAACATAGTTATCGCTATCTGAAGCACACAAGGCAATAAAAATATCTGCATCATGAATATTTGTTTCTTCGAGAACATATCTTTTAAATGGTTCACCAACATAGACAGGAATGCGATGCTTTCTCGACAAATAATCAGCAAAAATCTTGTCAGCATTTATGACGATGAGATCTTTTCTTTCTTTTTTATACATCGAGATGATGTAGTCGGCTTGATGATCGCCACCAGCAATAACAATTTTCATACTGATCAATCCCCATTAATAATATTAAATTTCGAAACAGAAAGCTCCAACGGATATATGCCTTTTATTTTCTTACCTTCCAATAATACCGCACGGCTAGGATCATCTAAACGAACGATAATTTTTGGAACATCATAAACATCGCGACAAACATGAGCGATAAAAATATTGACATTGTCATCTCCGGTGGTAACCACTACTTCTTTAGCCGTTTTGATATATGCATCTTCAAGGATAGCGAGATCGGTAGCATCTGCACAAATGGTGATGCCAGAGAATGATTCGTCTAATTTAAGAAAGGATTCTTTGTCAGAATCAACAACAATAACATTTTCGCCCTTTTTTGAGCGATCATTGGCAATATTAGCTCCCAAACGACCGCATCCGATAATAATAATTTTGTTTTGTAATAATTTCATGCTCTTTCAATCAAAGCACATTTGATTGCCTCATATATATTGAAGTGTTAGTTGTATTATACAACTGCACAATCATTTTTCCAATAAACCATTGAAAATGCAATAGAAAATATTGCATGCGTAGCGAATTAATCACCTGAATGCTCGATGCGTTGTCGATGTTTTTTACGGATGCTCATAATAGCGATAATCAGTATAACAATCGCGATGATGGAAAAAAGAACCCCAACGATGATACCAATCTGCAAATCTGACATGGCTTGATTCCCATCCGCTGGCACATAATTGGTTTGACCTTCAATAGGGCTGATTTCACTGATTCTAATTATTTCTTCAATCCAGTTCATTTTTCAAATATATCAAGCGATTGCTGTTTGACAAAAAGTCTATCCTTTTAGCCCTTTCGCTTGTCTCTCCATATCTTCCACAACGATATCATAAATCTCTCCGAGCGATGAACAGTATTTCAATACATCCCAAGGTTCGTTGGTGTGAAAATGTATCTTTATTAAAGTGTCGTCACCGACAGCTAATAAACAATCGCCTTTGAGATTTTTTATAAAATGTTCTCGTATAGAATCTTCATTTAATTTTTTGCCTTCAATTAATAGCTGCGTATCATATCTATATTCAAGCATATCATCGCTCCTTTGAATCAAAGTATTTATATTATATATAATAGGAGGGCAAATAACAAAATTAAAATCGTGGTATGATTTTTATAGGACACAACAATGAAAAAAATATTTATTTACTTCTCAAATTCAGGAAATGGTGATTTCGTAGGCGAGATTCTAAAAAGTAACGGTTATGAGATTTTAAAATTGAACACAAAGAAACAGATGAAAAAAATGGGATTTTTTAGAATGATGTTCTACGGAATGCGCGCTTCGTTTGGTAAAAAAGAAAAGCTTCTCCCCTATTCTTTTTCAAAAGAGCAATATGACCAGATTGTAATCGGCTCACCGATATGGGCTGATAGAGTATCCACACCTGTCAATACGTTTTTGTGCGAGCAAGATTTGTCGAACAAACGAATTGCTTTCATTCTTTATAGCGGAGGTGGCGGATGCAAAAAGGGGACAGAAGACATCAAAAAGAAATTCGAAGATGCGAGGATTATTAATTTGAAGATGCCATTATTAAATAAAGAGGCGACAGTCAAAGCGCTCTCATCGAAATAAAATTTTATTTTTCTTCATTCTTTGATTTATCATCGACGACATCGATAATTATCGATTCTGTTTTACTTTCGCTCTCTTTGCTAGCAAAAGAAGACGATTTTTTTCTTTGGGCGCGAACGGCGATCACGATTATGAAAACAATCAATCCAACAACAGATAAAATGCCAAAAAGGATAAAAAGAATGACTCCGCCGATATAGAGAAAGGGAATCGGCGAGAAGGCAACATCCAAAACTCGTATAATTTCTATCATATAAATATTATATCACTCCGAGAATTCCAATTTCCATAATTGTTACGACAAGACCAAAGATGGCTGATGCGAGATTGGCTAGTATTGTATAAAGAAGTATTTTGCGAAAAATTTCATCTAATAGTGTGCGATATGCAAGTAACTCGATAATCAGCACCACCACTTCAACGATTAAGAGGTTGAGCAAATATGGAGTCTGCACATAAAAAGCTAGAAGTGACATGCCAAAATTGGCCAATATATTCGTCATGAGATTTGTCGCGATTAATGCTGCTAATTTTTCGCGATTAATTCTAAAAAAGAATGATGCCACAAATACTTCGATAATTATCGTCGTGGAGATTGAAACGAGGAGTTGAGAAATCATTTGATTCCTTTTTTAAAGCACTTTGAGAATATTAGGAGTAAAAAAAGCATTGCTGCATTGACGATAACTATCGCCAATAAAATCCATATTGAATAGTATACACTCTTTAGATAAAAAGCGATGAAAACACCAGGAAATAGCACTGCAGCCAATAAACCGAATCCAGTGGCGGGAAGAGACGGCAATATCCGTTTTATCATCGACAAAGTAAGTGGCATCAACACATTTATCGAAAAGCTAAATATGATTACGAAAAGGATATGAGTATTTAAAAAGAATAGACAGCCAAGCGAGATGAGAGTGGCTCCTACCAGCACTACTTTTTCATCCATCCAATCGATCAAAAAACCACCGATGAACTTGCCAATAAACGCTCCGAGGGCAATCGACAAAATAACTACATTTTGTTGAGAGATATGAATGGCATTGAGATCAATATTTAGATATGATCCCATCATCGCTCGCAAGAATACGGCGACAACGACGACGCACAAAGCAATTGTGATCGATTTCCAATAACTACCATTTCTAAATATTTTTTCTGCTTCTATTTCTCCATTTGTCTCTCGATAAATAGGCAACATAAAAGTTGCGACAAAACCAAGAGGCATCACGATCAGTGGAATAACGAAAATAAGGGCTTGAAAAATGCTATATAACCAATATGAAATAGCTATTCCAAGAGCTCCAGATGAGACAAAAATTCCGAAACCATATCTCTTTTTGTTAGCCATTATTTCTTTTGAAAAAGAAACATGAAACATCGCATTAGAAATAGCAGCGACAATCAAACAAGAAAAAGCTATTACCGGCACCATATTAATATTGATTTTTTGAACAGAGAATAAAACAAACGTCATTAATGCAAGCGACAACGAGGCAATAGATATACCTTTCCAATATCGGATTGCTTTTGGAAATCGATCGATGAAAAAGCCGAAAGCTGGTTGAAGGCCAAATGCTAGTGCATTATAGAGAACCAAGACCATCACAATAAAGTTTACGTCATCAGATTTAAAGCACATGTTAAAAACAAGAAAACCGCACAACAAATCAACGAAGAAATGCAAAAATGTGGCCACGGCCAAAACTAGATTATAATGTTGTTTCCGATTATTCTTCAATATGTCAAAATATTGCATACAAACATTATACACAAAGCTTAAGAAAATCACATTTAGAGTCAACGTCAGAATCAATATCGCCAATAGAAAATAGATGAATAATTTCTTCTAGTTTTAGATCTATATCCTCTTTCCCACCAGTGGCGTTGATTAATCTAGCTAATTCTTCAACTTTTATTTCATCATTTTTGGGGAGCACAATTTTAAAAGGCAACTCTCCTTTATATACGATCTTTTAAAAAACATCCCAATTGCATAGGACGGGGTAAAACAAAGTCTTTTAGCATATTCTCGGATTTGTTTTTAAGTTCAGGTTCGAGGCAAACCACTAGCATCTCAATTTTCATAATGTATAACCTTTGATATACAAACATGCCGTCACCATGGTGATTTGTTGTCAAAAAAAAGACCGCATAGGCGATCTGTTTATTTGATTTAGTGAACCCCGCTGTAATCTATACGAATACACCAAAAACCATTTAAATATGAGAAGTAACTCTCAGAGTTAAAAATGGGAGGTTTCTCAAAAATAAATGGAAATCATTTACAGGCATAATCTGATTACGCAGCGCCAGCAAAACATTTAACAAAGCCCGAAAGACACATCATTTGGTCTGAATCGGTGATTAGGCACTATTGGCTCACTTTTGGTTCACTATTGGTTCACTTGAATTTTGACGGACCAATAGCCGACTCTTGCAGTTCCTGTCCTAATTACCAAACCCTTTTCCTTTAATATTTTGATGCTCTTGATGACTCCGGTTTTCCCTAATCCTGTTTTTTCCATGAGTCCAAAAATTGATACATTGCGATTCTCAAACATAGATTTAATGATTATTTTTTGGCTTTGGTTCAATTTTAGTTCATCCATTTTGAGTTCTAATCGTTCATCAAACTCATTTATATTATCTTGTTTGTCTTCTAAAACAGAAAACGGAATCGTAACAAGAATACTGTCTTCTTCAAACGAGAAAGCTTGTTCCCCATAGGCATGGACAATTTTAGGAACGCCTCTTCCCAATCTATCACTAATTCCAAGAGTTGAAAAAGCTTCTGACAACTCTTTATTTACAGGTTTTGAATTCCCACGGAAGAAACCAGAAGATGTCTGATTAGGCGGCATTGGTCCAAACGACCTAATCTCGATTCGATCTGAGAAAAACTCAAACATTGGGGCATCACCAGAAACCCACTTATTATGAATCAGCGCATTTAGAACGGCTTCGCGATACGCTGATGAATCAAATAGTGGAATTTCTTTCCTTCCCGCAACCCGATGCACCTCATCCGCCTGCAAAATATTGATTATGTCGCCATATTCAAGAATCGAATCTGCAGAAATGAATAAGCAAGTATTGCCAAATTCTTTGACGCTATAGAGAGTATCGGCTTTTGATGTTCCTCTGAAAAGGCCTGCCTTTATGCTTACATGACCATTATCTGCAAGCAACTTGGCAACTAAGTTATGCTGTCCATCATCAGTCAAAAGGTGGAGATTATCTTTATAAGTATCCTTGTTTAGTGGATGTCCTTTATTGTCGCAATAAGAAAACAGTTTGTTGAAAGTTAGATTTTGATACTCTGACGGAGTGTTGGCCATTGTCGGAAGCCCTTGTTTTAGTACCTCCCAAAAATTCGCTTCTCTTTCTGGATATTTGGAGAGATTGACTTTACTAGATCCAATTCTCAGCCATCTCTCTTTTTCATATGATGTTGGAACTTTAATGGCTGCTGGGATTCTAAGTATGACTATTCTTTTATTCTCCACCGCAGTTTCTTCAAAGCGAAAAGCAATGCTCGGTGATAGCTGTCGAGCCAGAAAATGCTCAAGTGGCTCGTTTTTGTTTACATCAACTCGGAAATCAAATTCTGTTCCTACGATATCGTGACTATCGTTATCGACCCCCCATATCATGAAGCCTTCTTTCTTTCCATTCATTGAAGCGGAATTCGAAATAGCGGAAATATATTCTCCAAGTTGATTGCTTTGAAACCAATCGGTTTTAAACTCTAGCCATTCAGTTTCGTGTGGCATTCTTAGAAATTCACGCAGTTGTTCTTCGGTTATAGGTTTCACAAGTGGACACCTCGATTCATAAATATGATATCTCAAAGTGAACCAAAAGTGAACCAAAAGTGAACCAAAGTTTAAAAGAAAAAAGACCGCCTTTTGAGCGATCTGATTCGTTAATGTGGTGACCCGTACGGGATTCAAACCCATGAATGCATGCGTGAAAGGCATGTGAGTTAAGTCGCTTCTCCAACGGGCCAAAAAATGGCGCCTACTGAGGGGCTCGAACCCCCGACCAATCGGTTAACAGCCGATTGCTCTACCACTGAGCTAAGTAGGCAGCGAATAAGATTTTATACCTTTGTCAATTTTGCTTCAATAGCATTGTATAAATCTTGCACTGTTTTGTATGAACTCATCTCTTGCGTGTCGAATTGAATTCCAAACTCATCTTCAAGATCGAGCAACAGCTCAACAACGTCAAGCGAATCAAGGCCTAAATCTTTTAATGTTTTCGCCGAATCAACTTCTTTAACACCTAATTTTTGTGCAAATAATTCTTTAATCTTTTGCATCGTTGCATCCATAAGATAACTCCTTTGACATTTCGTGCTTGCTTATTATAACAATCAATTCTTTTAAAAGGAATAGCAAAATTAAAAATGAAAAGGGCATGCCCTTCTCATTCTTATCATCTATATGATGATGACTATCAACTAATTGTTGAAGCTTTTGGCACACTGATGATGCTCGAATCAGCAACTTTTTCTGCTACTTCATTTGCTGCGTTAACATACACCGAAGCCAAAATGGTTCCGACCGATGCGAAAACGAGAACAACGAGTAAGATAGCAAATAACTGACCTTTTATTTCTGACATAATTCACCTCCTCTTTAATTGTAAAAACCTATAATCACACTGCGTTTCACACTTATTCGCATCACATCTTTTTTGATGATGAGTGGCTGATAATCTTCACAGACATAGTATGTCCATGGATCACCATACATCGGAGGGTTAGTCTCATCACAAATAAAAACCATGCTTTGCGCTTCAACAAAATGTTTTGCGCTGGTGTAATTACCTTCTTTCGAAATCATATATCCCGCCGTCATAGAAACGCTGTCGATATCTGAATAAATAAACTGAATGGCTAAAATATCACCTCCGAGAACGAAAATTTGAAAAACAAATACCAAGGAAAGCAGCAAGCCAACTTTATATCCCACTTATGACACCCCCGATTATTGAAACGATGCCGACCGTAATAATAATTGTGATCATACCAGCACCAATCAAAGGGCAGATACTGAGCATCTCTATTTTTTTAAGTCTAGAGGTAATGTCTTGTCTGTATCGCTCTTCTGATATTTTGTCGAAAAGCAATTGAAATTGTCGTAGATAGGAGGAGTTACATCCTTGATCAACCATTTGAAAAATACTCACCATCAATTGCTCTATTAAAAGCGATTGAAAAGAATGAGCAAATTTGACATATGGCTGGACAGTTTTGTCGTTATCGATTTCAAATAGTAATTGACCTATTCTTTCTTTTAAAAATGGGGACGCGAATTGCGCGATGTTTTCCAAAGCGTTATATATGTTCACGCCATTTGATATATAAATTTCAAAGTATGTGAATAAGGCAACGAATTCTTTTTCTCGCCGTTGATATAATTCTTTTTCCATTGTTCTATAACGCGATATGTATCCAATATTGCAAGTGATAATCACTGTTAATCCAATTGCTAAAACAATAACCTTCATAAGAAAAAACAATGCCGTTCCAAGTATTGCTATCAAAACTGCGTTTATAACAATGATTTTGGCTATTTCCTTTCCTTTTTCCAATCCCAAAATCACGATTAACGCATTAAACTTTTTCATTAGTTTTCCTCCTCAGAACAAAATTTATCTGCGTGAATATTGTTATCATTAAATGAATGGAAATTAAGACGAAGACGAAAAAGATGCAGATTGATCCAACGAAAAGAGGTGAAGCAGAGATTTGATTATAAAATTGAGACAAAGCAAACCGAACAAAAAGCAAGATGACGTATGTTAAAATCCACAATGAAGAAAACTCAATAATTCGCTTTTTGCTCAATGATGAATATTCATTTGTCTCATTTTCAATTCTAGTCAATTCCTTGATTAATGTTTCGCTCATCGTCAATATATTCCCTCCCTGATCTTCATATGCGTTAATAATGTTTAAAAACATCTTGTAGATATCGGACGAGAAATAATTGGATAAATAATTAATACGCTCATTTATTTGAAGATGTTCGATGTGGCTTGTTTCATCAAGCAAGTAGCCTTTTGCATTTAGAGTTGCACATTCATAAGCGGCCTGAAGCGAATTGTTAACGCTCAATGAGATGATGAAGCTATTTGTGAAATTGAAACATTCGTGAATTCTATCAAGTCGATTTTTATAACAGATCAATACGTTTTTTACAGAAAAAATTAGGTAGAATAAATATACGAGTAATATAGCAAAACATACGTAAATATTAGATGTTGCAACATAGGCTACAATCGATGAAATAACAGAAATTGCAACAGCGGTTAAATACAGATTTCTATTCATGAATCATTTCCTCTGAAAAATTAGCATTTTTTAAAAATTGTGCCATTCTATTGCTGATGGGAAAGAATTTGCCTTTGCCATTCTTTTTTTCATAAATTAGCGAGACGCGTTTGGTTTCTTCACAAAACTCGCCAATTTCGGATAAATATCTGAATATTTTACCATTGATCACGACTCGTGATAAATAAAGAAGAATTGGAAAATGCTTGGCGATATCATCCATAATTGAATCATAGGTGACAAGATCATTTTTCATCATGACCATCCTCGCCATCCTCGACGGCATAGAGTGAATATCTTTTGAATGAATCGTTGTGATAATTGGGTGACCAGTCATGACGGCATTCAAGACATCGTTCATCTCTTTTCCGCGCGCTTCGGCAACGATGAGCCAATCAGGATTTGAGCGAATGGCATTTCTAATCAGATTTTCAAAAGAAGCATCTAGAATAGAATCATTGACTTGCCAGGAAGTAATATCTGTGTCTGCATTCTGCCTTATAGCCTCTAGTTCCTGGATATTGTCGATAACAATAACTCTTCCGTTTTTTTCAACATGACTGAGCAATAATCGCTGAAGTTCTGTCTTACCAGTGCCTGTTTCACCGCCAATAACAAGCGAAATATGACATTTTATAAGCGTTAACAACAACGAATATATCTCGTGAGGCATAAACGAGTTATCATCAGATATTCGCAATTTAGATGAGGCTATTCGGATAGAAAAAGATACTGCTCTATCATTTTCTACTCGAACTATTGCTCCGTGAACAGCATTAATTCTATATCGACCAACGCTCACATCGAGAATCGGATTCGAATATGAAAACTGCTGCTCGCTCAAATTCGCAATTTGTCTGATAAAATCCATGGCGAGATGCGTTTCTATTTTTATATCTGATTTTTGCCTGCCCTTTTCATTGTCTTGATAAAACAAATCGACGCCATTATAAGAAATGTCAGTAATCGACGATGACAATAGCAAAGGAGCAAGAAATGATGAATCGATGTATTCAAGCAATTTCTTATTCATATAAATCACCCTTAAGAATTGAAAATGTCAATGTTTTTTCATAAGTAAAAATTAGTTTTATTTTTGCAATTAAAGTAACTGAGGCGCCTTGACAGTGATGATCTGTACACATCGATTCATCTTCTGGATAATAGTAGAAGTATCGAACTTCAGCAGAATCAACATAATCTGTGATTTCGTTTTGCAAATAGTTTTTAACAAGAAACTGAAAGTATTCCTCATCGTAATACGGCGAATATGGCTCTAGGTCATCAGTCACGACAACACTCGACTCCGGAATGGCACATGCGAGCATTAAAAAACTACGATTGACATGGCCGAATGATAGCGACAAAGAAAAAGTATTTAGACACATTCCCAGAATGATCAGATAAAAAATTACGTTAATCACTTGATTACCTCTTGATAAGAAGGAAACGAGGTGTCGGCACCAATGCTTGTTTCTATGCAATACTGAGCGATTGAGCAATTACCCAACAATGGTTTATCTGTCTCATAAGTGAACGAATATTTTAAATCGTAATAATTAATAGTAAGACCTGTTATCACAAGCCGAAAATTAGTGATATGGCAGTCATCATAATATGCTTTGGGAAAGTAAAAATACCGAGTTTCAACAAAACCGCTGAGCTGTGTTGATGACATGATTAAGGTGTGAGGATTAACATATAATTTTTGATCAAGCTTTATTGTATAGTGATTATTAAAAAGCGGATCTCTTTCAATTTTCGTACTCAACCTTCGAAAACCACTATAGTTGTCAGGCGATACATATCGATATAATTGCAGATTTTGATTTTCTTCAATTTCTAAGTACGAATTTTCATACGATAAGTTGTTCTCACAATAATCGTTATAAAAGAAAAACGAAAATGATGAGATGTCGAGGCGATGATAATAATTTCTCGTTTTGAATGGGGTAAAATCCTCAAAAGAAAAAATATCTCGATAGTAAGAGTGAGAAGCAAGAGAATTAAACTTAACATAATCTTGAAAACCGACATAATCGCTATCGAGTTGATCTGGTTGTATCACCGTTCTATCTAATGAAAAATTCCGGCAAAAAAGTCTGAAAGCTGTCTGGTGATAAACATTACCATAATTCAGCAAAGCCAGTCTTATTGTTTGAATTCCTAGTTTAAGTAAGGAAGAAGATATTTCAATCGTGTATTCCTTTTTCTCATAATTTTTATATGTTTTAGGAATTTGATAATAAAAACGCGTTTCAACTCCATTCGAGTTTGTAATATAAGCGCATAATGACATATTCGTTATTTTTGTAGATCGATTACATGCAAAAAAATGAAGGTTATTTTTCTCTCCAAAGCGCAGAGGACCACTCTCGCCATAAAAATAGAAAAGTGGACTATTCGCTTTATAAATACCACTCCCAACAGCGGCCACAGCAAAAACAACTATTGCGATAACAGTCTTTGTTTTTAACATATAAATTAGTTAGAATACAATTCTAAAAATTCACGCAGCGCAGTGTTTTTTAAACGATAGTATGTTGAAGTTGGATAAATCTTAATCCACCAAAACTTATTCTCGTTATGAAAAAAATCGTTGTTAATTATTTCTCGAGAAATCGGATCAAGTTTTGTGAATATGTCTTCGACAACTTTAATGATCATTCTATGTTTTTCAAAACGAGCATTTGATTCGCTGTCAGACAAGACAGAGACTATTCTTTTTTCTCCTTTTAAAACAGCATCAAGGCTGGCAAAATAGCTTTCAGCGATAGATAGCATCATCTGAGACATTGTTCTCAAATTTGATGTCTTAGCATTTGTGTCCATTATATTTCTCCTTCCCTATTATCTTATTAGTCATCGAAAAAAATAGTGTGCCCACTTTTTCAAAAATAAAAAGCCTCAATTCATTTAAAAAACCGAGGCTCGTTATATGAAGACTATTTTTTCATCGCTTGGTAAATAGCAACAGCGACAGCGACAGTAGCACCGACCATTGGGTTGTTCCCCATGCCGATAAATCCCATCATTTCAACGTGAGCGGGAACGCTTGAACTGCCAGCGAATTGAGCATCGCCATGCATTCTGCCTAAACTATCAGTGAATCCATAGGAAGCAGGACCGGCACCCATATTGTCTGGATGAAGCGTTCTTCCAGTTCCACCACCGCTTGCGACAGAAAAATATCTCTTATTATGTTCGAAACACCATTTTTTATAGATTCCAGCAACTAGATGTTGAAATCTTGTTGGATTTGTAGAATTTCCAGTTATAGAAACATCTACACCTTCTAATTTCATTATCGCGACACCCTCAAGAGCGTCATTTGTTCCATAGCATAAAATTTGCCCTCTTGGACCATCAGAAAATGAAACTTTACGAATGATACACACTTTATCATTTTTAAAATCATAATCGGTTTCAACATAAGTAAAACCGTTGACTCGTGAAATAATATAAGCGGCATCTTTTCCTAATCCATTGAGAATGACCTTAAGCGGACTCTTGCGAACTTTATTAGCATTGAGGGCAATTTTTATCGCACCCTCAGCTGCGGCAAAGCTTTCATGGCCAGCCAAAAAGCAGAAACATTTCGTCTCTTCTCTCAACAGCATCGCGCCTAAATTGCCATGTCCTAATCCAATTGCACGAATTTCAGCCACGCTTCCAGGCACACAAAAAGATTGTAAACCGATTCCAACTGCTTCAGCAGCTTCAGGAGCCGTCTTCACTCCCTTTTTAATGGCGATAGCACATCCGAGCGTATAAGCCCATCCGGCATCTTCAAAGGCAATCGGTTGCGTTTCTTTAACAATTTTGTAGGGGTCAATTCCTCTGCTGCTGCAAATAGCTTTTGCATCATCAAAATCTTTGATGCCATATTCCTTCATGCAGAGTTCAATTTTTTCTCTGCGACGATCATAATTTTCAATTACAGGTTGCATAAATTATTATTCCTTCCTAGGGTCAATAACTTTGACGGCTTCTGCAAAACGACCATAAATTCCGATGGCTTTTTCATAGGCGGTCTTTGGATCGACACCCGTTCTAATAGATTTCATCATTTTCCCAAGATTGACATAGCGATATCCGATCACTTCACTATTCTTATCTAGTCCGAGCTCGAGAACGTATCCGTCCGTCATCTCGAGATATCGAACGCCTTTTTTCCTCGTTCCCCACATAGTTCCGACTTGACTTCTTAAGACACCGCCTAAATCTTCCAATGATGAGCCGACTGGCAAACCATTTTCCGAAAATGCTGTCTGTGAACGACCATAGGCGAGTTGCTGAAATATTTCTCTCATCGCAACGTTTATGGCATCGCACACCAAATCAGTGTTAAGCGCTTCAAGAATTGTTTTTCCTTGAAGTATTTCCGCTGCCATAGCAGCAGATTGAGTCATTCCGGAGCAACCGATGGTTTCAACCAAAGCTTCTTCGATGATTCCGCTTTTGACATTTAGTGTCAATTTGCATGCCCCTTGCTGAGGCGCACACCAGCCAACTCCGTGGCTTAACGCGCTAATGTCAGTAATTTCTTTGCTTCTAACCCATTGTCCCTCTTCAGGAATTGGAGCTGGACCATGGTCACAACCTTTATGAACTTGACATAATTCATCAAGTTCAGCAGTATACATGATTTTTCCCATATATTCTCCTTTATAAAACCGCTTTTATATTTTCTCATTAAGAGAGAATATATACAAGAATTTTGAAAAAACTTTAAATGAGAGATGAGAAACATTATAATCAAAGCATGATTATTTTAGTTGGCGCATCAGCGAGTGGCAAAACTGAAGTTGCCAAATTATTAGCAAAAAAATATGGCATTGTAAAAGCGATTACTCACACGACTCGACCGATGCGCAAAGATGAGAAAAATGGTGTAGACTACTTTTTTGTAGCAAAGGCAGAATTTGAAAAATTACTTTTGAAGGATGCTTTCGCTGAACACACCCTATATAACGACAATTACTATGGATGTTCAAAGGCACAAATCGCTGATGGAAAAGCCGTTATTGTCGATCCGAATGGTTTAAAAGCATTCAAGAAGCTGAACAACAAGCGAAT
This sequence comes from Bacilli bacterium, assembly GCA_041653015.1. GTDB lineage: Bacteria > Bacillota_I > Bacilli_A > RFN20 > CAG-826 > JBAZGG01. The sequence continues at coordinate 55,404 of JBAZGG010000006.1, read as the reverse complement.
AATTTCTTTTTTAATGTACGCTGACGAGAAGATTAGATTAGAAAGAATGCTCTCTCGTGGCGATGATGCAAATAATGCAAAAAGTCGAATCTTAAACGATAGAGTCGATTTTTCATTTAATAATATAGGGAAAACGGATTTTGTTATTGATACGTCAAAGGCGAGTATCGACGAGATTGCTGATGATGTCTATAGAAAATATATACAGTCGCTCAAATCAGTTTAAAATTTGCCTTTCAAATATTGTTGCATCTCCTGATAATCATTTTCAAAATTATTCTTAATCTTTTTAGGAATAGCAGATATCGTGGGGTATCCATCGATGTGAAATAATCCGCGTGGCACAATATATGATCCGGAAGAAACGCTCTCGCTCAAAGCATAGACAATTGTTAAAGATGCTTTAGAGGCAGGATGCGTGAACGCCCTTAAAACAAAGCGAGCGGCATTTTGAAATCTTCGTGGAAATCCATTTATTATATTTGTAGAAGTAACGCCGGGATGGACGACAGCGACAACATTGTTTCTGTTATGTACAGATAAATGATACGCATTTTGCATGATACAATATTTAGAAATTTTGTACTGAGCAAAAAGAGAATCTTTTTCACCAAAAATATTTGCGTATATAATCCTTGGAGAAACTCTTTTATTCGCAAGAGATCCAACAAAGACTAATCTAGTATTATTTTGAGCAAAATATGATTCTAAATTTTCAAATAATATTTTCGCGCCGACATAATTCGTTCCGAGCGTCAAAGAGAAACCATCTTCTGTTTTTAAACCATTTTTTGGATGATATACCCCAGCATTAAAAACAAAACCATCGAGTTTGAATCCATCATCTTTGATTTTCGATGCTAGTTTTTTAATGCTTGATATAGATGCTTGATCATATAGCAGTATTTCGATTTGAGCTTCTGGCACCTCTTCGAGAATTGCTTTTTTAGCGATGACTGCACGTTCGACATTTCGACATGCCATATATATGTGTGCACCTTTATATGCCAAAGCTAATGATGCTTCGTAGCCTATTCCACTATTGGCTCCAGTAATCAATATGCTGGTGCCATGGAAGTCTTTAATCTTTTGATCCAGATATTTTTTGTATTTTAATGCCATATACCGCTGACATACATAATTATGATACTGATGATTAAGATTATTAAAACAATTGATGAGAGCAAAACCGCTGCAAGAATTTTTCTATCAGTTTTATTATTCTTGTTAAAATGAGGCTCATTATCTGGCCTTTCTTGCATTTTCTTGTTATTGCTAGGACCTATCAACATATTTTTACTCTATACTAAATCGTTTTTCTTTGCTCGACTTTTCTTTGGATGAACAATGACTTTTATCTGCTTTACAGTAAATTCATCAGTTTTCAAAACAAAAACAGAGATTTTTTTGTACGCGAAATGATCTCCATTATTCGCGAAACGGTCTAAGTAATCAATCACCCACCCACCAACAGTGGAATAATCTGTGTCAACCTCTTCATTATCAATTCCGACCAGTTCAAAAAAATCCTCGAGATTCATCGATCCATCAATAATGTATTCATTGTTAGATTTCTCAACAACCATTTCAGTTATCTCATCAGTTTCATCCCATATTTCGCCAACCAGTTCCTCGAGGATATCCTCCATCGTTAAAATGCCTTCAGTTCCTCCGAACTCATCCTTCACAATCGCAATATGGCTGCGAGATTTCTTCAATATGGAAAGAATTTGAGATATTGTCATGCCTCTAGGAACATTTATTTCGGGAACCAAAATTTTTCTCACATCAATTTTTTCCTTCTTTAACATTGTTTTCAGCAGCACCTTTGTCGACAATATGCCGATGATATTGTCTAGAGATCCTTCAAAAACGGGGACGCGAGAATATTTAAAAATCTCATCGTTATTGATCAGCTTCTCAATATCGTCATCGATATCAAAAGCAAAGACATCGACACGAGGTGTCATAATTTCATAAGCTTCAGTTTCTTTAAATTCAATAGCTGAACGGAGAAGTTCACTTTGATTTTCATCGATCACACCCTCTTCTTCAATCGTCGAAACCATTTCTTGTAGTTCTTCGTCGCTCACTTGTCGATCGTTTTGTTTTTCATGGTGGTCAAAGAAAGGCTTTGTGATAATCTTTCCGAGCCAAGTTGTAACAAATACGAATGGAAAAAACAATATCATAAAGAATTTAATAGGATAAGCAAGGATCTTTGAAAATTGATAAGAATAAGATCTGCCGATTACCTTTGGAATAACTTCGCCGAAAGCAATCAATATTAGCACAAATATTGAGGCGGCTATAAAAGGACCCCATTGCGATGCAAAATCTTGATTAAAACTCAAGAATACTTGATATCCAAGTATGGCAGTTATTGATGAAGCGCCTATATTGACTAGATTATTAGAGAAAATAATAGATGAGATGGTCTTATCGTAATCAGTGGCGAATTTCAGTGCTAATTTTGCGCGTTTCGATCCCTTCTCAACATCTTTTTGAAGACGCAATTTATCTACGACAGAATACACCATATCGGCGCAAGAGAAAAAAGCGGAAAAAACGAGGCAAACAAAAAGGATGATTAGTAAAATGGTAATGCGAAGATAATCCATATCACTTTACCCCTTTATTTTTCAGCAAAGAATTTGGTTCGCCAATGCTTCCGACGAGTTCCTCTAACACGTCTTCCATGGTGATCATACCCACTACTTTGTTCTCTGAATTTTTAACGATTGCAATATGCGTATGGAACTTTTTGAAACCATTTATCATGTCATCCATCGATATTTTCGTTGAGACAAAAAATGGTCTTTGAAGAACTTTGCCAATCTTCACATCATGATTGTGATGGTAGGCTCGCAAATATGTTTTTACATGTAAAATACCGACAATATTATTAACAGAACCACTGTAAACGGGTATTCTCGAATAGTCAGTATTTTGCAGCGCACTATTAATTTTATCCGGAGACAATTTTGTTAGATTCAATGCATACATGTGATCAACAGGCGTTAAAACATCCTTAACTTTTTTGTCAACAAAATCTAATGACGCTTGTATTATATCTGATTCATTTTTCTCAAGAAGGCCTTCTTCCTCGATGGACTCAACAACATTTGTAAAATCCTCTTCGGTCATCTTCGGTTTTTCTTTTATTTTAAATATCTTACTGCATAGACTTGTCAGTCCTTCGTAAACAAAGCTTAAAGGCTTGAACAAATAGTAAAAAAAGGATAGGGGATAAACTGTTAGAAGAACGATTTTATCCGGCATGGCCTTCGAGATAAATTTCGGAATGGTATCTCCAAAAAGATATATAACAATCGTCATTACAGAGGTAGCGATTAATGATGATACTGTCTGATCGACATGCATTTCGTTTAATATGCCGACAAAAAGCATTGTCGAAATCACTGAAGCCAAGACGGCCACAATATTATTTCCAATGAGTACCGTAATTAACGTTTTATCAAACTTATCATAAAATTTTAATGCTAGTTGAGCTTTTTTATTACCGTCATCAGCTCGCACTTTCATTCGATATTGATTCATGCAGGCAAATGCTGTTTCACATAACGAGAAAAACGCACTCAGCACTACAAGAAATATAATTAAAACTATATATAGGATTATTAAGGGCCACGATATAGGATCGTCCATAATAATTACCAACTCCTTTGCTTAACAGCATGAAAGAATATAACATTTATAGTGTTGCAATGCAAATCGGTAAAAACTATTTGTTTTTCACGATCTGGTGGCAATGACGGCATCTCGGTTCATACTGTTCATTTGCACCCACCACAACAATCTGGTCGTCGTATGAGGCCGGCACGCCATTTACAATTCTTTGCGTTTTCGTTGCTGGCGCACCACACTTAACACATATGGCCGATAACTTCGTGACATACTCAGCTTTAGACGTCAATTCAGCAACAATAGGAAATGCTTCGCCTCTAAAATCAGTATCAAGACCACCGACAATTACTCTTACACCTCTGTTGGCTAACAATTCACAGATATCAATAATCTCATGATCAAGAAATTGCACTTCATCGACGACAACTGCATCAGTGTCCATTTTAATATGTCGTAAAATCTCATTCGATTTCGCAATGACTATCGACTTAACACGATTTTTTGCATGGGAAACAACTTCATCAATTGAATAACGATTATCAACAATAGGTTTAAAAACCAAAACATGCATTTTTGCATATTCCAATCGTCTTATTCTGCGTATTAATTCTTCGCTTTTTCCTGCAAACATCGGACCAGTAACGACTTCGATCCAACCTGGTTTATTTAACATGTCCATAATTTTGCCTCATCATCAATTAATCATTTTCGTAATTAGATAATTCTTTAATCCAATCAACATTATCAACTTTGCCCTGTTCAAGGTTGCCTTTTTCCATTACATCAGCAATTAATTGCTTTGCTCTTCGAACAGAAAGTTCTGATTTTACTTTAAAAACAAGGGGTATCTCTTTATAAATTCCTTTATGTGCAGCATCCGTGATGGGAAGCTTTGTATTTTCGTAATCTTTTGGATTTAATGCAAAATATAGTTTAAGTGATTTGCCCGCGATTGTTAATTTTAAATATGTTTTTGTATGAAGCCTAAATGTATCTCCTGAATTTGATACTCTGCTCTTGACGCCATACGACATTACTTCATTTTTCAAATCGAGATAATTTTTCTTCATACTATCATCAGCAGATAGCATTCGCTTTACAAAAGGGACACGAATAATTTTCTTAGAGATTTGCAAATCATCAATTTTTTCTGAATTATTACCATTAATGACACTCGCTTTATTTTGCAAGCCTAACGAAGAAAGTGCTTGTGTAATTTCTTCGCGAACAATTGTTCGTATTTTATCTACATCATTTTTTGTCAATTGATTCATATTTTCATTTCCAGAAATATCTGATCTATGGTAACTATTATCATTATTCACGTATACCAATCGAGGAGCCGGAATCAAGGTATCTCGCTTTTGAGATTGAGTCGTTTTGAGATCGTAATCATGCAAAGTGCTTGTGTCTTTAATCCCCTGTTCTATCGTTAAATCATTTACAGAAATGACATCATTATCAATATTTGCCACATGCTTCAATGCGTGCAATTCATTCGCCGACGTCTCAAATGAAAGATCGTACTCGCTTTTCTTAGCATTTAGTATTCTTTTTTTGTTGTGTGAAATTTCTATGGAAAGAAAAATAACATCGAGTACGCCATTGAGAATCATTATGACAATTCCGGCTAAAATAATCGTCAGAACTATAAGAAAAATCAAAAGAGAATATGGATTCGCAGAAGTCAAATTATTAATTAGATGACTAAATGAAATTGTTGAACTCCAAGAATCAGATGTATCATTGAAAACAAAGGCGGCTATTCCAAAAAATGTAACAACGCAAATAGCAAACCAAAGCAAATTAAACCATAGATTTTTATACTTTTTTGATACAAAACTTAAAACTGTAAGACATATCAAAAAAAGCAACATTACAACAAGCAATAAGAAAAAGAGCAATCTAGACTCGCTAACTATACCTGTCGAACTTTCAGGAAGAAACCAAATGTAAAACTGAACAATTATCGTATTCAAAACAGTCGAAACTTGATACGTGTTGTTTCCAAAGCCTGATGATGGAAAAAAAATAAAGGCAAAAAGACCGACCAAAACAAGAATGATTGATGTTATAGAAAAACCTACTATAATTTTTTTCATAACTATCTCCTTTTTTTACTATTTTATTCTATTACATCAACCATTAAATTGTATATGTAAAAATAAAAATATCGATTAAAATATTGAGGATTTGCGGAAAAAATCGCTGAAAATTGCTATTTCTTTGAATAAATTGCGAGATGGAGATGCAGATTAGTGATTGTGACATCACCAATAGGTCCCATTTCGCCATCGATGCACCACGCCATTTTTTGATCCGTGTGAATTGATATAGATGAACATTTGTAATGCGTTGTTTTCATCTTGAAAAACAAATAGTGAATTAATCCATTAAACCAACCAGGTTTAGTTAAAAACAAATCGAATAATCCATCTGAATTATCGCTTGTTTGGTTAACTAAAAAACCACCAACGTTTTTCCCATTTAAAACCAAAATAAATGGTGTTGAAATCTGTTTTGTCACTCCATCAATAGTGATAACAGCTCTAACAGTCTTAGGAGCCATCGCTTCTCCTATCGCTTTAAAATAATAAGCAATTTTCCCTAATTTCTTTTTTCGTTGCCGTTTGGTTGAATAGGCAATATCGGCAAAGGAGCCAATCGCAGCAACATATGCAAAATACTGACTATTAATCCTGCATATATCGAATCTAGAAATGTGGCCTTGTCTTATTATTTCTAAACTTTTTCGTAAACTTTTGCGAATACCAAAGTTTTTTGCAATATCGTTTATTGTGCCACCGGGAATATATCCAAGAACTGGCCTGTTCGTTTCATTCGAGATTGCGTTAATAACATCATTAAAAGTACCATCACCACCAGTGAAAATTAATGAATCATATATTCCACAGGAAGCTCTGGCAACTTCATGGAGATGCTCTTTGGATTTGGTTTTTACAACATCGACGACATCAAATGTTTCTTTTAGATAAGAAGATATGTATTCAATCCTTTTCAAAAAAACGCCTTTTCCAGTAGCATCAGAATATAAAAACAATACTTTCATAAATAGATAATACAACAAAAATGCAACATGGTTGTAGTTATCTGAAAAAGAAAAACACCGTTCGGTGTTAATCAATCGATGGTAGTCCCAACGGGAATCGAACCCGTGATTTAACCTTGAGAGGGTTACGTCTTAGCCGCTTGACCATGGGACCACGTGATTTAGATTAAATCACTATTTAAGAAAGTTATCAATAACATATTCCAGTCTCTTGTCGACTTCAAATTTGCCCATGATTTGCATAACTTGATATAAATTTGGGGAGTTTTTTGATGCGCACAAAGATATTCTTAGAATCTCGGCAACATCACCAACGTGTCCCAAAAATTTATCTTTATTCAGTTTATAATCCTTATTCGAAACAGCGAAACCATTCTTTAAAGAGATTTTCTTCAACGACTCAAACCATGATTCTTCATCAAGAGAATAATCGTTTTCAGTAATTATCGATTCCAAAACTTGAGAAACTATTTTCTTTGAAATGTGCTCATTATATGGATGATTTTCGACAATCATTTCATAATAATCAACATAGAAGAATCGGATAAGAGGATAAATGTCACTGTATTTTGCATAGTCTTTACGAGGATTCTCTTTTTCGCGTTCGATGTTCATAATTTTTTCAAAGTATCTCTCATCATGTTCAATTAACGAATACAGCATTCGATTATATACTGAACTCCATGTTTTCACAAAATACGTCAGTTCTTTAGCTGAAAAATGTGATATTATACCCTTCGAAAAATAACCTAACTTGTCTATATCGTATAAAGCACCATCAAGAGACATATTCTGTAAATCAAAATGAAATTTTTGATATTCATATGATCTGTTTTGTATAGTCCACTCTTCATAGTTCGAATTTGCAATCGACATTAAATAATTAATCACAGCAATTGGTGGATACCCATTTTCAATAAAATAACTAACAGCAGCCTCCGGATCTTTTCGCTTCGATAATTTGCGTTTATTGCCATTATCTAATTTCATAATAACAGGTAGATGGGCATATTTTGGTGCTTTCCAGTTCAACGCTTCAAATAATTCAATATGAATTGGGAGAGAAGAAATCCATTCTTCACCTCTGCTCACCAATGTCGTTCTCATGAAATGATCATCAACAACATGGGCGAAGTGATAGGTTGGCAAACCATCAGATTTCAAAATGACAATATCAAGATCATTATCTGCTATTTCAATATCTCCTCTAATTTCATCATGAACCTTGATTTTACTAAAATGATTCCCCATTGAACGAAATCTTATAACAAATTTTTCACCTCTCTGAATTCGTTCGATCTGTTCATCAACAGATAAATTACGACATTTTGCATACTGTCCATAATAGCCAGGCATCTGTTTATATGATTCTTGTTCTTTTCTTATCAGTTCAAGCTCTTCTGTAGTGCAAAAACAAGGATAGGCGCGACCAATTTCCATCAAATGTTTTATAACGATTCGATAAATGTCGGCTCGTTTAGATTGAACGTAAGGACCATAAAGGCCAGTTTCTTTGTTATCCGCTAAAAAACCTTCATCCGGCGACACACCGAACACAGCCAACTGTTTCATGAGTTCATCTCCACTACCGGAAATTTCTCTTTTTGAGTCTGTGTCTTCGAGCCTAGTATAAAAAATGCCATTGTTTTGTCGAGCAATAGTTTTAGCGATTAAGGAAGTGAACAGACTACCAGTGTGCAAAAAACCAGTTGGGCTCGGAGCAAATCTTGTCACTTCAGCACCTGAAGGAAGCCTTCTTTCTGGATACTTTTTCTCAAGATTTTGGATAGTAATTTTAACATCTGGGAATATGATGTTAATCAAGTCTTTAATCTGCGACATAATATTCTCCTTTTAAAATGAACAGGCGGATAATTATTAAGAGCTTTTTTACTTCTTGAATAATTACTAATACTTATTTATAATAATACACGCAACTGTTTGCAGGCGTAGTTCAGTGGTAGAACACTACCTTGCCAAGGTAGCTATGCGAGTTCGATTCTCGTCGCCTGCTCCATTATATCATTAACCTAGATTTTATCTAGGTTTTATTTCTTTTTGAGATTAAGTTTTGCGATGTCTTTTACAGCGAATTTTAATTGGTTTTCTTTCATTTTGCTAATATTGCGACTTTCTAGAGCTTTTATGAGTTTTTTTACTTTGCCTTTTGTGACAAGAAATGATACTTTGCTTTTTCCAGCGAATGAAGACGCTAAACAGCCATCATTAATGACGACAATAGAAATAAACAAACTGCGATCAAAACCAGATATAAGAGCTAATTTATTCGTGCGTAATATATTGTTTTTTAAAGGATTATCAACATAGATTTTCTTTTTGTCTTTTCGCGATGTAAATATCCATGAATTATCATCTTCAGTCGCTTCAATCAAACCATCGTAATATTTGTCTTTTATCACATATATGTACTTATCACCAAAAAGAATATGATCGATGTGCATCACATTTTCATTGTCGAGCGCAAGTACTAAATCATTGATTATATAAAAATCAAAGTCTAGGGCGACTTGATACAAAGTTTTTCCATAGATATTTGAAAAATTCTTTCGATAAATATACCTGCAAACTGGTTTATATAACAAAAGACCAACAATAAAAACAAATATGACAGAAGAAACGATTACAAAAATGATTTGTGGAGTAGTCATCAGGCAAAATCTTCAGCAACTTCAATAGCAACTTCAATCATTTTGCTTAGACCTGTTTGGCGTTGTTCAGCAGTTGCTTTACCTTCTTTGATAAAGTGATCAGTTACAGTTAACAAACACAAAGCTCGCTTGTGAAGGCGCTTGGCAGTAATATACAAACCGAAAGATTCCATTTCGACACCCATCACACCAAGATCAGCCCATTTCTTCCAGTTATTTTTATCATAGTCATAGAACACATCGGCCGACAAAATATCTCCGACATGAAGGGGTAATTTTCTTACTTTCAAAATTTCATAAGCCTTTTTGGCTAGTTCAAAATCAGCACCTGCAGAAAGCGTGCCACCATGCAAATCGAATTGGGAATTCCAGTTAGAGTCTGTCGAGGCGGTTGAGCAAACAAGAACATCAAATAAGTCGATTTCTTTCTGATAAGAACCACAAGTTCCGATACGAATAATTGATTCAACACCATAAGAAGTATAAAGTTCGTAAGAATAAATTCCAATTGATGGAATGCCCATTCCAGAAGCCATAACGGAGATACGTTTACCTTTTTTTGTCAAACCGGTATATCCCAAAATGCCTCTGAGTGAAGTAACAAGTTTTACGTCGTGCAAAAGTGTCTCCGCGATCCATTTAGCGCGAAGAGGATCTCCCGGCATTAATACAACTTTCGCAAAATCTCCTTGATTAGCATTAATGTGTGTTCCCATAACTCACTCCTTCTTCAGCATTTTCGCTGATACTAACAACACGCGTCGAAGCTATAACATCGTGAAAGGCTAGATGCGACTTTGAAATTGTCAAAGAAAGAAAATTTGCAAGCGCACTGCATCCAACAGAAACAATTAGAAGACAAATTCGTGTGATTTCACGAACAAACAGCGTCTTGATATCAATATCACTGCCATCTTTTTTAACGAGTTTAATTCGAAAAAAACGCTTTCCAAGAGTTTGCCCTTTCCAAATTGTGGGAATTGCAATCAAGTATACAAGAACAAATATAACAACTAAAGAACCAGCTATCAATGAACTTACAAACAAAGCTATAACGTCAGCACTCGTAGGTGACATCAAAGCATTAACAAAAGAAAGAATGGCACCAATTATTATAATGAGAGAAATGGCAAAGCATGTTATGAAATCAAAAACCGTCGACATTAACCTAACTGATGTTTTCGCTATTCTTTCCATAAACTCATCCTGTTTTTTATTGTAGCAAAATATTTGTATTTCAAATACAAATTTTTTCTATATTTAGTCAAAGAGCGTTGTGCCTTGCTCAATCGCATCCAATATTCTATTTAACTCGACAAGACTATTCTTTCTGGAAATCATAGGCAAATTCTTTCTTGAGAAAAATCCTACATCATTTGTTTCGTGGCAGTGAGAATGAAATTTCCCTTCCACAACTCCTTCAAATACTATCACATATTCTGGAATTGATTTATCGTTTTTAAACGGTGTATGGTTTAAAACAGCAATTAGTCTTTTTATTGAACATTCGACACCGGCTTCTTGAGACACTTCATTTTTAGCAGCTGTTTGAGGCGAATCATACAAATCGCACCAGCCTCCCGGAAGAGAGTAGGCATTATCCTTTGATTCTCTAACGAAAAGAATTTCACCTCTTTCGTTTCTTATGACAGTTCTGACAGAGATATTTGGTGTCGGGTAGACATTTCTTTCAAAGTAATTGGGTCTATCGAATTTAACTTTTGTAAAATCTTCTAGCATAGCCATAGATAGAGAATTAATCTCTTCATAATTTTCTTTCGCATAAGGATCGGTTGTAAACTTCAACCCAATCTTCGCAATTGATTGCATTTTAATAATAAAATCAAAGTAATGTTTGCTGTCCATTTTTCGCTTCCTCTTTATCAATTATAGTTTCATGGTTTTTATTATTCAATAAATGCTTCGTTGTGATATAGTCATTATCATGAGAGACATAGGAACATTAGAATTTACTTTAATTGTTTTGATAATACTTGCTCTTGGTATTATTCTTTTTTTGCTGTCGGGATTTATTTACATTAAAAAAAATCATGTAGCGTTAATTGAGCGTCTTGGCTTATATGTCGGCACATATAAAAGTGGTCTTCGATATTACACACCGCTGTTATATCGTCGAGTCGGAATGTATAAAATGGGCGAAGTTATTAGAAAAGTAAATGTCTCAAGATTTGATTCTGTTTTAGTTAAATATGAGATTTTAGATGTGAAATTGTATCATTATTCAGGGCACAATATCGATGGTATCATAAAAACACAATATGCAAAAAGTGGAATTGAAATAGTAAATGGTTTAAAGGATTGTTTTTCAAAGATTGGTGTGAAATTTATCTCGATAGAAAAAATGCCTATGGATTAGTAGTTAATCTATCTCATTCAACAGTTACAGCTTTTGCTAAATTGCGTGGCTTATCGATGTTTACTTCTTTTTCGAGAGCGGTGTAATAGGCAAGATACTGGGCGAAATATACATCGCATAAAGGGGCGAGAGAAGGATTTACTAGAGGGACAACAAAGGCATCTCCTTCTTTTTTTAATGGCTCAGTCGCAATAGAATATACTACAGCGCCTCGAGCTTCAACTTCTTTAAAGTTTCCACGCATAGCTAAATCGATAGATATATCACTAATAAAGCCGAACACAGGGGTGCCTTTTTCAATTAGAGCAATAGGACCATGCTTTAATTCTCCGCCCGCCAGAGCTTCGCTATGAATATACGTAATCTCTTTAAGTTTCAGAGAAGATTCAAATGCGGCGTCATAATCTCCTCCTCTTCCAAGGAAAAACACATCATGATTATCTTTTATCTGTATAGCAATTTTATGAATGTCCTCTTTTTTCTCTTTTATCGTTTTGAGAGCATCATTCAGGGAATATAACTGATCAATTATATTATATTTCCTTTCAAGCGCACCTATCAGCAAAGAGAGAAGAGACACCTGTGCTGAATAGGCCTTAGTCGAAGCGACAGCAACTTCTAATCCAGCATATAATAGGCATGAAAATGTCGCATCTCTTTCCAGAGTGGATCCTTTCGTATTCGTAATCGTTACATTTACTGCTCCGCGATCATTGATTATTTTTTGACATTTTATCAAGTCTGCTGTTTCACCAGACTGAGATATAAGAATATAGATGGGTTTACGCGAAGTAAAAATTGGATAATAAGCCCATTCCGAGGCGATATAAGCTTCACTTCGTTTTCCCAAGGCAAGCATAAATCGCTTGCCGAGCAAAGAGGCATGATATGAAGTACCGCAAGCGATGAAGACGACATCATCAGATTTCCTTATCGCTTCAAGCATATTCTTCTCAAACAAAAACTTTTTTCCATCATAATAATTGTCGATTAGACGACGAATAACCTCTGGCGTCTCTTCAATCTCTTTAAGCATGTAGTGAGGATAGCCTTCCAAATCTTTTTTTAAAGCATCTGGATTTTTTGTCGAAAATGTAGGTGTTATCTTACTATATCCTAAATAAATCTCGATATTTTCTGGTGAAATAAAACCATATTGGCAATCATTTAAATCAATAAATTTTTGCGTCTGCTTAATCATCGGAACAGCATCGCTCGCGAGATAATTGCATTTCTTGCCAACGCCAATTAAAAGAGGCGCACGGTTTTTCATGAAATAAATCTTCTCATCTTCATACCTGTAAACGATAGCGACCGCATACGAACCTTGAAGTTCATCAATTGTGCGACGAATTCCATCAAGAACATCGTTGTTTTTTCGAAAATTATGCTCCAAAAGATTGACGATAACCTCTGTATCAGTTTCGCTTTTAAAAGTATATCCATAGCCCAATAATCTGTTTTTTAAAGCGCGATAGTTCTCTATTACTCCATTGTGCACAATGGCAAAGTTCCCTCGCATCGATTCCTGTGGATGAGCATTGACTTTACTCGGTTCGCCATGAGTCGCCCATCGAGTATGACCAATTCCCGCCGAGGCATCAATTTGTTTCGGAGCTATTTGATCGAGATAATCAACTGTTCCAGCCGTTTTATATATTTCGACACTTTGGCCGGTAGAAAAGGCTATTCCTGCTGAATCATATCCGCGATAGTCGAGGTCGCGAAGGCCATTCAAAAGATAATCTCTTATATCAAATTTGCCAACTCCACCCACTATTCCACACATAATGTTTTTCTCCTAAAAAGAAAGATCTTTTATATATTCGACAATATCTGCACAAACGCTGCGACATGTATCAATTGACTTAGCTTCGCACATGACTCTGATGAGAGGCTCTGTTCCGCTCGGTCTAACCAAAATCCTTCCATCTCCGTCAAGCTTTTTCTCAATTTTTGAAATATGCTCTTTGAGACCTTTGTTTGACATAATAGCTTCTTTGTTTGCCACTGTAATATTTTCTAAAATTTGAGGATAGATCACTAATTGTGTAATCGCTTTTAGAAAGATATCGTGTTTGTAGCGATATATATTCATCAAACTAATCGCCGTCAAAAAGCCATCGCCGGTATTCAATTCATCAAGAAAAATAATATGACCTGACTGTTCACCTCCTAGAGAAAGATGATTCTCTTTAAGAGCGGCCTGGACATATTTATCGCCAACCGCGACTTCTAAAAAATCGACATCGTTCGCAGCGAGGACTTTTTTGAGACCAATATTGGACATAACCGTAATCACAACTTTATTATCGCGAAGTTTGTTATCTTGCTTAAGCGATAATGCGTTTACAAAAATAATGCCATCACCGTCGATGATGTGACCATCGCCATTCAAGCACATGAGGCGATCAGCATCGCCATCAAAAGCAAAACACAGATCATATTGACCTTTTTTACATTCGTTTACCAGTTGATTTAAGTGAGTCGAACCGCATCGGTCATTGATATTGAGACCATTTGGTTTGTCACAAATATAAGTAGCTTCAATGCCTAGTTTATTGAATACTTCTTTTGAAATCATCGAGCTCGAACCATTCGCACAATCGACTAATATTTTCAATCCGTTAAGATCCTTCGCTTTTTTTAGCAGAAAATTAATATATAATTCTTTGAATTTGGAAGCGTCTTCCACGCGACCTAGTTCTTCATTTTTAGCAAAGGGCAAATCGTCTTTACCAACATATATATAATTCTCAATCATTTTTTCGATCGAATTTTCAAGTTTTTCGCCTTTTTTATTAAAGATTTTAATCCCATTATCATAGTAAGGATTATGTGAAGCTGAAATCATAATTCCGTAATCAAAATCATAATTTTCAACTAAAAAAGACACCGATGGTGTTGTTGACACACCGATATCAAAAACAGCACATCCACTCGCAAGCATACCAGAGATAAGCGCATTGGATAGCATATCGCCCGATACTCTAGTATCACGAGCAATAATAATTTTATTCTTATGATTTGCTGGATATTGACCGATAAAACGTCCGATGCGATAAGCGATAAGGGGCGTTAGCCCCTCATTTGCTGTTCCGCGGATACCATCAGTTCCAAAATGCGCTATTGTTCCCATTAATTCTTATCCTTTTCTTCGGTATCAGCATCAGGAACATTTTCGACATCGCTATCATTTTTTTCATCGAAAATATCTTCTTCCATCAACTGGCGAAACTGTTCAATAAATTTATCTGGATACACTCTCGTCAGTTCACCACTTATGGCAAAAGAGATGCGACCAGTTTCCTCGCTGACAACAACCGTGACTGAATCAGTGATTTCGCTGACACCGATTGCTGCGCGATGACGCGAACCAAATTTCCCAGATAAAGCTTTTGATGTCGGCGTGTAATAGACGGCAGCGGCAAGAATGGTATTACCACGAATCACAACAGCGCCATCATGAAGCCTTGTTCCTTCATAAAATATCGTTTCCAAAAGTTCAGGGCTAACTGGAGCATTGATCATCGTGCCATTTTTTATCAAATCGTTAAGACTTACTCGTCGCTCAAAGGTCATGATTGCACCAGTCTTGTGCTGAGCGAAAAACATGACGGCTGTGTTGATGTCTTCATAAAATTTATCATGGTCGAATATTTTTTGTATATCTGGTTTAGAATGAGCAAAAACAGTGCTGAAATCCTTTTTTAAAGTATTGGCGGCATACACTCTCAGCTCGCTGATATTGGCATAGAAGCACGACAGGGCTAAAATAACTATTCCAGCCAAAAATATATAGCATAGAACATATAGAGAAAAAATCCATGCGATAAAAACACCAGATGCTAGAATCGAATAGATGATAACGAATATTTTTCTTTTGACTATTTTGTGAATTATATAAAAGAGAATGACAAAAAATGCCAACATTAAAAGAGAGACGACCCAGTCAGACCACGCTGTGAAAGAGTGAAGGTCACCTTCAGCAAGAGAAATAGATGTAAAAATGTCGGTTCGCATAATTAACTATTTATCTTATCCAACGATGGGCGAATCGTGAAGCTGCAGATGCGGCAATGGCACCAACGATATCATCGATGAATGTATTGCATACTCCAGTATTTTTTCCAGCATCATTAAGCTTTGCGATAATGCCATATTTCTTTTTGTCGATATAGCCAAAATTAGTCAGAGCAATTGAACCATAAATATTGCATATTCCGTAGGCGATTACTTCATCAACGCCGAACAATCCTTCATCTCTCATCAGCATGTTTTCTAATTCTTTATCATTCATTTGATTTTTTTCAGCGAGTTTGTCGAGTTCAATAGCGGTCATAATCGCATATTGAACTTCGCGTTTAGAAATAACGCTGCGAACAGATTCAAGCAATTCTTCCTTGGCTAGATCTACGTGATAATCAGATTGCAAAAATCGAGCGCATTCAGCGATATCATCCAATGTAACACCACGTTCCTTGAGCAAATCGATGCAACGCTTTGAATAATCTTCCATTTGAAATACCTCTTTCAATTAATTGAAATATCGTTATTATTCTAACAACATAAAACTACAAAGACAAAGCAAATGTCAAATTAAAACCATTTTGCTGTAGTTGTTAGCATTAAATAGATATGAACAAATCTACATTTCTAAACGAAATATTTGCCGATGATAATAAATTTTGGCACTCTGCCTTGACGAGTGCCAATTTTTGTTATATAACAATGTTGCATCCATGCATGCAGGAGGTGAAGTTTTATGGAAAATGAAGTGATGCAGAACTATACAAATGACAAAAAAGTGCTGGAGAAATTTGGCCGCAACATTAATGAAGAAGTTAAAAAAGGAAAAATCGATCCGGTTATAGGACGAGATGATGAGATAAGAAAGATAGTCCAGATTCTTGCTCGAAAAACCAAAAACAATGTGATTTTGATCGGCGAACCAGGCGTTGGAAAAACCGCCATTTTGGAAGGACTTGCCGAAAGAATAGTGAAAAATGATGTTCCATTAACACTCAAGGATAAAACAATCTACGAACTCGATATGGGGGCGCTTGTCGCTGGTGCAAAATATCGCGGCGAATTTGAAGAGCGTTTGAAAGCAGTCCTGAATAAAATTAAGGAAAGCGAAGGAAAAATTATTCTCTTCATCGATGAAATTCATTTGATTGTCGGCGCAGGAAGAACAGAAGGTGCTCTTGATGCATCAAATATGTTGAAGCCTATGCTCGCCAGAGGAGAAATCGATTGCATCGGAGCAACAACGCTCAATGAGTATCGCCAATATATTGAAAAGGATCGCGCGCTTGAAAGACGATTTCAACCGGTGTTAATCAATGAACCATCAGTTGAAGATACGATATCAATTCTTAGAGGATTAAAAGAAAGATTTGAATCATATCATGGCGTGAAAATAACCGATAACGCTTTGATTGCGGCCGCTACATTATCAAACAGATATCTAACCAATAGATTTTTACCCGATAAGGCAATTGATCTGATCGATGAAGCGTGCGCATCGATCAAGGTTGCAATCGAATCGATGCCCGCAGAACTCGATGAGGTGTCAAGAAAAATTAGACAACTTGAAATCGAAAAAGTCGCCCTTTCAAAAGAAAAGGATGAGTCGTCTAAAAAACGTCTTATTGACTTGGAAAAGGATCTTACAAAAGAGAAAACAGAGCAAGATGGGTTAACAGAGAAATGGAATATCGAGAAGACTGATATTAAAGAAGCGAAAAATATAAAAATGCAGTTAGAAAAGGCCAAATTTGACTTAGGTGTCGCTTTTTCGCATGTCGACTATCAAAAGGCGAGCGAACTTCAATATCAAACAATACCTGATTTAGAAAAGCGTCTGCTCAAGATTGAAAGCAATGCAAAAGAAGACAGGATGATCTCTGAAGTCGTCAGCGAAGAGGAAATAGCTAAAATCATTTCTAAAATGACAAATATTCCTTTAAGCAAGATAACAAAAGGGGACAAAGAAAAAGTCCTCGATCTTAAAAACATCCTTTCAAAAAGAGTTATCGGCCAAGATGAAGCTCTCGAGCTCGTGAGCGATGCCATCTTAAGGCAAAGAGCGGGAATAAAAGATCAGAACCGACCGATAGGTTCATTTCTTTTTCTAGGTCCAACCGGTGTCGGAAAAACCGAGGTAGCAAAAACGCTGGCGGAGGCTTTATTCGATAGTGAGTCACATATCATAAGAATCGATATGTCGGAATATATGGAAAAGTTTTCAACATCTCGCCTCATTGGTGCTCCTCCAGGATACATCGGCTATGAAGAAGGTGGACAACTGACGGAAAAAGTGAGGCGAAACCCTTATTCAATCGTTCTTTTTGATGAGATTGAAAAGGCGCATCCGGAAGTGTTTAATCTTTTATTACAAATCTTGGATGATGGTCGACTCACTGACTCTCAAGGTCGCGTCGTAGATTTCAAGAACACCATTATTATCATGACTTCAAATCTTGGAAGCGAATACATTCTTCATGGAGAGATGAACAGAGTTGAGGCTCTGCTACACGAGACATTTAAGCCTGAATTTCTTAATCGAATTGATGAAATTGTTTATTTCAAACCATTGGGAAAGGATACTCAATTAAAAATTGTTGGAAAAATGCTCAACGATTTATCAAAGAGACTTCAAGAGAATTATTACTCAATTTCGTTCAGCGATAAAATTCAGCAATACATCCTCGATAACGCATATAGTGAAGCCTTTGGAGCACGCCCGCTTAAACGATATATTCAAAATGAAATTGAAACTCTGGTCGCCAATAAAATAATCAAAGGCGAACTGAACACGAAAGACAATTACATCATCGATATAAAAGATAAGCGATTTGTCATAGAAAAAATATAAAATAAGGCCCAACTGCTGGGCCTTATTTATTAAATGACAACAACTATTTCTTTTTGACAGCGATCCAAATGCCCGAACGATAATCTGGGCTTGAAGTGTCACCTTCGTCATAGCATTCAAAATCAAATCCTGGGACAACTTCATAATCAGAATTTGGGAGCCACTCTTTATAGACTTGACACCACAGGTCTTGAATCGCTTTTGGCATCGGTCCGTGAACATAAAATTTGGCCCATGTTTGAGCGGGCACTTTTATCGTCTTGAATCCAGCCGGAATTCTCTTGACGCACTTTTCGATAGAGCCAATCCCATAATCAAACTCATTTTTTAAAGTCTGTTGAAAACAAACTCCGAGCATCGGGGGAACATCTTTTCGATATCCCTTGGCGATGTAGTCATCCCAAAACAATGGTATCTGCGTCTGAGAATCAGCATTCGAAAATGACTTCACAAGCGCGACAATCGCAAACTCCTTTTCTTTTTCAATTTTGTAATCCATCGTATTTCCTCCCTTGATAATTACAACTATTTCTAACGGAGGTGTGTAAAAAAGTTTCGCACCATATTTAGCTTGTTTTGGTGTCACACCATGAAAGCGTTTAAAAGCTTTAGAAAAACTTTCTTGCGATGAGTAACCGTAATTAAAAGCTATATCAATAATCGAAGCTTTTTTGTTGAAATGAAGAGATTTACCCGCCTCCGACATCTTTCTATTCTTGATGTATTCACTCACAGGAATACCGGCATAGATATGAAAGAGTCGGTCAAAGTAAAATGGCGACAAAAACACTTCTGAAGCGATATTGTTCAGCGAAAGATTCTTATCTAGATTCGAATCAATGTGATGTATCGCTTTGCGAAACGTTTCAATCAGATTCATTCACTTTCCTCCATGAACATCTTATTCCAACTGAGAAAAACAAATAGGACAGTTGTTGCAATTATTTGTCGCCTTTTAATCTTTGATATGCCCAAGTTTTTTTATCATTTTAAGACTCTGGGGTGTGTTGGGAGGATACTTAGTATTAATCTCTAGTTTCCCTTTCACTAAAACGCTTTTCTGATGGGAAAATGTTTTAAATGATTGCGCGCCGTGATAAGAGCCCATTCCAGACCGACCAACTCCACCAAAAGGAAGATTATTATTGGTTAAATGCATTATGGTGTCATTCACGCATCCACCGCCAAACGATGAAAGAGACATAACATATTTGGCCTTCTTAACATTCTTTGAGAAATAGTAAAAGGCTAATGGTTTTTCTTTGCCATTGATAATTGATAATAGCTCATCGAGATTATTAAAAGTGATTATGGGCATGATCGGCCCAAAGATCTCCGCTTGCATAATCGGATCATCCCAAGTGACGCGATCCATGATTGTCGGTTCGAAACTTCGCCCTGAAATTTTCCCACCATAGACGATTTTGTTGGGGTCTAAAAAAGAATACACTTTCTGAAGGTGCTTATCATTGATTAGATATGGAAAAGCATCCGATATTTTACCATCGACATAATAGAACGTTTTCACATAGTTTATCGCTTCTTTTATGAACTGGTCATGAACAGACTCGTGAACGCAAACATAGTCGGGAGCAACGCAAGTTTGACCTGCATTCAAGTATTTTCCCCACACTGCGCGTTTAGCAGCCAATTTTATATCGGCATCTTCGTCGATAATACATGGAGATTTACCTCCTAGTTCAAGAGAAACGGGTGTGAGCCATTTCGCAGCTTTTTCAAGCACAATTCTTCCAACGGCATCTCCACCGGTAAAAAAGATATAATCAAAACGTTGGTCAAGCAAAGCTTGATTCTCATCTCTTCCCCCGAGAACAACGCTGACTAAATTAGGATTATTGAATTCTTGAAACATATCATAGATTACTCGGCTCACATTGGCGGCGTAAGATGCAGGTTTTACTACCGCGGTATTCCCTGCGGCAATCGCTCCCATCAATGGATCGAGAGCGAGTTGAAGCGGATAGTTCCATGGAGCCATAATAAGAGTGACACCATATGGTTCCTGTAATAAATAACCTCTACTAGGAAAATTTAGAATGCCCGTTCGAACTCTTTTGGGTTTGGAGAGTTTTCGAAGATTTTTTATTTGAAATTTACAATCTTCTAAAAGAAGATAGTATTCGGTAGACAAGACATCGAATTCTGACTTGTTATAATCCAGCATAAAAGCTTCATTGAATCTCTTTCGATATTTGAGCAGCAATTGATAAATACTTTCAAGATTATTTTTGCGATTTTCTAGAGGCAGAGTGAGACCAGTTTTAAAGTAGGCACGCTGATCTAAAACAATTTTTTCAATATCCATATGAGCACCTCAACATCATTATATAACTTAATATTTTAAATATCGCAGTTAAAGTTTCTTTTAATATCTATTTTTGGTTGCCCATTAATTGCTTTTTGATATATCGTTCAAAAAATACTTTAAGAGTGACTTCTTGCAACCAAAAATTGCCTTTTTCAAACACATACTTGCCAGCGCGATAGCGATAGACTCCAGCGACATCATCGACTTTTAATTGCTGCGATGTCTCACAGCCGATAAAAATAGAAGTTTCAACAACTTTGAACTGATTATCGCGAGTATCTTTTATCATATCGATGGCCAGCATGACTGAATCATCGTACTTCGCATACACTTTTCGCGCAAAATCCAAAGCTTCAATATCGATATCTTTTTTCACGACGATGCCGGAGCCAGAGGCGCGATAATCATGTTTCTTAGGATAGCGATAATAACCAAAAAAGAAATCGTCGATAACGACAATTCTTAAATCATATCCCTCATTTGGAACATATTCTTGAAACAAAACATAATCCTTTTGTTTCATCCAGCTATACGTCGATTTTTTTCCATTTGCGAAGACATCATTAACAATTTTGCGAGCTCTTTTATATGACTTGATCTTGTCGACACCGAGCGACGAAAAGGAAGTCGACTCTTTCGAAATAATTGGATATTCTGCTCTCTTTATATAATCGAGCGATTCCAAATAATTATTGGACACAAAAGACTTGATATGCGGTATTTCGTTATTGGCAAAAAACCAACACTGTCGAACTTTTTCTTCATAGCACCACAACGATTTATATGAGGGGAAGACTAGTGTTTTACTATTCTTCTCAATGAATTCAATTTTTTGTTTAGCTTCATATAGACCAGTCACTTTATCCGTGACTCTCCAAATGATGACATCGTACTTTTGAGCCTTTTCAAAGAAATCGCTACGACTCGGATCATAAAACTCATAGGGTATTTTGTTTGCTAGTAGGAATTTTTCATATTTTTCATAATAGCCATGAACGGCGCCATCTTTTACTAATCCAACAAGTGGTTTTTTTACATCACTATTCCAATCGATAATGATGTCTGGCGCGGAAAGCAACTGCTCTTCAGGAACAGCCGATTTGTTTTCAACTTTCGCACGAAATTTTTGAACGCTTTCAAGATGAGCCATTCGATAATATATTTTGTTTAGTAACGGAATTTTTCTAACAGCCTTTTTGATGAATGAACCTGCCATGATTTCTCTCCAACACAATCTCGATAAGCGATTGTTATTACTATATGATACTATAATCTATTTTATTATTTTAAATAATAATAAGCGATTGTTATTTAGAAGATTCTGATTTTCGGTGACTCGCTTGGAATTCGATTATTCTCTTATCGATAATTTTTCCTCTATCTATTATCAAAGCTTGTTTCAATACTTCTCCAAATTTTCCTTCAATCAGTTGATCGAGAAAAGGGGCTATCGCTTTCGAAATGCTCGCACTAGCCTCACGATAAACTAAAGTAGGCGTATGGTCGACAGCATAATGCGTCACACCATCAACGACATATATCGGATTTTCAATCGTCGTTGGGATGGAAGATTCAATTCCACCATGGCGATCACACGAAATATCGATTATCAAACAATTTGGCTTCATCCTTTTTAAATCCGTTTTATAAATGATGTGATCTGTTCTTTTCACATCCCATAAAATGCCATTAACTATGACATCGTAATTAGCTATGTTATCTTTGAATTCCTGCTCTTGATTCCTTCGATAAATATCGACTTTGGCTCCTAGAGCAGTCAAGACATCATATGCTCCATGGGCGACATTGCCGAAACCTAATAACGCCACTTTTTTGCCCGCTGGTAATGAGCCGTGATGAATAAAGGCATGCAAGCAAGCCGCTTCTCCGGCGAGTTGATTATTGCGATAAAAGGTGTGCTTATCGCTCTCAAACATATTTTCCCAGGCAATGCCTGTATTCCTTCCATCGACTATCGCATCCGAAATCTCTTTATTCTGAACAGCATGTATCCATCCAAAAACAGTTTTATTCGTGATTTTTCTTAGATATTTAGCATCGCCCACTTTTGGATCGCAAAGGATGTCTTGCTTCATCACTTCTTTCCGCGAAACAACGTGACAGCCGATGCGTCGATATTCGTCATCAGAGAGACCCAACACTTTTCCATAATTTTTTTCAATATAGACAAAATCTAGATTGTGAACATTTTTTGCTAGATCAGAAGGGAGAGCAGCGCGACGCTTTTCCGATTCTTTATCGCTGATGATAAAACCGATAGTTTTCATATTATAAAATCCTTTTTATTTCTAAATAATTCATATGAGCAAATCGCTATACAATTTATATCTTATCATAGATATATCAATTTCTAAAGCGCGGTTGATGAGTTAAAAATACGCATCAAATGAAACGATTCCAAAAAAAGATAGCACATCATTGTTGCATCGATAAAAATAATTTAGAAATTCGAATTATTAGTTGCCAAATAAATCATTGATTCTAATCTTTCCCTCATCATCGGTGAAGGCCAAGACATCATCTCCGCTACAAATAGTGGTATTCCCGCGAGGAATAAGAACATTCTCGCCTCGATAGATAGCGAATAGCACCGCTTGTGCAGGGAGATCTAAATCCTTGATATCTTTATTGACTGCTCGCGAATTAGCTGAAACCTTGACTTGAACGATAGAAAAATTGCCATGATTCATTTTCATGAGCGTCATCATATTTTTTAAATCCATCTCTTCGATGACGATGTGAGCCATCAAATCAGCTTGATTGAGCGTGACATCCACTCCCATACTCGCGTTAAAGAGCCAGGCATTAGATGGATTGTTAACATTAGCTATTACGCGCGGAACACCAAATTCAAATTTAGCGATTGTCGCCGCGACAAGATTTGTTTCATCTGCTCCTGTAACGGCGGCCACAACATCAGCATCGCCGATTCCACACGATTCAAGAATATTTGGATCTGATCCGCTGCCGACAACAACAGTTCCTTCAGGAAGAGCCTTTTTAAGTTTGGCCACTGATCCATCTCTATTTTCGATGACTTTGACTTCACAATTATTACTCAAGAGGAGTTTAGCGATATATAATCCGACTTGTCCACCACCAATAATTAAAACTTTCATGTTTTTTCCTCCTTAATATAATCCGAGTATAGATTTCAATTTTTTTATTGAAGAAGCCATAACAGAAATATAGATGACATCATTTTTCTGCAGTGCAGTTCCAAGTGTGGGAATAAAAGTTGTATTCTCCCTGCTGATAGCCACGGCTTGAAATTCACCGATAGAATATATTTCATTGACCGTTTTGCCGATTAACAGAGCAGGAGTATCAATCCTGATTATTTCAACGTTATTGTTTCCGACGCTCAAAACGCTATCGAGTTGTGAATAGCTGAGCATTTCAACTACTCTCGTCACTCCCCAAGTGGTCGTCGAAATCGTCTGCAAACCCAACGTGCGATAAATCTCCGCGCTGCGAGTATCATATAGACGCGATATAACCGTTGGAACTTTATAGATATTTTTTGAAATGCGCCCGATCAAGGCATTGGCGTCATCATTGCTGCTACAAGCTACAAGAGCATCCGCATTAAGAATATGTGCTTTTACTAACACATCCTTATCGAAGCCCACGCCGACAATCGTTTCGCCTTTAAAATCTTTCCCGAGCAATTCAAAAGTTTCAACTCTATTGTCGATAACAGTGACCTCATGACCTCTTTTTGATAGATTGATAGCCAAGCCAGAACCTAATTTACCACAGCCTACTATGATTACTTTCATCCTTACTTTCCTCCTTTTTTAGAAAAGAATTTACGAGCGATGAGTTTGCGAAGTTCCTCTATAGCGATGATCGGAAGAGGAATAAAAATTAGGAAGATCCAATCGGCCCAACCTATTGGCGCAGTGTTAAATATCGTCTGAAAGAAAGGCGTATAAATAATAACACTTAGCAGAGCAATTTCAAAGATGACGCCGTATATCACTCGACGATTACTAAATATTCCAATTTTGAAGACCGATTCATTTTTTGTGCGGCAATTAAAGACCATACCCACTTGGCAGAAGACGATGGAAGCGAGCGTCATTGTCGTAGCTTGTCGATAAACAATGGTGTCCGGTCCAGCTAGAGGGACATTCGGCCAACCATTCAACCAGTTTACAAAGAAATACGCACCCATTGAAACGACTGATGCTAAAAGGCCATACCAAAGAAAGGAAATTATCATCGTTCTCTTATCGAGAAGGCTATCTTTTTTCTTGCGAGGTGGCTGATTCATAACTCCTGGTTCAGGCATTTCGGTTCCAAGGCCGAGAGCAGGCATCATGTCCGTGCCTAAATCCACCATTAAAATCTGCATGATGGTCAGCGGTAATGGAATCAGACCTTGTGAGAGAAGAAAGGCCACTGATGGCGCACCTTCTGACATATTTGAATTAAGAATATAAATCAAGAATTTACGGATGTTGTTATATACTGTTCTTCCTTCTTCGATAGCTCTCACAATCGAAGCGAAATTATCATCGGTTAAGATCATATCAGCCGCCTCTTTAGCGACATCGGTACCAGAGATGCCCATCGCTACACCGATATCAGCCTTTTTAAGCGCTGGAGCGTCATTGACTCCATCACCCGTCACCGCCACTATTTCGCCCATCTCTTGAAGAGTGCACACGATGGAGTACTTTTGTTCAGGGGCGACACGAGCGAAAATAACTTCACCTTTTAAAGCTTCTTTTAAGGATTCTTTATCGATGGTAACCAATTCATTTCCGGATATCACGCGCGGAGAGTTTCCTTTGACTATACCAATGCGCTTTGCGATGCTTTCGGCGGTCAATCCATAGTCCCCTGTAATCATGATTATGCGAATGTTGGCTCTATGGCAAAGCTCTACTGCTGCTGCGACTTCTGGACGTGGAGGATCCGCCATGATCACAAGCCCCACAAACGTGAGTTGCTGCTCTACGACATCGGGAGTGAACGCGCTTAACAGAACAGGCATGCTCCCATCTTTTGGAAGCAAGCGATAAGCGACTGCGAGAACGCGAAGTCCATTGCGAGCATATTGATCATTTTCTTTCATGATTTCGTTTTTTGCCTCGATGGACATCGCACTTACTTTTCCATTGATTAAAATTGATGAACATAGTTCAAGAACTTCTTTTGGTGCGCCTTTTACATAAACTATCCTGTTGCATCCATCAATCGGAGTGGATAGCTGATGAATCGTCGACATCCTTTTACGAGATGAATCGAAAGAGAGCTCTCTTATACGAGGAGAAATGTTGCTTTCTTCTTCTAAATTTATGTTAGCTTTTTCTGCAACGACGAGCAGACAAGCTTCAGTGGGATCGCCGAGAACGGTGTATTTGTTCGTCTCTTTGTTTGGAGAGATCAACTTGGCGTTGCTGCACAGCCCAGCAGCGACTAGAAGAGTTTTTAAATCTTTATTGTCAAAAGCGGTAACCTGTTTATCATTTTCGAGTATCGAACCGATGGGAGCATAGCCGAGACCGGTGACTTCAAATTTTCGATTTGGGAGATATATGTTGCTGACCGTCATCTCATTCTGCGTGAGCGTTCCCGTCTTGTCAGAACATATCACCGAAGTGCAGCCGAGCGTTTCAACTGCGGACAAACGCTTTACCAAAGCGTGCTCTTTTGACATGCGTTGCACCGCCATGGCCAACGAAAGGGTAACCGTGGGCAATAATCCTTCTGGAATAAATGCCACGATCATGCCCAATGCAAAAATAAAGGATTTTGAAAAAGGGTCTTTAACGAAGAAAAAGGCAACGAGAAAGAAAATCACGCCGATGCCAAAAGCGATTAAAGAGATTTGCTTAGTGAGTTTATTCAATTCTAATTGCAATGGGCTGAGCTCCTCTTTCATGGATTGTGTCAATTTGGCGATTTTGCCAAATTCAGTGCTCATTCCTGTCGAGAACACCACCGCTTTCGCGCTTCCGCTCGAAGCGCTCGTGCCAGCAAAAACAATATTTGGAACTTCAAAGTTTGCCAATCCTTCTGTATATACGGGCTCGTGCGTTTTTCTTATAGGGTTTGATTCACCTGTTAAAGTCGATTGGTCAACTTGAAAATCGTTAGTGATTATCAATCTCGCATCAGCAGTAATTTTGTCGCCTTCAGAGATGATGATGATATCACCAGGCACAACATCTTCAGAAAGAATCTGCGTTTCTTTTCCATCGCGAATCACGCGAACATATGAAACCAGCATCTTTTTTAAAGCTTGCGTCGCTTTGTTAGCGCGGAACTCCTGCCAAAAACTAAATAGACCATTGATTATATTTACGAGCCAAATGGCGATGGCCAGTTCAGGCATTCCGCCGATGAAGGCAACGATGCCACTAATCCACAGCAAAATGGCCATCAATGAGGCGAAATTCTTTAAAAAAACGAGAATCATCGGCTTGCCTTTGCGCTCGCTGATAATATTTTTGCCATATTTTAAAGCATTATCTTTTACTTCTTGTGCGCTCAACCCGGCGAGTCTCGAAGAAAAAGATGACAGTGAATCATTGACTGTCTGCTTATATATATTGATTAAACTCTTTTCTTCTTTGCCATTCTCACTCATAAATATCACCCACAAGCCTGAGAATTGTTATATGCCAAAATCGACAAATTAGCAAGAAAACTCGGTGGCAGCTTTCCTATTATGAGTGTGTTTTTAAAGCTCATTTCGTTATTAAACATGAATTATCCAAATACTAAAAATCTAATAGGAAAATATATTATTTTGTCATCGCAATGTTATTGCTTTAATATATAAAAAAGCTTCAATACTATTGTATCAAAGCATCAGTTTATAAATGGAGCACCCGGCGGGAATCGAACCCGTATAACTAGCTTGGGAAGCTAGTGTTCTGCCACTGAACTACGGATGCATATTTAAATCTTATAGCATTAGCGAGATGCTTTCAAACAGATCGATATATTAAAACGGTTTTAATTTTTGCGAATTTTGCCGTCCATGCCGTGGACTCTTATTGAACCACCTTGACTTTTTGCAAGTCCTTCAGCATATTCAATGGCTTCTTTTTGTGTAACAAATAATTTAATGGCCTTTTCAGCTTGATTTTTTTTGACTTGCCATTTGTTCAAATCTTTTCTTTGCGAGATGTGATAGACGGCTGTGCTATCAGATGTGTTCGTGGTGGTTGGCTCTGCTTCTTGAAAAGGAGCGCTATTTACGACGATTACTTGTTCGACTTCGGGAACGATCAGTTTCTTTTCCTCGGCAACTTTAACCTCTACTTCAGCAGGCTTCACCGAAGCAGGAGTAGCATCGACTAGTTTTGGATTGGGCGCAGGGGTCACTGAAGCAATTTTTTCTTTCGGTTCTTTCTTCAGAAAGAGCAGACCAAAAAAGGCGACTAAAAGAGAGAGAAGAATGAAGAAGCCGGTGACAGCAAGCAAAGACCAATAGCCGACTAAATAAGCCGCAAAAGCGAACAAGGGGACACTATCGCTAAATAAGCTATATGACAGGATGACAGCCCCTAATAAAAAACCAGAAATAGGCAATAGTGAGAGAATAGATAGAGCGATATATCCTTTTTTATTCTTAACGATAGCGAGAACAAATATTCCGATAGCTAATAAAGAGAAGAGGACCACAGCGATATAAACAATGATAGAAATGAGGCTATAATTTTCAGCTAATGTGAAAATTTTTGTCAATTCATCCACTATCACTTCAAGCGATAATCCCGCACTCAAAAGAATATTGGCGAGAATAACGATCGTGGCACCAAATAGCAATGATAAAAACGAAACCACTAAAAATCCCACCGAGGCAGTTTTCATATGCATCCTCCAGTATATTTACATTCTACATTGTAGAGAATATTACATTATTTGACAAATGAAGACGTAAAGAAAAGAAAAAGCAGCGCGATGCTGCTAGTATGCTTTTTGGTGGATGCTGAGGGGATCGAACCCCCGACCTTCTGTACGTCAAACAGATGCTCTCCCAGCTGAGCTAAACATCCAGGCTGGTCATCAAATGTGGTGCCGACTATAGGAATTGAACCTACAACCTACTGATTACGATTCAGTTGCTCTACCAGGTTGAGCTAAGTCGGCAACCGGGGTCTTAAAGACGGCTTACTTATGATATAACAATATATCACGTTTTTTCAAGATAGATTTTATTTTACTTCTTAAGAAAAAATTTTGCATTCAAAATATTTGTGAATAATGTTAAACTCATTTATATGAAAAAAACAAAATACACCTTTGGAATTACCTTAATTCTCTGTTTACTATTAGCCTCTTGCCAGCAGAATTCTCCTGAATCTACTCCGCAAGATTCAAACGCCTCAGATGATGTGTCGACTTCTCTTTCTGTTTCACCCAGCACTTCATCTTCAACTTCGACGAGCACTCCGACTTCTGTTCCTTCGACTCTACCCACTCCGAAAAACGCCACAATCTCCTCTCTGAATGCCAAAAAGTCAAATGATACAAAAAATCTGTATCGCATCACTGGTGTCGTTCAGCAAATTGTCAATGACTCCTATGGCAATTTTGACATCACCGATAGCACCGGTTCCATATTGTGCTGGGGACTAGACTCAACACCGAATTGCTTTTCATATAATTCATCAACTCTAACTTATTCATCATTGAGAACTTTTGGTGCGACTAGCGTAAAGCCTGGAGACACCATCACAATGGTGGGTTGGTATCTATATTACGGCGGTTATCAATCCGAGATTCAAGGCTATTTAGAAAGTCGCACCGATGGAGGAGTGCAACCATTTGTTGGCGCTGATTACACCACCGCTGAAACTTATTCTGGAACATACTACAGTTCAATCGGCACTCAAACCGGAACAGCTTTAGCGACAAGTCTCCACAATTTAATGATGAGCACACACAGCACATACGTCTCGTATGGTTCACTCGATTCAACTTTAAAAACAGCGGATGGAAATGGTTCAAAAATCAATTGCTTTTATAGTGGAACCTCCTCATCATCATTCAACAAGGAACACGTCTGGCCACAAGGCAAATCAAACAAACTATACGGCACATCGTACGCCGGATCTGATATCCATCACATCAGAGCGACGTTGAGCACGTATAATTCGGCGCGCGGTTCAAACTTCATCGGATTAGCTTACGGAAGCGTCAGCACGATTCCTAATTCTCGCGGAGGAAGTTGCAAATACTCAACCTATGGCGGAACCTATGGCACTTTTGAACCAGCTAGTTCGATCAAAGGCGATGTCGCAAGAATTATTATGTATGTATACATCCACTACTCTAGCGAAGTCGGTGGAACGCAGACGAGCGGAATTACAGGTTCTCTATCGTTCATAAACGTATTAGGTCCTCGTTCAACTTCGCAGTGCGTTAAAATGCTCAGAGAATGGAATGCCTCAGACCCAGTGAGCCAAGAAGAAAAGACGAGAAATGAAACCGCTTATTCGCGACAAGGCAATCGAAATCCATTCATTGATCATCCAACTTACGCTGATAAAATCTGGAGTGCCATCTAAAAAATAAAAGGGCATTATTAAATGCCCAAATCAGATATGACAGAAGAATTTAACGCTCGTCAATCGGAGCGTTTTTTCTCGCTTTAACTCTTTTGATTATCCAAAGGATAAGAACCACGATTTCATGAACTATCAATGGAGATATAGAAAGGATGACGACGATTAAAAACTCATCCCACCATAAAGGAGCGACACCAAAGAAAGTGTTGATGCCTGGAATGTAGGTTAAAGCTACTTGTAAAACAACGCCTAAACCCAATGACAAGGCGATCAGCCAATTCTTGCTTTTGAATACGTGAACAAAACTCTTCCTAATATTGATCATGCCAACCATATGGAATAATTCAGAGACAGCTAGGACAGAAAATGCCATCGTTTGCGATTCGATGAGCAAATTTGGATATGTTGCAGTATCAGCAAACAATATCTTAATCTGCTCGATTGTCCAAGGCATTTGATTGTCGATAATCTTAATCGTTGGCTCGACGAGGAAGGCTGCCAAAGTGATGAAAGCGATTAAGAATCCATAGCCGATTGTAATGGCATAGCCGCCCTTGGCAAAAAGCGACTCTTTTTGAGGGCGCGGTTTATCGTGCATGATATCCGGATCTTTGCTATCAGAGCCTAAAGCGATAGCCGGTAAGGAATCCGTCACTAAATTAACCCATAAGATATGAATAGCGATAAGAGGCAACGGAAGACCGATGCAGATAGCGACAAACATCGCGATGACTTCGCCAACGTTGCTCGATAGCAAGAAGAGAACTGTTTTTTTGATATTAGCATAAATGCTACGACCTTCTTCCACCGCTTTTTCAATCGAAGCAAAATTGTCATCGGTGAGAACCATATCGGCAGCCCCTTTGGCAACATCAGTTCCCGTTATGCCCATAGCAATTCCGATATCAGCGCTCTTTAATGATGGAGCGTCATTTACGCCATCGCCCGTCATCGCAACAATATTTCCATTGGCTCTGAACGCCTTTACAATTGCGACTTTATTCTCTGGAGAAACGCGAGCAAAAACGCGAACAGTCTTGCACGCTTCTTGAAGAGCGGGCATGTCCATCGCTGTCACGTCATCGCCCGTGATGCATTGTTTATAGTTATTGGCAATTCCTAATTGTTTTGCTATAGCAAAGGCGGTGTTTTTGTGATCGCCAGTAATCATGATCGTCGCAATCCCAGCATCTTTAAATTGCTGAACAGCTGGTCGAGCTTCAATGCGAGGAGGATCCACCATTCCAACTAGACCGACGAATATGAGATCGTTTTCATTCAGCTCGGTCGATTCGTGATAGGCGAGAGCGAGAACTCGCAAGGCTTCATCGGACATATTATTCGCCACCATCTGAATTCCGTGTTTCACATCATCAGTGGCCACACGAATCTCACCATTGATGAGAACGTGGGTCGTTCTCTTTAAAATTTGATCGATAGCCCCTTTCGTAAAAATGAAAGTCTTTTCATCATGCTTATGCATTGTCGACATCATTTTTCTCGTTGAATCAAAGGGCATTTCATCAATTCGTGGATAGGCTCTTTCCAACGACGTCTTAGTCGTGTAGACCTTTAAGGCAAAATCGATTAGAGCAATCTCAGTGGGATCGCCATAATGACCATTTTCTATCGAAGCGTTATTGCAGAGCGCTAAACCAGTGGCGAGAAAATTCAACTCATTATTAAAAGCGTCTGCAGAAAAAACCTTCTCATCGCAGTAGGCGCTGACAACAGTCATTTTATTTTGGGTTAAGGTTCCCGTTTTGTCTGAACAGACGACGGAGACGGCACCCAGCGTTTCAACGCTCGGCAAACGGCGTACAATCGTATTCACCTTGACCATTCTTTGCACGCCTAAAGCGAGAACGATCGTGACGACCGCAGGCAAACCTTCTGGCACTGCAGCGACCGCTAGAGATATAGCGGTTAATAACATTTCAACCGCTGGTCGCTGTTGAAACAGAGAGACGACGAACAGAGCGACGATGACGACGATGGTTAAAATGCCGAGAAATTTAGAGAGATCCGCTAAACGCTTTTGAAGCGGTGTCATCTCTTCTTTGCCCTCGTTGAGCAGATTGGCAATCTTACCGATTTCAGTATTCATCCCCGTCCCGATAACAACGCCTCTTCCTCTTCCATAGACGATAGGCGTCGACATATAGACACAGTTAGTTCGATCACCGATACCGACATTATCACTAAAAATGGTAGCGGAATCTTTTAAAATAGGCACCGATTCACCAGTCAGAGATGATTCGTCACTCTTTAGATTATATGATTCAATCAGCCTTAAATCCGCCGGGACGGTGACACCCTCTTCTAATATAACGATGTCTCCGATGACTAATTCGCGAGCCTTAATCTCTTTAATCGCACCATCTCTTAACACGAAAGCGTTCGGCGAAGAAAGCTTCTTTAAAGCATCGAGAGCTTTTTTGGCTTTTTCTTCTTGCACTGTCCCGATTACTGCATTGAGAATGATGACGAGGGCGATGATGACGACATCCGCCCAGTCGCCTTCATGTCCATTGATGACATTGATGATTGAAACGACCGATGAGACGACGATGGCGGCGAGCAAAATATAGATCATCGGCTCATTGAGCTGCTTCAAAAAAGTAACGATGATCGGCGTTCTTTTCTTTTCTTTTAGCTCATTATAACCTTGAGAAATAAGCTTTGCATTTGCTGCTTCGTTTGATAGACCAACTTTTTCATCTACTGATAATTCTTTTAATGTGTCCTGTACAGTTTTGGTTTCGAACATAATAAGCTCCTTTGCATAGGTCTTGCTCATTATTCTGGATTACCACCGGGATGTTACTCCGTGTTGACGGTCGTGTAATCTTTGCTACTCCCCTACAGGCAAGATTATACTTAAAAAATGGTCGACGATAAAGATTTATCTTAAAAATTATTTTTTAGATAACAGCTCTTTGATGCGATCGCGATACTCATCGAGTTGCGTTCGTGGCGCTTTGACATACGCGCATCGATTAGAAAAATCTTCACAATTATTTTTGATGAGATCATAGCCTTTCTCGCCGAGAGCACATTTAGCGCGCTTTACGACATCAACAGCTCTTCTCACATATCGAAGCTCATCTTTATCATAGACTCGCACTTCGAGTTCGCCACCGCGTAAAAATGAGGCGATATCACACTCGTGAACAACAGCCTTATACGGATCTCTTTCCGTCTCTTTATCGATGCCGGCAAAGTGGATTGCTCGTCCATTGCCAATATAGATTCCATGATGATAAAAATATGGTCTTTTCACCCTGATTTGATCTCCTGGAACAGGTGAAAGGTGCTTCCACTGGCTCATTTTTTGTTTTGCTCGATATAAGTGAGAACATCTCCCACTGTTCTAAATTTAGATGAATCGATCTGTGAGACTTCCACGCCGAATTCTTGTTCGATGCCAATCGCCACCATGATAAAGGCGATGGAATCAAACCCTAGATCTTTTATCAAATCGCTTTCGAGAGTGACTTTGTCATAGTCAATCTTCTTGTCTGGCATGATGTTT
Organism: Bacilli bacterium; assembly: GCA_041653015.1. Taxonomy (GTDB): domain Bacteria; phylum Bacillota_I; class Bacilli_A; order RFN20; family CAG-826; genus JBAZGG01. The sequence goes on along the minus strand of JBAZGG010000006.1, from coordinate 21,339 downwards.
CTGACAAGGCTCTTAAGTTCTTCTAACACTAGCGTTTACTCCTTATAATCTTCATCGCTGGCGTTCGAGGAAAATCTTTGTCGCGAACGATGACTTGTCTAATCTTCTCGTGCTTAGCGAGAGAGACATTTATCCCATCTACTATTTTCTGTATCATCTCCTGCGGATTTTTTATCTGTTTAGCTTCGAGAGCGCGCATATTTGGAAAAATCTCCACTCCGATGATCTGAGTGCCGTGTTCATCCCGAGTCTGATACACTTCGGAATCAGCGACGAGAGGATTGGCGTTGACGAGCGCTTCCAACGCTTCTGGAGAAACTTTTTCTCCACTATCTAGCACGATTAAGTTTTTGCTTCGACCGATGATATATAAGAATCCTTCATCATCAAAATAGACGAGATCGCCAGTTTTGAACCAGCCATCCTCAAACACTTGTTTTGTCGCTTCTTCATCACCATAGTAACCCAAGAAGACATTATCGCCCTTAATCCACAGTTCGCCGTTGACAACTTTTAGTTGTTGATCGGGATATGGACAGCCTACTGAAGCGGGTTTTCTCGCATATTCACCAGAGCCGCTGACGAGGTTGGCGGTCTCCGTCAATCCATAGCCTGGGCAGCAGATGATGCCGACGCTTAAAAGGCGATTGATCAACTCCGGAGAGACGACTGAGCCACCACAGATGATGAACTCGAGAGAACCGCCTAAAATTCCTTTTCCATACGCCATGACAAGACCATAGACCATATTGGCTAAAGCTGGAACTAACACCATCGCTTCAGGCTTGGCGATGGCCATCTCCTTAACAAAGGCTGAGGAATCTTTCACTAGATATAACGATGAGCCCGTCTCTAAGACGCTCAATAGATTTCGCACGAGACCAAATACGTGTGTAAATGGAATTAAAGATAGATATCTTCGTTTGAAAGCGCGACCTGGACCATAAGTGCCATTGAGAGCACCTCGGCATAGATTGCCATGGCTCAATATAGCACCTTTTGGCGCACCGGTTGTGCCACCGGTAAACATGATGACAGCAGGTGTGTTCAGCTCGACTTTCTCCATAGGAGCAGCCGCGCCTAAACTGAGTTCAGAAGCGTTGACGAAGGAAATTTTTAAGCTCATCGCTTTAGCGGCAGAAACATTGCTTTCGACATCGCTAGCATAGACTAGTCCATCCAATTTAAACTTATGAGATAGTCCAAAGATGACCTGTGGCGGAAGAGAGGTGGGCATGACCACAGCCACCATTCCCAAAGTCGTCACGGCGAGAATGCTGCGAACGAAATCATATTCGTTATAGAACATCACGCCGACGTGATTACCTTTTTTAAGCCCTTTTGATAGCAAAAGACCACGAGTCTTGGCCACTTCGGCATATAATTCGCCATACGTCTTTGAACCGGCATTCCATTTGATCGCGGCTTCATCTGCATATCTGTGGCAGACGTCTTCCAATAATTCATTGATCGTTTTATACCTTTTTAATTTTTCAAAATCTCCCGGAGCGAGAATACCTTTGAAATAAGCGATGCGATCCAACATATTAATACCTCCATTAATATTTCAATGTTTTTTAGGTCTTGATAGTAATTTTACACCTTCATCTTTAAGTTCCGCCATCTTCTTCGACACTATGATGGTTAGGCGATTGACCAAATTGACATCGATCGGCGTTCCTTTTTCATAGTAATCTTTAAGATTGATCGGCGGCCCAAAAATAACGTGTTGCATCTTAAAGGCGCGATATTGATCGACGAGATAATAAGGATAGATCAGAGAGTCGCTGACGAGAGCCATCAAAACTACTCCGCCTTGAAATTCCATCATATCCTTTTCTTGTTCGATATGGCCTTCCGGAAATATCCCAACGATGCCATTAGCGCGCAAGACATTAGCGCATTCACCAAACATTTTAATGTCGACATTATTCTGTGAGATGCGCCGATACTCAATGCAATCAATCTTCTTTAGAAACCAACGCGTTATCGGCGGTGTCTGATAGAATAACTCTTCCGCCGCCACGATTCTAATTCGCCGCTTATAGTAATAGATATGCATCATGATGGGATCGATAAAACTCGAGTGATTAGACATGATGATGCCGCGACCATGAATGTGCAACAATTTGTGAGAGGCGCCTTGAACATAATGCTTCTTCGTCGGAAAGACGATATAGATTTTTGGAATGATAAAAAGCGAAGAGAGTTTTACTAAATCTAAAACAAACCATTTGAAGTCGATGATGTTTTGGGTGTGATACTGCTCAAATAATCTCTCTTGTTTCTGAAGCTCTTTCACTTTGCTGTTGAGCATGTGGCATAGCGCCTCTACTTCTTCCGGGCTGGGATTTAAATTAGAACAATAATCGCGAAGATATATTTTCTTGCCAATATTGATGCGAGTTCGGTGCTTAAATGAATATCGTCCGTTCGTATAGACAGGAATGATAGGAGCGCCAGTGGCTAAAGCCAAATAAACGACGCTCGGTTTAAAAGTATCGATCTTGCCATCGTGAATCATGTGCCCTTCGGGGAAGGTGCCGACGATTCCGCCTTTGTTCAATGTCTTCACCGCTTCATTCATATAGCGCATATCGCCACTGGTCTTATCGGCCTTGATGCATAAAAAGCGATTGCAGATCCAGGCGTTGAACTTATTTTTGTAGACGAGTTCGCCGATTAAAAATCGCAGCTTCCTAAAAGGAAATTTAAAGATGAGCATAATAAAATCGTAAGCGGAGGTGTGATTGGACATGATGATCGCCGGTCCACGGCCAATTTTCGATTCTTTCTTTGAACTCTCATAATATGTTTTTGTTTTAAAAAATAAGAGGGCGACAGGATAGCTCGTCACCTTCACCAAAAAACGAAAAAGAGCGGAAAACATTATGATTTCCTCATGACTAGACGAGCGAACTGTCGCGGTGTGGTGACGATGTCATTCTTCTCAAAGGTGAATTCGATGTTGTATTTATCAGCGATGGTGTGAACGATTTCAAAGTATTGCATCGAAGTGCCATGCAAATCATACAAGAAGTCGGAATCCGCTTTTACTTCGCGAGGCGATAGATTGAAGCAGGATGCGAAGATGAGACAGATTTCATCCGTCAGCGATCGCTCGATATCCGTGATCTGTTCATCACCGATCTCTTTTAGCGATGCGATATTTATGCTCGGATAATCGCTTGGAGAAATCTCGATATCGCGTTTTAACACTTGCCGTTGGATGGTGCCTTTGATCACTTGAGGCAGTTCTTTAAGAGATTTGCGGAACGATTTGATCTTCATGAAATCAGGAATGTTCTGATTCGCCTTTTTTATGTGTTCGTACAGCTTCGCTTCTTGATATGGATTGATACCTATCTTTGGTTCAAAGACAAGCGTCAATTCCTCTTTTCCATTCTCAACGACTCCCAGCACGCAGAGCGAGCTCAGATACGGACTTGAGAAATAGCTCTCGACATAATCGGGGGAGATCAACTCGCCAGAGTCATCGATGAACAGATCATCTTTGCGCCCTTTAATATAGTAATAACCACGATTATCGATCGATGCGACATCGCCAGTATGATAGAACTCATCATGATCTCTTAAGATATATTTATTATCGATGTATAGACCTTTATGTAACGAACTGCCTTTAACCAATAGTTCACCATCGCTTATTCGATATTGAACAGAGGGGAAGGATTTTCCAATCGAACCTAGATTGCGACATTTGCTCGAGTAGCGCAATTCGACAGATGTGATGCCGATTTCCGTCGTTCCGTAACCATTGTAGAGCGAATATCCTAAGCCATTCATTATATAGAGTGTTTTTTGCGGAATATATCCACCACCGCTGATGGCGAATTTTAAGCCGTTGCCAAACATCTTTTCACGAACGCTTCTAAAAGCGCGAATAGCGAATCTTTTTCCTATTTTAGGGAATGCTGATTGCAAATCGTTAGATATTTTAAGACCTCGATAAAATTTATCGATCGTTTTTTTATCCTGTTTTTCCACTTCTTTAATCAGCGATTGCGCGGTGAGGTTCCACACCATCGGAATAGAGAAGAAAATGGTGATGTTATGCCTTTGGCATGTATTCGCAATCGTCGTTGGGCTAATATCCTTTAAAAACACAAATGTTCGCCCAAAAAATGAGAACCATAAGAGCAAAGCGGTCAGACCGAAAATATGATAGAAAGGCAGGAAGGCTAAATGTTTGAATTCTTTTTTGTCAAAAGACGCTAACGTCCAATTCTCTTTCAATGCGTATTCCGAGTTCAATATTTGCATCGATATGGCTCTGCCATCATAGACGCAAACTTTTGGTTTGCCCGTCGTTCCCGAAGTAGAAAGAGCGATCTCATCCGCCCACTGACAATCGATATCTGATAAACCAGCGTAGGCGAGTTCTTTAACATCAACAAATAGATAGTTAAGAAAGGGGGCATCGCTGATAACGGCTTTGATATCGAGCGCCTTCAATAGTTGATCATTAAAGCTATCGCTCATCCTCGTGTTGACGAGAAAAGGGCGATATCCAGATTTGAGAATAGCCCAAAAAGCGATGACCCAGTTTTCACAATTATCCAACTTGAGAGCGACAAAGGAGTGAGCTGGAATGCCTTCTAATCTATGCGCGATGGCGCTTTTGGCGCGCTCTATTTTCTCATGGACTTGTCCATAGGTTATTTTCTCGATGATGCCATTATTCGACGTCTCAAAATAGGTCTCGTCTGAAAAAGAAAAAATCACATCGTAAATCGCCGAAAAAGAATAATCGCTCGATTTCAATCTGTCGAGAGACGTTCGTATTAATTTTTTAAGATATCTCTTGCTCGATCTATCCATAGTTGACCACTACTTTTTTATATTAAAAACGCGCTTGAGGTTATTTTCATATTCATATCCAGAAACAGGAATGTTTTCTTTGCGCTTAAATAGCTTCAACATTCGATTAGCGTTTTTAATCTCTTTCCAAAAATGATAATTGGGAATCTTTCGAGAGACATAAGCATCAAAATATAATGTCCAGCGATAACGAGATACCGTGTGGCGATACTCTTTAAAGAGCTTTTTATCATTTGATAAATCGATAAAATATCTCTCTAGGGCATAGGCGTCGATATGATAATTCATTCGCTTCGGATTGAGCTTTGAAGAATCGCTGCCTTCCTGCCCCTTTCGATAATAGTAGAGAGGCTTGCTTGTCGAAACAACCTTTTTAGCGGAAGAGAACAAGACGAAGTTGGGGAAGGCATCATCGAACATCCCTTGCCAATTTTCCAAATGGAGATCGTAAGGTAGGTTTTCAAATAGTTCTCTTTTAAACATCTTCGTCCAAAAGAAACTCCGTATTTTGGTGTCTTGTTGCAAATACCTTATCGCTTGATATTTATCGAACACTCCATCTAAAGAAAAGGGATTGAGTTTTATTTCATCAACGCCATTCCTATTTTCGATGACGTAGAAATTGCAATGCGATATATCGGCATCATATGCCTCTAAAAGCTCGTGTAGCACCTTGAGTGTCGTCGGAGCGATAAAATCATCAGCGTCAACAAAATATATATATTTACCACGCGCGTGTTTCAAAGCGTCGAATCGTGAGAAGCTAATCCCTCTCTGTGAATTTTTTATAAGCGTGATTGAACTATTCTGCTTCTCATATTCACCGATTATCTCATCCGTCCCATCGGTCGATGGATAAAAAGAAATCAGTATTTCATATCTGTGAGGAAAATCTTGATTTAAGATTGAATCCAGACAAGGACGAATGTATTTGATCGAATTGTAAACAGGAACAATGACTGACACTTCAATTTCATTATTCATGTCTTAATATTATCAGTTTTGATACGACAAAACTAATAAAAAACGCGATTCATAATACTTATGTGCCTTCATCAATTACGAAAACATAATGCTGTTAAAACATCGCGATTAAAAACGCTTGAACTATGCGATAGATTGAACTCATTAAATTCGATGTGAAGTCTATCTAGTGAAACAACTTTTTAAAGTTGCGACATAATTGTGTCAAAAGAGCACAATTTGACAAGATAAGGCTATGATAATATTTGATTTTCAGCATAAACATGCGTAAATAAAATAATTAATGCTCTGTATGAGGAGACGAATATTATGAAAAAACAAAAATGGTTTTTTGTGGCTAATGGTCTGATCGCTTTGTGCATCCCATTAGCTCTTCTTTTCGTCGATACGAGTCACTTCTCTGTCGCGGATATGGCAGGGGCAAAATTAACCGAATACACCATTAGACTAGACTCGACCAACACTCCAGAATTTTTGAGCGAGGAGCCACTTCCTACTGGATCATATCTATTTTCAACACCAAGTCGTAGCGTCGTGTGGTCATATGAAACAGGGATGACATCATATCCTGAAGCGCACCTCGCTATGACAGATTTAGCTAGTGTTCGAAGTTTAGGAAACAATGCCAGCATTCCCATCACTGGTGTCTTGAGCATACCAGTCAGCTGGATGGCTCTCAATGGTTTAACTGGAAGCAATATCAATATGAATTGCTATCCTGTTGGAGGAGAATTTATTATTCCTCCAACTTATTTGAATCTTAATGGGCTGACATCACCTCACACTTTTACAAGAGCCGATATCGGCGATCCCTATTCATCGCTTCAGATGGTATTGCAGGTTCAAGCAGATATCGGCGCACCAAATGCAATCTTCGTTCTCAATTATTTAGAGATTGTTTACGACTGCATTCCCGCTGCTTAGATATCATCAATCGCATAGTAAAACGTTCCGCTATATAATCAGCGGGGCGCTTTTATAGTTTTAATAGTTTAAAAAATCTGCACCATTTCTCGGTTAACAGAACAGTATATTAAAAAACACGAATTCAATTGAACTCGCACTTTTTATAATGTCGATTATCTTTGTCGATTAAGAAACGGGAATACAGTCGTACACCACTTCAAGAGAGTTTAGGACGAAAATCGCATCAGGAGCGGATTCATTCGTGAAAAATTGAAGACCGATATGAAGAGATTTATAAGCGGCGCCCATATCCGTTCTCGTAAAGGTATGAGGAGAGGTTAATCCATCGAAATATAAAATATTCATCGGATAGACTCCGGGTCTGTAAAGCATCACAGAAACATCGTGCGGATTCAAATCGTTGAGCAAGGTCCAATCGATCGTCACGCTGATCGCACCAGTAAAATTCACAGAGCTAGAAGTAAATTGTTGCGAGCCAGTCAAGAGATCACCGACGGCCATATGAGCGCCTGGATAAGTGCGAGATCCAGAGTAATATACCCATGGAACACTTCGACTAGGCGTTGCCATTTCATTTGATCCGAGAGAGCTCTCACCTAAAAATGATGGCGTATTGGTCGAATCGAGTCGAACTGTATATTTTGTGATATCAGCATTCGCACCATCGATCAAAGAGATGTGACCTGTGTCGATGAGAATTTTGCCAATCGGGATACATAAAAGAGCTAGAGCGGTAATCGTTAAAATACTCTTTTGATTTTTCATAAATACTCCTATTCTTTTTCAAGTATATTATTGCTTAACTCATTTTGTAAACATAAAATCTAAATTTAGCAACGTTTACATTAATAGATATCAAATTTGATGTTGTACAACCATTGGCATTCACATGATTTCATTATTTAACATAGGAAAAACATTTTAACAACTTTTCCCACTCGGCGTAGGTTTATGGGCAATTAAAAAGCACTGAGTTAATTAAGGCAAAGATGCCTTCAATCAAAGTGTTATAGACAATGTGTCTGTGATTTATGATCAAAGTGGCGAACAACTGTTAGCAGCAATGATCCGCCAACAGCCATCAATCATAGCGAAAAGTGTAGATTAAGAAACGTGGTATTTATAATGTGCATTTTGTCAACTTCAATCGTTCATTTATCATATTTCCGCAATCAAATAACTAACATATTGGATATAAAAATGATTCAAAATAATTAGATAGTATTGACTATGCTTGTTACATCTGAAGCTCGCTACGATTTCTTGAAAGGCTCGTATTTTAATCCAATAGTTTGGCACAATTTCTTCATATTATCGACAAATTCTTTGCCTGACTGAAGTGTTATTAAAAATGATTTTAAATCATCCAGGATTTCATAGTGTCCGTCCTCAGAATACGTAAAGAATTCTCTTGTATGACTGATATTTTTAACAAAACCTTCTAATGACACAATAACCTTTTTTGTGGCGACAATTATTCTAATGGTCTTATATATGACGAAAATAGCATTTATTTCTGTTGTTGTAAAAAGGGATTGAATTATTATTTTTTCTATTTTCCGACTAATCTTAAATATAACTCTTTTTGTTGCATGCGAAATAAAATCAGGTGTTTCCACTATTGTGGATCTCCGTTTGACAAAGTATTTCAATTTTTTAGATTTCTTCATACGAGTATATTTCGAGATATTGCTTATTTGTATTTTCTTTATTGTTGGGATTTCTTTGTGTTTGAAACAAGACAAAGAGTGTCGCAACTTTTCAAAATGGTAAGCAACACTCCTAAATTTTGCTGTCGGCATTTTTCCAGCAGTATTATATGCCTCGCGATCAGTACCCTTAAATTTTTGTTCTTCGCTCTTTTTGGCTTCTTAACCGACATCCTATACATAAACATATTCTTTCAATATTTTTTCATATGCGAATAATAGCTGTCTTTGGAATAGCGTTTGTAAATTCTCTATCATCGTCGGCTTTAATCGCATCGTTTATTGCTATTTTGAAAAACTCTTGATAATAGGGATTAATCAATTTATAAAGATTGAGTATGTTTGCTTGCAAGGAATCAAGTTCTTTACCATCGATAAAGCATGTCTCAAAGTCTTCATAAATGAATAGTAGCCGATGATGACTTACTGCATTCCGCAACTCCCTAACTGCATTCAGGTTTTCAGATAGTTTTTCAGTTTTGCCAAACAATCTACTTTTTTCTTCGGCCGAAAGCTTCTTAGCAAGATTCAAAAGCTTGCCTAAATCCAAATCTTCAAGTTCACGAGATAAACTGCCACCTCTGCTTATTCTTTCGCATATTGATTCACTAATTTTCTTGAACGAATCAATTGTTTGGCTATATTTATTGCATATAAACGCTCTTATACTTTCTTCAAAGGCAGATATATATTTGTAAAGAATATTTCGAATCCTTTTATCGTATTGATAAAGGCACGAAACCTTCTTATATTCCACCTTCCCATGGTTATTCAACCCAATAAAATTAGCAAGTACAATATGATATTCAACGCCTTTCAAGTCTAGGTACTTCTTACATCTTTCAATTTCATCATCCGTATGAAAAATCATTTTTTTAATGAATTCATCCTTTGAAAGATTCAAAGAAAGTTTTTTTGCTTTAATTCCAGTCATAATGGTTGTACACGTTGTTTAGAGCTTCCAGATACAGTTGAAATGATTTCTTTTCAGAATCATTGTTAGTGTTCTTTAGATTTAAATATTCTTCTTTAACCTCATGCCACAAGCCATTGCTGAGTATGCTTGATAATTTTGCGGAATAATTCTTCACGAGTGGCCGTTTATTCCAAATATATTTTTTATTCGATTTGTCGAAAATCAGTATCTTTTGAAACGTCTCTCCTTCTTCCTCATGATCGCTGACAATAGCAATGTCACAAGAATGAATAATTCTGCTATTTCTAGAATCAAGAAACTTGATGGTCATTGATTGTGTATTGTTTTCGGCTTTTTTATATCCACTATCTTCTAGTACGATATTTAACCTACTAAGAAAAAGTGTTTTAAGCTCTTTTGGAGAAATATTATCTGGGCATTTTTGAAGTGACAAATTATAATCGAAATCAAATCCCTTATTCCCATCCACTAATCTTGTGACAAGATGTTTCTTTGCGCTACCGACAAGAATAGATTTAAATGTTATTTTGTCTTGTTTTAATAGTCGCTGAAGATTTCTAATTATCAAATCAATTTTTGCTTTAACGGGCTTTAATTCGTTTTTAGAAACAAATTCGTACATATCTAAATCCCTTCTTTTGAGTTGTATAAATTATTCGTGATGATATTGAATGTTATTTTAACATAGTGACGAAAACATCCAAATAAAAAACAACGACTCCCCACTATTTTTCTTTATATTGTTGCATCGAAAAATCATTTTCTTAAAGGTTTGTTGTCGACTCAATCTACTTAATTAAAAAGTTAGATTGCAATTATTATTAGCAATAGACTCATGGGTTTCATTATCCATTTTCTTTCACAAACGCTAACACATTAGCACAAACATTCTACTCAAAGTTTCACTCTTCTTTAAGGTTTCAGTGTATGTTTGAAAAAATTCTTAATGTACGTTTGACAGTTTTGATGATTTCAATCAAGACGATTCTAGATTTTTCATACGCACTTTGCGATTTTATTAAATCGCATTAAACGGGATGAGTTATCTCAATTCAATCCAGTAAATTAGTTTTATTCCGCATTCCTAATTTTCTTGATAGGTTGACTAACATCATTTATAAGAAACTTTTCGGTGCACAATTAGTATAAAATCAATATAAAACAAAAAAAGAATTTACTTAAAAAAACGATTTGGAATCAAAAATGTGCTTATTTTCAAAAATAAAAGATGGATACAGCACAAGTAATATAGAACAGAGCTACGTATTTGACGCTATTTTTTTTGTGCGACATTAATATTATCAAGGCTCGACTTTCTTATACCGCCAACATACACAGTGGTTGCATCGTAATCAAATGTTTTTGTATTAAAAGTGTTGAGTTTGGGTTTGCTAGTATAAATGAGACAAGCCTCAACTCTATCAAGACTATTTTTTGGGCATTCGGCATACGAAATTGAAACATACGAATTATCTTTTGAATTTGAACATAATTTTTGAGCTTTGACATATCCTTCGTGTTTGTTTGGATCTGAAAATCTATCATTCAAGTTTTCTGCTTTGCCTACGTACAATAACTCAACTGATAAGGTCCCGTCATTTTTTCTTTTTGTCTTACGAATTAAATATATTCCTGACACACTTGGAAGATTTTTTGGATTCTCGACATAATCATTAAATTTTAAATAGTATTCTTGTTTCATCTTTCTCCTCCCAAAGCCATACTAAGCAGCAATTTATTACCATCTTTATATAACGTTGAATCTTGACCCCTAATATCAATAATTTGCGAATTCTCATTTTCTATAATTCGATTAAGCACACACTTAGCGTTAATAAAACTCTTATCTGGTTCAACTTTTGCAAAATTTGGGACGTGATTATCGACAACAGCAGACGGCTCAAATTTATCTTTCAACCATTCAAACCACGCGCTGTTTTTCTCCAACAATAATTTCTTATTATTCAAATCATACCATTCCAAAAACAAGAAACCTTTTTTTGTCAAAGAATAAATTTTGCTTCTTCCTACTTTCCATTCGTCAGTAATTCTTGTTTCGGACAAAGCTTTTATAAGATTGGAGAGTCCTTGTTTGGACAATTTAAGTTTTTCTGCAAGTTCTTGATGCCCAAGAGAATTATGCTCTGCCAATAAACTAACAAGTGCTGCAGAATTCTGGTGTTTGCTAATGTCAACAAAAATCTTTGTATCCGTATCGAAAATATCTTTTGCGGTCAATATATCAGCTAAGCATTTTAGGTAGCCTTTCTCGAACTCGTCATCTCGGCTTAATTCAATCTCTTGAATAGAGTAGACGAGTTTTTCATAATCAGCGTCGCTGTCTCTCTTATCCAATAGCACAAAATCCAAAACTCTTTGTCTTAATACATCAATTTTTCTATTTAAATCAATTTTTACTCTCGTCATATTCTTTTCCTCATTAGTTCATCATTGTTCATTCACATTGTAATAATATCATGAACAATCATAGATTTCAAATAAATGCAATATAGGATATGTGGAAAAGAGTCAAAGAATTAAATCGATAGTCAGGCTGCCTCTTTCAATTCGCGTGATTTTTGGATTCAAAACATGCTCAACAAATTTCTGCTTGTGCCATTCATCCCAATACGGCAATACAACTTTGCCAAGAATTTTTTCGATGTTTTCTTTCTTTTTTAGAAAAGCATTAAAAGAATTCACAAAAAAACTAATTACCCTCGATTTTGCTAAGTCATTTAAACAATCAGAGATTGAATTTGATTCAGAATATGATGGCATTAAAAGAAAATCAACCGAACAATTGATTAATGCATCCTTTTTTTTAGGTTCATAAATATCTTTGCAAATAAAAATTGACATTCTTCCGAAATCAACTATGTCTAGCAAAGCTAGCAAAACATCTTCGGCATCATTCCATTCTCTGCCCTCGACATAAGAGATGTTTATATTATTAGGATCCCTCAAAAGAAACTGTCCATATTTTTTTTGTTTTAAAACTAAATTACCATAGTTATCAAATAAATAAGCCATGTTGGAGGTTTCATTCGATAGAGTACCTACCATGATTAAACTTTGTCTTTCTATTTTCAAGTACTTTATCATAGATGGTATTTGCTCAAGCAATTTTGTAGTCAAATGCATTTCGGGAAATATAATAAGATCAACACCCTTGGCCACGCTTTTGTTCAATGAATCTGAAAAAACATTAATTAATTCTTTTTCATGGTCTTCAACAACTTTCACGGAGAAAGACGGGCATGGATTCACGTGAGTTATCATCGTAAAATAGTATTCAAAGTTTTTATATGCTATAGGATTTAGAGCTACTTTCAATCCATTACTTTTGATACGCTCAACAAATTTGTGCATCTCAATTGTTTTCAAAGAAATCAGATTATCTTTGTTTTTTACAATTGAATAATTCAATAGAAATCTATTTATGATATTTTTCTCGTGAACGGTTTTGCTAACAATTTTTTCGTAATTGTTAATAAGTTTGCCCTTTATTTCACTATGAATTATTGGCAAAATGAAGTAATCACGAATTCGAATTCCTTCTTCAATAGTGCTTTTGCTATAGGTGCCTGAGAATGCCAAATTTTTATATTTAAACTTGTCATTCAAAGGAGCGAATAAACGTTCTTTATCATAGAACCACAGAAATGCCACCAAAAAGTCATATTTTGGCATTACTGAATCATACGTTTTATCAAGATTCTCTAAAAAAACGTTAATATCACGGGCATAGGAACTAAAAGATAAACAAAGCGAGTTCCAAATTATTTCGATTTCCTTTGATCTTGATATCTCCGTAATTTTGTTCTTTTTAATTATTTTCTCTAATTCTTCATAAACCAACAGCATCGCTTCATGAATACTTTTATATTTTGAAAACATATATCAATCCTTATAAATAGTATATAACAAATTTGCAAGAGAAAAGAGAGTATCGCATTATTCATCGCATTACTTGCAGAATAATATGTTTAGCACCCATATATACGCCGATGCAAAGTTTCTCTGAATAGTCAAAAATGTCAAAAACACAATTGGAGATTTTAAAAAATCGAAATCTTTGATTAAATGTGGATTGGTGCAGTTTTTGAACTAGATTAATCAAATATATATCAGAGATTAAAATGGTGGATCATCTGTGTCTTACACTAGTTCTTTAGGCTTGAGGGATTGATTGATTGTGGCTTCGAAATATTCAATAAAAGGAACCAACAAAGATTGCCCGTTGTTTTTTTGCTTTTTCTCATAATGATATGAAATTATTGAAAACTTTAATTTCGATTAAATAAATAGTTTTACTTCAATTTCCATTTCGTTCAATTAATTCGCTAAATTAACATGAGAAAAAATGCAAGCTGATTTTTTTTGATAGAGAAAGTTGGCAAATAATGTCATCGAAAGATGCTTTATATATGGTAATATTGTTTTCGAAATTTTTCTCCCAAGATATTTCAATTTCTGAAGAAAATAAATTGAAAATACAATCGTGAAATTAAGTTGATATATTTTCGTTAATTTCAATAACTTTCAAATTTCTTGGGACAAATCCTTCCTCGTGACAACTTCGGAATCTATTCTTTCTTCAATTGAGAAGCATTTTAATGATTTCTGAACTGAGCCGAACGATAAAATTTCAATATTTCTGTCTACAATTTTCTTGAATTCACATTCTAGTTTTGATGATGATTCAAAAACAATTGTCCAAAGTAATAAAAATGTAGTTTTTGAAATCATTTTATATGTCAAACAATAATTCAAAAAAATAACCCAGATAATGGGTATCGTTGAACCATTTATATCTTGCTTTTTCGTTTTTTTCAAACAGAGGAATTTTCACAGCGTTTCTACAAAATAGTGCGTCAATCATGGTTTGTTAATCTTGCATGTCGATAATAATTTCATGTTATGAGTAATCTCTTTGTCACTTTCAATACAAGCTTTGTCAGCATCTGTTTTGCTCTCGATGCTAAACTATATGTCGCAGTATTTGTTTTTTAATGCCTCTTTAATTTGTTCATACGAACTAATTATTCTTCTCTTGTTTTAGCTTTGTAATTCGTTAATAACCAGTTGAGAAGGAAAACAATGAACGTCCTTTTTGAGTAACTCTATCACAAAATCATTTGGTGGATTTCGAAATAGAAATTAGTATACAAAAATACCATCGTTTTCATATATATAATAACGCATCAAAGAAAGAAATTAATACGACGAAAAAGTTTCTTTTTATCAAACTTAGTTTCGTTAATTCTAAGTCATTCACAAGTTATGTTTTCATGTGTAATGGTATATGTAAGAACGAGATATAGTTTGTAAGTTAATAACGCTTTTAATCGTCAACGTCCATCATCATAACTTTTATAATGTGATGAACTTGCATGAAATTACACGACCACTACCTTCATGTGCGATTAACATTAGCCAATTTGTTAACCTAGCAAGTTCAATTCCTTAAAGTTGTAAAACCATTACGTTTTCGACACCTTCACGATACTTTCATATTAATATGAAGAAATCCGTAATATTAAACGATTGATGCGGATTACGCGTTGCAGAGACGATTTTAATAATTTGAAAATTATAGCTATTCAAAGTCAATGGTCTTCGAAGAATTATAAGTTATTTATTGTCAATTCTAATGCAATGCATCAAGTGAATAAACGGACATACTGTTGAGAAAAATTAACATATGATCAATGGATTTGTTTTTGATTAGCATCGTCGCGAACATCTACCGCTAATGTGTACAATTCCAGCGCTTTTCCTCTTTCTAAATCGAAATATCTGCAATATGGAATGGATAGGTCGGGATAAATTTCGCAACCTAAAATGTCGCCTTCATATACTACGACATACGCGTAATCATCAAATGGAACATAATAATTAACTAGCCTTGTCAGATTTTCCATTGAACTATCTTGTATATCAACGGCCGTTTCAACGAGTTTTAAAGATAAAAGAGCGGAACAAAGTCGCCCATCATCCACAACAACATCATCAAAGCGAGTGTTACCATCAAGATAAAACTTGCCTTCGCCATTATAAACACCATAAGTCAGACAATACTCGAGCATATTTTCAACATGAAGAAAATCAGAGTACTGTTCTAAAATAGGATTAGGCCGACGGCAGCTAAACAGGAGACACGATATTGGCAAACACAGAACGCATATAATTGTTTGTGTGCTCATTTTATTTTTCATAATAAGTTCTCTATTTTTCAATTAATACAATTAACGCATAGCAAAGGAAATAATTATAAGCAACAAAACACTTGATTTTCATATAACCAGACCTAAAATTCAACCTAATGAATGAATTCAAATTAATTGAGCTGGTGCCCGAGACCGGACTTGAACCGGTATGAGTTCAACACTCGCTGGATTTTGAGTCCAGTGCGTCTACCAATTTCACCACTCGGGCATGCAATAAATTATATATTGAACTTTACTCGTAATCAATAAAAGGAAAGGAAAACTATTTGTTAATAGAATAAACTTCTTCAATTTGCTTAGCGACATCAACCATATCATAGCCTTTGTCGATTATTTCTTGGTTGTTCTCTTGACGGATATTAATTCCTTTGGGGCTATGCCTAATGATATCGATCTGCTTAACCCATTCATCCGTACCGAAATCAATCGGAAGGAAACAAGCATCATCGAGGAGTTTGGAATGAGCGTCCACCCTATCGCTTATGATACAGGGAAGACCATTGGCCTGAGCCTCTAAAGCGGATGTAGGAATACCTTCATATAATGAAGGCAGAACATAGAGATCAAACATATTGAGAATTGATGAAACATCGCTCTTAAGCCCTAATAGTTTAACTTGTGAAACGAGATTGTGCTCGTTGATAAATGCTTGAATATTTTCTTTTTCAGGACCATCGCCGACAATCACTAGTTTGAGATGCTTTCTATCCTTGATTGCATTAAAAACATTTAGCATAAAGATATGATTCTTTACGCGTGCTAGACGAGAGACCATACCGATGACAAAATCACTCTCAGAGATACCATATTTTGCTCTTTGAGCAACTTGTTGATCTCGCGAGAATTTATAACTTTTCACATCGAAGCCATTTGGTATGATTTTTGATTGCTTATAGAACAAGAATTTCTTGCCAAATAGCCAATTGCCCGCTTCGAGGCCACAAGCGAAATAATTAGTCGCGTATTTTCTGGCGCGATATCTGAACACTTTTGCCAGAAAACGCTCCTGATTTGCGCTCGTCGAATGCGAATGGATAATAATTGTTTTGCATCCGGCCTTTTTCGCAGCTTTTGCAGCTATGTAAAGGAGTGAGTAGCAGGTGTGGATATGAACGACATCAATCTTTTCAGTTTCGATAATTTTAATGATGTCTTTCTGAAACTTATTAATGCGCCTAAATTTGTTCGATATCATATCCTTATCGGTCTTGTGAACGATTCCTCCTAATTTAGTCACCTCATCCAAGTAGTAGTCTTTCGAACCATAGGTATTGAGCAAAAAATGAATCTCAAAACGATTCTTATCGATGGCTTTAAACAGATTGACAGCAAAAGTTTCCATGCCACCTAAATTTAGTGATGGAATAATATATAAAACTTTAATCTTGGCGTTTTCCATATTTTATTAATTGAACAAAGAACATGATCGGCATCAACAAAGCGATTAAAAATCTATCGCTTTTATATTTCAGTTCACCAAACTTTTCCTTGTCCTCTTTTTTTACTCTACAAGTAAATGCCGCATAATTCAAACGTTGAAAAGAGCGATCTATTTTAAACAGAGGATATTTTTCTTTGTTGTTGAGCATGTACAAAGAATAGAAATACCAGTTCAAAAAATATTGGTAATTCTTTGTCGGCGCGCTCAAATGATAGCCTGCGTGCCTCGTGCAGTTGAGAACGACGATATTCGTATAGTATTCGCGATACTGCGATAGCACTTCATTCCACAGAACAGATTCGGTGACAAAACTAACTCCCTCGGGAGTGGGTATGCAATAATTTTTATATATATCGAGGTTCATCAGCGAAAGCTTATCACCAGAAATTTTTCTCGCCATTTTTAAAGAGCGTTTCCAAGGCTTCTCATTGATATCATCGGGGTATAGCTCACCTTCCATCTCACCAGTGGTATTAATCGTGGCGCGACCCACCACTGAAGCATAGTCATTCTTATTCGGCAGCGACTTAAAAATTGACACTAAGTCTTTAATGGCGTCTGGCAATAGCGTATCGTCGTCATCCACCATGACCGCATATCTTCCTCTCGCTTCAGCAAAAAGAATATTCATCGCTCCATGTTTATAGCATTTTTTGTGATAGATATAGCGGACAGGGAAAGGAACACTTTTCGCGAAAATTTCCACCACTTCTTTCGTATTGTCAGTCGATTCATCATCAAGGATGATATATTCGATATTCCGATAGCTTTGATTCTGAACAGAAGTTAACGTTTCTCTTAAGAGATGAGCGCGATTGAAGGTAGCTGTTAAAATTGAGACGAGAATTTCTTCCATAATTGTTTCTAACATTATATGACAGGGGCTAACTTGTTAAAACATATTTTTTGTTCTATACTTTGCCTATGAGAAAATTAAAATTTTCTTCAATCGCCTGTGCAACTCTCGTCTCATTATGCCTTGTTTCCTGTTCAAAAAATAATGAGATAGATAACACTATCGTCGATCAATCTATCACCTTTGAACAACTGTGTGCCGATATCGATAACTCCAATACTAATTCTTTAGAATGTCGAAGCGAATCCTTGATCGCTGAAGAAAGCCTTTATTTAGAGAGCTTAGAACTCGGCTCGCAATTTCAATATGTGAAACAGAGCAGGAGTGTTTCAAGCCGAACCAAATATGCAAATAGCGATAAACTATATACGGAATGTTTCAACGAAAGCGATATTTCGCTCGTTCCTACTGATAACCACTACCAAACTGTTCACTATGTCAGCAATATCTACGAGTTGAGATTTTTTGATGAGAATGATATCAAAATCATCTACAAAATTTATAAGGATAGCGTCGTTTCTTCAGTATATGGAGCTCTTTATAAAGGACCGAATACTCAGCAGCTGGTTTCGTCATTATTTGATTTAGGTCAAAATTTTGATACGAGCGAAATCACAGATGGAACGATCCAATTCGGTTTAAATATCAAAGGCGAATTAATCTGCATTCAAGACAAAATCGAAAGCGATGTCACCATGTTTTTATCCGAAATAAATCAATCGATTATCTGCTCCCGCATCACACAGAATATCTACAAGTTTTCGGAACAAGAAAAAGTTGGAATAATGATCACTGCGATTAAATCGAACGAGAAATATTTCTATGAGCGCGATGCGGAAAACAAAGTTTTGCTCCTCGAAAGAAACACATTGAACAATTATCTATACAAATCGCTCGGTTTATTTAACGAGAATAAAATTCCACAAATAGACAATTATATCGTACAAAACAATTATTGATTGCGAGTTTCTTTTGAATCGTTAGCGATTTGCCTAGCAAAGATTTTTTGCACGAAGGCATCAATTTTATTTATGAGTTTATAAAATGGGAAGAATGGGAACTCAAATATCATCATAACCGAATAGTAAACGATGCAGGTGACGACGAATAATATCACAAGTGATATCGGTTCAACTATTCCAGGGATTAAAGACAGAAGCGTCGAAAGGGCGAGTATACTCACCAAACTTATCGCATAAAACATGAAGCAATTGATGTTGTGACCATCCTTTTTATGATGTGAATGATAGACGTAGAAAGCGAACGGAAAAACTGCACCGAGTAATAAGACGATTTGAACGATGATGAGAATGAGCGAAATAGTGCTGAAGTTCCAGTAATTGACGAAGAATGAGAGAGAGCCGATGGCAAAACCGATCACCGGACCTAAAAGGGTCAGAATATGCGGCAATGAATAAGGTTTTTTCACAACGTTTTTAAACGGCAGGTTGAGGCGTGGCTGAACACCGCTGCTCAACTGCTCTTTGTGCTTTTGCTGATAGTTGAAGGAAAAGGCTGGCACAAACACGAGAATGGTCAACAAAATATTCGAAATATTGAAGGAGAAGAAATACCAGCATTCGAGCATTCCAGCGACTAAAATCATAAAGACAAATAATAGAGAGGTTAAAGCGAGTGAACGATGATATTTCGCCATCTTGAAAAGGGAATAGACGCCATAGACCATCAAGGCGAGATAGAGCAGCAGGTATAAAATGCCACCTTTTCCGAGAAGATCGATAGCTGAATTATGAGCGAAGGATGTGATGTCTAAAACATTTGGATCAGATGAGGTCATCGCATATAAGGAGGAATCGAAGACCCCTATTCCTCGACCGAAGATAAAATGTGGAATATCACCGATGATGAGAAATGAATAATTCCAGATGACAGTTCTCGAGGCAAATGTCGATTGGCCGACATCGATAAATAATCGGTCAAAGAGAGATTTAATCTTAAGAAGAAGAGGGGCGTGAACATAATATGAAGAGATGAGAACAGTAACTCCGGCGATGATGATAACACCGATAATCGAAGAGATGATGGCGTTGCGCTTCATGTTCTCTTTGAAAGTGGTGACGATGCGAATCACGCAATAGATGAAAACAAAGACGACGCCGAGCACTAATGTCGTCTTAACGAGCGTGAAGAACATGAAGAGCAAGAGAACGGCCATCATCAAATAGTAATACCAATGATGTTTGCGACAATTTAAATAAGCGCAGATGAAGATGCAGACAAACAAGAATAAACCATAGATATTGCGATTGAAGAAGAATGATTGAATAGCGTATTCGCTCGATTGCATCGATGAAAATTTTGTGAAGAACAAAACATAATTATTAAATTCAAAAATAAGGCTAAAAATAATCGATAGGCCAGCGACGATTAAGCAAGCATAGTACACGATGTTAAACTGGCTAAAGGAATAAAACTTTCTTGGCAAAATACACACGATGATGAACGGAACAGCAAAAGCGATAACGGCGGCAAGGCAATAATACACTCGCTGAGCAGCAGATATTTCATAAATTGCAAAATAAGTGATTCCGCTCGGCGCGACAAATTCGTTGATTGAAGCGTCAGGAGCGGTCAATATCACAATGATGTTAATAGTCAACAGCGATAAGAGGATAATGCCGAATAATAACTCCTTTTTTGATAATTGAAATCCGTTGTACTTTTTTTCAAAAAAGACATAGCATGCTCCTAGAGCGATTAATCCGATGAACAAACACGAATACTCCACAACGGAGAAACCTCTTGTAAATGGAAAAGTAAAAACGACAGCATTTTCTACAAAATAAGCTAATAGGACGAGGAATATCCACATGATGATGTTAGTAAAAAATATCGTGCTAGGCTTCATCGTAAATGATTTTTCTACACTTTTTACGCTCGAAAGATTACTTGTTTTAGGCTCTCTTAGCACTTTGTGCTGCGCCGGCTCTTTAGGTTTTTTCTTCAAGAAAGGCTTGCTATATGGCCACAAAGACGTATACAAAAACGCACTCACTTTTTCTTTTGGCGAAGAGACATGATTAAAGGAATTGATCATGAGCAGGGCCACAAAGAATGGGAACATGAGCTCGTATGGGGTCAAAACTTGTAGAGCGAGCGAGTAGACGAAAACTGCGATGAGCGGTGCTAAATTATATAAGGAAAAATCTTTGTTTCGAATGCGAGAGTATATTAAGAAACAGAATAGCGATGAAACAGAAACAAAGCCGAGAATCCCATACGAAACAAAGACTTGCACAACGCTGGTGTGAGGATACGTCTCGATGCCGAGGGCTGTAGCTTCATTTAATAGTCCGGTTCCAGTCAATAAATATTTCTGATTAGTAAACATCGCGGATATATATTGTTGAATTAGATTGAGACGCAATACAAATGTATTCGCCGATACG
>JBAZGG010000005.1:0-83818 GCA_041653015.1 Bacilli bacterium | reverse complement strand
CCTGCAAAGGTTCATCAACTTCAGCAAGCGCTTCGCCACGCTTTAGTTCCGGTTCCATTTCCTTTAATATTTTATTCTCATTAATAGTAAAGAAAAGAAGCAGCATTGTTCCGATCATTAAAACGCTGGCAACAATGAATGGAATGTACATCATCGGGTTTTGATAATCGGGATTGCTCTCGCTTACAAAATATCTTTTGTTTGTGATGACAAGAGCCAATACGCCCGCCAGAATTGCCCCCAAATAACCAACGAGATTGATAATGCCATTAGCTTTTGCACGCAAAGGTTTAGGTGTGATATCTGGCATCAAAGCGACCGCGGGATTGCGATACATCTGCATAAAAACAAGCACTAGAGCCATTGCAATAATAACACCGAGCAAGGAATTGAAAGCAAAGGCGACTGGTATGAGAATGAGGGCGATTGAAGCGAGAATCGTCCCGATGACGATGTATGGCATACGCTTGCCAAATTTAGTATGAGTTTTATCAGATAAGGCTCCAAATAGAGGGAGCATGAAAATAGCAAAAACATTATCCATGGCCATTATGACACCAACGATCCATTGAACATCAGTTTCTTGAGCGTGCATTTGCTTTGTTAGAAGCTCTGTGAGAATTGTTGGACAATAATTGTTATAAATCTGCCATAGCATCAAAATGCCAAAGAATGCAAATCCGATGATGAACGTGCGTTTATAATTAAGTTTAAAAGGAGTCTTTTGAACAGATTCTACATTGATTTTTGCCATGTTTTTTTACCTTGCAAATATTTTAACACAAAATCGCCAATCGTGGCATAGAAAAACCATTAAGGATAGCGAAAATTGCTATGCCGTAATGGTTTAGTTTTTAGATAATATTATTGTTCAGCATCTTTTCTTGACAATTCATAACGAAACAATCTCTTGATATCGTCATCATCAAGAAATGGATATATCTTATCAATATCAACATTTTGATATTTACCTTTGATATATTGATCGACGAGTGAGGACAGAGCATCTTCGCTCACAAAAGGAATTAAAGAGTAGATGGTCGATGGTTTGAGTTGACTGTTGCCATTTAACAAATCGGTAAATATTTCATCGCAATCATCATCATCCATGAATGGGAAGATGGCAGCGAGTTTAATTCCTTCGTAGTCAGGATCTCCTTCAATTATCTTTTTAGCGAGCATCGCTACTTCCTCATCATCGAGAAATGGTAGCATGCGCATGATGCGACACACTCGTTTGCTTTTAATTTCTCCCTCATCGCATTCATCAGATGATGCATTGCAGTAAGTAGCATCTTTTTCACATTCATCTTTGTCGACGCGAACAAAATACTCCTTTCCATCGATGATCACTTTTTTTAATCGCATATTCAAATTCCTCCTTTAAATCCGAGCATTCTTTGCTCAGCGGCCGTTAAATACGGACACAATTCCCTGATATCGCATTCAATTTTGCCATCTTTGATGTGTTTTAGAATGAGAATTCTTTCTTCGATAGTAAAACGATTGATTTCGTTTGTTACATCTATTTCTAATTCGCCAGATAAAATTTTCCTCATGATGTAATCGCGTGTATGTCCACGGAAGATATCATCTCTGTCGACCTTCATCTCTTCACCCAAACAAAGAATCTCTTCAAAAGGGACATTGAAAATAGTTCCGAGTTCGATAATCGTATCGATCGATGGGGCGCTGACTCCAGTTTCCCATCTCGATAGTGCTTGTCTAGTGACATATAAGCGTTCAGCGAGACTGTCTTGGCTCATCGAGGATGCTTGTCTCAATGATTGAATCTTAATGCCAACTTGAACAAAATCGATCATCGTTTACTTCCTTTCTTAGCCCTAATTGTATTTTGTGAAAAGTTAATAATCACGCAATTGATAATTGCACGTGTATATTATTGCATAAATATAGAAAAAAGACCTTATGAGGGTCTTAATTTAATCGACAGTACTTATTTAACTTGATCGTCTTTTTTCTCTTCAGGAGTAACATCAACAACTTTGTCATTGACGCCATCTTTTGCTAACGCGCTCTCGCGATTGCGAATCTTTGTTCCCCACACCGTGGCGCGCAAAATAAAGAGAAGAATACCTAATCCCAAAGAAGTCGAGCCTAAACTGGTGAGAAGATCAGCAACCCATTTAAAAGATATATAAGAAAGGCCAGAAGATGCTTGAAATGCCGCGACAAAGACATCGATGCCATAAACTGCCCATCCAAAAATCATGCTGCAGCCTCCAGCGATTACGCAAGGCAAAGCAATCTTAAAAAATAAACGCTGTTTCATCTTATAAGACTCAATCTCGTCTCGATATTGTTTTCTCAATTTTTCATCCATGTGTGAATACCTCTTGATATCATTATAATAAAGCGATTCAAAAAGTATACAACAAAAAATACATTTCATTGTTTTTCTCATCATAATATTTATTTTGTGATAGGATATTAGCATAGTTTTTAATATTCATAACAAGGAGAACATCTATGAAATTCGAAGAATTTCCATTTAGCATTCCAAACGCTAAACAAATCACAAAAAAATTGATCAAGGTGACAGATGAATTGGTAAACGCCCCAGATGAAAAAAGCGCTCTTAAGTCATTTAAGAAATTTGAAAAAATTGGTCAGGTGTATCAAAACGATGCCACAAACATCTCGGTGCATTTCACGTTGGACACCAACAATGAAGAATACAAAAAGGCAAGCGATAAATTAAACGAAATATCTCCGATTATTAGAAATAGTAGCTTGATGTTTATCAAGGCTCTTCTAAAAAGCAAGTATCGACCGTATCTCGAAGATAAGCTCGGATCATATCTGTTCAAAATGTATGAGGAGAGCTTGAAGACATTTGATGAAAAAATCATTCCTGATCTTATCGAAGAATCAAAACTTGTCGATGAATATAACGCCTTGATCGCCAGCGCGCAGATTCCTTTCGATGGTAAAATCTTAAACTTGCCGCAATTGGGTAAATATTCTGAAAGCAAAGATCGCGGTGTGAGAAAAGCATCCACAGAGGCACGAGAGAAATTTCTCGTCAGCATAGAGGACAAGGCGGGAGATATATTTGATAAACTCGTCCACCTGCGAGATAAAATGGCCAAAGAGCTCGGATATAAAAATTATGTTGAACTCGGATATAAAAAACTCGGGCGTCTCGATTACGATTCATCCGATGTCGCCATCTATCGCGATGAGATCAAACGCATCATCACCCCTCTAGCGAAAAAACTTAATAAAGAGAGGCTGATCAGAATCGGCATTGATAAACCATATTGCTACGATATGGCTTTAGATTACCTAGATGGCAACCCCACTCCAAAAGGTGGTAGGGATTATCTCGTCAGCGAAGCAAAGAAAATGTATCACATCATGAGTGAAGATACCGATGTCTTTTTCAATTTCATGATCGACAGTCATCTCATGGATTTGGAAGCTAAAAAAGGTAAGCAATCTGGAGGATATACAACTTATTTTCCACTTTATAAATGCCCATTTATTTTTTCAAACTTCAATGGGACATCTGGGGATGTCGATGTCTTAACGCACGAGTTCGGACACGCTTTTCAAGCCTATGAATCGCGAAATATGAAAATAAGCGAATATCAATCTCCAACCTTAGAGAGTTGCGAAATTCACACTATGAGCAGGGAGTTTTCTGCCTATCCATTTATGGATAAATTCTTTGATAATGCCAAGAGATATCGCCACTCGCATCTGACGAGTGCGCTCACCTTCCTTCCTTATGGTGTGACGGTTGATGAATTTCAGCACTTCGTTTACGAGAATCCAAATGCCTCGCCAGCCGAAAGAAAGGCAAAATGGCTCGAGATCGAAAAGAAATATACCCCTTATAAAGTGAATAGAGGGTCAGGATTTTTGTCTCGTGGAGGACGCTGGATGCTTCAAGGTCACATCTTTGAAGTTCCATTCTATTACATCGATTACACGATTGCTCAGGTCATCGCTTTTGAGTTCCACAATGAGGATCTCATCAATCATGACAAAACATGGAAAAAATATATCAAATTGTGCAAGTTAGGCGGACGCTATCCATTCCAAGAGCTCATCAAAAAGGCCCATCTTAAAAATCCATTTAAGAAAGGGACGATAAAAAGACTTGTCAAACCTCTTCTCAAAGAGCTAGAGAATAACAAGCAATAAACATTAAACTCATCGCCAGCAAGCGATGAGTTTTTTTAACACAGTAGTTTCATTTGTTCATTAACTATTCGACAACGTGAACACAGTTAGCATCATATTGCGTTCTCTCTTCTTTTTCTTCCGCTGGATAACCGATATTAACAAAAGCGAATGGAACGATGTTATCTGGTAAAAGTAAAATTTTTAGAATGGCATCTACTCTCGGTATAGACGGGTATACTCCGCACCACACGCTTCCCAATCCTAAAGAGGTCGCCCTCAACAAAAGGTTTTCAGTGGCCGCCGAGCAATCCTCAATCCAGTAATCCCTCGAGGGTTCTGGAAGAGCTTTATGCATATCGCCGGCGACTAAAATGCCTAATTTAGCATTGTAATTCGCGGAAGTGATCACCTGTTTTATATCAGAGAGTATCTCGCCATTTTTAATCACATAAAATGCCCATGGTTTAGCATTTCTCGCGCTCGGTGCCGCCATCGCTGCTTTTAATAATTCATCGATCAGTTGATCGCTAACATTTTTATCCTGATATTTGCGGATGCTTCTTCTCTTGAAGATTGTTTCCTTTAATTCCATACTCTTGCCTCTTTTTTATTATAGAACGAAATGGCGTGTAAATAAATTTACCTTTTTAATTGTTTATGTAATAGAATATTTGTTGTGCATGGACCAAAATGCTGTAAGAAAGAAATTTTATGGGAACAGTTAATAGAGTAAAAAAACAAGCATTAATCGCCTCAATTACTTCAACCATGGTCATTGGACTAGCTTTGACATTAATTAATTATAACAATATAAATCTCGTTAAAGGTATTGACGATAACGATTGGGACACAGCCTGCGTTCTTCCTGCTGGATACGATAGCATCGCGAGCATTGCTGATGAGGGCGTTGAAGGTACGGCTTATACGACGAGAGGGACGATCACTTCGTTTGAAGATAAATCTTTCTTCATTCAATCTCGCGGACGCGGACTCATGATTTATTCTGTCTCTTCTCTCGGCTCCTTTTCCTTAGGCAATGTCGTAGATGTCACTGGGACATATACTATATATAATGGCACGAATGAATTGACTTCTCCAACCGTGACTCTCTATTCTGCTTCTAACCCCAATCCGATCATCAAAGAAGACTTATCAGAGAGCGCATATAACCTCATTGATGAGGATTATAATGGCCGTTATGTTGGACTATCTGGAATAACGATTGAGTCAAGAAGTTCAAATAATTTAACGATGACCTATGGCGAGAGCACAATATACGGCTATGTCGCTTATACAACGACTCGTGCTTCTGTTCTGACTGCGATTGATGAATATATCGGAACATCACTAGATTTTTCTGGTATCGTCACCCGCTACAAAACAGCATATTATGATTATTATCAACTGAGAACACCAACAATTTCAGTCTTTAATGAGCACACTTCCTCTCCAATAAAATACGTGAGCAGCATTGATGTCTCGCCATCAAACACTAGCATCTATACGACAGAAGATCAGCAATTTACTGCTAGCGTTTTGCCTAGCGACGCCACCGATTCGAGCATCACTTGGACATCCACTGGTGGGTCGATCTCTGCTGCTGGTTTATTCTCGTCGACTAGCGAAGGCGATTTCACAATCACCGCCACGGCTAACGATGGATCAGGTGTCTATGGCACTGCGACCATCCATGTCGTTGAGCCGATCGTCTTAGTCTCTTCCATCAGCGTATCGCCTTCCAGCATCGAAATCGACACGGAAGGAACACAACAATTTACAGCGAGTGTTCAACCAAATAACGCTACTGATAAGACTGTTGTCTGGTCCTCAAGTGGAGGAACAATCACCTCTGCTGGCGTGTTCAGCTCATCCACAACCGGAACTTTCACCATCACCGCCACGGCCAACGATGGGTCAGGTATCTATGGCACGGCATCCATCACCGTGACAGAGCATCAAGAGGCGAGCACGGGCACAGTCATCGACAATCCGGCACAAAATGGCAGCGTTTTAGGTCCGATGTATGTTCCAGGGACACTAGATCAATTGAGCGTCAATTATCAAGAGATGATCTCCTCAAAATATGGCGATTCGATACTGATCGACTATGGCAATTTTGAAATACTCATCGATGGAGGCGAAAGCAGCGACAAAAATAATGTTTGGGCGGCGCTTAAAAACAAATGTGAGGATCACGTTTTAGAAATGCTTATCGTCACTCACCCTCACAGCGATCATTTAGGTGCCTTGCTGGATTATTCGGGATTCACAACTAATTCTGAAGTAACATCGATTAAATATATCGTTGATTTCGGCTGCATATCAAATTATACAAATTATGTTGCTTTCAGAAATAATTGGACGAGCGCTACATACTATCCAATTTATCAAATGATTTATAATGAATCGTCTGGCTATCCCAATGTCTTTAATATCACCTCATCAGTTGCGATAACTTTCTTAAACACCAACAATTATATCGACACCGACGGAAGTGCACCAAGCGACGAAAACAAGTGTTCTATTGCTTTCGAATTATCATGTGGTAATTATCGATATTTCCTCGGTGGAGATTGCGAATCTAGTTGTGAAACAGGCTTGATAAGCAATTATTCAGGAACTTCTCTATGGAGTGAAAGTACGATTAACATCGTTAAAGCTAATCATCATGGTTCTTCTAGATCTAACTTAGCCAATTTCTTAGCGATGATGAAGCCAGATTATTTCATCGTTTCAGCTGCTATTACAAGCGGAAATAGAACATCGAGCAGAGTTTCTGAACAACATCCATACACTAACGCAATCGTTCGCGCTTCAGTTTATACATCTCAAATATATTGGAATGGTATCAATGGCACAATCTCTACCATCCACAATGCGAATTTCACCACTATGACGATGAATTTTGCCACGCGCACTCTCGACTATTATTATGATGGCGCAATCGTCGACCGCGAAAGCGAAAGATCGACGACATATTTGAATTCGAAATTCTATGCACAAATAGCCTAGCCTAGCTAAACTAGAAAAATTTATTTTTTATTCTCTTCTCTTTGTTTTTTATATTCTTTTAAATCTCTTTTTAGTTTTTTGTCATAGCCGACAGGGCAATTATCACAATGAGTTTTTTTCTTGCCTTGAAGTTTTGGCAAAATCCATGTGAAGAAGATAATCGCTAATGCGATCAAGACAACGACTGAGACGATAATAAAATCAATCATCATATGCTCACCAGCCATCCAATTCCGCCTATTATCGTCGCGATGACCCATGCGATCGATATTTCAAATGCCATGGATTTTATCACTCTCCATGTGGAACCGAGTTCACTTCGCATCGCGCTAATCGTGCCTATACAAGGTATGCTGAATAGATTAAAAGCGATGAACGCATAAGCACTCCAAGGAGTGAAGAATGAGAATAGTTCGCTGCCGAAGACAGACGAATCACCGCTCACGCCAGCGATGACGCTCATGGATGAGATGACTTGCTCCTTTGCGATCAATCCTTGAATAGCGGTCACGCTCGCTGCCCATGACCAATTACCGCCGAGCATGACGTAGAAGAACCAACCAAAAACGTTGCCGATGCTAGCGAGCATGCTCTGTGAAATATTGACATTCACTCCATCGACGAATTGCATTTGCCAAGTGAAGGAAGAAAGAAACCAAACGACGATCGAGCAGAGAAGAATCACTGTCCCGGCGCGTTTGATAAAAGCGATTGTCTTATCCCACACATCGCGTGAAACATATTTCGCTGAAGGGAGTTTATATTCGGGGAGTTCGCTGATAAAAGTGCTGTGTTCACCTTTAAATAAAAACTTTTTAAAGATGAAACCGAAGAGAAGAATTAAAACGATCGCAAAGAAATAAAAGGAAAGGGAGATGAGCCACGCTAGTGAGCCGAAGAAAAACCCCGCAAATAAGGAAATGATCGGTAGTTTTGCCGAACAAGGAATAAATGGTGTTAAAATAATTGTCGATTTCTTTTCGTTTTCATCTTCGACAGGACGAGCGCTCATAATGCCTGGGACGCTGCACCCCATACCGACAATAAAAGGGATGAGAGATTTTCCGCTCAACCCAAATTTATGAAAAACTCGATCGAGGAAAAACGCGATTCGCGACATATAACCAGTAGTTTCAAGAATTGATAAGCATACGAAAAGAATTATTATCTGTGGAATAAATGTGCACACCGCACCCACACCGGCAAATAATCCATTTGCTAACAGAGATTGAGCCCACGTTGAAGCACCGATCGATCCGAGACTATTAGCGAGCCATGGACCTAGACCATCCATGGACAAATTCACAGTCCAGTCAAGACCAAAAAATGATAGTTCAAGAGTTTCACAGCCATTGAACAGAGCATCGACAAAAGAGGATGTCAATCCTCCGATTAATCCCACCGAAAGGACATATACCATCGCCATGATGATGGTAAAAATCGGAATAGCAGCCCATTTATTCAAGAAAACGCGATCGAGTCTATCGGTAATCGATTCTTTTTTACTCGTCATTCTTTCGTCAACGATGCACTTCGACTTGATGTCGACGATGTAGTCATATCGCAAAGACGCGATCAGCTGCTCTCCATCCATGTCGTACTTTTTCTCAAGATTTTGATGCTCTTTATTAATCTCTTCATCCATCAAAATCTTAAAGTCGCGATCCTCTTCAATAATTTTTATTGCTGCAAAGCGAGAGTGATCAGTCTGGTTTTCTGCTGCAATTCTCTCAATCAATGATTCGACATCGTGAGGATAGATATTTTTGTGATTGTTTCGCAGATATGTTTTATCTTTGATAACTTTGATCAAATCATTGATGCCAGAACCATCTTTCGCTGAGATAGGAATGATGGTCGCACCTAATGCTTGCGATAATTTATCGATGTCGATATGAACGCCTAATTTCTCTACCAAGTCATACATATTAAGAGCGATTAAAACATCGCTGTCGAGCTCGAGCAATTGCGTCGTTAAATATAGCGATCTCTCAATCGAAGCAGCATCGACGATGTTTATGATTAAATCTGGATGGGAGTTAAAAATAAAATTTCTCGATACTTCCTCTTCATCAGTATATGGGGAAAGAGAATACACGCCTGGGAGATCGACAATCGCTAGATCAGTGCCTTTGATAACCCCTTCTTTGCGCTCAATCGTCACTCCTGGCCAGTTGCCTACTTTTTGATTTGAACCGGTCAAAGCGTTGAAAAGAGTTGTCTTCCCAGCATTTTGATTTCCTACTAAAGCTGATATCATTATTCGATTACCTTTATATCGATGCCCTTCATATCATTCTTGCGAAGGCATAGTTCATATCCGCGAAGTTTTATATCGATCGGATCGCCTAATGGAGCAATTTTTTTAACTTCGATAATCACACCTTTAGTGATGCCCATATCTAAAAGTCTTCGACGCAGCGCTGCGTTATCATTATGAAGAGCTAGAACAATACCTTTTTGACCGCGCTTCAAATTATAGAGATGCCCTTCTTCGCCAACTTTCAACTTTTTTTCAATCTCTCGCATAATAAATAACTCGATTACGCTTATATTTTATATTATTAAAATATTGAGTCAATCAAAGTAGTAATTAATCGCACGTAAATAGATAGAGACAACAAAAAAGGACGCTTTTTCAAGCGTCCAATTAACGATTTCTAATCAGTCGGCAGCGCGATATAGTTGAATTACTTTTTGATTGGTATACGAAGATGACTTATAGTACCTAAAACGCGTTTGACCTGAAGTGGAGTTGTAGCGCAGATGAGCATTGCCACTTGAGACGATATCGATGCATGAATTCGTTGTATCATAAGTGATCGTATTGGAATATTTAACAGTTGTGCTAGATAACAATCCATTCGCATCAGTTGCTGTTTGGCCGATGTAATAGCCGCTCGCAGATTTGATCGTATAGGTGCTTTCAGATTTAGCGATTGTAAAGGCATATCCCACACTCGCGCTGATCGAAGAGCTTGAAATAGTGACAGCTTTCGTATCGCTAACGGCATCAAGAACAGCTAGTGAGCCATCAAATACAAATGAATCGGTGTCATACACGATTAAATACGTGCCAGAATAATCATTTAAAGCGGATGTCACTTTACTAAATGATTTCAATTCGACTTGACTGACGGTGACGCTGAATGATGCATCGCTCACTCCTTCGTGAGATACAGTGATTGTCTTTGTTCCAACATCGCCAGAGACAAAGATATAACCGCTCGCTGGAGAGACTGTGCATAAACTCGTCACATCGCTTTGCGATGAATCGGAGAATGTGCCAGTGACTACTAATCCTGATAGATTAAGAGCATCACCAACAGAGTAGGATGTTTTTGTTGGATTTGACGTGACAGAAATGCTTGATAGAGTTGGCTCAGGAACAGAAGGCTCATCCGATGTGGAAGGTTCATCAGATACCGATGGCTCATCAGAAATTGATGGTTCATCAGATACCGATGGCTCATCAGAAATTGATGGTTCATCAGATACCGATGGTTCTTCCGATATGGAAGGTTCTTCTGAATCGGATGGAATCTCTGATTCGCTGGCAGTCGATTCTGAAGCAGAAGTTTCAGAAGGCGAAGCAGATGGTGAAGCGGACTCTGGAATCGATGTGCCGCATGCACCTAAAAGAAAAGCGACGACAGGCAGTAGAATAGCTCGTTTCAATTTCATATTTTTTCCTTTTTCTTTGAAATATTAGTAATTTATCGCAAA
The DNA here is from genome assembly GCA_041653015.1 of Bacilli bacterium. GTDB lineage: Bacteria > Bacillota_I > Bacilli_A > RFN20 > CAG-826 > JBAZGG01. The sequence goes on along the minus strand of JBAZGG010000005.1, from coordinate 72,925 downwards.
CTGCGTTCGCTAAAAATACTACTTAGTATATTATACACAAGGCCTTATAACGAGTGAATAAAATTATTCACTGATGATAAATGTATCCAAAGCGCACGTCAAACTCAGACAGACCAACTATGAAAATACACTAGAAATTATCGTGACAGGATAGTTTATTTTGAGGTTAGATCTTAAACGACACGCGATGGTTGATGTCGCATAGAATAAAGAATCAAAATTTCATTACGAGCATCGCTTATCCATATGTGAACAATCAGTTAAAATGAAAGATTCTATGTTTAGTAAGCCTCAAAGATAAAACGTTTCGTACTAGTTTGTCCGTTCATGTAGTCTTCCGAACAATTTTCTTTCAATTTGAGGAAATGAATTGTCGCATGAGCATTTTTCTTAATCGCATAGCAGAATTGATCGCCGCGTGTACCGATTACCCAATAACAACTTTTACATTCGGAATTATTCAATTGGTGAAAAGTGATTAAGGACTTATTTTTGGGGAGCGATAACTTGGATATTTTTTCGCTCGTAATCCTCTCGTTAAAAATAGTCTGCTCGCAGAGTTTATATCCTTTAATCTTTGATGCTCTATCGATGTGATGGCGAGTGAAAAGGATTAATTCTTCATCGCTTAGAGATTCATCACTCGAAAGAAATAATTCGACGCTGATCTCATCATTCGCAAATGACAGCAAGATAGTCTTGTATGATTCATTCATCGTCAATTCCTTTGTGAATGGCTTTATTAAAGGGCTCTCGAATGAGATGACAAGAGAATTGTCTTTGACTTGCACCACTCGTATCTGAAAGCGAAGCGAAGACGAGAAGAGATGGATGGGGAAAAGAGCTGTAGTCACATCCTCTTGATTTATCAAGAAAACCTCTCTTTCTTCTTGAATCTCAGAAACATTTTTTGTTAGCATTTTTGTGATTAATTTCATATTAATTACCTCGTATGAATCATATTATGACATGAATAAAACGAGAGAATTCTCATTTTTTTATTCACGCGCTATTCACAACACCTCGACGAGTCTTTTTAGCCATTATGCCAATTGATAATTATCATTTTTGCTTTAAAGTGTATGATAAATAATGTGGGGCAAAGCTAATGATTATATTCTACATCGCTTTATTGTTCAGCATCACCGGTGATCTATTGACCTATTTTCTCAGCGGTCTCTATACTAATTGGGTGTATTTTTGGTTCCCAATCATTGGGTTTATCGGATTTTTCTTGGCTTTCTTTATTCTCTTGGTTTTGTACATGATAATTAGATATGCACCGGTAAATCTGAATAAAGAAGTGACCAAGATTGATAAGTGTGCTCTGTGGCTCGTCGTTCAATCATGTCAGATGCTTCTTCTCATCTTTGGCGCAAGGATAAAAACGAGCGACGAGAGAATAATACCGCACGATGAGAAATATTTGGTTGTTTCAAATCATATCTCCGGATTTGATCACATCGCAATACTCGCTCATCTATGTCAAGGACCGCTTTTATCCATCTCAAAAAAAGAAGTTGAACACTATTTCATCGTCGGAAAGATAATGCATAAAGCGGGCTTCATTCCTCTCGATAGACGAGATCCGTTCGATGCGATGCGAAAGATACGAACAGCGGCTAATTACATCTCTTCAGATGAAGCTTCCATCAGCATTTCTCCTGAAGGAACAAGAAGTAAGGATGAGCGCGTTTTACCATTCCATGCCGGTTCGTTTAAAATCGCTCAGAGAGCACGATGTCCAATCTTAGTTATCTCGCTCAGAAACACCGATAAAATAAAATATCGATGCTTCAGAAAAATCACCACTGTTCATATCGACTTCTTAAAGGTTATTTCAAAAGAGGAATACGCCAATAAAAATACGATTGAAATCGCTGAGAGCGTTCGAAACATCATCATCGATGATTTAGAAAAACATAAGTGATATCAACCTTGAAAAATGTCGGTTAGAATCAAACCTGAGCGAAACGATTTTTCATACTGTTTATTAACATATGTGTGATAAAATAATAAAAAGTGATTTCAATCACAAAATGATAAGGAATTTTTATGTATAAAATATTCACCGATACGGACTGCGATATAACTCCTCAAATAGCAAAGAGATATGGCTTCGAATTGATTTCGATGCCTTATATCGAAAACGAAAAAGAAATATATCCCTATGTCGACTGGAAAGAATTCGATCACCACAGATTCTATGACGCATTAAGAAGCGGTAAACTAGCTACCACATGCGGATTATCCCCTGAACAATACCGCGCATATTTCGAACCATTTTTTAAATCTGGGCAAGACATTCTCTATGCGCATTTCTCCGCTTCGATGTCCGGGACATTCAGCGCGATGAAAATCGCTGTCGATGATCTTTTGAAGAAATATCCCGAACGCAAGTTCTACGAAATCGATACAAAGGGCATCACCATTGGCGCTGCCAACATCATCCTTGAAATCGGTGATCAATATCTCGAAGGAAAAAGCCCTGAAGAAATTATTGGATGGGCAGAAAAGGAAGTCGATAGATTTGCCATCTATTTTTACGCCGATGATCTAAAATTCTTTGCTAAGAGCGGACGCGTCAGTGGCATCTCAGCAAAAATGGGTAACTTCTTTGGCATCCATCCAATCATCTATATGGATAAAGAAGGAAGGATGGTCAGCTTTGCTAAAGTGCGAGGGCGAAGCCGAGCTTTGCAAACCATTTTGAGCTATGTTGATACAATTGGTGATGACATTAAAAAGCACCGCATCATAGTCGCTCATACCGATGCTTTGCCATTAGCTGAAAAAATCGCATCGCTTCTCAAAGAAAAGTATGGCGATGATTTGAATATTATATTTACGGTGGTAAATCCAACCGCCGGAGCGCATTGTGGACCTGATTGTATCGGCGTCAGTTTTCACGCTAAACATCGATAGAATTATTCTCGTAAACATTTAGTGATTATATAAATGATTCCGTCATCCTGAGCGCAGCCATTTCGAAATGCTTTTTCGAAGAGCTTAACGCTATTTGCTCGCATCGATGAATTTTTTCATTTATAATCTTGTTTTTATAATATAAAAGAATATAATGTTCGCATGCGAACTAATATTGTTGACACAAAAAAAGTATTAAAAAGTAAAAAGGATAAACGGAGTATCGGCTATGCGATTCGCCACACCTCAAATGCGATCAAGAATTATATCGATCAAGTATTGAATGAGAAGATGAGAGATAGTTTGACTGGGATTGAAGGCATGACGATGGCCTTTATTTTTCGTCATAAAAAAGAAGTTATCACCGCTCGCGACATCATGTCTCATTCGCGCGTCAACAAATCCACCACTTCGGAAACTTTATCGGGATTAGTCAAAAAAGGCTATCTCGAAATGAAACCTTATAAAAAGGATCGACGCATTAAAATCATCGTTTTAACTGAGTTAGGCGAACAGATAAATGCTCAATTTGATGAAATCTTTTTCGAAATTAACGCTCAGATAGAGAAAAGCCTTACTGAAACGGATAAGGCGAGTATCTATCATTGTCTAGATCTCATCGTTGAGAATGTGAAATGATATGAAAACAATACGAAAACTAGCTAAATTCATCAATGGCTGTTGGAAAGATACAATCCTGACATGGATTTTTGTTTTGGTGGAGAGCGTCTGCGAGGTGATGGTCGCTTTCTTCATGCGCTTCCTCATCGACAGCATTAGGAATATATCTAGCGTCTCTCTCAACGATATCTACATGTATTCAGCAATCATCGCTTCCATCGCAATATTCTCAACAGCGATGGGCATTCTCGCTGGTTATTTCGCGGCGAGCGCTTCAGCTGGATTTGGACGAAATATTCGGCGTGCGATGTATGCGCGCATTCAAGATTATTCTTTTAGGAATATCGATAAATTTTCTACCTCGTCCATCATCACGAGAACGACGACCGATGTCGTCAATGTTCAAAATGCTTTTTTGCAGATTATAAGAGCGGTTGTTCGCGCGCCTTTTCTGATGCTCTTCGCTCTCATCATGTGCTTTGTTACGGAGTGGAAGTTAGCCTGGGTCTTCTTAGTCATCATTCCTGTGATTCTTTTCGCTCTTCTCTTCATCGCTTCCAAAGCTCATCCCATCTTCGTCAAGGTTTTTAACACCTATGATAATCTAAACGAAGAAGTTCAAGAGGACATCGATGGCATGAGAGTAGTCAAGTCATTCAATCGCGAAAACTATCAGAAAGAAAAATTTGGAAAGGTCTCAGCTTTTATTTATAAAAATTTTGTCAAGGCAGAAAAATTGCTGGCCTTTAATATGCCGGTGATGAACATCGCTATCTATGGGGCAATTTCTGTCATCGCTTTCTTCGGAGCGCAGATCATCGTTATCAGCGGTGGTAATGACCTCAGCATCGGCGGTTATACTTCTCTTTTAACCTATGTCATGATGATCATGAACTCGATGATGATGATCTCGATCGTTTACGTCATGCTCACCATCGCGCGAAATTCGGCGGAGAGAATCAATGAAATAATGTGCGAATCTCCCGATATATATTCACCGGATAACGCCATCAAAATAGTCGATGATGGGGAGATCAATTTTCGCAATGTAAACTTCGCTTATAATAAAGGAAAGAGCGTTCTAGATGATATCAACTTGCACATCTCAAGCGGGTCGATGGTCGGCATAATCGGTTCCACCGGTTCGAGCAAGACGACGTTGGTGAGCCTTATCGCCCGTCTTTACGATGCCGATTCAGGGGATATTGATGTCGCTCATCACAACGTGAAGGAATATGATCTAAAATCTCTTCGCGATGCGGTGGCGGTCGTCCTGCAAAAAAATACCTTATTCACCGGAACGATCAGAGACAATTTAAAATGGGGCGATGAGAAGGCGACTGACGAGGAGATCATGCGCGTTGCTGGTATCGCTCAGGTCAGCTCTTTTATCACTTCTTCCGCAAGCGGGCTCGACACGATGATCGTCGAAGGGGGATCAAACGTCTCCGGCGGTCAGAAACAGCGCTTATGCATCGCAAGAGCGCTATTAAAGAATCCTAAGATTTTAATCCTCGATGACTCCACTTCGGCGTGCGATACGCATACCGATGCTCTCATAAAGAAAGGCCTGCAAGAGCAAAAGGGTGATATGACGACGATCATCATCGCTCAAAGAGTGCTCTCAATCAAAGATTGCGATCAGATTATCGTCATGGACCACGGGCGCATCGAAGCGATGGGAAATAACGATCAATTGATGAAGAGCAGTTCGATATATAAAGAGTTATATATCTCGCAATTGGGAGGGGGTGATTTCGATGCCAGCACCTAGTATGCGCGCCAATCGAAATGTCGCGAAGGTCTCCAAAAGAGATCAAGTTAATTCCGTGCGCCGCCTCTTGAAATATGTATTCACATATTATCCATGGCAATTCGCCATCGTCATCTTCTGCATCGTCATCAATTCTTCTTCTGCGGTTATCGGTTCATATTTTGTCGGCACCATCTTTATCAATGAATTTATTTCACCCGCTATCGATCAGAGCATCAATCTCTTCGATATCACCTATTTAGGGCTTCATTTCTTTGATGTCTTCATCATTCTTATCACCATCTATCTCTTCGGAATCATCTGTGGATATTTTTATAATTTTATGATGTCGATCATCGGACAAGGGGTGCAGAAAAAGATTAGAGATAATCTATATGAGCACATGCAAGATCTCCCCGTCTCCTATTTTGATAGGAGAACACATGGCGATGTCATGTCAATATACACGAATGATGTCGATGCTTTGCGCGAGATGCTATCGCGCGCTCTCCCGATGATTGCGACAGCGATTATGACCATGATCGCCTGTTTAATAATGATGCTTTTGACCGATGTGATTTTGACGAGTGTCGTTCTGCTCTTCGGCATCCTGATGTTCTTCTTGACGAAGTACTTTACAAAGAAAGCCTCAAAATACTTCATCGCTCAGCAGATTGAACTCGGGAAGACCAATGGCTATATCGAAGAGATGACCGCTGGGCAAAAAGTGGTCAAGGTCTTCAATTATGAAGAGAGAAACATTCAAGGATTCGAAATTCATAACGATGCCCTATTCGATAATTCGGTGAAAGCTAATCGCTTTGCGAACATCCTCATGCCCACCGTGAATCAATTGGGTAATCTCCAATATGTTCTATTAGCGCTCTTCGGTGGTCTTTTCATCATAAATGGCATGACGAGTATCTCCATCCTCGGATTGAGAGTCTTTGAGGTCGGCACGATCGTCTCCTTTCTCCTCTACTCTAAATCATTCGTTCAGCCCATCGGACAAGTGTCGCAACAATCTAATACCATCGCTCTAGGACTCGCAGGGGCAACAAGGATTTTTCAAATGATCGATGAGCCTCTCGAGATCGATGAAGGATATGTCGAGCTGTGCAACGCTATCAGCGATGAAAATGGCAATCCTATCGAAGTAAAAGAAAAGACGGGGTGTTGGACGTGGAAACACCCACACAAGGATGGATCACCAACTTCATACGTCTGGCTGCGAGGAAAAATAACTTTTGATCACGTCGATTTCGCCTACATCAAGGGCAAGGCTGTCCTACACGATATCACTCTATATGCGAAACCGGGACAGAAAGTAGCGTTTGTCGGACCGACAGGCGCAGGCAAGACGACGATCACCAACTTGATCAATCGCTTCTACGATATCGAGGATGGCAAAGTGCGCTACGACGACATCAATATCAACAAGATCAAGAAACACGATTTGCGAAAATCTCTCGGCATCGTTTTACAAGATACGAAACTATTTACCGGCACCGTTCGCGAAAATATTCGCTTCGGCAATCTCACCGCGAGCGATGAAGATGTCGAAAAAGCCGCGAAACTGGCCAATGCAGACTCGTTTATCCGCTTGCTACCCCAAGGATATGAAACCACACTAAAAGCGGGCGGAGCTTCGCTTTCTCAAGGTCAGAGACAGCTGCTCGCTATCGCACGCGCCGCCGTCGCCGATCCCCCGGTGATGATTCTCGATGAAGCCACTTCTTCAATCGACTCTCGAACAGAAGTGCTCGTCCAAGAAGGAATGGATGCCATCATGAAAGGTCGAACCGTCTTCGTCATCGCTCACCGCCTTTCGACGATCAAGAATTCAGATGTCATCATGGTCCTCGATGAAGGCCGAATAATCGAAAGAGGGACACACGATGAGCTTCTCAAACAAAAAGGTAAATATTACCAATTATATACTGGCAACGCGATCGCGGACGAAGATTAAAAGAGCCACAGAGATGTGGGCATCTTTTTTTATTCCAAACGTTTCTCTTGTTTCTTTTTGTCGCGCTTGAGCAGATCGAAGAGCACAAAAAATTGGCCGACGACCACCGAGCCGAGAGCGACATAGTAGTTCCAATTGGGCGTCGCCTTTAGAATGACGAGCGAGATCAAAGAACCCAAGAATGGCGAGAACATATAAAACGCGCTGGTCTTGGAGGCGCCGAGCGTCTTCTGGGCCCACATGTAGAGAATGATTGAGACACCGATTGTCACCGTGCCGAGCATCAGTGAATAGAGCCAATTTAAGCTGACGATGCGATCGCCGATGCAAAAGCCGATGATCAATAGAACGGGTCCGACGACAAAACCTTTGACCATCGTCGCTTCATTTTTATTCTTATGGGAGAGAAGCCTCGATAGATTATTATCGATGCCCCAGATAGCGCATGAAGCTAAGGCGAGAAGGCTCCCCCATGAAAATGCGATGGAACCAGTCGAAGTGAAATCGACGCTCAACAGCGTACATCCCGCAGCGATGAGAATAATACCGATCCATGATGGGACATGAATTATCTCTTTAAAGACGATGAGGGCGAGCAAGGATGTGAAAAGAATCTCAAAGCTCGAGTAGAGAGAAACATTTTCCGCACTCGTGAGCTTAATGGCGTATAAAAGGCAGATGGTCGAGGCGATCGATGAGCATATCTGTCCAGAGAGGATAAGAAAATCTTTTTTATTGAGGTAGGGTTCAATCGAAAGATGTTTCTTTTTCGCATAGATTTTCTCACCGAGAAACATCACTAGAGCGGCGATGGCTCCACCTAAGAAAGAAAAGCCTCCCATGAATAGAGCGCTGAGACCATCATTCTGCATCAGAAGAGATGAGACAGGAAGATAGAAGGAAGATAGCAGTGCGGAGGCGATAGCTGTCAAAACAGCGATGAGCGTTATTTTCTTGCTAGAAGTCATGAAATCATTATACTTGTTTTAAAAAACAAAAGGTGAAAATGAGCAAAATGTTTTATTTTATGAGATAAGAAAAAAAGCGGTGTTTCCACCGCTCTGTAGTAAATGAGATTAATTAAAAGAATACGCCAGCGGCTTTTTCTTTAATTTCTTTAGAAGTTGTGAATGGGATTCTGGTCGTATATCCGCGTTTGGCCGCAACGATCATCTTGGTTGGCCAAGAGAAGATATCTTGATTCCATTGCGCGACTGAATCGTTGTAGACTTCGCGAGCAGCGGTGATCTCTCTTTGTAAATAGGAGTTCTGTTGCATCGCATCAGCGATTTCTTGATGAGCCTTCAGATCAGGATAGTTTTCAAAAGCCACGTTGATTTTAGCGTTGATGTTTTCAATGCCTTTAGCGACATCGTTGAGATGCTCGCCAGGATTACTTCCGCTGCGATACTTAGCGATTTCGACGAAGGTTGATTTATCTAAATCAACGGCTTTGTCGAGAAGCTTAGCGACGTTTTGTAAGATAACCACTCGCTGTTCGAAAAAGTTATCGATCTGTGAAGCGTCGTGTTGAATCTTTTGCTGTAATTTGCTCAAGTAGTTACCCGCGCTGATCTTCATGAATAAGAAAATCAATCCAGGAATGATGCATAGGATCCACAAGATAACCTCAAAAACTTTGCTTCCTCCTCCTACTTTAACAGGAATCTGCTTGGCGATGACATTGATGTCTTGCCCTTGTTCGTTAACTGGTCCAGTCACTTCATCTAACTCGTTTGCCATTATTTTTCCCCCTTGTTTAGATTAAGTAATGTATTTAATTCATTATCATTATAACTCGCCATCTGCTTGTTAGTAAGAAATGAAATTAAACCTCTTTTAAATAGTATGCCACCATCGCCGACATTCTTGCGAGCAAAATCGTTAAATTTTCCAGAATCGATTGAATTCTTGAATTCGGGATAGGTGGCTTTGTACTCCTGCACCATAAATGGTGTGTCCTGGCTGATCGGAATATACTCCAACCAGTGGACCGGGATGTCATGCATCTTACCATCGCCGCCCATCTTCGTAACGATTTCGATGTGTTCAATCGTCTTATACGAATGAGCGCGGATGGTGACTTTATCGGCTTTGCCTTCCTTTTTCTCGAACATGCTCTTTAAAATGGCGGGCGTAGCGCTGATCGGATTCTTAAATAGCGCAGAGCTATAGGAGTTCGCCATCGATTCCACTTCAAATCTCGTGATATTGCCGTAGTATGGCTGCTGATAGATGTATTCAAAAGCTTTGTGCTGCTGGTAGAGAGGAATGGTTAGAAGAGGCGCCAATTGGAAGAATAGGTTTCTAAAATAATCATCGCAAGTGTTTATAAAATGTAACTTGGCATTGTCGTAATCGAAATCGATGAACATCGACGGAGAAAATTCTAGCATAGCATTCTCCATGTGGCGAGCATCGATATAATTCAGGCAATGACTTTTAACAAAGGAGAAATTATCTCCAAATGGCACTTTCGATTTTATGAGTTCGATCATGCTCTTCTGCGCTAGAGGGGTGAACAATAAACGAAACTCGACTTCGTTGTCGCGGTTTAAAGCGTTGAATAAGGCTTCAAATTCAGTATTCGTCAGCGGAGTGAAATTTTGATTTTTCTTCAAGCTCTCCTCCACCATCTTATCGAGTTTCTTATCAAATGATTTGACATACCTATCAATATCTTTTTCTGACATTTTGTTAGCATCGCTCGGCTGTCGAGAAAAGCTCAACCTAGGAGCGGCTTCAGAGCCGAAGATGAGACAAGTATCGAGATAGTAGTATGGTTTAGGTTTTGTCACGGTCGCTGTCAACGTTTGTGTGTGCGTGACGGTTTGATATCCATCTTTCGTAGGAATGGTCGTCGTCCACGAAATGGTGATGCTGCCTTCATATGTGTATGTTCCCATGCGTCGGGAGTAGTCGCGCTTGATGACGAATGGGTTGCCTAGAATTGAACCCGATTGAGCATAAATGCTCGAAATCGATTCATCCGTGTTTTCATTGAAGCCATATTTTTCGTGGAGATATTCATATTTATCCGCGCTAAAAAAAGTATCTAATTGAATGAGTGGTGTCGTCTTAGTGGCGAGAGAGATAGGAATGTTCCAATCATAGGAAGCATTCAACGATTTCATCTGAACGAATCCCTCGTTCTTTTTCTCTTCACAGGCTTTTTGTAATTTCTCCACCACTTTTTTTGCGTCGTTTAACGCTGTTCGAATTTTAACGGCGAGAAGAACGATCATCCCAGCAGCAAACAAGACGAGACAGATGCCGACGATGATGAATAGAACAAAATTGCTAGCCTTATTAATTCCGCACATCACGAACAGGACGATAGCGGCCACAAGAGCGATGATGGTGAGAGCGATTAAAAATCCTTTTAACTTAGTTAAACCTTTTTTCTTGCTGATCCCTTTATCCAATTGAGTGCACAGCTGTTTATATTCATTGATAGTCACTCGGTTGGCACCTATATCGGTGCCAGCTTTTTTTGTCAGTTCATCAAAAAATGATTCGGCATTTTGGTGAAATTGATCTTTTAATTTAGAATTATATATTCGTACCGGTTCTAATAAATCATTCTGTTCTTCCATGAGATTCTCCTTGGATATATTACGATGACTTTAGGCACATATTATACTTAATATATCACTTACGTCTCTTAAAATAAATATAGTGTGACGAGTAGAGAAAAATAAGCGAAGAAGCAAACTAGTCGTCAGAATTATAAGAATGATGGATGCTTTTTTACATAGATCATCTTCACTAAGGAAGCGATGAGAGCATAGACCACTACCACACCGATGACATAGAGGAAGAATATAGGCGTGATATTCCAGAGATGGAAGGCTTCACTCACATATGGTATATAGCAGATTAGAGAAGAGAATATGATGATCATGACCGTAAAGAAATAAACCATCGGAGCGGCTTTGGATTGGACGAGAGGAAAACGTTTTGAACGCAGGATGTGAATGACGACGAGTTGAGTCCATATCGACTCGATGAACCAACCGGTTTGAAAGAGCATAGCAAAGCTAAATTGTTGTTCGATAGATAAACTATCGTATGATCCACCAAAAGCCATCGGACCGAATATGTAGAAGAGCATGACGAATGTCGTGATATCAAAAATGGATGAGATCGGACCGAATGAAAAGACGAAGCGAACGATGTCTTTGGCTTCCCATTTTCTCGGTTGGAGAAGGTATTCAGGATCGACATTATCCCACGGCAGAGCGGTACAAGAAATGTCGTAGATCATATTGAGCAGAATCAATTGGACTGGGAGCATGGGCAGGAATGGCAGCATGATACTGGCGATGACGACGGAGAGCATATTGCCAAAATTAGAGCTGGCGGTAATCTTGATATACTTCATCAGATTGTTATATACTTTTCGCCCTTCAATCAATCCCTCTTTGAGAACATTGAGATTCTTTTCGAGCAGAATAACATCGGCTGATTCTTTAGCGATATCGACAGCGCTATCGACGCTTATCCCTATATCGGCTTCGCGCATCGCGGGAGCGTCATTGATGCCATCGCCCATATATCCGACGACATGGCCTTTAGCTTTTAGCAAACGAACGACGCGAGCTTTTTGTTCGGGTAGGAGTTTAGCAAAAATAACAGTCTCATCCACTCGAAGTTTCAATTGGCTATCGCTCAGTTCATCCACTTCCGAACCGAGCATGATGCTCTTCGCATTCAAGCCGACATCTTGACAGATTCTCTGCGTGACAATCTCATTGTCTCCGGTGAGAATTTTAATATTTACTCCATATTGCAACAATTCTTTGATCGCAGCTTTGGCAGATGGTTTGGCGGGATCGAGGAATGTCAAATAACCGATGAGAACCATTTCCTCCTCATCTTTGACAGAGAAGGTCCCGACTGGAGCTGGATTCGTCTTCTGCGCGACAGCGATGACGCGCATTCCATTCGCGTTGAGTTTAGCCACGTTCGCGAATATCTCCTTCTTCAAATCCGCCGTCAATGGTTCGACTTTTCCATGATATTCCACAAATGAACAGATATTGATGATCTCTTCTACTGCACCTTTGGTGATAACCTGGACTTTGCCCATCTTATTTTTGACCACGACGCTCATCCTTCGACGAGCGAAATCAAATGGTATCTCATCCACTTTTTGGTAATCGCTCTGCAGAGCTTTTAATTCGCTAAACTTTGCCGAAAGTTCATTCGTTTTGTTGATGATGGATAGATCGAGAATATTTTTAAGCCCAGTTTGATAATAGGCATTTAAAAAGGCGTGACGAAGCACGCGCGTATCATCTTGTCCATGGACATCTAAATGCTGCTCAAGAACGACTTGATCTTGCGTCAACGTCCCCGTTTTATCCGTGCACAAAATATCCATCGCGCCAAAATTCTGAATCGAATCGAGCTTTTTGATGATGACTTTTTTCTTCGCCATCAGCGTCGCGCCTTTCGCTAAGCAGGTCGTGACGATCATCGGCAGCATCTCTGGCGTCAGACCGACGGCGACAGAGATCGCGAATAAGAAAGCGCTGAGCCAATTGTTTTTCAAAAAACCGTTGATGAGCAAGACGATCGTGGCCATCACGACCATGAAATAGATCAGTATCAGCGATATCGATTTGATGCCCTTTTCAAAACTGGTCGGTGGAACCTTGACGGTCAGCGTTTTTGCCGTCTCGCCTAAAATCGTGTTTTTACCGACTTGAATAGCGATCATATTTGCGCTTCCGCTCAACACGGTGGTGCCCATAAAAACCAAGCTGCGAACATCGGTGATCGTTTTGAGTATCGGATGATCACAAACAGGAGATTTCTCCGCTGGTTCAGATTCGCCAGTGAGGGCGGCTTGAGTGATAAACAAGTCTTTGGCATCGATGATTCTTCCATCGCATGGAACGATATCACCAGCGGTCAGATGGATGATATCGCCCACCACCACTTCATCGATCGGTATCTCTTTTGTAATTCCATCTCGCATCACAGCGGTTGTGGTTTCAATCATGGAGAGGAGACTATCCATCGCTTTTGAACTCTTCAACTCCTGGACAAATCGCAATACGCCTGAGAAAAGAACCAAGACGACGATGATAGAACACGTCACATAGTTTCTGCTATTTGGATCAGCGAGCACGACGTCAGTGGTAAAGGAAACGGCCGCGATGACGAACAAAATCCCGGTAAACGGATTAAGAAACGCTTCGAGGAATTTACGAAATCCGGATTTCTTTTTCTCACTGCTAAACTTATTGTTGCCATGCTTGCTTCTCTGCTCTTCGATGATATCTTCGCCTTTTAAGCCTAATGGAGATGAAGAAAAATGTTTGAATAATTTCATCTTATCCATCATGGCAACTCTTTTTAAATTTTCATTCGAACTCGTCTTAGCGTTTTTTTTAACGCGGACAATATTTTTTTTATCCATAAGTGTTTCTCCCAATGATTTTGGAACGAAAACAGATGAGCGCTAAATGATAAGTCGCTTCTATGAAATGATGCTTTTATTTTGTGAAAGAAGTGGATATCGAATAGTATAGATTTGTTTTCTCTATATACGGTCTACAATGCCCAGGTATACTATCCATATATCCCACCTCGCCTTCGTATGTCGTCTCGACTATAACACAGCATATAATGAAAGACAATTTTAAAGTAGATTTCTATTATTTCATGTTAAACGGGCGTTTAAAAATGTAAGAATAACTCGCTTTGTTAATATGCAATTAAACATCGCGACATTTTTTGGATTATATGGATTGATAAATATGATATCTTAAATTAAAAAAAGACGCTTATCGGCGTCTATTTTTTTGTATTATGGTGGCCCAGGCCGGGGACGATCCGGCGACACACGGATTTTCAGTCCGTTGCTCTACCAGCTGAGCTACCGGGCCACACTTTTGGCGGACCAGACGGGACTTAAACCCGCGATCTTCTCCGTGACAGGGAGACATGTTAATCGCTACACCACTGGTCCAATACGTGCTTATTTATTATCTATAATATCGAAGAAAAATGCAAGACATAAATAATTTATAACAAAAGAAAATCCCTCACATAGTGAGGGAATAATCTTCTTATCCATTAATAATTTATCGCGCGAAGTTCAAAGTAGGCTTGAGGATGCTCACAGACTGGGCAAATTTTAGGAGCTTGCTTGCTGATATGGATATGTCCGCAATTGCGGCACTTCCACACCACGACGTCGGGAGCGATGAAGACTTTACCACCTTTAACATTTGCTAATAGCCGACGATATCTCTCTTCGTGTTCTTTTTCAACTTTAGCGACGCCTTCCATTTGAAGAGCGATTTCAGGAAATCCTTCTTCTCTGGCTACTTTTGCCATATCGGCATACATCGTCGTCCATTCATAATTCTCGCCATCAGCGGCATCTAAGAGATTGACATCCGTCGCTGGCACTTCACCACCATGGAGATGCTTAAACCAGAGTTTGGCGTGCTCTCTTTCGTTCTCGGCAGTCTCTAAAAACAAAGCCGAAATCTGTTCATAGCCTTCCTTCTTAGCCTTGCTCGCATAATAAGTATATTTGTTGCGCGCTTGCGACTCGCCAGCAAAAGCTGTCTGAAGATTCTTTTCAGTCTTCGTTCCTTTTAACGATTTGCTCATAATAAAATATTTCCTCCAATAAGTGATTTTATTATGGAGTAATAATTATCACAAAGTCAATGATGATGCTTTACTTATCGACGTGTGGACTATAGATATAATCGATATATGCATAGGACTTATTCTCTTTGATCGTATGCTTCATAAAAGCATAGACTTTATCTCTCAGATCGCTCATCGCTTCTTTCGTAGATAAATTCTTATCGGGATAGAATGGCTCCGAGAGCGTGATGATCATCCGCGGGCGATTATGATCACCATTTATTCTTCTCTTGCGATAAGTAGCGCACATCGCGATGATGGGAGCGTCATATTTCACCGGATAGCGAAATGATGCATTAGAAAAATCTCTGATGTCATTATAGTAAGGCCAGATGTGCGCTTCAGGATAGATGATGATACATCTTCTCTGCTTCTTGAGGCGATATTCCATTGCCTCGAGGAATCGTCTCATCCCTTCGACGGTATTCGGCAATGGTAAAGTGCCGAGCATCATGACGAGCCACCCGAGACCTTTGATTGATAGAGCGTCTGTATTGGCGACGACATATCCTTTTTTAGGCCTCGCCACCATCACATGACCAGTAAAAGCGTCGATGCTCTGCGTGTGATTGCCATAGAGAAAATATCCTCGTCTGCGAACTTGGCGAAGAACTTTTTTATTCTTAACTCGCACACCGCATCTGATCTTGGCATAAAAAAATAAAATTGGCATGGCGAGCAAATAATACAGAAGAAAAGAAGAAAACTTCCAAAAGACATTCTTGTGAACATATTTAAAATCGGTCTTCAACGGTTTGGTGTCGATCTCCGTCCCCGCGAAATCGTCGTTGAGAGGATCGTGATAATAGATGACTTTTTTAGCTTTCATAAACTATTTTTTGTTCTGCTGTTCAATCTTCGCAAATTTCTCTTTGCTGATTCTGATCGCATCATAGAGCATTTCTTCCATTCTCTTCATGCAGAGATCGCGACTGAATTGCTTCGTATATCCGAGATAGTCTTCTGAGCGCTTAATTTTCTCTTGTGGGTGTTCAAGCCAGTAGTCAATCTTTCTAGCGAGGTCATGACTATTTCTGTTCTCAAACAGATTCTTTTCGTCGAGAGCAAAAAAGCGCGTCGCACTTCTCTTGCTATCAGAGATGACAGGAACGAGACCGCAGGAGATCGCTTCAAGGCAAGAGATAGCTTCTATCTCTATCTCGGCGGGATGAACATAGAGATCCGACATATTGATCATATTGATGATCTCTTCATGAGAGAAAAATTTCATGATGGGATGAAGTGGCAATTCGCTGCCTAACTTTTCAATTTTCTTTTTTTGCGGTCCTTCGCCAGCGAATATCAATTGAATCTTGTCTTTGTATTTAGAATGTTTAATCGCATCGATTAAGACGTGATGAGACTTCTCTTTGGAATAGCGACCGGTGAACAAGATTAGATATCTATCTTTGAATTCAGGAGGTCTCGCCACTTCTTTCTTAACAAATGATGAGACGACACCATTGGAGATGACATACGCGTTAGTCTTATGAGTCTTAGATTCAAAGACGTTTTTAATAAATTCAGTCGGATAGTGAACGCAGTCGATATATCGATAGAAATGGCTATAGAAATTTTTATAGACGAGAAGATTAGCGATGCCAGCATTCATCAAGAAGACATGATTGGTCAAGTTTTCTGCCTGAGCGTGAAAACCAGCGGTTAAAGGCTTATGCATTTTCTGAGCTATTTTAGCTGTTCGCCTTCCTAAAGAAAACGGCAGCATGATATGGATGACATCAGCATCTTTAATAGCGCGGGCTAAAATCATCGTATCGGCTTTCGAGATGACTACACCGTTCTTTTTGATGTAATTATTGAAAATCCCTAGATTTAATGTCGGAACGACATAATAGCCTTTGGCATCTTTCTTATCTTTATCAGGGCAGACGATTCTCACTTCGTGTCCACGCGACTGCAAATAGCGAATGAGGTTCATCGCCGCAATCGTCGTACCGTTGTTTTCTTCACCGAGGACATCGCAGACAACCGTAATTTTCATAGCCCTTCTTTCTCATCATATTTTTCATCTAGTTTGAACTGCTAGATAGTCAGCAAATATTCTAATTAATATATGAATATATTGCAAGATAGCATACGCTTTTGTCATCATCGCAAAGAATCACTCATAAACTCGTGAAAAGCATATTCTCCGCTGGTGTATTATTACACTTATAGAGTAAGAAAAAAGACTTGCATTTGCAAGTCAATTAATCATTTCGCAGCTGTTTTGTAGATGGATGGCTCACTCTTCTGATGCGGTGGCAGTTGTCTGCTACTTTTTAGATTTGTTCCCATCGTCATGATCAGCATCAATCTTTAGATTATTTTCATGAAAACCGAGTGCAGAATAGAAAGAATAGGTGCCTCTACTACCTCGTGGAGCGATGACCTTTACTGAATATGCGATTTGATTATCAATAAGTCCGACATCATCGACATAAAATGTATCGCCTTTCTTAGAGAAATCGACGAGCCTTCTGTCGTAATTGACCAACAACACCTCAGTTCCTCTCTTAATCCGAGGGTTAATTGATAAAAAATGCGAATTTTTCTCTTTTTCAGATTCGATGCGTCTCTGCTCCAACTCCACGTTTAATCTCTCGCATGATTCTCTTCGCTGCTTTTCCTGTTGACGTAATAAATCATCAATCGCAATAGTACTAAGAATTGTGGCATCGCCTTTCTCAAAGAGCGAAAATGGAAAATTCTCTTCGACTGGGTCGTATTCAAAAAGGCTCATCACCACGACTTCATTTTTGCGATTGTCAATCGATAACACTTTATAAACGCAGAAAAGTGGACTGTCATCTTTATCATTTTTCCAGTAATCATCGATATATCGGAAATATTTGACATCATTCATATTCATAGCAGTTTTCATTATAGTTCTTTGATGGATGAGCATCAAAACTATTCGCAAAAATGCAAAGAAAAAAGCTTCAATGCTTTGACTTTGCATTGAAGCTCTCATTTTTGCTTGGTTGCGGGGGAAGGATTTGAACCAACGACCTCCGGGTTATGAGCCCGACGAGCTACCAGGCTGCTCTACCCCGCGATAGCGTTTTATATAATAACAAACGCTCATATAAAGTGCAAGAAAGAAAGGAAAATAAAAAGGGTGGCTATATTTAGCCACCCATCAAATCATATCGAAATTATTTCTGCTTCTCGCCACGAATAGCAATGCTGGCGTGGTTCTTGGCGACTTCTTCACCCATGACCAAGCCTTTCTTCAACATCGCATCGTCGATAAGTTTTAACGCTCTTCGCAAGGAGAGATCGCTGCGAATATTGAACGCTACTGGCAGGTTTCCATATTTTTTGAAATGCGAAGCATCTATCACTGGAATTGCAGTATCTTTGTAATCTTTTAGATTGAGAGGTAGATAGATCTTCAGATGTCGACCGATAACTGTGACGACAGCGTACTCCTCTGTGTGAAGACGGAAGGTATCGCCAGAAATAGAGATGCGGCTCTTCACGCCATAAGCGAGAAGATGAGATTTGACAGCATTATATTTGTCCTTAATATCCTTTTCCGCTCCCTCAAGTTTTTCCACAAATGGAATTCTTTCAGGATATGGCTCTTTTTTATCAGCAGACGCTACCGGGACAGCCACTTTTTTAATAGCGGGAGCGACGACGACGTCCTCTTTTACTTCTTTAACAACAATAGTCTCTTTTACTGGAGCATGATGACCAGAGAAATGCCTGACGAGAAGAGGCTCGACATCATCGACAAGCGGTTCAACTTCTAAGGCTTTTGCTGATGCTTTTCTCTTTTCAGCTTCTTTTGTGGCGGTCACAACGCTGATGACGAGCGATAACCCAGAAACGATATAAACAATTAGAGTCAATGTGCCAATGAGACAGATGCACGCCCACATAAAGGCTGGGAAATAATCAGAAAAAGTAGCGCCTGGATGAGCTGAGAAATACAAAATGTTTTGATCGAGAATTGGTTGAATTCCAACATAGAAGAATGTTCCGGAATACAGTGTTAATCCTGCGCCCAATAAAAATGGTGCCGCTCCAATGAGCGTTCTCCAAGATCTCTTGCGAATGATATAGAGCACAAGAGCTATAGCAACCAGTAAATTAGCATACAGGAAGCCAATGAATAAAAACGTAATGAAATTCTGTGCATGAATGGCATTACCAAAGATATCGCGGACAACTTCGCTAGAAGAGCCGAAGCTGAGCAATACACGATAAAAAATCCAAAGATTGCTATTGACATAAGCGACGTGAACGCCACCACCAACATTGACAACAATGACTGTCGTAATGATGATAATGGAAATAACAATTAAGATCCATTCCAAAGGTTTGATTTTCGCGAAAAAACCTTTTTTCTTTTTCTCATCCATACCTTTACCTCCAGCATTATGTATATATACATCATGCGTTCTTCATGTTAATTATTTTATCTCATGATGCTGGAAAGGGCAAGAACAATATGATTAAAATATGGCATTTCTTGATACGTTTTTGATTTTGAGTGCAATCTATTGACCAAAAGTGCAAAAATCAAAAATACAACTGGTTTTAAAAAAATATCTATTGCGAAACGTTTTCTTACCATCGATTGTAGACTTTTTCAGCAAAGCCGATAATATTTTTGATCTCAAATTTATTATTATCGGCGATTATGTATCCATTGAAAACGCCAAATACTTGATGTTGGCATGAGCGGATGATCAGAGCATTCGTATTCGAATATCGATCGAATAGAGGGGTAAATTTCAAAGCGATATCGCCATTTTTGGAACGAAAATCCCAACTCGATAAGAAATCATCGCTGCCACTTTTGGAGATGGGGATATCAAACACTACATCATCTAACTTATAAACTCTATCGTCTACGAAAAGCATGTTTTCACTCGCCGCAGATGTGTCGCCGAATCCATATCCTAAATTAAAACCGATCTGATGATTATCACATAGTCCATTCATGCTAGACCAATACCAAGTATTGCGGTATGTCCACACGCCTCTACCCCAATCTAAAGTGCCATATGTCTCTTTGTTAAAGTCGATGATCTCATCACCGATTTTGGCATAGCCATTGGCTTTTAAGAGATTGATTTTCTGATTGTAATAGAAATGGCGGTTTTTCTTAAATGGCGTGGCGATGACCATTGAATGAGGACTTGTCTGTTCAAGAAAAATGTCGCATCTAAAAGGAGCTTTATCCTTGAAATCAGGAATCTCACATTTCAGATGTCGCTTGCCTTTTTTATTGATGAATTCAATGTAGATTTTACTATTGCGAAAGGCCACGCTGCCATCTTTTGAACTGAACGGGAGATGAAGTTTACCATTGCTAAACCATTTGATGATCGATTTTGTATAGTGCGTTTTTTTATTGAAATCAAACACTGAAACGCTCAATAACGCCATATATGAATTATCGGCGATGGTCAAAGCAAGACCATGATAGTTGTTACCAATATAGTAATAGTCCCACTCCTTGATTCGCGATTTAGGAGCTTTAATCTGCTCTCGATCATATTCTTTTATTAAAGAGAAGGCATATCCCGAATCAGCTAGATTGCCATCACCATAAAGTAGTTTCCCAGGTTCAAGTCGATGTTGCATACTATTATATCTTCTTACGAAAACGATTTCTTTTCAATATGGATAATGATTTATTAATTCCTACAAAAAACAAAAGAAGGAACTATATATTACGAGATCACATGGATTTCTTGTACTTTTTCTAAAAAGTGTTGCTTTTATGTGCTGAGTTGTTCAAATCTGTATAAAATTATCGTTTCTTATGTAAAAGCCCTTTCGACCAAAGGATTTATTTTGCTGGTTTTGTCATCGTTTCATGCGTCAGTAAATCATGCCTTTTTGCAAAAGTTAGTATTTATAAGTGTTTTATACCATTTTTAGCCCTAAAATTCGCGTCTCTCGAACTTTCTCCGCCTAGGACATTTTTTCCGGTTATCAAAATTGTTTTTTAAGCAAGGCCAATAATGCTTTTGCGCAATCAGAAAAAGAAATGTCTGAAGCAAACTTATTCTTAAGCGAATAGTTATTCCATCTCTTTTCCATTTCTTTATCGTCTTCAATCGCGACAACTAATTTGATGGCATCCTCTCGTGTGATAAGGAATTGACGATGCCTGCATGTGTTGATAAACGCCTTTTTAAAGGAAATCCAATCAATAGTGTTTTCTTTTAGTTTACATATGACATAGACATCGTAAAAATCCTTCATTCTACTATTTGTTAATCCCTTGTTTAGTATTGTTTCAACCTTCTCGGATAAAATAGTCTCGAGATTATAACCCTTAACCATAATTGTTTCTTCACTCAATAATTTTGGTATCTTGTGTTCAATGGGACCGGGAGTGATTGGGTCACCAGCCGCAATATCAATACCGACAATCTGTTTAATGTTCTCCATTTTGCCAACTAATGTAATATGAAAACCACCATAAATATCATCTTCTCTAATCGGATTAATGGAGTCAACGGTAAAAGATACATCCTTATCATTTGTTATAGAAACAATCTCTTTAACTATATTGAGAAGATGTTCCTTGTCCATAATCTCTTTCCTTAACAAAAAATCCAAATCTATTGTGCTTCTATAATTGATGCCTAAAATCGAAGACAATAAAAATCCTCCCTTGAAAATGAAATTATCTTTGAATTTTGATTTAGCCAGTCTTTCAAGAAATTCTTCAAAAAAGAAATACTGAAGAATAGTGTTATGAGGTACTCCTGTTTGCTTGTTTAAAATGTTGACACGAGCTTGAAGCGCATTTTTATTCATGATCAATCACCTCCAAAATTTCTTGAACTTTTTTAAGAATTTTCATCGTTTTCGCTATATCGATAAGTTTATTAAGGTTTTTATCTTTTCTTCTAATAAATGCGTTTACGACCTTCTTAAAATGCTCGGATGAAATATCTTCTCTATTTCTTATGTAATCACACATAGTTTTTTCGGGGCTATAGCACTTCACTTTGTAGCCGAAAGAATCAGTAACCATGACGATTTCTAGAAAATATGTGACATCTCTTGTGTCTGTGTGAGCAATAATGCCTTTTCGTTTTTTAGGATAAGGCCGGTAATTTTTTGGGCCAGTAACTTCGAGATATGCGGGAATAATGTCACTCATATTCAGAAGATAAGATGCTGAATCAAAAGAGTAAATAAAGCGTGGATACTTGTATTGAAAAACAAAAAACGGATCGACAAACCAATCCTGAAGAGCATAAAAGCCTTTTTCGATTTTTACTAGATTGTGTTTTCTAACATAGTCAGTAAAAAGCCAAGAAGGAATGGCTTCCCTATCAATATCTTTTCTTGTGATATAGCCTTGGTTTTCCGTTATTAGTTTCGCTATCTTTTCATAGTTTGTCATATTTCTTTTCCAACTATATAATAATCTTATGTGGTTGTTTTTGCAATATGTTTTTGAAGCGAGAAAGCCACACTGTTATAATGGTATGGCTTAGTTCAATCATCGTGGCGGAGAATTAGAGCATTAAAAGCGCTAATCCAAAGAAACGCATTATCCCAAAATTTATCCCAATAATCAAAAAATGCCGATGTTATCAGCATTATTTAAATATGGCGGAGAATTAGAGATTCGAACTCTAGCGGGACTTACATCCCCTATCGGTTTTCAAGACCGACCCCTTCAACCACTTGGGTAATTCTCCATTTTGGTGGACCAACTAGGACTTGAACCCAGAACCGACCCGTTATGAGCGGGGAGCTCTAACCATTGAGCTATTGGTCCGTGCTTTAATATAATAGCACTAGCCTATTTTAAAGAAAAATAGTTTGTTTGTCGATATTTTTTTAGTGGAGTTTTTTGATAATTGACGAGAAGCTAAATAATTATTTCCAATCAATGTTATGCGATATTTACGATTTAGTTATAACGATTCTTATACTCGTTCATAGCCAACTTCGTATATTTGTTTATAAAAGTGCTTTTAGCGTTCGTATATGCATCGCGATCATGCTCATATTTCTTCGCGAGGGATAATTTAAGTTTTTCATACTCTTTTGCCACTTCGAGATGAAACTTGAGATAATCGCGAAAATATAGTTCTCTGTTATCGCCTTTTAAGACGGCGTGAAGATGATATACTTCATCAGCAAAGCCTTTTTCTGTATAGCCTTTGTTAAAATCTAGTCTCGTTTTGCTCGAGTGCATCAAGCGATAGCCGTGCGCACATGCCAACTCTTTTAGCGAGGCCAAATCATTCAAAGAATTGACTTCTAGCAAAATATCGATGATCGGTTTAGCACAGATTGTTCCAATCGATGTGCTTCCGACGTGAGAAAGTCGATAGATGATGTGAGGGGGGACGTAGGAACTAATATCTTCGCTCTCTCTTTCATATTGTCTAAGCCATTTAGAATCAAATGGTCTCAACTGAATAGGAAAAAGAATCCATAGATCCTGATTGCTCATCTTCGATAATTTATCATTCATACACAATATTTTCTCATGCTATATATCTCGCAAAAACATCAAGTGAGTCTACTAAAAAGAACCGTTTTGTTTTTTAAGGATATTTTTTCTACTTCATATCCAAACTCTTTCAATTCTTTTTTATATGTTAAAAAAGAGTGATCTATCGAAAAGCCAAGAATATTTTGAATTTCATCAAATGAGAGGATTAAACGTGAACCACCATTGCGTTTAAGATAATTCCATAGAGGATTATATTTGCTCATATTAAGACAT
The DNA here is from genome assembly GCA_041653015.1 of Bacilli bacterium. GTDB lineage: Bacteria > Bacillota_I > Bacilli_A > RFN20 > CAG-826 > JBAZGG01. The sequence goes on along the minus strand of JBAZGG010000005.1, from coordinate 49,252 downwards.
CCATTTTTATATATTAACATTATAGAAGCATAAGAGAAAAACAATTGTCCTCGGCATTAAAATAGTATTCTGCAGATCAGTTTTATTTAGAGTGAAAAGGGCAACGTGGACCAATGCATTGCAAATTAAGAGATGAAAATTCACAGATGATATGATCGCACTCCATCTCGATACCCCATTTTTCTTTAACAAACGCTACCGCCATCTGAAGAGATAAAAAAGCGTTTCTCTTGCAGCATCTCGGTCCGCCAATCACGCTCATCTTTTTGAGAACTGAAGAGGTAAATTCCATATTCTCTTTGTAGTGCTCATCACTGCTGAGGGGTCCGGTGTCATTGATGATTGAAAGAGCGGCCCCCACTGATGCGACAGAACCACAGACACCCCAATATCCACACATAGCCCCTGGCATCATCACTGTTCTTTCGGCGAGTGAGCAAAGAGCTTTTTCGATATCGATTTTCCCACCAGCGTTGTGATAGGCGACCAAAAAAGCTGCCCCATCGAGAAAATGATGCTCAGGACCATGTAAAGAAACATAGGGTTCGTGCATCGCAAGTTTTGCGATGACAACAGGATCTTTTGAAGAGGACGATAAAACTTTCTTTTGAATCAGATCGTATTTATTTCCAAGAGTGTAATTTGTCATGTTCCATCCTTAATAATTGATTTATCAATACCTCAAAAAGCCATTGATTGATTTAATACTAAACAAAATAACGACAATATACAACTCACATACAATTGAGAAAATAACTTATGTTATAATATTTTTTATGAAAAAATGTTTAATGTTTTTGCCAGTGATCTGCCTAATGCTATCATCGTGCCAAACAACTTCTATTCCTTCTACCTCCGATTTGGCTTCAGCGAGTGAAAGTATTACTTATGAAGAAGAATTGAGAGCCAATTCCGTTTCATGGGGATTGGGCGGCGATATCACGGAATACGTCAGCAACGATCGAGATTATGAATGGTATGTCGATCAGCGCACAACCGGAACTTATTGGAACGTGAACTGCGGTCCGACTTCCGTTGAAATGGCGGGGCGTTGGTCAGATGAGAATTTTGCCTATACCGCTGAAGACGCTCGCGCTAGTTATCGCCCGACTGGTGGTTGGTGGTATGACATTGATATCCAAGGGGCATTAAATCAGTTTTCAATACCGAATGTTGCATCGACTATCACCGCCTCAAGCGATATGATCAGTTTGCTCGACGATGGCAAGATATTGCTCGTCAATCCCGATATGTCAAAATTGACCTATCAAAGAGATTTGGCTTTTCATACTGAGAGATTCTATAAGGATGTAACTGGTCACTATTTGATTATTAAAGGTTATGTCATCGTCGACGAGATATCATTTTTTGAGGTCTATGATCCATGGAGTGTCGGCGTGAAATATTCAAACGGTGTATTAAAAGGAAAGAACCGTTATTACACAGCGGCTTCGCTGACGAATTCATTACTGTCTTGGTACACTAAAATCTACGCCATATCACCCGTTAATAATATTTAAAATTTGCACACGAAAATGATTGAAATAATGAATAAAAAAACAATACAAATTTTTAGCTTATAAATAAAAAGGGCTTGACGTAAATCAAGCCTATTTAACAAGTTGGTAGCTGCGGGGGGGATCGAACCCTCGACAAGCCGGGTATGAACCGACTGCTCTGCCAGCTGAGCTACGCAGCCATCTTGGTGGAGCTAAGGGGGATCGAACCCCTGACCTCCTGGTTGCAAACCAGGCGCTCTCCCAGCTGAGCTATAACCCCAAATAATGGTCGGGATGACAGGATTTGAACCTGCGGCCTTCTGCTCCCAAAGCAGACGCGATACCAAGCTACGCTACATCCCGATTCTGGCGCGCCTAGCAGGAGTCGAACCTGCAACCTTCAGATTCGTAGTCTGACGCTCTATCCAGTTGAACTATAGGCGCACGAGCACTCACTCAAGAGTGCTTTGACTAGTATAAGCCATGATAGCTATACTAAACAAGAATAAATTGGAGGTTCCTGACGGAGTTGAACCGACGCTCATTGAGTTGCAGTCAATTGCCTTACCACTTGGCTAAGGAACCAGCGGAAAGTATTATATCATTGCCGTTTTTCTTCTACAAGAAAGAAATCTAGGCGTTTTTAGCTTTCCTTTGCGCTCGACGATTCTTATTTATTTGTCTTCTGATTAAAAAGTAAGCGATGAGACCCGCCGCTAAAATAATTTCAGCAGCAAATAGGAGAATAGCCCACAATGGCAATGAATCGCTTTTGACGATCTCCCACATATTGAGAATTTTGCTATTGGCTTCGCCATAATCAGACATGATCGCCAGATGATTAATCTCATTTATATCGGGATATTGAGTTGAAAACTGACGGTTGATTTCCGTGGAATAGAACGTCATATCGTCAAGCGTATAATCGCCTGTTCCTTCAAAGAAATATGAGAGGTCGATCGTATACCAATCCTCACTAGGAGCGATGTCGTTCCATGACTTATCTTCCATGCCTTCAATCGGAACATAATTTCCTTTTTCATCGTAAACCCAATCATCAGCCTCTTCATCGTATTGGAACAGCTCATAAGCGCGTGGATCGTACCACATCTTCAACTGCTCCATTATTTCATCGCCACCGATGAATGATGAATAGCCGATTCCATACATGTTTAAAGCAGCGTTGCTAGGAGAGGAAAGAAAATCCACAAATTCTTCCGCTAATTCCTTATTCAAAGTATCGCTTTTTGGCATGACCCAACCATCGAACCAGATGTTGCCACCCGTTTCAGGTATTTTATAGTAGAGCGTCACACCGCTTTCGCCATATGAATCGCCTTTATCCATGGAATAGACAGCGTCGCCACTCCACGCGGTATTAATACCGATTTTACCCGTGGTGATATCCTCTTTTCCTGAATCGACTTCAAAGCCGAAGATATTGCTCTTCAGATCGATGAGAGCCTGTTGAACAGCAGCGACAGTAGCATCATCGTGCATATTGAATATTTTCGTCAAAGAAGCATTGTATTCAACGCTGGAAATTATTCCATCCGCGAATTCATTTTTTAGCGTGGTAAAACCCTTTTCGACACCTAGGTCAGGGCGATCTTGATCATAGACGCGCATAATTCCGATAGAGTAAGTGTCGCGCATCGAATCTTTAATCGAGATGGTCTTGCTATATTTGGCATCCCAAAGAGCGTTCCACTCGCCCATATCCTCATCGATTTGTTCTTCAGGAATATCAGCGAAATCTTTAAAAGTGGGGTTGTACAGAATGCCTAGCGTTCCCCACATGTAACCAGCAGCATAATCATCGACGACATACTCCGTTCCATTCGTGACGCTCGTCGACTTAATATCTTTAAAGATATTGCGCAGATAAGGTGAGCAATGAGAGACATAATTTGGCATCTGCGAAAAATCGTAAGGCTCGAGCAGGTCTTGGCTCAACATCTTTTGAATCATGTAATCGGATGGGCAGATCAAATCATAGGTATATTTGCCCGTCTTCAATGAATTGAGCATCGTCTCGTTGGTGTCGAAAGTATCATAGACAATCGTAGGGCGATAGCCGTCTTTTTCTTCGATATAATCAACAAATTGATCCAATAGAGCAGAAGGTTCTCCATCTTCGGTCGGTTGATAGATATAATCTTCCCAGTTTAACACTCTCAAGGTATGCTCTCTCTCACCTTGCGATGAGCAGCCGGCGAGCAGAGCGGTCGATGATAAGACGACAAGAGTCGTCAATAAAATATTGCGATATTTCATACTTATATCCTGCCCTTTCGCACTTTCGCTTGTTTAGCTTTATAGGAGTTGTAGACCGTCACACCGATGACGATCGCTAAGACGAGAAGAAAAATAATGGTTGTCAGAGCGCGCATCTCAGGTGGAATTGGTCCTTTTTTAATCTTTGCTTGCACGAGCGTCGACAATGTCTCAATCGTCTTCTCACCGCTGAGCAGACCAGCGCTTCTTGTGAAGGCGGTGATGATAAAATCATCGAGAGAGAGAGTTATCGCTAGTAAGAATCCTGATAGGATACCGGGCAATATTTGCGGAATCATGACTTTCCATAGAGCTTTTTGCGGAGTTGCACCCAAGTCGAGAGCAGCTTCATAAATGCTCGGGTCCATCTGCTGCAATTTTGGTTTGACAGAAAGATAGACAAAAGGAAGAGATAAAACGACGTGACCGATCAATAGAGTCCAGAAAGAGAATATGGAAGCACCGGCGAAGAAATAGGTACCGATAAAAACAAACATGACGACGAGCGATAAGGCCATGACAATCTCCGCGTTTACGACAGGGATTTGCGTCATGCCTTCCATCGTCTTTTTAGCGCGCCTCTTTGAATAGAATACGCCGATAGCGCCCAGCGTGCCTAAGATGACAGAAATAATCGAACTCGAAAGAGCGATGATAAGAGTGTTGCCTAAAGCGATCATGATCTCTTCGCTTTGAAATAAGGCGGGATACAAATCGAAAGAGAAACCCGTCCACACACCGACGTTTGTCGATGTCGTAAATGAAAAAGCGATGAGGACTAAAATCGGGAGATACATCAAGAAAAGAATGAGATATATATATATCTGTGCAAAGATTTTCTTTACCATAGATTGCCTCCTGTCGCCATGACGTCGTCCTTGTTGACATTTCGCGTCAAGAACATCGTGATACCGACGATGATTAACATGATGAGAGCCATAAAGGAACCATCATTCCATTGCGAGTTGGCAAAATTGAGATAGATGGAGTTTCCGAATAAGGTAATTTTCCCTTCGGAGAGAACATCGCTGATGACATAGCTCGACATCGTTGGCATAAAAACCATCGTGCACGCTGAGACAATGCCCGGAATCGTCTGTGGAACCAACGCCTTGAAAAAGACGTTGATAGGACTCGCTCCTAAATCATTGGCGGCTTCTAACTGTGACTTATCAATTTTAAGCATCGTGGTATAAAGGGGCAAAATAGTGAATGGCAAATAGTTATAGACCATGCCGATCATCGTCGCGAGATATGGGTAATTTCCCCCATTGATATCCATCCATGACAAGAGATCTCTCGTCGCACCAGTTCGCAAGACGAAGTTGATCCACATCGGCATCACGAAGAGCATCACTAAGACGACATTTTTATTGAATCTCTTATTCGCGAGTAAAAGCGCTAAAGGGAAACCGATGATAAGGCAGATAATCGTCGTCTGAAATGCAACGAAGATAGAGACTATTAGGACATTGAGTTTTGTCGTTGAAGTGAAAAACTTGACGAGAGCGTCGATGCTGAGATAACCATTCGCATCACTAAAAGCATAATAGATGACTAAAACGATTGGAATGACGACAAAAAGAATCAAGAAAACCGCATAGGGAATACAGAGGTATTTCCTTGAAAATTTAAACTTCATATTTGGAAATAGCTCCTTTGAGCCTCAGTTTAATATTATCTTTGGCGACATGAATGCCGACGCGATCGTTTGCGTTCCAAGTATATTGACTATCGACGATATAATCCTCTTCCTCTTCTGTTCTCACTAAATACTGATAGTGATCACCTTTCCACACCACCGAGATGATGGTGCCGTGCGTCTCGCCGAATGATAAATCATCAGAGAGCTCAACTTTATCAAGAGCGATTTCAACAACGACATCAGCATCGTTCAAATCGTACTTCTTGCCATCTCTGCCAACTAAAAATCCATCTTCGCTAAGTTTTGAATTAGGCAGAAGCTGTCTGACATCGACATCGAATGGAACATCAGTTATGACGACTTGATTCGCATTATTGATCCAAGCATCATAGTAAGAATTAATCGTATATTCTTTTTCCATGATCTGGATGTTTTCTTTTTTTACTTCCAAGCCAACTTCAATGTTTGTCGAATAATCTTTTGTGTCTCTTACGAACACCTCACTCTTTCCGACTTTGATGAGATATTGATAATGAACGCCTTTGAATACCTTTGATTCAATCACGCCATTGACAATGCCTTTATCCTTTTTAAGGATGATGATGTCTTCTGGACGGATAACAACATCCACTTTTTCATTTAATGGATAATCATCAATGCATTTGAAACTCTTGCCCAAGAAGCGAACTTCTCTTTTGCCGATCATCGTTCCGCTATAAATATTTGATTCGCCAATAAAATCAGCGACGAAAGCATTCTTTGGTTCATTGTAGATATCAACCGGGGTACCGATTTGTTGAATGACGCCATCTTTCATGACGACGATGGTGTTAGACATCGTTAAAGCTTCTTCTTGATCGTGGGTGACATATATGAAAGTGATGCCGAGTTTTCGGTGCATTTCTTTCAATTCGAGCTGCATATCTTTTCTCATCTTGAGATCGAGAGCGCCCAATGGCTCATCGAGAAGCAAGATTTCTGGTTCGTTGACAATGCAACGAGCGATAGCTACTCTTTGCTGCTGACCACCTGAAAGAGTGGCGATATCGCGATCTTCCATCTCTTCAAGATCAACTACTTTTAAGGCTTTTGTCACCAGCTCATCAATCGCGGCATCATCGAGATGTTTAATCTTTGTGATCTCTTTGCCGTGCTTTTCAATCTTCACCGGAACTTTTTTAAGTTTTAGACCAAAGGCTACATTATCATACACATCTAGGTGAGGAAATAATGCGTAGCGTTGAAACACGGTATTGATCGGCCGTTTATACGGAGGCAGATTCGTAATATTTTTGCCATTGAGCAAAATCTTTCCTGAAGTTGGGAGTTCAAAGCCTGCAATCATGCGCAAAGTCGTTGTTTTCCCACATCCGGAAGGGCCTAAAATCGTGACGAATTCTCCCTTTTTAATCTTCAAAGTAAAATCTTCGACGACATTTTTCTTGTTATACTCTTTGTAGAGATGTTCAAGATTTATAATTATGTTTTCTTCCATAACCATACCTCCGCGAACACGAGGCAAATTTCAAGACGAATATTTGCTTTAAATATATGTTCGAGAAAAATATATAAAATGTGCAATGAAAATGCAACATAATTTTGAAAGAATTTATACACTGATTTTAAATCGACATCGATATCGGCCAAAACGTTTGAGAAAATGTCACTTTTGTATTTGTCGCCATTTTCATTATAATAATAGTTGTCTATGACTTTAATCTAGTATAAAGTTTGAAACGAAAGAAGAAAAATCTTTATGAAGAAAATAAACATTCTCCCTCTGTTAGCCCTCGCGCTGATAAGTATTACCTCTGTCGGCTGCAGCAATGCTGAAAAGGTTCATTTAAACTACGGCACGATGATCAGTGGAGATCTCGTCGATATTGCTACTTATGGCAATTTAGAGAGCAAAATTAAAGATGAAGAAAATTTTGCAGTCGTCGTCTATACCAAATCAGGTTGCAGTTGCTGGTCAACTTTTGAGCATATGGTCTTAGAGAAATTCAATGAAGAGAACCATACCCTGATTTATAAGATTAACTATAATCTGTTCTTCAATGGAGACGAGAGTTTAAATACCTATGGTCTATCCATCTCCAATGAGAGGGTGACAATCGCTCTTTTCAAAGATGGAAAAGTACAGGTGCAAGAGATGTATGACGAGAGCAATAAAATATTCAAAAATCTCGATGAATTCAATATCTGGTTTGATAAAAATGCCGTTTTGCCAAATATGTTTTTTGTCAACAAAGCCGAACTTGATGAACTATATGTCGGCAGCGTCCCATTCGTCATTGAATTTGAACGCGCGACATGTCCGGACTGCGCGTGGGTTAACTCGCACGGATTGAAGTATTACTCCACGAACAACGATGGTAAAGAACCCGTCTATATCTTTGATGTCGACGAAGTGCGATTGGATGATCAAGGCGAGATTAAAACAGCGGAATGGAACGCTTTTAAAGATGAGTATGGTCTATCATCGACAAACAATGCGATATATGGATATGATACAGGCTTTGTCCCGACGTTCTACTATGTCGAGCCGAATGGAACTGATAAGGCAGGCGCTGTGATCAAGTCGGGATCGGTATTCGTGAACGACACGATATCGCTCGTCGATAATCAATATAGAGTGACTAAATCTTATTACACGGAAGAAAGAAAAGAACATCTAGCGTATTTGTCTGAGAAAGTTGCAACGCAAGTTCTATCGGGCCTCATCTTGACAGCCGAAGATGTGACCGTCTATCCACAATATAATAACTATGTCGCTTGGAATTATACTTCTGCAGAGCAATATCACAATCCGCTTCTGTGGGCGTTCTTAGATTACTATCTATAATGAGCAAAAAAATGGCGTCGAGAGCAGAATCTTAATGCCATTTTTATTTGTATAAAACTATTATTTTTTTAAACTCTTCACTTCTTCTTTAATTCGATCGGTGATGTCTTGAGCGCTCTTGTAGATATCATCGATTGATTCATCGAGGTAAAATTTGCCGTCTTCATAGAGAATTTTGCCGTTGATCATCGTCAGTTTAACGTTTTCTTTAGACCCGCTATAAACGATGTTCTTCTCTATGTTGTTGAGAGGTTGCATATTCGGTCTATGGAGATCGATCATGATGATATCAGCTAACTTGCCGACATCAAGCGTGTCCGCATCATCTAAATGCATAGCATGAGCGCCACCAACAGTGGCCATTTCAAGCACTTTATATGCTTCGCAAGCGCATGGATCTTTGCACAGCAACTTCTGCAAGCCGGTCACTAAGAACATCTCGCGAAAGAAATCCAAACAGTTATTCGAAGCTGGACCATCGGTTCCAATAGACAGATTGATCCCCATATCGATCATCTTTTGAATAGGAGCGATTCCACTAGCGATTTTGGTGTTGCTACCAGGACAAGTCGTGACGAACAATCCGCGCTTCTTTATGATCTTCAAATCATTATCGGACATGAAGTTGCAGTGATAGCCACCACCACCGAAATCAAAGAGACCTAATCTTTCAAAATATTCAGTCGGTGTGCATCCATGTCTTTGAATGCAACCATTCACTTCAAATTCTGTCTCGCTGGAATGAGAATAGACAGGGGCTTTTAATTCATGAGATATTTTTGAAAGAGCCGAGAGCATCTCCTCCGTTATGGTGTATTCAGCGTGGAAGCCAAGCTGAAAGGTCACCAGTTCATCAAAATGGTTGAGCTTGCGATAATTCTTCTTTAAATCATCGATGCTGCCGCGTGAGACAGTCGGTGTGCCAACGAGCACGATGCGCATGCCGAAATCTTTGCTCGCTTTAGCGATTTCTTCTGGAGAATAATACATATCAAAAGCGGCAGTAATACCGCTGGTTAAATACTCAGCAAAACCGAGTTTGGACAGATGATACACATCGCCTGGACGTAAGCGATCTTCAACAGGAAAGACCCAATCATAGAGCCAATCGTGCAGGGACAAATCATCCGCGTAACTCCTCAAAAAAGTCATCGCCGAATGCGCGTGCGCGTTTTTAAACCCGGGCATCAAAACATTTTTATTGGCATCGATGACTCGATCAGCCTTTTCTTTGCCATCATACTTCTTTCCAACATAGGCGATGCGATTGCCTTTGACAAACAACTCACCGATAAATATCGGCGAGCCATCCATTTTTAAGATGCGCGCATTCTTAAATAAAACGCTAGCGCTATCGGTTTTTAACAAGATTAACGATTCATTATTGGCGCCGCAGCATGGACAAGACCCGTCTTTATTAGGATTGACCTCTTGCTTACACATCGAGGACTGATTTTTTTGATTTTGGACTTTCATATTTCAATTCCTTTTCGCTATTATTATATCTTAAAAGATAGATTAAAAAACATCGCTTTTATTCAACTGATTTAAGCGATTCCACCATTTTCACCTTGCCAGTGAGTGCTGAAAGCGCAATATTCACGACGAGAGCGGTTCCAAAGGTGATGGCGAACGAGATGATGTAAGAGACCAGATTCGTCTGATACAAGAAATCGACGAGTGGCGTTCGATTTACGATGAGGACGAGTATCTCCATCGGTTTGCCTAAAACCATGCCGATGGCGATGCCTATGACGGTTAAAAACATTATTTCGAGAACTAGCGATCTCGCAATTTCAGCTTTTGAGAAACCCAAGACGCGCAAAGTGGCGATATCGCGCACACGCTCTCGATAATTTAAAAGAGCCAAATTGTATAAAACCACCACCGCTAGAAAGATTGCAAATATTTTAATCGATCCGGTCATGTAAGCCACGCTCGACATGATACTCGTAATTTTTGTGCTCATCTCAGTGCGAGTTTCAGCGCTTGAAACACCAGCGATTTGTGAGATGGCACCAGCCACTTTATCGTCACTGGCACTGTTTTGGTCAATATCAACCCAACAATTTGTTTTTGTTTGACCGATGCTGGCGAACTTCGCATCTGATACGCAGACAAAGATGCCATGGACAGAGAATTGATCAAAAGTCGCACCGATAACGCCGCTGTAAGTCTTGCCGACTGCTGTAAATGAAACTTCATCACCCGTTTTAACACCTAGTTCAGACGCTATTTTATTGCTCATGCCAATCGTCGTTTCATCAAACTCTCTCTTAAAGAATTGATGGTTGCCTTCTAAACCATAAACATAAGTGTTAATGATTGTTTCACCGCTGTTAAGAGCGATGGGTAAAACGGTGTATTCTTCTGCTTTTGTAACAGAATTTGTGACTTGATTTCCACTATCATCATCAAATTGTATGTTAGTAATTTTATCGATTAATGATCCTGATCCAGCGGAGTATGTCACATACAGATCTGAGCAATAGAATTTGCTCATGTCTAACTCGATTCCATAATTGAGAGTGTCTTCAACGCCGTGCCCACAGACGAGCAATGCTGTGCACCCAGCGATGCCGATAATAACCATCATCGATTTTACAAAAGAAGCGCGAATATTGCGAAAAGCCATCTTTACGGACATGTGATTTCTGGAGATGCCTTCTAGTTTAGCCATTTTTATGGCTTTATAAGCTTTTGGAGCAGGGGGTCGCATCGACTCCGCTGGATTCAATCTCGTCTCTTTTCGCGCAACTAAAAAAGTCACGAGACAAGCGACGCCTAAAAAGGCAGCGACACAGATTAAAACATCAAAGAATGGGAAGGTATAAGTCATGGCGGGAAGAGAATAGAGAATGCCATATTTTATTCCCATGATGGATGGTAGAAGCAGAGGACCGATTATCAATCCAAAAGCGATGCCGATCGAGCAGACAAACATGCTTAAAAAAGCATAATGAACAAATATTTGTGCCTTTGATAAACCGAGCGCTTTCATCGTACCGATTTGCGTGCGCTCCTTCAATATGATCTGCGATAGAGTTGTCAAGATGACGAGAACTGCGACGAGAAAGAAAACCATCGGGAAAATATAGGTCAACTGCTTCGCTTGAACGATATCTGATTGAATGATAGCATTAGACGGCAATTTATCGATGTCCACTGTGTATATCAACCGCGTATTTGTTTTCGATTGATTGAAATATTCTTCGATTTCAGAACGAACATCTGAAACATTTTCCCCCTTTGGCAATTTTGTACAATATTGATTGACGAACATATATTCATTAATAAAGTACTCGATAAGATTATATCCATCATCTGTGAAATGATCTTTCGCCAAGAGGAGAAAATTCGACTTAAAATAATCGGTTGAGAGAAGAAAACTCGATGAATTAAATGTGCCTCGCTGAACATTCTCAGGTGAAACCATCAATCCTGAAATAGTGAATTTAAGGCTGATATAATCCTGACGAAAAATATTATTTGTTCTTTTTTCTTCATCATTATTGCCCTTCGCATATTGATCGATTGTCGCCAGCTCCTCGCTGTTGATATCGAACGCCGTCAAAAACGAACTAGTCGCCAAAGATATCGTTGATCGAGCGCCGATTTCCACCGGAGCATCGAATTCAAAAATTGATCGATCTTGTAAACTCTTGTCTAAAATGAAGAAATCGTTGCTCTGATCGCTTTCCAATGAATATGGTCTGTTGATCGTGGGAAACGTTTCATATATTAAGGCTGTGGCATTCAATCCGTTCAGTTTAGCTGAAGCGGTGAATCTTCTCTCGGTTTTACTATTTTCACCAGCGATGCGATCGATACAATACTCATCATAGCGATTATAGGAGGTGACAGTCGTCCATATATCAGCGATGTTGCCACCTTCATAGAGCTCATTGACGCGCTTTTCTAAAGATAGCGAATTAGCGGAGAGCCCAGTGTAAAGAGTGACCGCTAATGCAGCGATAAAAATAATAGCAAAAAACTGTTTCCAACCGTTCTTTAATTCGCGAAACATTTTGCGGTTTAGAAGTCTATTTGTGGTGACTTTGTTTACCATTTTACTTTCGATACATCCAATGGATTCACATTTTTTACATCAGCGATAATCTTCCCATCTTGGATGCGGATAACCCTCTCTGCTATTTCGGCGATTTTCGAGTTATGGGTCACGATAATAACTGTCTTATTGTAATCTTTAGCAATGCTTGCCAATAAGGCTAGGATTGTTGAACCAGTCTTTGAATCAAGAGCGCCAGTCGGCTCATCGCAGAGAAGTAGTTTGGGGTTTTTAACAACAGCGCGAGCGATGGCCACTCTTTGCTGCTCACCACCGCTTAACTGGGCAGGAAAAGATCCTTCCCTTCCTTCGAGACCAACTTTCTTAAGAATCTGTTTAGCATCGAATGGATTATCGACGACACTCGCGGCTAAAAGGATATTCTCTAAAGCGGTTAAATTCGGCATCAAATTATAAAATTGAAAGACGAATCCAATATCATTTCGACGAAATTTGGCCAATTCTTTATCCTTCAAATCAGCAATATTTTTTCCATCGACAACATATGTGCCGCTCGTAGCCATATCCATGCCGCCCAAAATATTGAGGAGCGTCGATTTTCCAGCGCCTGAAGCACCCAAAATAACGATGAATTCACCAGCGGAAATATCAAAGCTGATGTGGTCAATAGCCACTACTTGTGCGGTGTTCCCACCGCCATACACTCTCGTCAAATCTCTTATTTCAATATGTCCCATAATTCACCTTTATCAATTCAAGTTCTTAACGTCGATTTTACCGAGCAATGTCTTTGGCAGCTTTGCCATGTAAACAATTTCTTTAGGCAAAGCGTACACTCCACATTTATCTTTGATAATGCCATTTATTCTATCATCGATATTTATAAGTTCGAGATGCTTGTCGAGAACAACGAATAATTTAATCATATTTCCGCGCTTCGAATCCGCAACGCCTATCGCTGCGCATTCATACACTTCTTTTAATGAGCACACAGCATTTTCAATCTCGCTAGGAAAAACGTTGATGCCATTAACTTTCACCAATCTTTTCAATCTCTGCTTAAAGTATAAATAATCGTCTTCATCAAGCATTCCTAAATCGCCAGTTTTAATCCACTTTACACCATCGGAATCGACAATGAATGGATCGCTCATCTCTTTTTCAAAACGATAACCATTCATCAACGTTTCGCCAGAAATGCATATCTCTCCTTCTCGATTTCGTGGAAGATCTATGCCAGTCTCTAAATCAATGATTTTTGTTTTGATGTTGCTCAAAGCTTTACCGACGCTTTTCTCTCTGTGCATCGCTTCAATATTGACGTGAGATACAGTGACCGTTTCAGTGAGCCCATATCCCTCGTATAAACGGCACTTTGAGCCCGCTTCTATCATGCGATTATTAAATCTATCAAGCAATGATTTGGAAACGAAATCTCCACCGACGAAAGCGATATGTAAATGCTTCAATTTGTTGCCACAAAAATGAGGATTCTGCAATAGAGATTCATAGAGAACTGGGATTCCGATGAGAAAACTTAAGCGATTCTTCTCGATGTGCTCAATCGTTTGCTCAACATCGAATTTGGGCATTAACATGTCGCACCCTCCATGGCATATTAAGGCATGAATTCCCATGCATAGACCAAAACCATGAAACATTGGCAAGACAGCCAGCATATGGTGAATCGTTGCATCAACAATGCCCATAATATCGGCGCCTTGTGCGGCTAAGGCGTTAATTGCAAAAGACGACAAAGCGATTGTTTTAGGCTCGCCAGTCGTTCCTCCGCTGTGCAAATAAACAGAATCTTTCAAATAATCTCGCTCGCTTGTAAGAAGTGGTTTTGAACGCAAAAAATCTTTATCTTTTGATGAATGTTCAATCAGACCGTATCTATTCAATTTTTTGCGATTTTGAATCCGATATCCAAGTTTGAAGACAAGTGATGATTCGAGGACTGGAGAGCATGGGATGACAGTTATGTCATCGTGTTCGAAAGAAGCAAATTCATCATATGAAGTATCGAGGCAGAATAACAATTTACTATTCGTTTTTTTCATTATTCCCAAGAGCTGGGCACTTTTCATCAAAGGATGCACAAGATTGGCAATCGCACCGATTTGATTAATCGCGTAAAAAAGATAGATAGCGATTGGAATATTTGGCAGGCAAATAGTGATCACATCATCTTTTTTATAACCCAGCTCAACCAGTTTGTTTGCACAGGAATGAATTTTGTTTATCAGATGAGCATAGCTATATGTTTTATTCAAATACCACAAAGCATCATTGTTCGAAAATTTGGATGAAGATTCTTCAACCGCTTGGTACATCGTCTGGTGTTTATTCATCATTTCCATAAAGATCTGCCTCATTAAAAGCGTAGATAGAAGCCATTGCTGAGCAAAATGGCACCGATAATGGCGATTAGAATAATTTGATGCAGCAAATAAACCCACATAGAGTGTCGCCCGATGAAACTGATGGGAAAGGTAATTGCATTCGCTCTCTTATCGAATCTAACTCGTCTCTCACGCATTTTCTGAGAATATAGCAATTCACCTAAAAAACCACCCAAGAACATAAAACCCATCATAGGAAAAAGGCCTAGACAATCCGCTCCATATTTTCTAACTCCGAGAATGATTAAATACCAATTATCCCACGAGAGGTTCGCCACATCAGGACAATACCCGATTCCACCGATACAAAATCCAATAAAAACAATAGCGAGTCCTAGTCCGAGGGCAAACCATTTCCAATAGCGGTCATCGCGGAAAATCTTTTTAATGAGCCAGGAAAAGAAAAAATATCCCAATATCGAAAAGCCGAAACAAGAAATAGCACCAAAAAACATGATATCCGTTGGATCTTGATCAACAAGAGAAAAAATAAATGATAAGATGGCAATAAGGCTCCCGACACCAAGAACAATCAATCCACGTTTCAGGTTGTTTTTGGAGAAAAAACAGCTGATGCCACTTATCAAAAAAAACAGGCATAAAATCGCATATCGAGCCGCGATTCTGTATGGGTCATTCCAATAGATTTGCGCATCATGGCATAAAGATAAGACCCAAGATGGTCGGACTCCAAGAAATCCAAAAAAATTAGGGACGACGTATGCCCAATCGTAGATAAAATGATCGATCACCATCAACAGAATTAAAAAACCGCGCAAAAAATCAATTTCCCAGATGCGTGGTAATTTTGCTGAAATCGACTTATTGGATTTTATTGAAAGAGCATCTTTATTCATTTGTTATAAATATATCACGATATCTTCTTATAAAGAAACTTTCACATATTAAATCAAA
Organism: Bacilli bacterium; assembly: GCA_041653015.1. GTDB lineage: Bacteria > Bacillota_I > Bacilli_A > RFN20 > CAG-826 > JBAZGG01. The sequence goes on along the minus strand of JBAZGG010000005.1, from coordinate 33,636 downwards.
CATGCGCGTAGATATGTATCGAGTTAAATGTTGTCAAATCAACTCAACGAATTGATTTTCTAAGCGAACGCGCTCCAACCAAGAAAACGATAGGCAAAATCAAGTTCAAAGATAATTCGCAGATGGCGAACACTGAGATTTTGTTAGCGACGATATCAATGACAAGAAAAACACAGTTAATAACGAATATCACCAAAGAGACAACGAATAAAAGATTAGCGTAGACATTCAATTTCCGAATTCTCGTTGGAGTAGCGATAAAAAAGGAAAAAATCGCTGTAACACCAGCGACGATAAAAAAGGCTGTAGCAACAACTGAAAGGATGAGCGAGACCAAACCTATAATATCGCTTGAGACATTTACCCAATCGAAAGAAGCTAGATGTATAATAGCAATCGTTACATCAGCAATACCCCAACAAAGCAGAATAATGCCTGTAATGAGCATCAAAATTTTTCCAAAAAATTTCATAATACGCCTCCAGCAATGGTTGTGAAATCAAGTATATCGACAAAACGATTTGATATCAAGAGAGTTTAAAAAACTCTTCTATTGAACAAATCGGTTTAACAATAAACTGCTGGCAAAATATGACGCTTGAAGGGAAAAGCCCATGATACTTTCGACAATTTCGCTGATCGAGCGACCACTATTAAATTCGCCCGAAACAATTGATAGCACGAGAGAAATGCAAAAAGAGATGATGAGTATGATGCTCATAGTGACTATTTCGTCTATTAAACTATCGGCGATTTTAAAATACTGAATGATTCCAATAATGGAAGCGACTATCTCTGCAGCAATTATTATCCAGTCAACAATTGTATCCATCACTTCAGCAAAAGACGACAAAGAAATAGAGTGCTCAATGTACTGAATAATATAATAAAACCCGCAGTATAGGGCCCACAAAAATAGCAAGATGCTGATGATGAAGACAAACGTTTGTAAAAGTCTATCTTTTTTCATAAAGCACATCCAGAACCACAATATTTAAGAGTTGCTTTCACTTTTGCGCGCAACTCACCGCAGCAATAAAATGCGCCAATGACTTCTTCATCATTTCGAAAATATTTAAAGTCAACGATTTCGTTCAGTTTTGATTCTTTCACATAGTTGATTTCAAAATAGATGATCTTTTCAAAAGAATCGAGATTGATTGCGTTTTCAAAAACTTCACCATATCGCGAATTGTTCATGTGATGATTATGATCGAGCATGCTCTTTGAAACTACGAATGTGTATTTATCCTTCAAAATATTCTCTTCAAATTTTAACGACTTCAGCTTGTTTGGGAAGTTAAATTCTTCAAAATACGAGCAAGAACTGTCAAATATTAAAGATGTTGGCGCTAAAGTTTTTTTCTTGTTGTCAATCAAAACCCAGATCGACGATGCTTTGACCAAAATATCGCCATTTTCGGATATCATCTGATAATCTCTTTCAATATCGAATCGATCCGGTCTATGAGGCCACGTTTTCATGTGAATATCGCTTAAATATCTCCATTTCGAAACTATTTCGAAACGAGTTCGAGCTAAAATCCAATTAACACCTTTAGCATTTATGTCATGAAATCCGAGACTGAGTTCACGAGCGTGCCTTCCGGCTATGTCTTGAAAAAAATCTAAGATTCCACAAACAGAAAAATCATCGTACTCATTTAAATGATTCTGTGATACGGTATATTCTTTTTCGAAATAATTCGCCATTTATAGTATTATTCACCAAGTTTTGAGGAAATATAGTCGCCAACATTTTCAGGCTTGATACCCAAGGCGATAGCTAATTCTTCAAAAGCGAGACGTTCAGCGAGCGCAGCGGTAGCGGAATCGGTTAGCGGTATAGATTTCTTAAGATCGGCGTATTCATTCTTTTTGAAATGAATCGTCCTGATTAATCCACATAGACTATGCAAGTCACCAGTATTAATTATTTTCGCGAAATTTTCTTTGCGTTTTTTACTTTCGCTAATCCACACATCTTCTGTTTTGGACAATTCACGAATTAACTTCTCAGCATCAGCTCTTGAAATGTGTTTACGAATTTGAGTGCAATTCTCAACAGGGATCATAATTGTTGATGATGTTCGAACATTTTTAAAAAATGGATGCATGAGATAGTATTCGTGTATGCCTGCGCCAAAATCCTTATTCTCAACAGATGTGATGACGCAAACGCCTTCATTTTTATGAACGACGTAGTCTCCAACTTTGAACTTTGTAGATTCTTGCTTTGGCATGCTTTTCATAGATTGTTTTATTATTATACTCGAAATTTCTTTATTTTGTAAGCGAAAGACAATATTTATATTTAAATCATGTTTTATTAATTTGATATAATGTTAACGATGAAAATTTCACTTGATGAAAAATCGTTCAATATCGCAAAAAAGTATCTTGAAGCTAAAGAGAGCAATATGTCAGCAGCTGAACTCTATATTGAGTATTTGACTCATCGTCGAGATGCTATATCTACCGATTCCATCGAGAGATATTTTGATCGAAGCATTGAATCAGCATTTTATCAATCTTTTGTCGATGAAATGAGCATTGATGAAAATGACTTATCTTTTTCGAAGATGAAAGATTGGAATAAAATTTCTGATATTAAAGAATTATATAAAAAAGATTTCCAATCAAATCCATATTATCGAAATATACGATTATCCAATGCCGAGATGAAGAATCGCCGATTAACAAATCTCTCATATTTGCCATATGAGGGTTTTGTCTATGACGAAATAGTCGTTGATAGCGAGGACTATTATATTGAAAAAACACCGCTTGGTTTTTATCCTAGTCAAGTGTCCTATCCCGCCCTACTAGAAGATGACACAATATGGATGAGCGTTATTCCTCATGAGATTAATACCATGAAAATGGCTCTTGAAAAAGTAAGGGGCAACGTTCTAATCTATGGACTTGGGTTAGGATATTTCGCCTATATGGCATCAATAAAAAATGATGTTGACGCGATAACAATTATTGAAAATGATTCTGACATCATCGCATTGTTTAAAAAACAAATTTTTAATAAATTCACTTATCGAAATAAAATCAGCATCATCAATGAGGATGCATTTGAATGGGCTGCCAAGATTAAAGATGGTGAATATGATTACGTGTTTGCAGATATTTGGCATAATGTCGGAGATGGAATTGCGATGTATTTGAAGTTAAAGAAATATGAGCAAGGAAAGAATACAACAAAATTTCTGTATTGGATTGAAACATCGTTGTTATCGATGTTTAGACGCCAAGTTCTCAGCGTCTTTGAAGAACAGATTAATGGGTTTAAAGAAAACGACTATCTGAAAGCTAAAAATGAAAATGACATTATTATCAACAAGTTATATTTTTATTTGAAAGATTACTCTATCAAAGATGCGAATGATTTAAAAAATCTTTTGAGCGATGAATCTCTTAAAAACATAGCCAAAAATCTGAATTATTAATTTTATTTTTTAGACTCTTCAAAAGAAGCGCCATTTAAAAAGCCAATCCAGTCAAAATGTTTCTCGTACAGTCGTTCCCCTCGATTATTGATGCGATAAGTGAGCAGTGGTAAGGACTCCAAATCAGAATATTCCTTTAAAAATATCGCTTGAGGGTGATTTTTTAAGTCTTCATCAATCGTGAAAAAGAATTTGCGATACCCTATCTGATCAAAAAGAGCGATTAACTCTTTGCTCACGTGTTTATCCTTAGCGTTCCACATAATGACGATATTATCATGATTAATGCGATTCTTGCGACGATTCCATTCATCTTTTGCTTCTTCAAAAGTCGAATTGTGAGGAAATGTCAGCGTGTACTCTCCTAACTTGGCAACGATGTAACCGTTGACGTCTCGACCATTATCTAATAATTCCATATCCAGATACTCTTTTAAATGGCAAGCGAATAGTAAAAAACCTTCTCCGTTAAAATCGACATTGATCGTTGGGGTTAAAAAAGGCAGATTATACGAATGATAAAATAAGCCAGCGACACAATTTGAACAAATAATAGAAAAATCGCGGTTCTTAAGTCTGCTAAATTCTCGTTTCCGATAATGCTTTTCAAAAATTTTCGAAAGAATTCGATAGCGATTCTGAGCGGCTTTCGCAATTTCTTTGTGATTCATACTCACAATTATAACTTAAAAGCTTTGACGGCGGTATTCTGTTTATTTTTGTTTTTGCTCATATCAATTGAATCTCGATGATGAGCAATAATGAAACCCTCACATTATTTTTATATTGAAAAATAACTGACTTACCGATATAATTCTCACTTGTGAAAATACATTGGAGTTTAGTCATCTATAACATTATATGTAACATCCCCGTGTGCTTCTTTTTGTGTTTGACTAGCGCTATCGCATCTGCCATGAAATTTGAAGATGGGGGAAATGTTATTTCGCTCTATCTTGATCAGATTAATTGGATGAATATTGGATTAAACTTCGCCGTCGCCTTCGTGCTTGCTATGTGCATCGGTCTATTCGTACCATTAACGGCGATCGGCAGATGGTTTACTGGATTATTTGGCGTCAAAAATGACACCTATACTGGGAACATGAAATATAGATTGCTATCCACTTTAATCGTGACTATGATCTATTTTGCTATCATTTCGCCTTCATTGACGATTCTTAATTATTTGATATTGCACAATATGACGATTGAAGAATGTCTAATGAGCTGGGCATTAAGCGTTCCAGTTTTACTTCTCGTCGGTTTTGTTTCTTCTCTCATCTCTGATATCGGCGCATATAAAATTGCTCATTCAGTCGACAAGAGTTTCTAAAAACAAAATCAATTAGCTTTTTTAAGTGCAAACAATTTTAAACATTAATCAATACGGTTTTGTAAGTGTTGCTACCACTACAACCGGAAGTGCTGGTGATAATGCCAAGTGTCGAATATGAAATGCCTGCTGCTGATAAAGCGCTAGACACTGTGTTGGTCGTCACATAACTGCTTGAATCTTGGAGAGTCACATACATGTCGTTGCCAATAATTCCATTTGTCGATAATGCAGCAAAGACAGAAGTCAAATTAGCGGCGCTATCGATATAGAAATCATATGATGTCGAATTATATGTAAAAGTGTCTTGTATCATGATATTTGAATAGACGGAAGTAGCACCATTAATAGCCTCTTGCCATATTTTTTGCACGAAATTATAGTCTGAATTATCGGTGAAATAAGATGATTTTGTCATGAAAGCACCATAATCGATATATGATGTTGCGGTGCCAAATATATTGCCTGTAGCTGAAGAGGATAAATCAGCTTGACCCCATGTCGGGCAAACGAGATACCATGTTCCATTGATCTTGGCATAATTCCAAGCGTGACCACCATTAGTATCATAACCGTAGCCTCTCACCACTTCGAGATTTTCAATACCGCAAAGGAGTGCCATCACTTTTGAATAACCATCGCAAACACATGTTCGATGTTGTAAAAATCCTTCGAGATAATATGCAGTGTTATTAGTCCAATTACCAGAATAATCTAGTGAGGCGTAGTCATACCAACTATTATCTTCAATAAATCGATAAATAGTCATCACTTTCATGAAGTCACTCATATCATCGTTTAGAATGTTTCGCAAAATATCTTTGCATTCTAGATAGAACGCCTCGGCTTTGCTGTTAGTTGTGGGAAAAGATGGCTTGTAACCATGATTTAATGCCCACCACAACTCTTCGGAGTTATATATGCTCAGAGTTCCGTTATTCTCCTGATCTATCGGAAAGGAATTATAACTAGCATCGCGGTGTGTCATTGTTCTTTGGCGAAGAATATTATTGGCATCTAGCAAGTCTGGATATGTTTCGGATTCAGAAGAATGAATAGTAGCGCAAGATGAGAGATAAGAAATAGAAAAAACATTAGTTTTATTACTGCCTGTCGCATATGTCGAAGCGACGATCGTTGAGCTGGAATCAACTTCCATCATATATGTGACGAAATCGCTGCTGCTCATCGTGTTATTAAAAGCGAATAAAACGGTTACTTTCGTATGGTGGCGAATCACCGCCAAAGAAACATAAGCGGAAGCCTCCATAATCGTCGATGCTGTATATGTCGTTGAATCAACACCAGATGTCGTGATTGAATATCCGCTCGTCAAAGAACTCTTGTAGACGCATACATCACATGTTGCAATCAATCCATTATTGGTTCGAGCAGTTATTTGCACCGATCCACCGCTGACACCAGTAACCGTTCCATCAGAAACAGTCGCAATGCTAGTGTTTGATGAACTCCAGGTAACTATTGTCGTCGATGCGGCGATTGTTGGGAGAATCGTATAAGTCAAAGTTGTGCTTCCGGTCGTATTAATTTTCACTTCAGTATGCTTATTTAAAGTTATTGAGGTAGCGTAATGAGAAGATACGGTAACAGAGCAGGTTGCACTCTTTCCGTTTGCTGTCGTTGCTACGATATCAGATGTTCCATCCGCTTTAGCCGTCACTAAACCATTGTCCGATACGGTAGCAACACTCTGCGATGAAGATGACCATGTAACAGTAGTTGTGCTATAGGATGGAGATAATGTATATGTGAGCGCCGATGTGGCACCAGATGAAAGTGAGAGCGTCGTTTTGTTAAGAGCTATTGAATTTGGTGCCGTCGGAACGCTTGGATCATAGACAGTAACCGCCAAAGAATTAGATGTTGTGCCTTCATAGGTTACTTGAACAGAGAACTCACCAGTAGCTATAAAAGCGCTGCTGGGATCAAAACCGGTTCCAGAGATGATATATCCCGAGGTAATAGTTTGATTACCAGTGTTATAATTCGCTACGACAGATAGACCATTGACATCATTGTAGGTTGAACCCAATTGATAACGCTCAACACTATCAGATATGGTAACGCTATTTAACACCGGGGTCGTAGAGCAGACATATTGTGCGATTATCGATGTTATGTAAGTAACACCTGAGGAATTGGCTGCCACTTTAAAGAAATTGACACCTGACACAGCAATAGAAGTACCACTTATCAGTGTTGTGCTATTGGTGCTTGGATTCTCAGATGAACCATAATATATAGTGGGCGTGCCACCTGTGAAATTAATCGTGATGCTCGAAATAGCAGTCAGCGGATAAATCCCATTTGAAACATCTGTGGTATCGGTGTTATAGAAATATCCCACGCCCTTTTTCATTTGAGCATAAATATCGGTCTTGGTCGATGGATAATAACCACATTGGTAATAATCAACTTCGAGATGGTTGCCAAAAGTTGTCGTGGCGTTAGAATTGCTCGTCACTTCAGTAACATAGTTGCCACTCAACTGGCCATTATCTTTATCAAAAGTGACAGAATAAGTCGTCGAACCCATCGCATCGAATAAATGATAATTGACTCGATTAAGCGCAAAAGATAAGACTACACCAACAGTCATAAGGACTGATGAGCAAGCGATAACAGCTTTGCGAGAAGAATGTTTTAAAGCCATGATATCTCTCCTTAGGCTCATATATAATTCAAAATTCAATATCTATGCATAAACAATCAGAACATATTATTAACGTAACAAACATTATTAATATTGGATATTTTTCATGAACAAGTCAATGTTTATACTTTAATAAAAGAGATTGGACGAGCAATTACCAGCCTTTGCCTTCTCGATGATTATGCAAATTATATTAATATTTTATTGATAATATGGTTTAATATAACTTGCGTATAGCAAGAAATGGAGAGTTTTTATGGATAAGAATCATTGTGCAGTTCTTGTGGTTGACATGCTTAACGACTTTGTGACCGGAGCGCTTAAATGCGACCGCGGTTTAGCAATTGTTCCCACAACTGCTAAATTACTCGATGGAGCGAGAAAAAATGGCGTCCCTGTCATCTTTTGTAATGATGCGCACGTCAAAGATATTGATCACGAGTTAAAATTATGGGGAAATCACGCTATTGCCGGTAGCAAAGGTGCTGAAGTTATTCCTGAACTAAAACTTGGTAAAAAGGATTATGTCGTACCAAAACGCCGTTATAGTGGCTTCTTTCACACCGACCTCGATCTTCTCTTAAAAGAGCTTGGTGTCGATACAGTCATCATGACTGGTTTACACACGCACATGTGTGTTAGACACACTTCCGCTGATGCATATCAATTAGGATTCAAAGTGGTCGTCTGCAAAGATGCCACAGATGCTTTCACCAAAGAAGACTATGACATCGGTTTAAAATATTTGAAAGATGTGTATGGAGCTGAAATCTACTCATGCGTTGAATTGCTAAAAGCGTTCTCGAAATAGATTAAACAACTTAAAAAATACAACCTTTGCGGGTTGTATTTTCATTTTGTGAAAGATTAATTCTTGGTCAAAGCAAATTTATAGATCAAAAATTTACAAATCCCCACCACTAATGGAACAATGATTAACACGCTGATAGCAATCAGGGTAATCGGCATGGCAATTAACCTATCAGCCCCATAAAATGGTGAGAGAGCTTTCATAAAAGCGGTCGCATACTCACTGTTGAGCATAAACGATATGTAAACGATGCATAATACTGTGATGAATAAGATGACAGAAGATGAAATAATCCACAGCAAATTCTTTTTATTTCCATTTATGGAGCGTTTATAAATAGCAAAAAACACCGCGCTGACGATAGGCATTAAGCAGAGTAAAAACACCGGGAACAAAAACCCTATCGAAGAATATTCACCTAAAAATAAAACTGAGATAGCACAGCCAAGCCTATCGAAAGCAACGTATAAAAATACGTAGAGAAAAACTTGAAACGCCACTTTCAGCAATTTCCTGTTTCGATTTAACAAATTTGTTGGGACAGCAGGCGTCTTCCTCGCAAGAATGAGGTTGAACACTCCGACTAGTAGACACATGATACTGATCATCAAAAAATCGATTGGATAATATGTCGTTGGGCCACCGACGCCCCAATTTTGATATGTGATTGTTGAATAGAGCATAAAGATGATACATAGCGAGGACGAGATGACATGAAAAAGACCATTGTGAAAATAAAAACCTCTTAGGTCATTCTGTTTGATGAACATATATCGATACTCATAGACTAAAAAAGCTGTCAATTCAATCGATACTAAAAATGGTCCAATTTCCGGTAAAAATTGCGTTCCCTGTTTGCTGATCATCGTGAGCAAACTCTGAAAACCCATAAAAATATAATATGAGGCTAGCAGGGCGATAAAAGAGAAAATTAAAGCTTTTAACACTCCATCGCTTTTCAATTTCATAATGCTTCTCCATACGCGTGGTAAAAGACGCTTGTTGAAAAACTCGTCTCGCTCTCGATGGTGATTAATCGATATCCCAACATATCGTCGTCGTGATACATGTTATCTGTCGATTTTGCACCATAGACTAAATGAACCCCTTCATATAGCACATCAATATTATTGATGTGGTCGTGACCAACAAACATCGCTTTGCTCGAATTATACTCTTTGATTACATCAAAAAAGCCCGAATTATACTTTGGCGGACTGCATTTTTCTCTATTCCAACCAGTTCCGATTGATGGATTGTCCGCATAAGCGATGAGCGCATCGGCGTATTCAGGAATGGGAATGTGCTGAAAAATTAAAGAGTCAATAGTCTCATCACCGATTTTCCACGATGCAGAAAAACGTTCCTTGTTCACTTTCTCAATCGCTGACTTGTACCATTCAATTTGATCTTCATGAACATAGTCATAGCCAGTGTAGTTTTGATAAGTGTAGGTATTGGAATCGACAACGAATATCTGATACATCGTCTTCCCATCTTTAACTAAATTGATTATATTATTTCCTTGTCCCGTCAAATCATCCTCATAATATTGGTATAAACAATTGTCTAATGAGTCCAAATATTCGCTTATATAAGTGCTCGAACCATAGACCTGCTCATCGTGATTGCCAAAAGTGTAAGTCCAAGGTATATCTTTTTTTTCAAAAAAATTGAGCACCGAATTAACGGTGTCTTTCGAAGCGAAAGTGAATGAATCACCAGTGATGACGACGAGATTTGGTTCTGCTTCTTCGATTAGCGAATCGAGGAAATTAAAGTCTTCCTTCAAATTATCATAGCTTGAAAAATGCATGTCGGACAGCTGCATTATTTTGAAATTGTCCTGATATGGCAACTCGCTGAAATACTCTTGAACTTCATGAGAGGGGCCCGTGAGTGAGCAGGCGGTACAAATAAATGCTGTGATCACCAAAATGGGGAAAGAAAATTTTCTATTGTTTTGCATATTCCAATACTAGCACTTTTATTGTAGTACAGAAACGGGAGAAATGTTTTTATTTTTTTAATAAAATGAGGGCGTCATCAGAGATTATACTATGTGCGCGACACTATTGTTTTCGGTCATTTTTATATTCAATCTGATCTATCGCTTTTTTCTCATTCTTTTTAGCGAGCGCGCTCTTATCAGAGCGATAATTGCGATAATCAGACCACAGCATACTGAAAAGCAAATAGAAGATGATGACATCACTGAAGAGCAATAAAACGAATATGCGATCGCCAAAAACAACTTGAAACACACTATTGATGTTGCCGACCCAAGGAACAGAAAAAGCAGCCTTTCCTAAGATGTCTTCTCGTCGCAATAAAACTTCTTCGCCTTTTTTATTATAGTATTTATCATAATCTGAATTTGACCATGTCGTCGAATCTTTATGAAAGTTTTCGTAGCACATCGTCCGATAATATATCACACCATTGACATCTGTGCCGATTTCAGCCAAATAGTGAGTATTTACAATGTCAGAAGTGATGATTGAATAGTTCAATCCACTATCGCTTCTCGTCACTGTATACGTCTCATAAGTGATAATGTCGCCAACTTGCAGTTTGTCATAGTCTGGGGCATTTACGAAAACAACATCGTTTTTGTTGTAGATACCGACCATACTTTCGCTCTCGACGGTGTAACCTTTAATACCGAAAATGTAAACGGTCTTATTTGGCAAAAATGTATCAAAAATAAAGTATGCCGCAAAAAATGTGAATACGCTCCAAAATATAACGTTAAAAACGATGCGTCCAACACTCTTTTTTTCTTCTTCGGCACTCTTTCGAGAGATTTCGATTAATTCATCCATCAGTTATTGCTTGATTCAAATGAATCATTTTTTACTTTCTTTATCTTCATTTTCAGATTTTTCTTTTGGCTTATGCTTAACGATGATGACAATACCGGCGACAGAAGCACCAGCGACAACCCAAAAAATAAGGCTCAATGGATTTGCGAAGAAACCGGTTATAGCTCCCATTCCTGAGATGCGAACAATCACAGTCCCTCGATACATATCCTCAGTTACTTTCCAAGGGTAGGAAATGGAACTATCAGTGGATCCGACGAGACAATATGGAAGTCCAGTCTCATGATCTTGACGAACAGCAAAACAGCGATAAGCCATCATGCCATCGCTATCGTCATAGCCTTTTAAATCAAAGACGATGACATCGCCTTGCGACTGAGTGAAATCGCGTTTCTCCGTGATCAATAAATCATTCTCATTCAGCGAAGAATCCACTCCATCTAAACCACTGAAAGAGGCGATGGAATACATATTATAGGAAAAGGTTGGAATATATAAAAAACTGATGACAAAGAATAAGATAGCGATGATCAATGTCGAGATGCCAACTCTCGTCACTATATCGATAACTTTTTCTTTTTGCGTTTCATGATTGTTTTCTTGTTTCATGGCGTTATCCTAATAATTAATACTCAGTCCAGTATATATTTGATGGGATTGGATCTATTGGAGGATAATTGCTCACCGTTTCTTGAATGGCGCGATAAGCCACATCATTATAGATGCTTATCCCGCTGATGACTCCAGGGGTATAGACGGTATAATTGTTATAGGCAAAAGTATTGACGATATTCCAAGCTCGAGGTTCCGTATTGGGAGCGTAGAGACTAGCGCGAGAGGCATCATATACCATATATTTCTTGCTATGCCATACGACATAGTCGCCGGAATTATATGTATTAAACCACTGATAATCGCTTGTATTTAGAAGATTCCAAGCATTTTTAACTGTGCCCGGGAGATTATTTTGAGCATTTTCAGCGTTGACAGCTTTCCAATATTGACCATTGTACATGACGACATCGCCGATTAAATATGTATTATTGCTGGTGTAAGTATATGTATCGATCTGTTTATATGCGCCAGTAATTGTCCCCGGAGCATGGTTGGCGGCAAGAGATGAATTCATGACCTTATACTGATGCCCACCATAAAGAATGATCTGTCCATTTGAATAAGTGACTCCAGATTCATAGGAGGAGATAGTTATTTTAATCCATGGTCCCCAAGGATTTGTGTTAGCGGGGCTAGAACCGATCGTCTCCCACGCAGCGCGATAGTATAAACCATTAAACGCTACGATATCATTTGCGTAATAGCGAATGCTTAAATCGTATTCCATCGATCCAGCGATATGCCAATATTTGCTCGAATCAGGGGTCGTAGATGAGTTTTCTTCTTGATTATCGATCGATGAGACATAAAGAATGCCTTGATAAATTGTGTAATCATTCTTCATGAATCTTTGATGAGAAGTAAAATTGATAGAATTCATATTGTACCAACCATACATGGTCGTGCCAGGATAATGATTGTTAGCATTACCGGCATCAACGACGCGATAAAAACATCCTTCATAGTAAACAACATCATTATTGTAATAAGTATTACCAATCTGGTGATTTACGGTAATCATGTTGTATGCACTATAAGCATCGGGAGAAGGTGGATATCCTTCTTGCCATCCATCACCGCGCGTGATGTAAAAAGCCCCATCGTACCAAACGACGGTATTCGCTGGATAATAATGCCCAAGAACAAATTCCGGGATGCCACGTGGTCGGCGCACATAAGTATTCTCTTCAAAATCCCAAGAACCGATATAGATGTTCTGATTGTTAGTGTTTGATGATGCGTTTACCGAGCCTTGCCAAAAAGCATATGTAGAAGAAAAAGAAGCTAATAAACCAAGTAAAACAAGCGAAATTACATAAATTTTGCTATTTTTCTTCATAAATTAACCTCCCTTCAAAAACAGAAACGGAAACCATGTGGTTCCCGTTTCAATAAGAATCAATTAATGTATTGGGTCAATCAATTAAGCAACTTCGACAGCGAAATTGAGAGCAACAATGATTTCTTGATCGATGATGGCATCGTAGACAGCCTTGTCTTCAGGTTCAGTCAAAGTGACTTCAACATGAACAGCAACGGCGGAACCACTTAATACGATTGCTTGGGCATCTGGAAGAGTGACATTGACGAGTCCAATGTTAGCAGCAGCACCAGCGATTGTTTTGCCAGTAACAGCGACTGATAGAGAACCATTTGCGACAGCATCAGACAACACGGCATCTTCATCCGTCCATGTGACACTGAAATCAAATGCGACTAAATCGGTTTGTGTAGCGGCGTCTTCAACTCTTCCGCTTGGAACGAGTTCCTTGCCAGCGGTTAAGTTGCTGACATTGACAGCGGTTTCGATTTCACTGGCGTGGCCAATGTTGATCGTTGCAGCAGCGTTCTGATTTGCACCTAGGACTGCACCTTGCCAATACGCATAGGTTGCGCCAGTGCTAACGACGCCGAGCAATGCTAATAGAGCGATTGCGAATTTCTTTGTTGTTTTTTTGTTTTTCATGAGTTTTTCCTCCCTAATTACAACAACTTAATGTAAGAACGTATTTTAACTTAATAAAAGGTCCAACATTATATTTTGCACAAGATGGAGGACACACTCGCAGAACCTTACTCTAGTAATCACACACTAATTTCGTGTTTACCAAGGTACCTTCAACACATTGCACAGAGTAAATAATATACGTTCAAGAAGTGATTGTCAACTATTAAATGATTTATTTTTTAGTGACTTTGTCACTATAATGTTGTTTTTGATGGTTTTTAGACGTTTTTTTGACTTTAAAATCAATTTTTGCAAAATGGTAGCGGTTTCAAAGCACAGATATTAGCTATAATTGTTACAAATTTTGCTAAATGTTATCGTAAACATTTGTGGCTGATTGTCACAAAACTCCTCTAATCACACTAGCCCAATACTCCTTTCCATTGATCGCAATGATAAATCGGTGCATCAAATCTCGAAAAATGAGAGTTATTCCCCATCGTGATCAGTGCTATATAATTCATCACAAATCGTATCCTTAATTCGATTCAGCATCACTGAGCGGATTATAATTACCACCACATATCCAACAAGAAGAATGCATGGGAAAATAATCCACATATTAACTACAAATCCATATTGCCCTGTGAGTCGAGAAAGAATATTCGATAAACTTGCTAGCAAAATACAATAAAACACAAGGAAAAATATGAACCCAAATCCGTAATTTTTCAAAACGGAATCATTTACCTTTTTTTCATTTGTCGCTATTGCATCGCACATTTTAATTGGATAATTCTTTTTAGCAAAAACATCGATAGAATTTTTTATTATTCTAACAATAGAAATTACCATAGCTACGATACTATAAATGCCTATCGGGTATGAAAAAATGACTAAAAAGTAAACCGAAAAAATACCTCGAACATCCTGGATTTGCTGTGCAAAATAAAAAGGTAGAGAAAGCAAAGACAAATTTGAAAGGAATAAATACTCGTTCTCAATATAAGTATAGACATCCAATATTGGGATACAAAGAATCAAAATTGATGCCACAAGTATGATTATGTTTGCAACGATGTGCAGTATTCCATACGTTTTGAATTTCTCTTTAAGCGATTCTGATAGCCTCTTGATTTTTTTATTTTTATTCATTGCCTGATCAGCTGATAAATCAACAGCATTTTCTCTGTTCGCATGAGCTCCTGCAAATGAGACAGAGCCGACGGATTCGCTTTTTACAGCACGTTCACTTTCTTCATCTTCTTTTTCATGCTTTATCTCGTTCTTAAAATCTGTTTTTGATTTCAATGCGATTAAGGCGCCATCGGAACTAGGAGCAGAACTTGTCGCTATAACAGAGCTTGTTTTTTTATCATCATTCTGGTTTTGATTATTTGTGCCGATATTATTAGATTGAGCAGCATTTTTTGAGAATGGTAGTCCGCGTCTCAAAAAATAGTGTATATATACATAAGTAATTGAAGAAAAAATCAATGGTAATATGGATAATATATAAAATAGTAGAACGAGGGTTATGTCAGGAGCCGTTGGACCTGTGTGTCTATTAAGATTTAATATCAGAGAAACAGACGAGATCACAATAATAAGTAAGATGTTTGATAAATTTATGCATAGTAAAACGACTGACGATTTCACCATTTTTTTATAGGCTTTTGCCTTTGATTTAGCTTCAAAAATAACTAGGGTATAATTCTCAAATAGTTTTGCGCTGAAAAATGCATATGAAACTAAAATGCCGGCACACAAGATCATAAATAAAACTACTAGAGGAATTGCGACATTGAATTGAGCGATAAAAATAATAAATTCAACCAACATGCTAGCGATAATCAACACATTGCTAAAAAAGATGAATCTCCCTGCAACTTTATATTCAAACACCGGGGCTCGCAAGGCAGAAATAATTACCAATAATAATGATATGCTAACCAGCAACATCACGATGGTATAAATGAGATTGAGGACATTGATGACTGAAGAATATGAATATGACATAGATATATTGCTGGAAATCGAATATATTAACAAAAACATATAGTAAATAATGGAAAATGATATGGTCACAATTGAAACAATCCCAAATATTTTATTATTCTTTTTGAATGATTCTCTAGCATAATAATTTTGAAGTTTTTCTCTGCTCAAATCATCAAAGTGTTGCGGTGACGTCATGTTTTTGCTCTCGCTTGAGCGATCTGCAATTTGAACGTTTTTAATCTGATTGACATTCCGATCAACAATTGACGTATGCGAAACGCCCCACTTCATAAATTTAATCGGAATCCAAAATGAGTAGATTCCTAGAGTGACAATCGACAGCAGAAACCATTTAATATAATTGCCAAATAGTTGAATGCCGCGACCATTGAATGCGAGATGATAACCATCAATAATCGTATTCTTTTCCTCCCAATTCTTTCTCATCGCAATGACAAAAGGAAGCGCTAATGAAAGGGTGATTAAGCATAAAAAAACAGACAGTATATTAATGCCCCACAATGCATAAAACTTGCCAATAAAAACTGACTCGCTCGCTTTGTCAGAAGAGACGAAATGAGTGTGTTTAGTCTGCCATTGTTTTATTTTGATTGGAACAAATAATGAATAGATACCCAAAGTGATAATGCATAATAATAACCATTTGAGATAAGAACCGATCAATTGACCACCAGTTCCATTAAATCTTAGCGCTTTCCCGTCATATATCGTGTGCTTAACTTGCCAGCGATACACCAAGACAAGAGCCCATGGAAAGGCTATTCCTAAAGTGCAAACAGAAATCAAACAAGAAAGAAAAACAATACCGATAAATTCGATCAATTTTCCATCAAAAAGCGATTTGTTCTCATTCATAGTAGTAGATTTGTCCATGACATTTCTCCTTTTATTAGTAATACAAAAACGAATTTTCCTCGCTTTTTCGCATTACAATTTGCATTTAAATTCTATCAAGGAACAACAAGGTCTGTCAATTATTACTTATCTCTGTTGATAATATGTTATCATCATTGCTAATGTCGATTTGGCCTAAATGATACAGTTCTAACGATTAATAATAAAAAACTCTGATGAAAATATTGAGATGTATGAACTAGTTGAAAGGAGCGCAAAAAAAGGTCTGATATACTATCAAACCTATTGTTGTCTTATGGGGCGAATGATGGGGCTCGAACCCACGAATGACCGGTTCACAGCCGGTTGTGTTAGCCTCTTCACCACATTCGCCATGTGCGCTTAACGCTTATTTATAATAAGTGTATAGACTTTTATTGTCAAAGAAAAACTAATGGGATTTATTCAGCATTTCTTTAGCGAGTTTTAGTATAGGCAATTCTCTTTGCTTAACCAATTTGCCTACGAGAACATTCTGCATATTATTATAAAGGTCGATAGCAGCATCAATGTCAACCCAGATGGTCTTTTCGATGAGCGATTTCTCTTTCTCTTCGAGATGCTTTTCGGTATATCCCACCACTTTTGCGAGATAGAAATAATTGTGATTCTCTCTTTTGATGAGATTATAGTAATCGATAATTTCGCCTATTTCAGACATGATTTTTACTTTCACGCCTAATTCTTCAATCAATTCCCTTTCGAGTGCCTCATGAAGCGTTTCGCCCTCTTTTCGACCACCACCAGGTGTTTCATAATAGTCGCGAAACCCAAACATATCAGTAGCATACAGTTTGTGAAGAGCGATTTTTCCTTCTTCATTCACCACTATTGCACGCACGACATCGCGAACATGGTCAACACCACAAGAAGTATATTGATCATCATGCAAGGTCATTAATAATTTCATATTGATTATTATAAGATAAACAAAGTGCTTTTTGCATCAACTTTGTAGAAGCGAGATCTATCGATTGTTCAAGGCAAAAGTCTTGCGGACTTCGTTCGATGATCGATACCAAAAATATGTATTTAATTAAATATTGGATGATAGTTTACTGCGATTAGTGCGGTCGTTAACATAGTTATTTGGATCTAAAACCGAGGCTGATTCAAATTCGGTACGAGCTGCTTCTCGGCATGATAAGCCAGAGATGAGAGCTGGATTGTTCAAAGAAGCGTAAGGAAAATAATTATAGTATTTCGTATAATAATCGCCATCGATATTAACGCGGATATGGAATAATAAGTAATCATAGACGATGATTTTATATTTAGCGCTTGTGCTATTCACAAGAGCGTCGCCATCAACTCGGTAGAAATAATTGTATAATAACTCCGACATCAACTCTTCACCATTGGTCTCGACATAATAGAGTCCATTGTCAAAGGGAATTGAATCATAGAGCATGGAGAAAGTCACATCAAAATTACTATTGTAATTAGTGATAGATGTTCGAGCGTAGTTGACCACGATATAATCGACATCTTGATAATCTGCATACTCATCATTATCCATCACTTGTTTGTAGATCGATGTCGCAAACATTTTAGGAAGTTGATCTTCCGAATCAAAATCGCTAGCGGCTTTGCCGATCACTTCGCTCGATAATGGATCGACGATCTCTTTTTCGGCATCGATTAGAGACTGCACTTCTGGATCGTTGCTCAACGAGTACCCATTTAAATCAACAATCGAGTAATTTTTGCACTTCACTAATGTTTTTGTTGAAAGATTGTATGTGAGAACAACTTTGCTGAGCTTGCCACCATAGCCGCCCGCTTGAACGAGTGGTATGCCATTGACCATCGACGTCTCAGCTGCATGTGTATGAGCGCAGAAAACAGCGTCGAGATATTTAATTCCCGCACCAGAATTTCCTCCCATCAAAGAGCGATCGACTTGATCTTGACCAGCGTGATAACTCGCGACGACGAGATCGCAACCTTCTTGATCTCTGAGCCGACTAGCTTCCGCTTTGATGATCGGCGTCTCATCCACAAAAATTACGTTTTCGGTATTTAATGAGGTAATAGATGATAATTGGTTGGTGGGAATCGCACCGATGATGCCAATTTTAACTTCTGAACTAGTCCCAGCATTCGCATAGACAATCTTTGACGAGTTCGTTAGTGGCGATTTGACCCAGCCATTAGAACCTCGAGGATACTCCATGATATTGCACCCGAGAAATTTCTCGCCATAGATAACCTCATTCGCTTCGATATACGATGTATTCCAGTCAAACTCATGGTTGCCCAAGATCGAGGCATCAAAACCGATATTTTTAAACGCTCTGGTGACTAATTCACCATTGTTGTAATTAGAGAGCATGCTGCCTTGCCACATATCGCCAGAATTTATGAGAATAGAGCCTTCAGCTTTACGGGCTTTTAAAAAGGTGGCCGTTTGACCTAAAGTCACTCCTGAGTATGATGTTTCGATCGCACCATGGAAATCATTGATCGCATAAAAGCTGACATCAACAGTATTTGAAGGCTGTTCACTGGTGCTAGGCGACGTCGAATCGCTCGTAGAGCTTATGCTATCGCTAATGGAATCGCCACTGCTGGTTTCACTGTTCGAGGGCGTGTCGATAAAACCGCAGGATGTTAGAGCCACCACGGATATGCATATCGAAACGAAACGAACTCTATTTTTTTTCATTTTTGACCTTTCATCGCTTGAGGAGATATCGCTCCAAAACATCAATATAGGATTTTTCTAAATCGAGCATGCAACAATAATGATGCGGGTGGCGCTTCTCAATCGGAGGGAGTTCCATGTAGTTTGGACCATACTGAACCATCAGATATTCTTTGCATAGTTTTGGCCCTTTATAAATCTTTCCTTCAAATGTCACATCGCTGGTCCCAGCAAATATCTCTTTTTTATAAAGTCTTGATGTCTTGCTTTCAACGATTAGATCAGAGGCGGACATATCTTGATATGAAAGGATGAATCGATCGCGTTTAAGCACAGCTTTTCGCGGCGAGAGAAAACCAGAGGCGATGAATGAATACAGAGTGAAGAGTTTACCTTTGATTGATCGCTTAGGCAAAAATTGACTTTTGCACACTTTGTTGAGGACTCTCGATTTATAGAGTTCAATCCTATAGGAATACCGTCTCCTTTTTCTCTCATCATCAGGCAATGGATCGATGGCGAAAATATCGATATACACTCCGTGAGGTAAATCGAAATTGCGCGTAGTGCTCTCCACAAAAGTGGTATTAACATCTCTAATCTTCATAAAATTATCATAGCATTCGGCATAGGAATATACCGATTCGAGGACATAGTTCTTTTTGAGCAATTTCTGTCCTTCTCTCGCAAATATTTCATAATCTTTTCTCGGCATCTGCACATCGATGTCATCATCCCATGGAATAAAGCCTTGATGGCGAACCGCTCCAAGAAGAGTGCCGGCGCATAAAAAGTAGACGAGGTGCAATTCATTGCAAACGTGCACAAAATCATCGAGAAGAGCGATTTCAATTCGCTTTATTTTCGCTATCTCTTCTTCGCTCATCTCGTATCGAAGATCAGGAATTTTTCGTTTCATTGAAAGCACTTTGTCCTTTTTTCTAAACTTAATTATACACAAAATAATTAATGGCGAAGCAAAAAACAATCGCGATGTTATTTTATATGATAAAATTAAACGAGGCATCACATTATGAAGTCACTCAAAGCACTATATCGAAAAGGACCTGGTCCATCATCTAGTCACACTATCGGTCCCAAGATAGCCACTCTTGATTTTTTACATCACATAGGTGAAAGAAATGTTGATGAGATAAGAGTCGTCTTATATGGTTCCTTAGCATTGACAGGAGTCGGTCATCACACCCCCGATATAATCAAAAACACAATCTACCCCACTCCATGCGATGTAAAGTTGGATATCAATACGCCGACGAGGCACCCCAATACAGTCAAATTTTCGGCATACAATAAAGGTGTTTTATTCATCGAGCGCACATACGAGTCGATTGGCGGGGGCGAGATCACTTGCCTAGAAGATCCGAGCGTCGAGAGCAAAGATATTTACAATTTTGCGAGTTTTAATGATATTAAACATTATATGAAAGCTCATCGCATGAACTCCATTCCCGAGTTCGTGATGAATTTTGAAGACAGCGATATCAGAGAGTATTTAATGGACATCGCTCTGACGATGTTCCACTGCATAAAAAGGGGATTATCTACTGAAGGTAAAGTGCGAGCGGGAAAAGAGTTATACATCGACCGCGTAGCTAAGCGATTATATAAAGAAGAGGCCTGGCTCACTTCTAAAGAGGATAGGAATATTTTGCTCACTGCTTCCTATGCCTACGCTGTGAGCGAAGAGAACGCTGATGGCGGAGAAGTTGTCACGGCGCCTACATGTGGAAGCGCTGGTGTCCTACCAGCGGTCTTGTTTTCGAACTTCATCACCGGAAAAGTTTCAATGGAAGGTGTGATAGACGCTTTGATGGTCGCTGGAATCGTCGGCAACATCTTCAAACAAAATGCCACCATTTCTGGAGCTGTCGGTGGCTGTCAAGCGGAAATCGGTGTTGCGATCTGCATGGCGAGCGCAGCGCTTTGTTCCATCGATCATTTAGGTCTCGCTCAGATTGAATATGCTGCCGAATTAGCGATGGAGCACCAGCTGGGATTAACATGTGATCCCATCGATGGTTACGTGGCGATCCCTTGCATCGAAAGAAATGCTGTCGGAGCCGTTCGAGCGACCGAAAGTTATCTATTCGCCAAATGGATGAGCGGAAACAGAAAGAGTTTCATGTCGCTTGACGATATCGTTCTCACGATGAAGATGACAGGAGATAATCTCTCAAAAGATTATAAAGAAACAGCTCAAGGTGGAATATCGCTTGTCGGTAAAGCTAAAGAAGAACGCAAAAATAAAAGGGACAAGTGAGTCCCTTTTTATTATCGATATAATCTATAATTTCATCGCGACATCCCAAGCGCGCCAGATCACGGTTCTGAGATTGCCGACCTCTAAGCAATCACCAACGAGATGGATGTGCTTTTTTTCTTTTGATAGAGGTTGAGGAATATATCCGACCGACATGATGACGGAATCGCAAGGAATTTCCATCTCTTTACCATCTTTTGTAGTGACGATGACCGACTTGTCCTTAATCTCTTTTAGTATCGTCTCGAGATGGACATCTGTCTTATGGAGTTTGAAATAATCCCTTAAGTAAGTGGAATTGGCCATACACACACCTTTGACAGCGATGAGGTCATTTTTCATCTCCACAATAGAGACTTTTTTGCCTTGCAAAGATAGATCATATGCGATTTCGCAACCGGTGAGACCACCACCGATGATGACAATATTATCATCGACGTGTTTCTTGCCCAATAAATAATCGCAAGCTTCAATCGATTTCTCAATGCCAGGAATATGCATAAGACGCGGCTTGGCACCCGTGGCGATCACGATTTCATCCGCTTGAATTGATGACAGATCTTTTACTTCTTCATTCAACTTGATATCGATGGGATATCTCTTCATCTCTTGGCGATACCACGCGATTAGATCGCGATCTTTTTCTTTGAAAGAAGGAGTCGCCGCAGCGATGAATACGCCACCCAATTTGCCACTCTTTTCATACAGGGTAACTCTATGTCCGCGAATGGCTAATGCTCTGGCTGTTTCCATTCCGCCAATACCGCCACCGATAACAGCAACGCTTTTCACTTTTCGAGCTTTTTCGAGATGATAGATATCAGTTTGCATCGTCTCAGGATTAACCGCACAGCGCGCCATATGTATAGCGTCGCCTAAATCTTGATCATTTGCTACGCCTTCATAATGGCACATATTAAAACAGCCATTATGACAGCAGATACAAGGGCGTATCTCTGATTCCTTGTCAGCTTTCATCTTGGTGACCCATTCCGGATCAGCTAAAAATTGTCTCGCGACACCCATGCCATCAATCTTTCCCTCTTTAATCGCTTTTGATGCCACTTCAGGAGTCATTCTACCAGCGGCGACAACGGGGATGGTGACGAATTTCTTGATGTGTTCAACATCTTCGAGATTGCAGTTTAAAGGCATATATCCCGGTGGATGAGCCCAATACCAAGCATCATATGTTCCATTATCGCAATTGAGCATATCATAGCCCGCATCTTGTAGATATTTCGCCGCTTGTTCGCTTTCGAGCATATCGCGACCGACCTCGATGTAATCTTCTCCCGGCATAGCCCCACTTCTAAAATCTTTTGTCTTAGAAAGAACCGAATATCGAAGAGAGACAGGAAAATCTTCTCCACAAACTTTTTTAATCGCTTTGACGATTTCGACAGGGAAGCGGTAACGATTCTCGAATGAGCCGCCATATTCATCAGTGCGCTTGTTGACGTATTTAAGGGTGAATTGATCTAATAGATATCCTTCGTGCACAGCGTGAACTTCAATGCCATCAACACCAGCTTCTTGGCATAGTTTAGCAGTTTTTGCAAAGGCTTCAATCATCATATCGATCTGTTTTTTTGTCATCTGTTTTGATGGCACTTTATCTGACCATCGGTTAGGAGATGGTGAAGCTGACATGCAGAGCCAATCGATATTTAAAATCGGTTTCATCAAAACGTTTAACACTTTGTTCGAGCCGACTTTCTCCATCGTTTCGTTGATAGCAAAGGAGCGGCCAAAACCAGCGGTTAACTGGATGAACATCTTCGCTCCGGTTTTGTGGAACTCCACCATATATTCTTTTAATTGCTTGTACATGTGCTTATTGGAGTAGAGCCAGCCACCGAGCATCGGGTTGCGAATCGGCGCAATTCCAGGAAGGACTAAACCGACATTATTTTTGGCTTTTTCCAAAAGAAACTTCGCCGCTTCTCTATCGAAATGAGCGGGTTCCATCCATCCGAAAATAGATGTTCCTCCCATCGACGTCAAGACGATGCGGTTTTTAATTTCGACATCCCTGATCTTCCACGGAGTAAACAAAGGCGAATATATTTCTTTCATTGCTAGTTCTCTCCTTAAATATAACTTTATTATATTTTATCACACATCTTAAGAAGCGATATAACAAACAAAACTGAGATGATTATTTCTTTGCTTTTGGATCGTCGATAGAAAAGAAGTCTTGATAATTTTTCATCAACGTTTTAATGAGAAATATAATCGTTGGACAACAGACGATGATCACGGAGAACTCGATGATAAAATTCACACTGATAAAAATTGTGATCAACGTGCCGAACAAACCGCCAAAAAATAATAATGAACCGAGGATAAATAATCCCGTATTGATAATCGGCGTCAATATCGAGGCGATGACCACACCGAGAGAAAAATATCTCTTATATAATAAGCGGAATAAAAATCCTGAGCATAAACCCGCTAATCCAGTTTTGAGCAGGCAGACAATAATCGTTGCCCAAACATTAGTAGCGATATATCCTGCAGTCGCTGGGGCGAGAAGCACTAAACCGCCATTTACTAAACCGACAAATAGTCCAGCTAGTGGACCATAGAGAATTCCAGCTAGAGCGACAGGTAAAACTGACAGATTGATCGAAATGCCGGCGATGGTTATATAATTCGAAATGAATGTTAAAACGATTGTGAGGGCGATCAAAACAGCGATGCCAACCATCTTGCGAATGAGCAGCAAGTTCTTGCTTATCATATTAATAATTATCAATTATTTCATTTTATTATGCCAGCATTTTAATTTTAATTAAAAATGAAGGCCTCGTTTCATCTCAATCGATCTGTTATGCACTGATAGAATAGACCGTATTTCTTGCCGTCGATATTCACGACTTCTCCACTATCTTTACCAAGGTCATATCTCTTCCAAAGAATAGTTCTATTCTCCTCATCGAGGTAAACTTCAACAAAAATAGTGTCGCTGTCGAGATATGATATTTTTTTGACAGGGTATCTCGTATCATTAATTTTCAAATTATATATCTCAACATCGTTGAAGATGATTGATCGACCACTATTATTTTCGCCCATGCCCCAATTCTTAATGAAGGTTTTATCCTTAAATGTCGAAATGATCTTCTTTCCATCGATCGTGTCGATACGACCTAAATAGCGAATCATCTCATCATCGAGTTGACCTATTAGAACAAAGGTCGATTCTTTGCATCCCATCTCCGAATATTCATCGACGGCGATTTCGTATCCTTCCTGTCCGTGTAGAATAATTTTTGATACGACGCTCAAATGATATGAATAATCTTTTATTCCATTATCGTATAAAGCAAAATTCACTTCATCGCCATCTCTTAATTCAACGAACCAATTCGGCATTTCTTTATATGCGATAGAATCCTTTGATTTGCTGATGTACTCCAATTCAAATTTCGGTAGAACACGAGGCAACTTATTGACATCAAAACCAGAGACGAGATCGTCGATGGTCGTCGATAGAATGTCCGCTAGACGCTTGAGCATCACGACATTGGGGTAGGCCAAGTCAGCTTCCCATGTGTACATCGTTTGCCTGGACACCCCCACTATGTTTGCGAGTTCCTCCTGTGAAATTCCTTTACTCTTTCTAATCAGAGTCAAATTCTTTCCAAAATTCATATTTCATCCTCCATATGCAATTTATTGTGGTCGCAAAAAGAGATGATATCCACAAAGCAATACTAACATTATTTGTAAGGTTTTGTTTACATTTTTATTAAAAGGCGAACATTAAAATGTTGGGAAAGAAAATCATTAGGATGCCGATGATGATCATCAGAATGCCACCGACCAAACTGCTATATTTTGCAAATTTGATGGAGATGGGACTAATTTTAAATGTGAGAACGGCTATCGCAAAGACGACGATGTCATCGAGCATGAAGAAGAAAAGATAGAGGAGAATATAAGGGAGCGCTCCGATGCCCGTTATGCCGTTGAGAGCGAGAATCTGAGTGAATAAGACAGGAAGTCCAGTCGAACAAGCCAATTCGATTAAATTGACGACGATAGCCAAAAGGATCACACCGGCTAAAGCGAGCCAAAAACTTGATGCCAACGCAATCTTTTTCACTCTTTCAGCGATGGATTGTTTGGTTTTGACGGAAGTCACTTCGCAACCATCTTCTTTTTTTATTTTAGCCTTAATAAATTTGTATAAATTATATCCTCCGGCGGCGAGAGCGATGATTCCGACAATAATTTGAAATATTACCTTCGCTGCTAGAAAAGATAAAGCGGTGACCCAAGCGTACAAAACACCGAAATAAAATAGTGAGGAGGTCAATAAAAAAGCACCGCCGAGTAGCCATACACGTTTTTTATCGTTGACGGAAATCAACATCGATATCAAAAAGATTAATACCCACATGGCACAAGGATTGAATCCATCGATGAAACCCAAGACGATAGATATGGCAAAAAGCGAGGTGTTGCGCACATCAATCGTGCCAAATAATGGCAGAGTGATCTCATAATCAGAAGATGTATCAAAAGCAGAGGCAGGAACTGCTTCACCCGCTAAAATATAGGACATCACATCATCGGTGCCGTTCTGCGAATACCTCTCTAAAGTTTTTTGCAGAGCAGCTTTTACGCTATCTTCGAATCCGACATAGTGTTTACCACCAACAACCGTGCACGGAGTGGATAGACTCGGATCGTTAAAAGCGATTGAAACTTTGTTTAAAAGGGCTAAATTTTCAGAATTGCTTATATCGTACTTGAGCAAAGTTATGTTTGTGTGCGTGGGAAGATATGAATCAAAAAAAGCAATTTCCGACTCGCAATGCGGACATCCTTGTGTATGAAATAAATAGACATTAAACGCTGCGACATCCGATTCAGCATAAGCGACGGTATCGCTTTGAAAAGAACACGAGAAAAGAGTCAAAGAAAAAGCGATGGCCGTAAAAAATTTGAACCATCTTTTTTTCATTATAAACACTCCTGAATCATCTTGCTAATCTCTTTAAGAGATTTTTCACCGATAAGGCGAAGCACTTCTCTGTCTCCATCCACGAAAATTGCGACGGGCAATATTTTGCCAATCTTCTCTTGTTCAATATATGATTCATCAAAATCATAGTCGTGTTCAATAATTCGCCAATCGGAATGTTGCTTTAGGATAGTCGCATATCGCGGGCGCATGATCAAACAACTTGGACACCAGAGGGCTGTTACAAAATGAATGACAATCATTCAGAAACCATCCTTTTCAAAACCTTGATTAAACGATTGACTTCTCTCTTGGTGGATAAAAAAGAAAGGCTGATGCGAATACATGTTCGAGAGCGAACGTCATCTCGTGTCAAAGCGAATACCGCGGATGACTTCTCAGCATCGCTTGAACAAGCGGTGCTGCTCGAAACATAGATGTTGTTTTTATCTAAATAATCGACGATTTGGGCGCTGGAAAAATGTGGCAATGAAACATTGATAATATGAGGCAAGCATACATCTTCTTGGCTATTGAAAATCAAATCTTTGACGGAGGCTAAGTGCAAACGAGCGTAGCGAGATAATTCTTTTACATGGCGACATTTACTATCAAAATCGGTCAGTGTACACTTCAGGGCCGTACCAAGAGAGATGATTAGCGGAAGAGCAGGTGTCCCACTGCGAAATTTACTCGTGGAATGACCTCCATGAATTTGTGGTTCGAGCAAAACTGATTTTTTTCTTAATAAAACGCCTATCCCTTTTAATCCATAAAATTTATGAGAGGAAAAGGATACTAAGTCAAGACTAGATAAATCGATTGGCATCTTTCCTATCGCTTGTGTAGCATCGCAATGAAATGCGGCTTTCGAAGATGAATGCACAATTTTTGCGATGCTTTCAAGTGGCTGAATGATGCCTATTTCACTATTGACTGCGCCGATGGAAACTAAGATTGTTTTAGGTGACAGCAATCTCGCCAGATCATTTAAATCAACACGACCTTGTTCATCGCTTCTAACGATGTCGATGATAAAACCGTGACGAGCTAGATAGTTCATCGGAGCGACGACAGAAGGATGTTCAAAAGCGGTTGTAATGATGTGCGCATCGGAAATATTCGAATGTTCGATCAGACCTTTGATAGCCAAATTATTCGCTTCGCTCGCTCCGCTAGTAAAGATGACTTCATGCGATGAATCGATGTGTAATAATTTCTCAATTTCTAAAATTGTTTTGTCAATCGCTCCTTTGCTCTCTCGTCCAAGAGAATGCGAGGAATTAGGATTTCCAACAAAGCGATGAACGGCCTTTTTGTAAGCCTTGAGAACGCGATTATCAACTGGCGTTGTGGCGGAATAGTCAAAATAGATCACGCATCGCTCCTCCAATTTTGTTATTTCACATTTTAACATACATGTATGCGCTAGGCAAAAGACATCGGACTGATGGTCCAATTCAATTTGTGTTATGTCTCAAAGAACGAAATGTTTTATTATGGATAGAGATGAAAACGCAAAACGATAATAACTATATTAAATATCATCATGGGCTTCGCTTTGATTATCCAAAAGAAACCGATGCTCATATGATCAACCCTAAACAGGTAAGAAATGTCGACTTAGACAATCATTACCCATATTATTCGCGAAGCATGTGGCTTCGCTTTTGGCAAAACATGATGAATATCTTATTCATCGTCTTAATCTACTTTTCAAACTATGTCCGCTACGGATTAAAAATTAAAGGGCGAAAATACAAGCACGGAAAATATAGGAAATTTTACAAAAATGGCTTTGTGACGACTTGTAACCATGTCTTTGAATGGGATTATATTTGTGTCAGAAGCGCGATGAGATGTCGACGGGGATATGTCACTGTGTGGAAGAAGAACAACGATTCCTCATTGGGCAAGCTCATGCGAGTGGTCGGTTCTATTCCTATCTCCACTTCGATCAACGGATTGGTGAGGTTTTCAAATGATCTCGACACCATGCTCAAAAATGGCGAGTGGATCCATTTTTATCCCGAAGGTTCAATGTGGTATTACAACGAGACAATTCGCCCGTATAAGAAAGGGGCTTTTGTTTTTGTTTATCGAAACAATGTACCGCTTTATCCATTGGCTATTTCATATCGACCAGCAAAAGGAATATGGAGATTATGGAAACATGATTATCCATGCATCACCATTGAAATTGGCGAACCGATGTTCATCGATTATTCATTGAGTAAAAATGAAGCGATAGAAAAGCTCAGAAGCGAAGTCGAAATCAAGACGAGAGCGATGATGGAAAAGAATACTCCGTCAGCTGTAAAATAAGAAAATTTGTATCTTATCCATCTAAAATATCCGGCGAATTATTGTAAAGTACTCTTTTTTACAATATGATATTTATCAGCGCTTCTATCTCGCGCATTGAAACGAAGGAATGATTATGGATTGGAATGCATTTTGGAACTCGATTTGGACGATGAGCACGCTGATGATTATTTTAGAATTCTGCGGTATTTTCCTAGCAAAAATAGTCGAGGTTTCGGTAGGAACTCTTCGAAGTATATTAGTTGTAAAGGGCTATCGCAAGATTGCTGTTTTATTGGCACTTGTCGAAATCTCCATTTGGGTGTTTGTCGCTTCGCGAGTAATCATCGGTTTAACCGAATCGCCATATAAAGGCATCGCCTATGCTTTAGGCTTTGCTGCCGGTGTGTATTGCGGTTCTATTCTTGAAGAGAAATTGGCATTTGGAAAAATACTTATACAGGTCATCACTTCAGAAGAAAAAGGAGAGATTATCTGTGAAATATTGCGTGGAAAAGGGCTAGGTGTAACCACGATGAACGCTGAAGGCAAGGATGTGCAAAGAAAAGTTTTGATGATCTACACAAATCGCCGCGGCAGCAACGATATAATCAAAGAGATATTGACCGTTGATGCCAATGCGATGATCGTGAGAAATGATATATCCAGTCTAACTGGTGGACACATGCCGAAAATTGGCGGTTTATTAAAATAAAATCTTTTATTTACGAGCTTTTGTGAAGAAACAAAATCCGACCGCTCCAGGACCGGTATGGACTCCGACCGTCACTCCGATCGGATAGACTGAATCGAGAGGAAAGTCGGTGTGCTTGCTGACAAACGTTTGAAATTCTTTTAAAGTTTCTTTCGCATCGGAATGGCCGAATAAACGAGGCATTGTTTTATCGACATCGCTCGATTGATACTGTTTCACGAGCCAGGCAAAGGCGCGAGTCAATCCGAATACCTTGTGAACCGCGAGCACTTTTCCATCTTCTATTTTAAGGAGCGGTTTAACTCCCATGATCGTTCCAAGGACCGCCGAAGCGCTCGACAAACGACCACCTAGTTTAAGATATTTGAGAGTGTCGATCACCGCAATTAGGACGAGGCGTTTTTTCGCGTCTTCAACAGCTTTGACGATTTCTGATGCGCTTTTCCCTTCATCGCGAAGGCGAATGGCATAGAGAACTAAAGCGGTGAGACCAAAGGTGACTTGTCGAGAATCAATCAAATGAATTTTCTTATGAGGAAGAAGTTCTTTTGCGGCATGAGCGGACTGTAAAGAGCCGCTCAACTCACTCGAAATAAAAATTCCAATTATTTCGTCATCATCAGAGACCTCATCGAAGCGCTTATAAAAAGTATCGCTATTTATTAAACTCGTCTTGGGAAGAATATCAGATTCTCGCATTCGCTTATAAAAGTCTTCAGCAAAAAGATCGACACCATCAATAAATACTTCTTGATTAAAATTAACCACCATCGGAATGACATCAATATGTAATTCCTTTGCCTGCTTTTGAGATATTTCGGAAGTTGAATCAGTAAAAATGCGAATAGCCATAGATTAGATTTTTCCTTTCTGAGCGCTCGAACTAACTTCTTCACCAAAATAGGTTTGAACTTTGCCCAAAGCAATCGCTAATGTTTTTTCTTCTTCAAAAGATAAATTGGCGACGATATTATCAATCATTTCTTCATGAAATTGCTCGTGTTTTTTATTAACAAAAGTCGCAATCGGCGTCGGAATAAGATAAAAGACGCGCTTGTCATTTTGATCGCGTTCGCGAATGAGATAGCCCTTGCGCTCAAGGGTTTTGACAGCGGTCGTCAATGAACCGAGTGTTATTCCTAATGCGCTAGCGATATTAGTCGATGTATTCTCTTTTTTCTTCATCGTCTCAAAAACTGCTTCCAACAGATGTATTTCGCTGATGGACAAGCGATTGTTTGCCAATCGTTCAAGCGCGCGCTCTTCATAGCGAAGAATATCGTTGAATGTCACGACGAGGAAATGATTGAGTTGCTCTTTATCTTTTGTCATAAGTCCTCCAATAAAGTTTGAACTTCAAACAATATCTCACATCCATTTGCCTTCGTCAACAAAAAAACACATCGAGTTATGAAGAATTTCCTTTTGCGAATAAAATAGATAAAAAGACGAGACTCTCAACAAGATTTTTTCTTGTATACTTATAGTATGGATTGGTTGATCATCTTTATTTCAGTAGTGACACTATTTGTCATCGGATCGCTCATCGGATGGATTATCGAGCTATTTTTTAGAAGATTCATCACTCAGCACAAATGGGTTAACCCCGGCTTTCTCGTCGGTCCTTATCTTCCCATCTATGGCTTTGGAACGATCGCTTTATATGGACTGAGCAATATCGATCTATCATCTTTAGGTTTGAGCGACGCCAACATCTGGGGCATGATTGTGAAAGTGATCATGATCGCAGTAGTCATGGTTTTAGTGGAATTTGTTGCTGGTCTCATCTTTATCAAAGGGATGAAGATTAAACTCTGGGATTACAGCAATCGAAAAGGGAATGTTATGGGCATCATCTGCCCTTCTTTTTCATTTATTTGGCTCATCGTCGGTTCTCTATATTATTTCTTTATTAATAAGTATCTCGTCAACGCTGTTTATTGGTTAGCTTCTAGCGATCATCAAATCTATTACTTTTTTATAGGAATAATCGGTGGAATGATATTGGTTGATTTCGCTTATTCCATCCATTTGTCCACAAAGATAACTTCTGCTGCCAAAAGAAATAAAGTCGTCATAAGCCTCGATAAATTAAGAGAGAGCGTTAGAGAGAAAACATCGACCATATTAAAGATGAATGTAGCAGGCAAGAAAAAGAAAAGCAAACTCAGTTTCTTCTTTCCATTTAAAGGAAGCAAAAATACAGTGACTGACGAAATCAACGAATACGCAGAAAAAGACAACAAAAAGAATAATCAATGAAACAAGAGCGTCTTATATTGCGCGAAAAGTGCGAGCGATAAACTGGCAATTGGTCAATTTCTATTTTTTATATTTTACAATAATGACTTCAACGAGAACTTTTATTTATTGACACCGCTATAGATTGCCGTGATATCAGCAATCGATCCGTCCTCCATCATTTTTTTGAGAGCCACCTTGTCATCTTCACCGCTCTCGATGACTGTGAATGTGCGGATAGCAGCTTCAATAACGTTATTATGATCAATCCAAGTTCCAGAATTGGCATAACATTTCCCATTGTCCATGACATCATATCTGGGGGCATGTGTATGACCGAATACGACCACATCGACATTCTCATTTGGATTTTCAAGATATTGACGACGCGCTTGTGAATAAAAATAATTCGAATCCGTCGTTCCAGCTACCGCTTCTATAAAACTGTTAGTGACCTTGACTTGATTGACTTCCTGACGTTTTTCCCACGTGCGCTGTATGTTGCGAAATAGGACAGGCGCAGAAATCGTGCCACCTTCTTGTTCGGCAGGATAAAAATCAAGAAATGAATATGAATCATTAAAGCCAGCGATGTGCATGTCGAATATTTTAGCATCCAATGCCTCATTAGGTGTGAGATGCTCTGTAACACGTTTCATAACTTGATAGTATAAATACGCGCCATATTGATCGGTATCAGATTCATCTGGTTTGGTCACGGTTGGAAGATTTTTTTCCACTATCGGACTTCCTTCAAGTACCCATGTCGCACCATAGCGGGCATAGAAATACCCCGATGGCAGCATCGTGTTGTTATTGCCACATAACTCAGCGTTTGTTTCCGTATCTGGCGCAGAAAAGACATCATATCGGTGACCGTGTTCAATCACGATCTCGTTTCTGCCTCCAGTATAATAAGCGCCTAATCCCTTTGCGTCTCTTGCCTGAATGATACCAGGTATCGCTTCATCGAGCACGGTTGATTCGAGCAATAAATCGTGATTCCCCGCCACATAAACCAACTTTATTCCACTAGAAATAACATTCTTCATCTCATCTATCACTTCTTGATTGTTAGCGATACAATCTCGATAAAACTTGTTTGAATCGGAATAGCTTGAAAAATAAACCGGCAGATACCATTCATCTAAAAAATCACCGGCAATGACAAGTTCTCGCACATCACTCGTCTGTTGTAGGCGCTTTAAAAACTCGATTAAATAAGGACGATTAATAATAGTTTCAGAATATCTATCATCAATGCCCAAGTGAAGATCGCTGATGACGACCGTTTTATTTCGGCTAGCACCAGCCTCCCATAATGGCGCGGCCTTATTAGCGCCACAGCCCGCAAGAGATGTCAAAGATGCTGCCAATAACATGCATCCCATAAAGGCCAAGGTTGGCTTTTTGATTGATTGACTCGCATTGCCTGTTTTCTTTGTCGGATTTGATTTGTTTTTCATGTTACACTCCTAAAAAATCAATTATATGGCGAACGGTTTAGATTTTGTATCCTTTAATATACTAATATTAATCGTTCAATCGTGCAACCCCTGTATTGTAATCGTTCAATCGTACAACTTACTATCAAATCGTTTTAACAGGTTGTTTTGATTTTTATCATTTTCGGTTATCTAATGACCTGATTTTGATTACCATTTCGATGAAATGTGGTAGATTTATCAAAAAATGACCTATTTTATCGGTTTCAGCAATAAAAAAAGCCTTGATAATTGTATCAACGCTTGTCTGGGAAAATGGCAGGGGTAGCAGGGATCGAACCCGCATTAACGGTTTTGGAGACCGGAGTACTACCATTGTACGATACCCCTATGCCTTATTAAGTATATTTATTAAATATATAATTTACAAGGCAAAAAATTA
>JBAZGG010000004.1:56140-86594 GCA_041653015.1 Bacilli bacterium | reverse complement strand
AGTGGTGGCATTTAAAATCATCGTCATCAATAAAGCGGAGACCACCCCTCTTATCATAGATGATAATACCGACGCTCTTGAGGATACTCGTCTGAAATATCGGTATTTGGATCTGCGCCGCCCAGCGATGCAAAATTATTTGATAAAACGGGCAAAGATCGTGAAGTGTGCTCATGAATATCTCGAT
This sequence comes from Bacilli bacterium, assembly GCA_041653015.1. GTDB lineage: Bacteria > Bacillota_I > Bacilli_A > RFN20 > CAG-826 > JBAZGG01. Next base: position 86,407 of record JBAZGG010000004.1, on the reverse strand, counting down.
GACAATGGCTATATCGAAGTCGAGACGCCGATACTCACCCTTTCGACTCCTGAAGGAGCGAGAGATTATCTCGTTCCGTCGCGAATTCACCACGGCAAATTCTATGCGCTACCGCAATCCCCACAGATGTTCAAACAATTATTGATGATCGCGGGGTTGGAGCGCTATTACCAAATAGCTCGCTGCTTTCGCGATGAGGATTTGCGCGCTGATCGCCAACCCGACTTCACGCAGATCGATATCGAGATGTCGTTCATGGATCAAGAACAAGTTCTCACGATGATGGAAGGGCTACTTAAATATATATTTAAGAAAGTAAATAATGTCGATGTCGAACTCCCTCTTCGCCGCATGGAATATCTCGAGGCGATGTCCAAATATGGATCGGATAAACCCGATACCCGCTACGAACTGTTTCTCCACGAGATTAAACCGATCGTCGAAAAAGCTGATTTTAAGCCATTTAGAGATGCGAAATATGTCAAAGCGTTGATTATTCCACATCATGCTGAAAAAGCCTCACGAAAGGCTATTGACGACATTTCTAATGAGATGAAAAAGTATTCTCTTCCTGGGATTATCGCCTTTAAAGTATCGAATGGAAAAATGGATGGCAGTTTGCTCAAATATGTCGATGAAAGTATTCAAGAGTCTTTGATGAAGTCTTTAAATCTTCAGAACGATGACCTTATTCTCGTCGCGGCTGGTGATGTTTTTTCCGACATCTGCTTTGCCTTGGGCTCTCTAAGAAGTCGATTTGCGAAAGAACTTGGTTTAGTAAAACCAAATACTTATGATTTGCTCTGGGTCGTTCACTGGCCACTCTTTGAGATATCGAAGGAGACTGGCAAGATTACCTCGAGCCATCACCCTTTCACTCGCCCATACGACGAGGATTTAAAGTATTTAGAGAGCGATCCATTGAAGGTGTTCTCTCAAGCTTATGACATCGTCATAAATGGTTATGAAGCCGGTGGTGGATCTCTACGAATTTATGACCAAGCCACACAGAAAGAAATATTTAAGATACTCGGTTTTTCCGATGAGGATGTCAAGCGAAAATTCGGTTTCTTCATCGACGCGTTCAAATATGGAACCCCGCCTCATGCCGGAATCGCTTTTGGACTCGATCGCTTATCGATGATTTTGGGTGGCACCGACAATATTCGCGATGTGATCGCCTTTCCAAAAAATCTCGCCGCTTCATGTCCGATGTCAGGCGCTCCTGAAATAGTGGACCCCGAGCAACTTGATGATTTAGGAATTGCGATTAAGTCAAAATAACTATCAAAGATAGAATATACTAAATATATACTAAAAAGGAGAAACATTATGATCGACACAAAAAACCCAAAAATCGATGAATTAGCCGTGGCCTGCATTCGCTCGACATGCATCGATATCATCAACAAGGCAAATAGTGGACATCCCGGCATGGCTCTCGGCAGCGCTCCGATCATGTACGCTCTCGTCAAAGACCATTTAACGAGCGACCCGCATGTCGCCGATTGGATTAATCGCGATCGCTTTGTTCTGTCCGCTGGACACGCTAGCGCTTTGCTCTATACGATGCTCCATCTCTGTGGTTACAAAGTGAGCATGGATGATTTGAAGTCATTCCGCCAATTGGATTCCCTCACTCCTGGGCATCCCGAATATCGACATACGATCGGTGTCGATGCTACTAGTGGACCTTTAGGTCAAGGCATCGCACAAGCCGTCGGCATGGCCATGGCTGAACAAGCGGTCGCCGCTCAATATAGTAGTGGAAAGAGACTGGTGGACCATTATACATATTGTCTTTGTGGTGATGGATGCCTCGAAGAAGGTATTTCTCAAGAAGCTATCTCGTTAGCTGGTCACCAGAAATTCAATAAGTTAATCCTGATATATGATGCCAATGATGTCACGCTTGATGGACGGCTTGAAATGAGTTTTACCGAACAGGTGAAACTGCGTTTTCTAGCCTCTGAATGGAATGTTCGAGAAGTCAGAGATGGCAATGATGTCGAGGCGATTAGCAAAGCTATTGCCAAAGCAAAAGAAGAAAAAGCTTTTCCGACTTTGATCATCGTTCACACCATCATCGGCTATGGCTCTTTGAAGCAGGGGACGAACAAAGTTCATGGCAGCCCTCTCGGAATCGAGGATGGGAAACATGCCAAAGTCGAAGTGTATCATTACGATCATCCTGATTTCTATATTCCTGATGAAGTATATTCTCTGTTTAAGCAGACATTTGTCGCTCGCGGCGAAAAGGCATACGAGGATTGGCGAGCCACGCTGGCAAAGTATAGAGAAGATCATCCACTCGAAGCTAAAACTTTTGAATTAGCTCTGAGCGGTGATATCACCTCTTTATTAAAAGAGCAACTTGAAATTGCTCCTGATCTAGTCGAGGCTAGCCGAAACACCAGCGGACGCTATCTCAACCTTCTCCATAAGGAGATACCATTTATCATCGGCGGCTCAGCGGATGTCGCTGGAAGCGTGATGACAAAGATTGAGGGCGGAGTTAATTTCACACGCGATTCACGAAGCGGTCGCAACATCAATTTCGGCATTCGCGAATTCGAGATGGCGAGCGCCCAAAATGGAATGCTGTTGCACGGAGGTCTTAAGACCTATGTGGGATGTTTTCTCGTCTTCTCCGATTACATGAAATCAGCGATAAGGACAGCCGCGCTTTCAAAGCTTCCTGCTATCTATCTCTTCTCGCACGATTCCATCGCTTTAGGAGAAGATGGTCCAACTCATCAACCGATCGAACATTTAGCTATGCTAAGAAGCATTCCCAATATGAACGTCATCCGCCCTTGTGATCCGAAAGAGACAGTCGGGGCGTGGAATATCGCTTTGATGTCGCAGTTTACACCGACGGCGCTCATCCTCTCTCGACAGGGATTGCCGACTATCGCTAATTCATCGCTTGAAGAGATGAAGAGAGGCGCTTATATAATATCGAAAGAAAAAGGTAAGACTCCCGATGCTATCATCATCGCGACCGGCAGCGAGGTGTCTATGGCTCTAAAAGCTCAAGACATCTTGTTCAAAGATGGGATAGATGTTCGCGTGGTGTCGATGCCTTCCACATTTTTGTTCGACCAGCAGAGCGAAGCCTATCATCGCGAAGTGCTCTCGCTAAAAAAAGATAAGATCATCGCTTGCGAAATGCTATCCTCCTTTGGATGGTATAAATATGCCGGTGCCGTCATGGGCATCGATACATTCGGCACTTCGGCGCCTGCAAAAGACTCGATCAAAAAATTTGATTTTACGGAGATTCATCTAGCTCAGGTTGTAAAAGAAGCGATTAAATAATAAACTTGTGTTAACAAGACTCTTTCTCTAGAATTAATTGAGGTACATTATGGCTGATTATGTCTATATTGAAAATTATACCGGGCTCGGCGATATGGGTATATCGCGTCGCGTTTTCGAAACTATTGCATACAATGCAACAAACAGGGTTAAAGGTGCCTCTGTCTCCTCATCTAAGTCGCGCGTTTTTAATCTGTATCATCCGATTCAATGCGTTTTGAGAAGAGACGGACAAGTGGATATTAAAATATCGGTTTCATTAAAACACGGAATAAATGTCACTGATGTTTGCCTCAGAATACAAAAAGAAGTGGCGGAGGCAATTGAAGAGATGGTAGAGACGGTAAAAGTTAATATCATCATCAAGATTGCATCGATTCAATAGGCTTTATGCCTATTTTATGATTATGGCAAAAAAAGAGAAGCGCGTTCAGACGTATAGCGAACGGCACAATAAGGCTGTTCGTCTCTACCAAAAAAGCTCTCTTTTTTTAATGTGGGCCGGAATCGTCAATGCCCTCGCTTCCATCCTAGGCGTTTTTGGCGTCGGGACAAGCATCGATGCCGAAGGCAATCTCGTCGATTATCGCTATTCGATGTGCCTCTCGGCTAACCGAATGATCAATGTCGCGCTTGAAAATAGTGGACTCGATCAGTGGGTGTTCAGTTTGATAATCGTTCTTTTGTCGCTCGCTTTTGGTGCGCTATTCTCATTGTTTGGCTATTTAGCCAGCATCGGCAAACGCGCCTATTTATTAGTTGGTGGTGGCCTCTACGCTCTCGATTTCATATTGTTCTTTTACGCTTTCCTCGCCACAAATTGGACGACGTATGCTTTTGGTCTAGCGACGCATGCGGTGATATTTATCGCTATTGGCATCGCCATCTTTGAATACTTTAACGTGCTTTCTATTGAAAGACATTATAAAATGAATGTCGCAAAAGGAAACGAACATGGCGATGAGCAGAAATAAATTACAAGAATTGTCGATGACTGCTGTCTACGATATTTTGTTCTATATCGACATGAATCACGAAATAGATATCAAAGATATCGTTTCTTCACTTTGCGAGCTCCCATACGAAGAATGCGATGTATACATCAAAGAGATCGCAATCGAAACAGTGAAGCACTTTCCTGAGATCGTCGCTCATCTAAGCCAATACATGCTCAAATGGAAATTCACAAGAATCAATAAGTTGTCTCAGGCTATATTAATCTTATCCTATGTTCATTTTTACTTTGTAAAAGATACCGAAAAAGGAGTGGTGATCAACGTCGCCGTTAAACTTGCAAAAAAATATCTCGATGATAGAGATTATCAGTATATTAACGCGATACTTGATAAAGCTTTATGCTAGAGAAATATTATACGGTTAGCGCGCTAAATGAGCGTATTAAAAACATCATCGACAGCGATGTTCAACTCCAATACATCCTTTTAAAAGGCGAGATTTCAAATTTCAAACATCATTTCACCGGCCATTTGTATTTCACTTTAAAGGATGAAAACTCGACGATTTCCTCCATAATGTTTGAAAGAGATGTTAGCAGATTGAAATTTGAGCCAAAGGATGGCGATGAAGTGCTCGTTCGCGGGAGGATAGGAGTCTATCCGCAGAGAGGACAATATTCCATTTACGTGGGCGAGATGGAACTCTTCGGTCAAGGACAAGCATTGCTTGAAAAAGAGAGATTGAAGAAAAAATTACAAGCGGAAGGTCTCTTTGATGAATCGAAAAAAAGACCGATCGACCAATACCCCCAGAAAATAGGTATTATAAGCGCTGCTGGTAGCGCCGCTCTGCGAGATATAATCGTCAATATCCATAATCGCTATCCTATCGTAGAGATAAAAGTGTATACAAGTTTAGTTCAAGGCGATGGTGCAGCGAAGGCACTATTAGACGCGTTTATGAGAGCGACGCAAGAAGATATCGATACGCTCATCATCGGTCGTGGCGGAGGCGCTAATGAAGATTTAGGGGCATTTGATGATGAGACTCTTGCTAGGGCTGTGAGCAAAAGTCCAATTCCGGTGATTTCGGCTATCGGTCATGAAATCGATTTTACAATTCTCGATTATGTGGCGGACAAAAGAGTCTCTACGCCGACAGGCGCTGCAAATGCAGCGTGTGCTGACAAGAGAGAAATCGAACAGCGATTTATCGATTTTGATACGCGAATGAAAAATACAATCAAGTATAGACTCGATGATATGGAAAAAGACTTGATCGATAATCGAGATGAACTATTGCTTTCGATTCAAGGGTTATTAAATAATTTAAAGCTACGCTTTGTTGGCGACAAAAAACATCTGTCAGCGCTCAATCCTCAGAATGTTCTGAACCGCGGTTACGCCATGATAGAGGACGCTGATGGTAAACTGATCAGCGATATTGAACAAGTTGATGAGAAGCAAAAAATCAGAACCATTCTCAAAAATGGTATAATCACTAGTGAAGTCATCGCAAAGGAGAAGAAATGATATGGCAGCAAAGAGCAAAATTGATTTTGAAAAAAACATCGCGAGACTTGAGGAAATTGCTGAGTCTATTGAATCTGGGAAGCCTTCTCTAGATGAATCAATCGCTTTGTATGAAGAAGGAAAAATGATTATCAAATCTCTTGAGAAAGCTTTGAGAGAGGCTGAAATTAAAGTTAAAGAACTCGATAAAGTTGAATGATATTCAAAAACGTTAAATAGTATAAATATAGTATAAAATTGGTATATTAAATGTCACACAAAGAAATACAGAAAATTGATTTGCACGCTATCAAAGATCCGACCTTTTTGCGCGCGATGGATTATAAGTCATTGGAAGTGCTCACTGATGATATTCGCAATGAAATCATCGATGTGACGAGCCGATATGGTGGACACCTCTCGAGCAATTTGGGAGTTGTTGAACTCACAATCGCCCTTCATCGCGTTTTTGATTTTTCGAAAGATAAGGTCATCTTTGATGTCGGGCATCAAGCCTATACGCACAAGATTTTGACTGGCCGCTCTTTAGAAGGGTTGAGAACCAGAGGTCACATCTCAGGTTTTCAGAAGATGTCTGAATCGCCGTATGATGTCTATGAAGCTGGGCACAGTTCCACGTCATTGAGTGCCGCTAATGGCTTTGCCATTGCACGTGACGTAAATAACGAAAAATACGAGATTATCTCTCTTATCGGAGATTCATCAATAGTTTCAGGTTTAGCCTTTGAAGCTCTCAACAATATCTCGATGAGCCAACATAAAGTTATCATTGTTCTGAATGATAATGATATGTCGATTTCGAAACCGGTTGGAGGCATGGGAAGATTTTTCAAAAAACTTTCTACTGCTACTGGATATAATCGTCTAAAACGCAATTATCAAAAAACGATGTTTAAAACGAGATTTGGCCATTCTTTATATTCGTTCACTTTGCGCATTAAGAACTCTATCAAGCGCCATTTAGTACCTACGACATTGTTCGATAACATGGGCTTTGTCTACATAGGACCGATCGATGGACACAATATCAAAGCTTTAGAAAAAGCTTTTCAGCAATCTAAACGCACGAATAAGTCAGTCGTCATCCATTGCTCGACAATCAAAGGTAAAGGATACAAATTCGCCGAGTATGATCGCACTGGATATTGGCATGGAGTGACGCCTTTTGATATAGCCACTGGAAAGCCAAAACTTAGTAGAGCTGATGAAATCAGTTGGAGCCATCTATTCTCTGATCTTATCGAAGAACAGTTTTATAAACGCGATGATATATTCTTAATCTCCCCAGCGACGATTAAGGGAAGCGGTCTCGATAATCTTTTCGTCAATCACCCTTCGCGGTGCATCGATGTCGGCATAGCCGAAGAACACGCGGTAACGCTCGCTAGCGGATTAGCGGTCAACGGCAAACACCCCATCGTCTCTGTTTACTCAACATTTATGCAGCGCGCATTTGATGAAATCTCTCATGATATCGCTCGCATGAATCTCAATGTCACGTTCGTCGTCGATCGCTCTGGATTAATTGGGCCCGATGGTGAAACACATCAAGGCATCTATGATGAATCATTCTTGATGGCGACTCCAAATGTTACTGTCGCGATGCCGAGCAACGCTTCAGAAGCAAAGTGTTTGCTTCAAGAATCGATGCAGAATCACGGGCCATTCTTTATCAGATTTCCTCGCTGCTATATCAAAAAAACGGATGAAATCGATCTCGCTGATATCAAATATGGTGAGTGGTTTTACAAAGTGAATAAGTCCTCGCGAAATGTCATTGTTGGTTTTGGCCCAATCCTTAATCAAGTGGTGGACTTAGTGAAAGAACAAGGGCTGGATTTCGATGTCATAAACGCTCTTTATCAATCCCCTATGGATTTATCCATGTTTTCTAAAATTAGCTCTTATGATCGAGTGTTTGTTTTTGATGCCTACGCTACTGAGCAAGGCTTCATCAATGCGTTCAAAGCAAAGATGATCGATGCTGATTACAAAGGTCATTTAAAGACGCTAGCCGTTCCTCTAATCTTTGTTAAACAAGCGACCATTAAAGAGCAATTGGAAGAGTTTGGATTGACTCCTGAACAGATCATTCAGTCTGCGAAAGAGTTTGTCGAAAAATAGATTTTAGTTAACATAATAATTGAGATATAACAGACTTTGCTTTAAAATTAAAGCATGGCAAAAGTTATCGTCCATATCGACCTCAACCAGTTTTTTGTTCGCTGCGAGGAGATTAAAAATCCCAATTTGGTCGGACGACCGGTTATCGTCGGTGGTCAAGGTCGCGCCGGTATCGTTTCCACCTGCTCGTATAAAGCGCGAGAGAGAGGTGTTCATTCCGGCATGCCGACATATCTCGCTCTTCGCTCATGCCCTGAAGCGATAGTTCTTCCTGTCGATCACAAATACTACTCATTGATGTCGCGAGAGTTTTTTGTTTTTTTGTCACATTATTCAAAAATACTCGAAAAAGCTTCTGTCGATGAATGCTTTATGGACGTGACAGATCGCTTAAAAAACGTGAAAGATGTCAAAAAATATTTTTTGGACATGCAAAATGGACTATTTCTAAAGACAGGACTTAAATGCTCAATCGGCGTTGCTCCAACCAAATTTCTGGCAAAGATGGCTTCCGATCTTCACAAACCGATGGGACTCACCATTCTTCATCGCCGCGATTTCAAGAAATACATCTATATTTTGCCTGTTCAAAACACTTTTGGTATCGGCAAAAAAACTTCTCCAATACTGATCGAGCACGGAATTAGAACAATCGGAGATCTAGCATCTCGTCTAAATAGCGACGATGAGGAGACAAAAAACATATTGGGAAAGTTTTTTTATGTAATAAAAGATTGGCTCAATGGTTTGGGAAGCGATGTGGTCGATGTCGAGGATTGGAATCCTAAATCAATAGGCAAATCGACAACTTTTTTGCAAGATACTGATAATTTTGAAGAAGTTGGTGGAATGATTCGCTCCTTGTCGAATGCCGTCGCTCTCAATGCAAAAAAAGAGAACAAAAAAGGGACAACTGTTCAATTGGTCGTGAAAGACACTTCGTTTCGCACTCATAACAAATCCATCTCTTTCAAGGAACCGACTAACAATCCCAATACGATTTATTCGCGTGCACTTTCATTATATGAAAATAGCTTTACTGGATTGCTCATACGCTTAGTCGGTGTCACTTTGCAAAATCTTGTGGATCCGAAGGATATCGTCGTGCAGATGAATCTTTTTGAGAACTACTCACAACAGGAAGAAAAAAGCGAAACACGTTTATTAATAAACGAGCTGAATAGAAAATTGGACAAGCCACTGTTTAAAAGAGCGAGCGAGGTGAATAAAAAATGACGATAGAGGATGCGATTGAACTATACATACAATTTCTTTTGGCAGAAAAAGGTGATGCGCAGAAGACGGCCGAGTCATATGGAACAGATCTCCGCCTCTATTTTGATTACTACAAAACGATTTCTGACACGAGCGAATTGCAGATTTATCAATTGACCGATTACGTTCGAATTGAAGCAAAAAACGATATCTCGCCTTCATCTATAGCGAGAAAGATATCTTCTATTCGCAATTTCTACTTATTTCTGAGCAATGAAAAAATAATTGATCTCGATATACCTAAAATTAACCCTCCCAAAAGGATTAAAAGGCTGCCTAGTTATCTCTCGTATGACGAGGTTGATAAATTGCTAGATCAACCCAATGTTGATAAAGATGATGAGCAGCGAGACAAAGCGATGCTTGAAGTGATGTATTCGACGGGATTGAGGGTATCGGAACTCGTCTCTTTGAAACGCGGGCAAGTCGATATGACAAATGGCTTGATAAAGGTCCGCGGAAAGGGATCGAAGGAGAGAACTGTCCCTATCGGTTCATTCGCCATCGATTTTTTGAAGCTCTATATCAATGGAGCGAGGAGTCGCAACGTTGGAAATAAAACTCCTCACCTGTTTTTAAACAGGCGCGGTGGGGTGATCACTAGACAGTATTTTTTCAAATCGATTAAACGATTTGCTTTTCAAGCTGGAATCGAAAAAAATGTTTCACCGCACACTTTGCGGCACTGCTTTGCTACGCACATGCTTGAAAATGGTGCCGATTTAGTCGCGGTGCAAAAAATGCTCGGTCATACGAACTTATCAACGACGCAAATCTACACTCACATTAATCAAGAAAGAATTATCAGCGCTTATGATTTGTATAGTAAGCGAAAGTAATGTAGAATAACCATGATTTAAAGGAGTTAGTTTTATGAAAAACTATAAGTATAAAAGGATATTTGTCATCGTCGCTGATTCGGTTGGCATCGGCGAGATGCCTGACGCTGCTAAATTCGGCGATGCCGGCGCCAATACATTTCTTCATATTTCAGAAAGATGTGGAGGATTGAATATTCCGACGATGAATTCTTTAGGCTTAGGTGATCTCGCTCCAATAAAAGGAACGAATGTCACCAAGCACGGTCATTCTTTCTCGATGAGACTGCGCGAAACGAGCAACGGGAAAGACACCATGACAGGTCATTGGGAGATGATGGGATTAAATACGACCAAACCTTTCCAAACCTTCACTGATACAGGATTTCCTAAATCATTGATCGATGAATTAGAAAAGGAAACAGGTCATAGAATAATCGGCAACGTCGCAGCCTCCGGAACTGAGATATTGAAACAGTTAGGGATGCAGCAGATGAGAGATAATTCATTGATCGTCTACACATCAGCTGATAGCGTGCTTCAAATCGCTGCTCATGAAGAAGTCACCGGAGTTAAAGAATTGTATCGCTGCTGCGAAATCGCTAGAAAGATTTGCATGAAGCCCGAGTATTTTGTGGGGAGAATAATCGCGAGACCTTATGTTGGCAATTCTCCAGAAACGTTCAAGAGAACAGCAAATCGTCACGACCTATCAATCGCTCCTTCAGGAACGACGACGATGGATATTTTAAAGGCGAATGGCTTAATGGTCAGTTGCATTGGCAAAATTGGCGACATCTTTGATGGTGTCGGTGTCGTTAAAACGCAAAAAACGATCTCTAACGAGGATGGAATGGATAAGACCATCGACGAATGTATCAATCATGATTTTACTGGTTTATGTTATGTCAATCTCGTCGAATTTGATTCGGAGTATGGCCATCGAAGAGATCCGATTGGCTATGGCCGCTCTCTCGAAGCCTTCGATAAACGATTGGGACAGCTTTTAAAGCTCGCGAAAGATGATGATTTAATCATGATCACTGCTGATCACGGCAACGATCCCACTCACACAGGAAGCGATCACACAAGAGAAAAAGTTCCTCTATTGGTCTACTCTAAGTCTATTAATGATGGCAAGTATCTTTCTGAGCGAAGTTCTTTTGCTGATATCGGCGCCTCTATTCTTAAAAATTTCAATTTTAAAAAGTCACCAAATCAAATCGGCAACGCCATCGAGGAGTTATTTAAATGAGAAGTAAATTTGCATACATCAGCATATCTTGCCTTGCTTTATTGACCTCATGCCAAAGTGCGGGCGATTCCTTTGCCGTTAGAACAATTTGTCCGAGCGGCGCACCGACGATTGCCTTTTACGATCAAGGAAATAACGAGAATTTTGAAACGAACTCATCACCGAATCTTGTCTTAGCACAATTTCAAACGAACTATTATAATGCGATTGTTTTTGATTCCATTTCTGGCTTGCAGTCTATCAAGCAATATGATCTGTCATTTAAATTAGCGAAGATTATCACAGGCGGTAATTTTTATATCGCCTCAATCAATAAAGACGAGGGAACAGAGCCAACTGCTGATGATGTCTTAGTCAGTTTTGGTGAAGGACTTATTCCCGACCTCGTTTACAAAAAATTATATGAGCATTGGGGTTGGCAAGCGAACACATCCTATGTCAAAAGTGTAGCTGAAGCTCAAGCGATTCTGAAAACTGGAAAGACATCAGGGAACGTCGATGTCGATTATGTTTTCATCGCTCAGCCCGCTTTAAACGCAGCCATGCTCGATATCACAGCTGCAACATATGGCAAAGTCAAAGTATTCAAAAACATTCGTGAGGAGTGGAAAACGCTCACTGGTCAAGAAGCCATTCCTCAAGCAGCTATGTTCTATCGCTATGATGATTATCAAAATCATTCGCGGGAATTTGATACTTATACTCTGGCGCTTGAGAATCGTATCATCCAAGGTATCACGCAGCCAGAAAATGTGAAAAATGTGATGGATGAATACTCGTCGGATTTGACGATTCAAGCACAAAAATTCGGATTCAATTCAAATATAATGCTCCATACTCAAAAAGATGGGGCGAATGGCTTTGGTCTTGTCAATCCAGACATCAGTGTCGATGTGAACTCCTTTTTGACATATTTAGGATTAGAAACATACGAGGCGAGTTATTTTTTATAAAATATGAGCAAGATAAAGTCGCTATATTCAAATTATCGCGTCATCATATGGACGATTTTGGGTATTGGTTTTATCTTCGCATTGTGGTGGATTCTTTCATCGATTGTAAAATCGACGTTGTTTCCTGGACCACAAGTCGTTATTCCTCTATTTTTCTCTTTACTAGCTAACTGGAATACATATACAGCTCTTGCTGGCACCTTAATGCGCCTGCTGATAAGTTTCTTTTTTGCGCTCATCTCAGGTTCTATTCTGGGGATAATAGCGGGCTTAAACCGATCGTTTAGAAGTTTCATGAGGCCACTTATTGTCATTCTAAAAACAATACCGACAGCTGCAGTGATTCTCATTCTTATCGCATTGATGAGACCCATCTTTGCGCCGATTATTATTGTTTTCCTAGTTATCTTTCCAATCATTTATGAATCATTTGTCAGCGGAATCGCAAACATTGATGATGCGATCATGTATTCATTAAAAATCGATGGCGTAAGTCGTCAACGAGGAATCGTTAAAGTGATGTTGCCTCTGTGCAAACCATACATACTTTTAGGAATCGCATCCAGCATTGGATTAGGAATGAAAGTGGCGATAATGGCAGAGATATTGAGCGGTTCGGATTCGGTACCCGGAATTGGTAGAATGATTTATCAATCGGCTGTTATTGATGTAAGGATGGATTACGTGTTAGCGATTTCACTTTTAGCCATAATTATCATAGGAATGTTTGATATTGTCATATACTACTCCAAGAAACAAATCAAAGAAGAAACGGCATAATTTTCTTATTAATTTTTACTTTAATCACATATTACTAATTATGCTTTGATCTTTTCTCAATCAGCGAATCTCGCAATGAATAAAATACTCAGCCATCTTAAATAATAGTGGCAATTGATTATAAAATTAGTAGTTAATTAGTATTTAAGACATTCTTTCCAATGGTGGAAAACATTAAAAAGACAATAAATTCTCATTCAATAATCTTATGCTGTGAGTTGCATAACGTTGACTAAAACTATGTTTCTATATTATTTAGTTAACATAATGGAGATTATGCGAAGTTAGTATAATATAGAAATTTACCCCTTTTAATCATTTTTATTGTATTAATTCACCTTTACATCCGCTGAAGATGTATTGTTCCACCATGAACCTTCTTCATCTTATATGTTGATCCGATAAGAAAGCGATTAACACATAAGACAGATTGATCGATATGTATTGCTGGTGGGTATGATTAAGAAATAGTGTGAACTAGATTTTTTTCAAACAGGATGCGAGACGCAATCTCTTTGAAACATCCTAAAACGGAACAATTATCCGCGAACACTCCACTACTGCTGTTTCTACTTTTAATCTAAAATTGGTTATTTAGTGCTATTTATTCTTGCGATTTTCTTTATTTGATTTTTTTGCGCCAAGATAGAGATCCATGCAATCCAAAGTCAATCTATTATATATGTTCTTGTCTTCAGAGATTAAATAGTCGCGATTAGCTTCAAGCACTTTGAGAAAACCGTTTTCGGCATTTTTTAAACATTCATTAATTAGAATTGTTGAATCGAAACCTCGTGTTGGCTCTATTTTGTCTGCACAGTAAATGATTTTCCCAAGCAGACTCATGAATTTCTTGCCTGTCGCATGAAATTTAATGGCATCAAGAATTTCTTCATCGTTGATGCCGAATTGCTTTTGCGCAATTTCGCTACCGGCGAATTGATGATAAGCAAAGGATGGAATATCTAAATATTCCGGAAAAGATGTTTTCATGATTAATTGTAGTTCTTCAAGATTATAATTTTTGCCGATGTCGTGCAATAGTCCAGCAATATATGCCTTGTTCGATATTTCTGTCGACAATTTATTTTTATGACAGATCAATTGCGCTAAATGCGCTACCTGCTTGCAATGATTAAATCTTTCATTATTATCATATGAACGGATTTTCTCAATATAATACAGATTGTTATCTTCGATGTAATCCACTACTTTTGATGGCGTATCCAAGGATTGGAGATTTCGAATCTTAGTGCTGGAGACATCGCCGATATTCTTTATTACCAATTTCGTCATTTTATACCGTTCGACAATTGTGCTATCGATTGGTGTGTCGTCACGATTCACGTAGATGACATCGGCTAGTTTTGATATTTCATCCGCACATTTCCAGTCTTTGAATTGATTGACTTGATCAGCGCCGATTAAAAGGTAAAGCTTCTTTGCTGGATAGTTCTTTGCAAAAAAAACTATCGTATCGATCGTATAGTTGATCACCTCGTCTTTTTTCATTTCAAAATCAGAGATGAAAAAGCTTGATAACCCAGATTGTTCTATCGCAATTTTTAACATGTTAAATCGGTCATTCTTTTTAGCGCTTGGGCTTTTCCAACGAGGGGCTGCGGATGGCACAAAGCAAACATCGGCGTTCAAAAGCAATGAAGCGCCTCTCGCCATTCGAAGATGACCGTTATGAATCGGGTCGAATGAGCCACCAAAAATAATGAGCTTTTCCACCACTAAAACCTCACGATTGTATTCTTTTTGCTCTTGCGATAAAGCGTGATTACTCGCCCGATGACTTGCACGATCTCTGATCTGGTTGCTGCAGCGATGTCAAAAGCGATTTCTGAGATTGGAGCAGAAGCATTTTTAAGAACGCTGATTTTAATCAGTTCTTTTGCTTCGAGTGCATCATCAATCATTTTTACAAATTCGGGTGAGATGTTATTTTTCCCTAGATTATATTTGAATTTAAGACTGTTTGCTTGAGATTTTAATTGCTGTTTTTGTTTATTATTTAACATGTTTTATTTTTGCCCTTGTCGTATATATTGAAACACCTTTCGGAACGTAAATGCGGAATTTTTGATGATCGCCCATAAAAGATATCCATCCTAATCCCTCAATGCCAATATCTCGTTCGCCGCTCTCTTCGATAGAGATATCGAATGCATTAAATTGCGAAACGGATTGATAGCGAACTGAAGAAGGAGTCGGAACTCTTCTCTCCAAACATTTGTTAAACTCTTTGTCGAGAGAATGGGAATATAACTTTTTATAATCGACTTCATCGCTTGTGTAAATGGCCAGGCTAATTCTCTTTTTGCTCAATAGGTCGATGCGCGCAAGTCCTCCGAGCATCAGCGCTTGCTTATAATTCAGAATTACGCTCCTTTTCTTGAGTTGTTTTGATGGAGTTATGGCGATTAAAACATCTCGTTCAACCTTGGAAACGATCGAATTATCGTTGCTCAACCCTGGAGTGTCATATAAGCGAGAGGAATTATCTAGAGGTATCTGCATGACCTTGATCGATGTAGTGTACGGATAGAGTTGAGTGACGATCACATTGCTCGAAAGATTTTTAAAAATGCGCAAAAGACTTTTTAATAGCAAGGTTTTACCGACGGCGATTGTTCCGATTATGTAGACATCGTGACGCTTTCTCAATTTTTCAATCGTATCCATGACGATATCGATGTTATAATTCGCAGTCTGACTTGTCAAAATCACGTCAACCACATCGAGTTTAGCCACTCTTAATCGATGTGCGACATACTCTTTTAAAGTGGCGTCGTCGACCTCTTTTGGCATGAGGTCGCGCTTGTTAGCGACGACGAGGACTTTTAGACCGCGCAAAGCCTCATTTACTTCTGTAATAAATGACGCTTCAAAAGAGAATAGATCGATGACATAGACAATCAGAGCATCCGAAGCTTGAGCATCTTTGAGAAGAGTCATGAATTCAGGATTGATATTAGCTTCGCGAGGAAGCAAATTGTATTTTTCTTCCCTATAGCATTTTTCACATAATAAAATATGTTCTTTTGGATCATCAAAGATTTTCTTTTCGATGAAACCTTCTTTCTTTTTATTTTTTGCTTGGAGAACGACACCGCAATTGTAGCATCTTCGCACCAGATTCAATTTCGACATATTATTTGTTCCTCCAATCTATCAACAATTTTTGCTCTTTTAAGCGCTCGCGCCGTCTTTTGTCAAAGATGCGATTAAATCTCGTTGTCCATTGATCATCGTCCACCAATTTATCGACGAGAAGCGTTTTTATTCCAGCGCGATTACCGCAGGGAATATCGGTTGTGGTCTGATCGCCTATCAGCATGACGCGCTCTTTTCTAAGACCTAATCTTTTCATAACCTTATTTAATCCGAATGCGAATGGCTTCCCGATCGAATTAACATATTCTACACCGAGACTATTCGCATAGAGCGACACTCTTTTTGAAGTGTTGTTAGAGACAATTATTATTCTGATTCCTTCTTTTTCTAATCTCTGTTTTAATTCTTTTGCTCTATCGGAAGCAGTTTCTTGTTTGTATGAGTCGAGAGTGTTATCTAAATCAACGAACAATGTGTCGATTAAAAAAGTTTTATAAAATGAAACATCGACATCATAGATACTTTTCGCATAAGCAAAGGGAATATGATTTTTGTTCATGTTTTTATTTTATATGAAAAAGTCTTGTTTTAATAGACTTTATATCAAGGAATGGTCCTCTCTCATATTCTTTGCTCCTATGGTAATATTAATGTGCAATGCGAAATCGATTCATTGGATTCATGTATGAGTATTCAACGCGATTAATATGTTCAGTCGCTCTTTTGTTTCTCATTTTCTTTCCGGCATACGGATGTGCTTTCTCACTCCTTGGATCGGCTTTGTCAATCACCCTTTATTTCGGGAACAAAAAAATTAGCAAAAGAGACATATTTTTTGCTCTGACATGCTTCCTTTTAAGCACTTTTGTTGTTATTTTAGAACTGATTATTATCAATCGAACTGCTCAGTGAGAATTTCCGTCGTTGAGATCATCATCAAAGATGGATATTTGCTTATAATTATCATCTTTTTCATCTGTTTTAGATATGCTTATTTTCTCTTTATCATTCGCTTTTTTCACATCATTAGCAGCAGAACTGACATTCTGTGACCCGATATCAGCCTCTTTGATATGAGAGATGAGAGAATCGTTGATATACTCGCGATGAAGTTTGAAAAAACTCTCGAAATAATTGCTCTTAGGCAAGTCAACATTCGTCTTTGCGTACTTATCTAGGGGTGTTAGATGGTAATCATCGATCGTGATATCCATCTCTTTCTTGGCATTGGTAATTGTGCGAATAATCGTCGGTTGATTCATAGTTTCAACTTTTTGTATATACACAAGTTTGTGCATATCGCTTTTGAAACACCTGAATAATTGCATCTGCTTTCCAAGTCTAGGCGTTATATTGCTACGCGAAATATCATAGAGGCGCGTATGGCCTAAATTCGTGATTAAAATAATTTTTCCCGATTCATTTTGCGCATAGGATAATAATCCAGAGATAAAACCATTTTTTAATTGTGATATAGCTTTTACTCCGCCCGCTTTTATGCCCATCGGGGTCAATTCATTCTCATTAAAAAATGTCGAGTATCCTTCGCTTGTGGCAATAAATAAATTGGAGTTTCCATCGCATATGCATGCATCAGCGAGCTCATCATCTTTTAATAATCTCATCCCGGTTACCGGCCTCGTATATCGCGCGACGACAAAATCGGATAGTCGAGTGCGCTTAATTTGACCATGTCGGCTGATCAAAGCGATAAATAGATCCTCTCTAAATCTTTGCACTGCAAAGGCTTGAATAATCTTTTCATCAGGATTGAGCGAAATCAAATAGTTGATGTGTTTTCCTTCATCTTTCCATTTAGTGTCCATAATTTCATAGATTGGAATGAAAAGATAATTGCCATTATTCGTGAACGCGAGCATAAAATCAGCGGTGTTTGCTTGGCCGGCAAACACAGTGGCGTCGCCAGGTTTTAGTCCAGGTAAAACATTTTCTCCGCTGCCCTTATATGATTTTAAAGAGCTGCGTTTAATATAGCCGTCTTTCGATATCGAGATCATGACATCATCTTTGGCGATCAAATCGCGCTTATCAATCTGTTTTGATTCAGATTTTTCGATGATTTGTGTCCGCCTAGGATCGCCATATTTTTTAACGATGGCTTTGAGATCAGAGATGATGACTTTATCTAATTTTCTCTCATCGGCGAGTATCTCTTTTAAGTTGGCGATATCGCCCTCTAATTGCTTCTTTTCATTTTCCAAGACCGAAATATCGGTGTGAGAGAGTTTATATAATTGAAGCATGACAATAGCTTCACTTTGCTCTTCGTTGAAGCCAAATTTCTCGCTCAAATTCTTCTTAGCATCCTGTTTATCGCTTGAAGCGCGAATCACTTCGACGACTTTATCGAGAATCGAAATGGCTTTGATCAGACCATTTACAATTACTAAACGGGCAGTAAATTTTGTCAGATCAAATTTGCTTCTTCGCGTGATAACATCGATTTGATGGGTGATATATGAATCAAGAAAATCAATCAATGTCATCGTCTTTGGTCGTCCAGAAACAATGGCGACCATGTTGGCGCTATAACTCGTTGCCAAAGTGGTCTTTGTGAAGAGATACTTTAGTACGACATCGGCTTTAACATCTCTCTTCAAATCGATTACAACACGGATTCCATTCATGTCAGATTCATCTCTGACTTCAATGATTCCATCGATGATTTTATTGTGCCTGATCAAATCGATTTCATGTACGATATCAATTTTGATGGCTTTATAAGGAATTTCTGAAACGATGATTGAAGATTGTCCTTTTGTTTCGACGATGTCGCATTTTGAGACAACCTCAATTCTTCCACGTCCGGTTTCATATATGTTTTTTAACCCTTCAGAATTATAGATGATTCCTCCTGTCGGGAAGTCAGGTCCTTTTATGAATGCCAATAGATCAGTCACCGCACAATCTCTATGATTGATGCGATATATTATAGCGTCGACAACCTCGCCGAGATTGTGAGGAGGAATTTCGGTGGCCATCGCCACTGCGATTCCTTCTGATCCGTTGACGAGCAAGTTAGGAAAACGAGCTGGCAAAACATTGGGTTCAAAATCAGTGTCGTCGAATGTCAAATTCATATCGACTGTTTTTTTATCGATATCTCTGATCAATTCGTCAGCGATTTCACTCAATCGGGATTCAGTGTAACGGTATGCGGCAGGCACATCGCCATCGATCGAACCATTATTTCCTTGAAAATCGATTAATGGATATCTGACTTTCCAATCCTGTGACATCCTCGCTAATGCCTCATAAATCGAGGAATCTCCGTGAGGGTGATATTTGCCCATGACAGTTCCGACGGCATGTGCACATTTTTTGGTCGGTTTCGTCGAAGTGTTGCCTTCTTTATACATCGAAAAAATGATGCGCCTTTGAACAGGCTTTAACCCATCTCTTGCATCGGGAATCGCGCGATCTTGTATGACATATTTTGCATATGTTGCATAGCGATCTCCCATGATTTCTTCAAGAGGTTCGTTGTCGATGCGCTCTTTTATAACAACAGGCTCGTCATTTTTTTTCTTAGCCATTATTTAACCTCCTTGATGAAAGTATCAACCAAGGTGAAGTCAACATTCTCTTCTACCCATTTTCTTCTGACACCAGGGTCTTTGCCCATTAGAATTCCCACTCTTTTTTCGACGAGAAGAGGATCTTCAATACCAATTCTAATAAGCTTTCTCTCTTTAGGATTCATCGTTGTTTCCCATAGTTGACTGGCATCCATTTCCCCAAGTCCTTTGTAGCGGGAAATTTTG
Source organism: Bacilli bacterium (assembly GCA_041653015.1). Taxonomy (GTDB): domain Bacteria; phylum Bacillota_I; class Bacilli_A; order RFN20; family CAG-826; genus JBAZGG01. The sequence goes on along the minus strand of JBAZGG010000004.1, from coordinate 66,484 downwards.
TACCCAACCCCTATTTTTAATTTCGCTTTTTCAAGCCCTGAATTATCCCAGGCATATTCATAGATTATTCTTTTATTTATTTCTTTATAAACACGATATAGAGGAGGCACAGCGATGAATACTTTACCTTCGGTAATAAGTCCGCGCATATAGTTGTAAAAGAAAGTCAAAAGCAAGGTTTGAATATGCGCGCCATCAGTATCGGCATCGGTCATGATTATGACTTTCCCATAATGCGATTCTTTGGCATCAAAATTCTGACCGAAATTAGCACCGATGGCATTGATGATCGTCGCGAACTCTTGGTTCTTGAGCATGCGATCAATAGTCACGTTATCGGTATTTAGAGGCTTGCCTCTCAAAGGCAAAATAGCTTGATGAACACGATCTCGCCCTTTTCGCGCTGTGCCCCCTGCTGATTCACCTTCGACGATAAACAATTCATTTTTTTCATAATCTTTGGATTGGGCAGGAGTCAATTTATCGGAAAGAATGATTTCTTGTCTCGTTTTTTTAGCGCTTCGAGCTTCCTCTTTTGCTTTTCTTGCTGCGATTCGCGCTCCTTGTGAATCAACACATTTCCTAATGAGGTTGATCGCGAATTCTTTGTTTTCAGCAAGATAATATGTGAATTTGCTATAGATGAAATTATTGACCAGCATCAAAGCGTCGGCTGTGCCTAATTTCGATTTGGTTTGCCCTTCGTATTCAAGAATCGGTTCAGGAATCTGTAATGAAATTACAGCGGTCAATCCTTCACGAATATCGCCACCTTCAAGTTTTTGTTTTCCTTTTAAGAGTTCATTCTCCTCAGCGAAGTCATTAACCGCCCTGGTGATACCCATCTTAAAGCCTGTTTCGTGTGTTCCACCATCGCGAGTTCTGACATTGTTTGCGTAGGAAAAAACGATTTCATTATAATCTTCACCGCAGTATTGAAGAGCGGTTTCCATTTTAATCTCACCCGTCTTGTCTTCGAAATAGATTACAGGAGACATCGGATTTTTGTTCTGATTTACTGTTTTAACATACTCTTTTAGGCCATCGACATAATAAAATTCTTGTTCGAGCCCTTGTCTCTCATCCTTAAGGATGAATCTAACTTTTTGTAAGAGAAAGGCACTCTCTTGAATATGGTTATAAATAGTTTCCCATTTGAAATCTCGATTAGGGAATATTTTAGAATCTGGCATGAATCTGACTGTCGTTCCATGCTTGTTCGTTTTTCCGATAACTTCGAGAGGGATAGCGACCTTCCCACCTTGTTCAAATCGAATGTGTGAAATTTTGCCATCTCGGCACACTGTGACATCGAGCCATTCGCTCAAAGCGTTCGTAACTGAAGCGCCAACACCATGAAGTCCAGCGCTTGACTTATAGACTTTATTCGAAAACTTGCCACCGCTATGGAGAGTGCAGAAAATGAGCTGAACAGCAGGAAGTCCTGTCTGCTTGTGAATATCGATTGGGATTCCGCGACCTTCATCTTGAACTGAACATGAACCATCCTTATGGATGGTAATGGTTATTTTTTCGCCAAAACCTGACATCGCTTCGTCAACGGCATTATCGATGACTTCCCATACGAGATGATGAAGACCAGAAAGGTTTGTTGAACCGATATACATGGCTGGGCGTTTTCTAACACCAGAAAGCCCTTCTAATAATTCAATATCAGCCGCAGTGTAGGAATGTTTTATTTCAGTTTCTGGCATAACACCACTTTGATACCCTTCTAACTCAGTTAGTAATTATAACAAAGTTGTTATTGAAAAGTAATTCAATTTTAATATAATATGAGTGTCATGAAAGAATACTATGTATGGATATTATTTTATATAATATAACAATCGCAATCGCCTGTTTAATTTTTGGTTATCTCATCGGTTCTTTTCCAACATCGGTCGTGATCGGAAAGGTATTTTTTCATCAAGATCCGCGCAATTATGGCTCTCATAATGCTGGTGGAACAAATGCAGGGCGCCTATGGGGAAAAAAAGTAGGTCTAGTCATCGTTATCATAGATATGATTAAAACCATCGCACCATTATGGATATGTTGGGCAGTTCTTACTCATTCAGGTCTAGAATCGTGGGTAATAAACGAAGAAATCGTCATAAAAGACGCACCGCTATACTATTATTTAGCAGCATTAGGCACCGCTATTGGTCATTGTTGGCCGATATATGTAAACTTCAAAGGAGGCAAGGCCGCTTCCAATTATATGGGTATCTGCTGTGGGTCTTCATGGATATTATTTTGCTCATGTATTGTATATTTCATTTTTTTAAAAATGAAAAAGTATGTTTCTCTCGCCTCAATTCTATCGGCCATTATCAACACTTTTGTCGCGTGGGGTATTCTAGGTTTAGCCTATCTTCTTAAAAACAATGGCATGAATGACATAAATGCTTTTGGATTTGGATTATGGGGATGGGGCTATTGTCTAAGTCTTGGAACGCTTGGCGGATGGGAATTTCCAACTATCATTACCTTGATGGGAATCATCGTCCTTATTAGACACCGCAGCAATATCGAAAGGTTGAAAGCTGGCAGCGAGACAAAGATCAAATGGATGAAATGATAATAAGTAAATAATTAGTATATATTTAGTATATATTAAACGATGGAATAAAGACCACTATCTCTTGCGAAAATTACGATATTGATTCGATTAAAAGCCATTTTTTTCAAAATAGGGTAGGATGTATAAACACAGTGCTTGCATATCATTTTTCAAAATCTTTACTTTATTAAAAAAGCACCCCATTATGGATGCTCTTTTGAATTCTGAAAACGATATCTATTGAGAGTTTTTCATGTTGTTCATGATGGCTCTAATCTGCGCTTCTGAAGCTGTTCTTCCCATCGATTTAAACATGACTCTAATCATCTTCTCATTAACAGGAGGATTCTTTTGTAATTCTCTTTTAAAATACCATCGAGAAATAAAGAAGCCGAGAACACCTCCGCCGATCAAAGCACCGACACAGAATAATAACCAAACCCACCATTCCATTTTTTTAATCTCCTTTCTTAGGCGCGCCCATCATAATCGCCATTATCAGTTCTGACCAATATTTTTTCACCCTCGCTAATAAATAGAGGAACCCTCAATTTATAGCCTGTCTCTAATATAGCATCTTTCATCGCTTTGTTAACTGTGTCGCCTCGAACAGCGGGCTCACACTCAGTGACCAGCAATTCGACTTTGGCTGGAAGTGAAATACCAAGTATTTCCTCTTCGTATGAAACGACTTCTATTTCGGCATTTGCCACAAGGAAATTTAATTCCCATTGCAATCTGCTTTTTTGAACTTCAATCTGCTCAAAATTGACCTGATCCATGAAGACTAAAGCATCACCTGTATCGTATAGATATTGCATTTTCTTCTTTTCTAATCTGATAGCCTCGACCGTATATCCACTATTGCGAGCCACATCAGTGATCGAACCAGTGCGCAGATTTTTCACTTTTAATTTCGCGACCATTTTTCTCATCGCTGTTTTGTTGAGCAAAACATCAAGGACAAGAAATATATTCCCCTCATCCTCAAAATAATTGCCCGGACGTAATTCTGTAACGTTTATCATGCTTCAAATTCTCCTTTTTGACTTGCATATTATAGCAAATATGTAAACATTTGTGTTTACTTTTTCATATATTCATTGAACAAAAGTTCATTTTTGATAGTTGTTGTTTCGCCATGACCTGGGTAAACAATTGTATCAGGAGGTAATTTCTTGAGCTTATCAAGGCTCGTTTGAATATTTCTTGCTGATGATGTTGGCAAATCGCTCCTGCCAATCGATAGATGAAAGAGGGTGTCGCCGCTGAACAACGCTCGAAGCTCTGGTATGTAGAAACATACGCTTCCTGAAGTGTGAAATGGCGTGTGTATAACGATTATCGTTAAACCTAATGATTTTATCGTTTCTCCATCATGAACGAGATGAGGATTGGCTTGCAAGATGATTTCGTCATTGTCGAATGTCGAACAATTAGTGCGAGGATCGTCTAGTTTTTCGGCATCGTCTTGATGAATTACGATCTGCATATTCTCAACGTTTTTAAGATTGCGCAGGCCAGAGAAGTGGTCATAATGACCATGCGTGAGCAGCACAAGCTCTACACTTGCATAATTCCGAGAAAGGTATTTATCGAGAATTCCGTTCTTGTTGTAACCGGGATCGATTAAAATGCACGGCCCATTCTTGTCACCGATGGCATAGGCATTGCAATTATGTTTGAAATACAGCTTTGTTATTTTCATGTTTAACTATAAAAAAATAAGGTAGAACCTTATTTCTTTTCTTTGTGTACTGTCACTTTGTTGCATCTATGACAGTATTTCTTAATCTCTAATCTGTCAGGATGGTTCTTTTTGTTCTTTGTAGAGATATAATTTTCTTCTCCACAGACAGTGCATTTGAGCGTAATGTTATCGCGCATAATATCAACCTCTTTTTCGTTGCGAAAGATACTATATCATAGATAAAGAAAGATATCTATAAAAAGTTGTGATATAATTTTTTCATCATGAGAACCAGAGAAAAAACAAAGAGAATAGCAATCGGGAACATACATATTGGTGGAGCAAATAGGGTTCTTATCCAATCGATGTGCAATATTAAGACAGAAAAAGTTGATGAGGTAGTCGCTCAAATCAATCGATGCGCGAAATTAGGCGCCGATATGATGCGGGTATCCGTTCTAGATGAAAGAGATGCCTCTGCGATAAAAGCGATAAAAAAAGGAATACATATTCCTTTAATAGCCGACATTCATTTCGACTATCGCCTCGCCCTTCTCTCGATCGAAAATGGTGTTGACGCTATTCGAATCAACCCTGGAAATATAGGCGATAGAGAGAAGATTAAGATGGTCGTTGACTCATGCAAAACTCATGGCATACCGATCAGAGTTGGAGTGAATTCCGGTTCATTAGAAAAAGGTTTGCAGAACGATGATTGTAAAGTGAGAGCGAGACAGCTTGTTGAATCAGCGCGAAAAAACGTTGTTCTTCTCGAAGAATTAGGTTTTTATGACATAGTCATATCCATCAAAGGTTCTGATGTGATAGAAACTGTCGAAGCCTATCGATTTGCCGCAAATGAGTTTCCATATCCTCTTCACCTCGGAATCACCGAAGCGGGACCCTCGGAAATCGGCATCATTAGAAGCGTTGCCGGTCTCTCTCCTCTTTTGATCGACGGCATCGGCGACACTATTCGCATTTCGCTAAGCGATGAGCCCGAAGAAGAAATTAGGACGGCAAAAAGATTATTGCACGATATTGGATTGTATCCAAATTACCCGACGCTCATCAGCTGTCCAACTTGTGGTCGCACACAAGTTAATGTCGTCTCCCTCGCAAAGAGAGTCCTCTGCTTTTTAGAAGATAATAATATCGATAAGACTGTCGCTGTGATGGGCTGTATCGTCAATGGTCCCGGCGAGGCAAAACATGCCGATATAGGGTTGGCCGGTGGAAAAAATCAATGGGTTTTATTCAAAAAAGGAAAAATGGTCAAAACAGTTGACGAAAGCCAAGCTTTTGATGAATTGATCAAAGAATTGAAAAGCCACTAAAGCAAGGCTTATTTTACAATCTGTTCTCGCCAATTATTTACAAATTTATTCTCGCGCAACATTTTAATCTCGTAAAAATATGGAGGTCTGTCTTCGACATAAGGTGTTTCTAGAATCATTGGTATGCCCGCCAGTTTTTCGCTGTGGACGATCTTTGATAAAACTTCAAAGCCGATTTCGCCATATCCGATGTTCTCATGTCGATCTTTATGAGATCCGGCGACGTTCTTTGAATCGTTTACGTGAATGCAAAGCAAACGCTCGAGACCGATTTCGCGATCGAAGTCTTCGAGCAAAGAGTCAAAATCTCGAGCGATGAGCAAACCACCATCGAAAATATGACAGGTATCGAGACAAACACCCAATCTTTCGCTGTGCTGGACATTTTTGATGATATAAGCAATCTGTTCAAAGGAGGTTCCTAATTCTGATCCTTTTCCCGACATCGTCTCGAGTGCGATTTTCACATCGCTGTGATCAACACCAAAAGCGATGTTTAATCCTTTGACGACTTGATTGAGGCCATTTTCGACTCCTCCACCGACATGTGATCCTGGATGTAAGACAAGAATTGAAAGACCGAAGTCTTTTACTCGTCGCAATTCAGTGATCAACTGATCGACTGAGAATTGGAATAGTTCAGGATTCACACAATTCGCGATGTTGATGATATATGGTGAATGGACGATTATTTTGGATTCATCCATATTTTTGCTTTGCAATAAAGCCCAACCTTCTTTAATGAACAATTCGCTTGTCGCTTTTCGAAACGAACTCTGAGGCGCCCCTGTGTAAAACATGAATGTATCAGCACCGTATGAAAGGGCTTCTTTCACAGTTCCGAAATAGAAATCTGGCGCCGACATGGAAACGTGACAGCCCAAACATATTTTGTTATCATTCGTCATACGATTTGCCTTCTTTTTTGTATCGTTCCACTCGCTGACGCCTTATATCTTTTCTTATCACTTCACGTCGATGTTTACTCTTAACTTTTTCAATTGCGAGTCGAACTTTTCGTTTATATCCAGGTTTAACTTTTTTCGTTGTCGCAAGGCCTTTTGCTTTTTTAATTTCTTTTTCTAATTCGTAATTCATTTTCTTATGTGGAGTAAAACTTCGGACCGGTGATTTTCCTTCGGATAATTGTCCATCGACGAAACACAAGTAATGAAAATCGATGCCTAAATCGACGAGTTTAAAGATCTTTTGTGGCGATTGAATGCTATAGAATGAATAGCAGTTGCCAGCTTTACCAAAACGTCCAGTCCTGCCAGCTCTATGAAAGTAATAGTCGCAATCAAATGGCAAATCGACATTGAGAATATCGCTGACATCATCTATATCTATACCCCGAGCGCCGATATCGCTCGAAACAAGAATTTGAAATTCACCTGATTTAAATCTTCTTATCATCGTCTTTCTCTCGCGCTGTGAAAGGTCTCCGTGCAAAACGCCAGCCGAATAGTTCTCTTTTCGTAAATAGTTATATAAACTTGCCACAGTCTCTCTTTTAGAAGCAAAAATAATGAGCGAAAATGGATTTTTTGCTTTTAAGAATTCTTTTGTCGCAGCATTTATGTCCTGCTGTTTGATGTCGATTGCGTAATGGACGACAGAAGATGCCGTCTGTGTTGCTTCGCTTATTATTTCTTCGTTTTGACCGATATATTTCGCTAAACGATATTTTAAATTATTTTTTAAAGTTGCAGAAAAAACCAAAATTTGTGGCTTGTCTATCACCGCGACTAATTTGTCGATGTCATTGAAGTAACCGAGATCTAAAAGCATATCGGCTTCATCAAAAACTAAAGTTAGAACTTTCGCCAATGATCCGCTTTGCAGAAGAACATCCGCCAATCGCCCTGGGGTTCCAATCGCTATATGTGGCATCATATGAGCGTTTTTGCTCAATTGTTTCTCTCTATCTTCTCCCCCTTGATAGAGCGATATCTTCAATGAAGGGTAAAATGTTAAAAACCTTTTTGCGAAGTCATGAGTCTGCTTCGCCAATTCTCTTGTGGGCGTGATGATAAGAGCTTGAATCTGATTTGATGAAAGGTCGATTTTTTCAATGATAGGAATGAGAAAAGCATGAGTTTTTCCGCTTCCCGTCTCGCTTTGAGCGATAACATTGCTTCCTCGCAAAACTTGAGGGATAACCTTCTGCTGAATCAATGATGGGCTTAAATAGCCCTGCTTCTGCAGAGCATCGACCATTTTTGGAGATAGATTGAATTCTTTAAAATTAGCCATAATCTTCTTGAGATTATTATACACGAAGAAACACCGGATTGTGGTATTATAATTTTATGAATGTGTTCGTGAACAATCCTCGTGGCTATTGCGTTGGAGTTATCAAAGCCATTTCGATGGCGATGGAGGCAAAAGAGTGCAATCCAAAAAGCTCCATCTACATCTATGGCGAACTGGTGCATAACGAAGAGGTCATCCAAAGCTTGACATCATCCGGAATCGTGACTCTGAGAAGCGATATGCCCTATCGAGATACTTTAAAATCGCTCCCCAAAGGATCAATCCTCGTCTTCACCGCACATGGACATCCTCAAATCATTGAAGACTATGCGAGAGAGTTAGGTCTTCTCATCATCGATGCGACATGTCAAAGAGTTAAAGAAAATCTGAACATTGCCAAAAAGACTTTGTCTGAAAAACGAGAAATAATATATATTGGCAAAGCCAAACATCCCGAAACTATCGCCATGACTTCTCTGAGTCGATCCATTTATCTTTTTGAAAATGGAAATGACTTCGATTACAAATCGATTAAAGATAAAAAACCTCTGGTATTAAATCAGACCACTCTGTCATTTTTGGACTTAAAGGACATCCATGATTCCATAAGAGAGCATTATCCAAATGCCACCATCTTGGATGAGATTTGCGATGCGACCAAATTGAGACAGGAATCAATTTATAAATTGCCTGACGGAATCGATTTAATTTATGTCGTTGGCGGTTCACATTCCTCTAATACAGAAAAACTTTTTGAGATATCGCAGAAGCGCTACCCCAATTCTCGCGTTTTGCGGATATTGAATGCGGATGACATAAAACAAAATGACCTAAAAGGTCATTTAAATGTTGCTGTTATCTCTGGAGCTTCCACGCCGATAGATACCACTAATAAGATTGTAAAATATCTCAAAAGCGTTTAGGCTCTTTTTCGTGATCGATCTCGATTATTTCAATCGATCTATCAATGCTCTTGATAATTTTGGACATCGTTGGGATGAAGATTCTTTCAATTTCGTGTGGCAAGTCGAGATAATTGTAGTGCTTAGCGATCACATCTCTTCTTCCATGATGAGGAATATCTCCGGAGATAAAAATATCATACCCGCTCATCTGGGCATCGCGAAAACAATACCAACCACCACCACCGATGATAGCGGCGCTGCGAATAACTTTTGCTCCCGCATCGATCAATGAACAACTATTCGCTTTCAATGCCCTTTTAGCATAGAGGGCGAATTGTTCTGGAGTCATCTCATGAGGAAGAAGTCCGCCTCGCGCCATCGGATTATTTTGAAGAGGTTGAATATCCTTCAATTTTAATGCTTCGGCCAAAGCGTCATTCATCCCGCCCTTTCCGGTATCGAAATTGGTGTGCATGCTATAGACTGGTATTCCTAGTCGGTCAATCTTATCGCAGAGCGCTTTCTTGTCTTCGTTTTCTTTGAAAACGCGGTATTTTGTACCATAGATAAATGGGTGATGGGTAAGAATTAAATCTGGTTTTCTTTCTAATCCTTCGACGATCGAAAAAACTTCCTCATCAAAATCTAAACAGAGCAGGATACATTTTGTATCGTCTAAAAGCTTTCCAGTCATCAGACCAACATGATCTTGATTATCCTTGATCCTCTTAGGAAATTGTTTGGCCAAAACTCTTAAAAGAGTGATTGTTTTCATAGATTTTTATTAATCCTTTCTTTTAGAATGAGCAATTCATTGCGTCTCTTTGATCCAATTCTTTTTTTTGTGATCAAAGCATCAATCCTGAGCGATTCATCACTCCAAAATTCATGATAAAGATTGTCTTTGCGAACTCTTAATATCGGACCGAAGATAAAATCTTCCTCAACGTAATGTCGAATCCCTTTTTTAAACTTGATCATCGCATATATTTTCTTTTTGTCTTCGACCATCTCCTCATCGGCGATATAAAACCCGAGAAGAGTTATGCGTTCGCGCAGCATGGCTAGATCGGTATGGGAATCGACAACTAATGTTTTAACTGAAACGAGTTTGTCTTTATCTTTGTCCAAAATATTTATAATATTTCTTGCGCCCATTCCAGCGATTATCACTGTATCGACATCGGGTGGCAAGCTCTCTAATCCGTCAGCGAATAATGCAATCGCTGATGAACGAGATTCGGCAATATTTTTTTGCAGTTGCAAATAAGGACCTTTTTTGTTCTCAATCGCATATACTCTGTCTGCGATTCTGTCCTTCGAAAGTTTGATAGAGACATAGCCGTGATCAGCGCCGACATCACAAACGATGCTTCCTCGATCGATTAAGCGAACGATGGCGGCTAGCCTTTTTGACAACATCTCGCGATCCATTCTATTTGCCGATATCTCTATAGTCACCGAGTTTTTTTGCTCGTGTTGGGTGACGAAGCTTGCGGATGGCTTTAGCTTCGATTTGACGAATGCGCTCTCGCGTGACGCCAAATTCTTTTCCGACTTCTTCAAGGGTTCTTGGCTTGTTATCATCTA
>JBAZGG010000004.1:0-56130 GCA_041653015.1 Bacilli bacterium | reverse complement strand
TTAAAAGAGTTTGCGTCGTGTAATCGCTAGGCGAAACAACTTCTTTATCTTCGATAAAATCTTTAAGAGATGAGTCATCCTCTTCGCCGACTGGTGTTTCTAATGAAACAGGATCGATGGCGATGCGCTGAATCTCCCTAATTCTTTCTGGCGATAGAGTCCCTTCCATTCTTTCGGAAATCTCCTCAGCCGTCGGTTCGCGCCCTAATTCTTGAACTAATTGGCGCTGAACACGCGTAGTTTTATTAATCGTTTCTACCATGTGAACAGGTATCCTTATCGTGCGAGCCTGATCAGCGATGGCGCGTGTTATAGCTTGCTTAATCCACCATGTCGCATAAGTGGAAAATTTAAATCCTTTTGTGTAATCGAATTTGTCGACAGCCTTCATAAGTCCTAAGTTACCTTCTTGGATCAAATCAAGAAAGTGCATTCCTCGACCGACGTAGCGCTTGGCGATGGAGATGACTAATCGCAAATTAGCGGTGATCAGCTCTTGCTTTGCAATTTCGTCGCCCTCAGTGATTCTTTTTGCGATAGAAGTCTCTTGTTCGGGGGTGAGAAGTTCAACGCGACCTATTTCGCGCAGATATAGTTTGACTGAGTCATTCACTTTTACTTCGTCAGAGGTAAATTTTGTCAAATCGTCGACATCGGAGATCTCTTCTTGCTCATCTTCAGAAGCGTCCGGTTCTTCATCGAACAAGACCAAGTCATCCGCTTTGGCAGCTTTTTCTTCTAGAGATTCAGGAGCTAGATCATCGAGATCATCTAAATCATCGTTCTCCTCATCGCTGATGAGATCAATTTTATTATCTTTGAAATAATTCAAAAGATTGGCATTTTCATCATCGGACAAATCTAGATGACTGACGGCATCATCGATGTCGCCGATATTCAGATAGCCGGTTTTTTTCGCCTCTGTTAAAAGCCGTTTCTTGATTTGATCTAGAGATTCAATGATATCGTCATCATCAAAATCATCATCAGCTTTTTTGATAGGCTTCTTCAATGGCTTTTTTGCCACTTTTGCCGCCTTCTGCTCAATTTTAGGGAGCGGTTTGGATATTTTACCGCTCGTCGCGCTTTTAACTGTCCCTTTTGGCTTTTTGACCTTTTTTTCTTGCATAGTCTGCAATGATTCTTGCTTTTTCTTCATTGTTTTTGCCCTCCAAAGCTTTTTTCAGCGTCTCCTTGTCATAGAAATCGTTCTTCTCTCTTTTAATCGTTTTAGAACATTCATCCAGCAATGTTATAGAAAACATAGGATGATAATTCTCGCTTGATATACGAGTGATAGCGTTGACGAGTTCTTCTTTGTTAGAAGAATCGGAACTCTCTAGTTGCGAAATCAATTCAGAGACATCAATCTTTTTATACTGCTGCTCATAATCGATAATAAAATTAGCGATAGCGCGATACGTTTCGTTGTAGAAGTATTCGATATTTTTATTGTAATAATCAATAGCCGCAATATCGTTCAGCATTTGATACAGAATTTCTTTTTCAGCAAATTGTAGCTTCCGCAACTCTTTTTTCTCGGGATGCGATTCTTGTAAAGAATGCTCGTATGAATTCAAATTCTGCTGATTTTCAATACCGATTTTCTTAGCGTTGCTAACCATATTGCGAATAGCCGGTGCCTCAAATCCGGTCACACGAGATAGCTTATATATGTAATTATCGAGCTCCAAAGTATTTTTGCACGCTAGCAACATCGGCAAGAAATGATTGAGAACTTTTTCTTTTTCTTCGACAGTTCCGATCGTCCCTTTTCTCTCATAGTACGAAATAGCGAAATCGAGCGGATCATAAAGAGATGACAAGAAGGATTTCAATCCTTCAACGCCATTTTTTTGTAAAATATCATCAGGATCATCGATGTTTCCATCTCTGTATACGATGCGATATCGGACACCTAATTGATCAAAGACATTCATGGCCTTCATCATGGCCATTTGCCCAGGCATATCTCCATCTAGACAAAGTCTGACTTCAACGTTGAGCCGCCTTAAAGACAAAGCGTTTTCTTTTGACATCGCTGTTCCCATGAGCGCGACAACCGAGTTTATGCCAGTCTTATCGATAGCAAAAACATCCATGAAACCTTCTACGACATAGATATATCCGTCATGCTTAGCGCTTTGTATCGCATTTTGTATGTTGTACAGAACGCTTCCTTTATGAAATAGTTGAGTCTCAGGTGAATTTACGAATTTGGCCTCATCTTTATTGACATCATTTAAACGGCGAGCGCTAAAACCGATGACTTGATTTTGCAAATTATATAATGGGAAGATCAATCGGCCAGCATTATTATCGGCCGTTCCTTCGTTTCTTGCTAAAGCAATTCCAATTCCTTCAATAGTTTTTAATGAATGTTTTTTGCTCTGGAGAAACTCGATTGTTGCCTTGCCATTCGATAATGAGTATCCTAAGCCAAATTTCTTGATTTGATTTTCGTCAATATTTCGTCTCTGCAAATAATCGAGTGCGATTTTTCCTTCATCAGTCGATAGATTGTAAACATAAAATTTCTGTAATTCCGCTATGCAATCGTAGAGGGGAATCAAAGATTCATTTATCGGTGTTCGCTTAAACTGCTTTTCGAGCCTTTCATCTTTGTAGCCGATTAGATCAGCAACTTTTTTGACAGCTTCCAAAAATGTAATTTTTTCATATTTTTCTACGAAAGTGATAGCGTTTCCACCAGTTTCACAGACGAAGCATTTAAATATTTGCTTTTCTTTAGAAATCTGTAGAGAGGGATTCTTATCATCGTGAAAAGGACAGAGGGCAACATAATTACGCCCCTTCTTAATAACATTGATGTAGCGCGAAATAATATCGACTATGTCCGCTTGCTTCAATATATCATTAATCAAGTCCTGATCAAACATCATTTACCCCCTAGCAATCTAATACTAAATAAATACTAATTAACAACTAATAGAACAATTTTACTTTAAAGTAATTAATAAGTTCATCAATCGGAAGTCTAATCTGTTTCATCGTGTCTCTTTCACGAATCGTAACGCTTGAATCAGCGGCTGTATCAAAGTCGATTGTGACGCAGTATGGCGTTCCAATCGCATCTTGTCGACGATATCTCTTGCCAATGCTTGCTGTCTCGTCAAAGACGATGCTGAAATGCTTGTTTAATATATTTACGATCTCTCTAGCCTTTTCGTTCAGTTGTTTGCTTAAAGGCAAAACGGCTATTTTATAAGGGGCGAGAGCTGGCAGAAGGTGCATGACGATACGAGTATCATTCTCAAGTTGCTCTTCATCATATGAATCCATCATGACCATGAGCATCAATCTATCTAGTCCCATCGATGGTTCTATGCAATAAGGGATATATTTCTCATTAGTATCAGGATCTAAATACTCCATTGATTCACCACTATATTGTTGATGTCGTTTTAAGTCATAGTCAGTGCGATCGGCTACGCCGAGAATTTCACCCCAACCCCATGAAAATTCATATTCGATGTCAGTTGTCGCTCGCGAATAAAACGCCAATTCTTTCTCTTCGTGATCGCGATAGCGCAAATGATTATTATTAACGCCGAGACTCTTTAAAAAATTCAAGCAGTACTTCTTCCAATAGCTGAACCATTCCAAATCATCTCCTGGCTTGCAGAAAAATTCCATTTCTAATTGTTCAAATTCCCTCGTTCTAAAAATGAAATTTCCTGGAGTGATCTCATTGCGAAAACTCTTTCCAGCATTGCAAATACCTAAAGGTAATTTCCTTCTTGTCGTTCTTTGAACGCTCTTAAAGTTAACAAAAACTCCTTGAGCTGTTTCCGGTCTGAGATAAACTGTTGACTGGCTGTCGTCAGTGACTCCGATGTGAGTTTTAAACATCATATTGAATTGTCTAATATCGGTAAAATCAGTTTTGCCGCATGTTGGGCATTTGACTTTTTTATCGTTGATAAACTCGAGCATCTCCTTATTGCTCATCGTTCCAACATCGGCATTTGGAAACTGCGCTTTAATCAAATCATCAGCGCGAAATCTCGATTTGCACGACTTGCAATCGATCAATGGATCATTAAATGTAGAGACATGACCGGTCGCTTCCCACACTTTGGGATTCATTAGAATTGCGGCATCGATTCCGACATTTGTCGGAGATTCTTGAACAAACTTCTTCCACCACATGCGTTTGATATTGGCTTTTAATTCAGAGCCCAAAGGTCCATAATCCCACGAATTTGACAAGCCACCATATATCTGCGAGCCAGGATATACATATCCACTCGTTTGCAAATGAGTCACTATTTTTTCAAAATCGGCCATATTATATATCTCCTTATAAAAATGCTCATTCATAATAAAAGTATGTTTTGTCTATGTCAAACTATTATAAGTGTATATATTAAATCTTCAGCATTAATTCTATGCTGGTTAACGATGTATTGGTTTGATTATATAAATAATCAGATAGTTTCTTGAAAATCGCAATATTCTCTTCCTTGCCAAAGGCAATATGTTCAACGCTTTCCTCACTAACTCGAAAAAGATAGCGATAGATGTTCAACATTCTCGCATCCAACAAATCGCAAGTTTCAGGCTTGAAACAACTCCGACTGATAAATCCACCGTCGGCAAAGGAAATCGCGACGATATTGCTCTTTTGATGTGAAATCACGCAATAATCAACCTCGAGTCCAATCCCCATTCCATTCAGAAGACTCGCGAAGTATATATTGGCGATAGTTAAAGGATCAAAATTGTTCTTCAAAGCTTTTAAGCAGTTCAAAAGATAAGGAAATATGCTATATGCGTCTTCACTCTGAACACATTTGCATGTCAGTTCATCAATAAATGATGCGACCGCTAAAGATTCGAAATGGTTCATAATTTCTGAAAATGATTCGATTATGGTGCCTTCTTTTAAAGATAGTCCGCTTTGCGGACCTTGATTTAAATCGTATCGACCATAGGTATAGAGATTTAATGATGGCGAATTCTTGCTCTTTAGCGATAAAACCCCTTTGGCGTAAAATGAGGTGATACCATCCTTGTTGATCACAGTGATCATCGCGTCCTTTTCTTTGACAGGAACACTTCGAATGACTATTCCATCAACGATCATTTTTATAACCCAACTCTTTTAAGAGGCGATTGTTATTAAACCAATCCTCTTTTACTTTTACAAAGAGTTCTAGATAGACTCTTTTTTTATAAATCTGCTCTAATTCTTTTCTGGCTCTAGTTCCAATCGCTTTGATCATTTTTCCACCATGACCGATAACGATAGCTTTTTGTGAATCTTTTTCGATATAGATTACGGCATTTACGACGAGGGCTTCCTTTTTGTTTTCAAACGATTCGATTATGACAGCGGAATGATGCGGAACTTCTTGTTTGAGCAAATTGAGAAGCTCTTCTCTGATCACTTCTTTCATCATGAAGGCATCATCTTTATCCGAAATCATCTCATCGGGGAAATACTTAGGACCATCTGGTAAGGCCAGCTTTATCAATTTTAATAATTCATCGGTATTAAAATTTTTCTTCGCGCTCATTTCGACTATTTGAGAATTTGGATACTTCTCAGCGTATATTTTCTTGATTTCAATCACTTGATTGATGGTTGCTAGATCGATTTTATTGATCGCGATGAACAGCGGGCATCTCGTTCTGAGATTGTCTAAAATGTATTGATCACCTAATCCGAAATGTTTTGAGGCATCGATGACCAATATAGCTGCCTCGACATCATTTACAGATGAAAGAGCGCTATTATTCATTATTTTGCCCAATTCATGCATCGGTTTATGAATTCCAGGAGTGTCGACGAAAACAATTTGTGATTCCTCATCATTGTAGATGCCTTTGATGATATCTCTCGTCGTTTGAGATTTATCTGTGACGATAGATACTTTTGTGCCAATTATTGCGTTTAAAATAGTCGATTTACCGACATTTGGTCTTCCAACAATCGCGACAAAACCAGATTTCATTTTAAAGATCATTTTCGCTAAAAGCGAAAGGCAGTAATTCAGTTATTGTTGTTTCTTTGGTGTCACCCTTTAGATTTGACATATAAATAGGAGCGTTGTGGGGATAGAGTTCGGAAATGACTTGGCGGCAAGCTCCACAAGGAGAACAAGGTCCGTCCGTATCCGCCGCTAGTGCAAAAGCGACAAAGTCTTTTTTGCTCTTGCCATGCATCATCGCACTGTACAGAGCATTGCGCTCCGCGCACATACATAAAGGATAAGAGGCGTTTTCGATATTAGAGCCTTGAAACACGCTTCCGTCTTTACACAGAAGCGCTGCGCCAACCGCGAAATGGGAATACGGCGAGTACGACAATTTTCTAGCTTCTACAGCTAATTTGATCAGCTTTTCTTTTTCCATTTTGAATCCTCCAGTATTTTATTTTGTATTTCAAACATGATTTTTTCGTTTTCTTTTGTGTCGTGATCGTAGCCTAATAAATGTAATAGACCATGTACGAACAAGAAGGCCATTTCTCTTTCGAGTGAGTGAGCATAATCATGTGCTTGTTTCTCTGCTTTGTCAACCGAAATGACAATCTCACCCAAGAATATTGTATCGGCATTTTTAATCGAAATTTCTCCGTTAACTCTATCGAGAAATGCAAAGCTTATAACGTCGGTCGGCCGATCTATCTGGCGATATTCTTTATTGATTCGCTGAATTTCGTCATCGTCGACAAAATCGACTTCCAAGAAATACTGCCTTTTTAGTATTAGATCTTTTTCAGCCTTTTTGGACAGCGCTTTGAAGATGCTATTAAAGGCGGAAGTATCAATCCGCTCATAATATGAGCAAAAATCTATTTTCATAGAATTATTATACATTAAGTGCTCAGATCGCAAAAGCGACTTTCAAGTCTCTTTCTCGATTCATTGTTTAACAGTCCATGAAGAAATTTGTCATATGAATCTAAAAGAAATATGTAAAAAAAGGAATAGAGAAGACAAAAGTTCAGCGCGAATTCATCTGAGAAGACCATCAATATCACTGAAGATACTAAACTGATAACAAAGATTAATATTCTCCGCGCGTTAATTGACGTTCCAAGGCGATATGTCTCTGTGATTAAGGTATTCTGTTCAACAGGTGCTCCTCGCAAAAACATCTCTTCTTTCTTAGCGAGGGTTCGTTTCTTTTTCGAAATCCGACGATCGCTGAAATAAGCGTAGGCAAAGTATCCTATTAAGATAATGCCAATCACGAGCACATTCATTGGACTGTTAATGATGAGCAAGACGATGAAGACTAACATGCTGACGAAAGAGCTAACCATTTCAAGCGGAGCAGAAAAATAAGCTTTTTTATATTCTTGGAGCAGCGTCATCCTCTCCTTGTTTGTACAATAATCACCACCATTACAGGACTTCAAGTATTTCTGATCAAATTTTTTCATTGAGGCGATCAAGAATAGATAAGAGGCCATCTGAAGCAAAAATGCAGTTAAAAAGAGGGAGAAAGAAATGACGAATGGCATTTCGTTATTTGCAAAATAGAATCCGATGAACAAAGTTGCGATTGCCAAAGCTTGAAATGCGATTGTGACAATCCTCTGAACAAGTGGCATTGTCGCTCTCCTTTTATGCGGGCATGATGTCGCTGTAAAATTGATGGCGTTGAGGATGATTCCGTGAAAGGTTTTCAAAAATGATAATCGACTCATCTTTATTCTGCCTTGGGAAGGGTCATAGATGACGATGGATGAGCGTTTTATCTTTCTGATGTAGACCATGTGCGATGATCCATTTTTCACAACGGCGAGGAATGGCGCTTTTTCTGAGAAAACATCTTCGAATCGAGAGAACTTATAAGCGCGCAAAATCACATTGTATTTTTTAGCCTCCAGGCAGAGCTGTGCAAGAGAGATTCTCTTTTTAGAAAAAGGGTTGGGCATCGACAGATAATTTCTATCCTTGTTGAGATTTGCCAACAAAATCTTTAAGCAGGTAAAGCCGCAATCATTATCATTCCCTTGATACGTGTACATCTTTTCTCCAAATATCTATTAGCGAGATCGCTCGATTTTGTGCCGATAAAAAAAGAGACAGATCAATCCGTCTCGTTCTTTAATGTTTGATTAGAAAGTTTTACGTCGCGCTAATTCGCTTTTCAATTTGCGTTTCAAGCCTTTTTTAACGTAATATTCTCTTTTGCGCGATTCTTGAAGTGTGCCAGCTTTATTGACTTGTCGCTTAAAGCGGCGAAGTGCTTCATCTAGCGTTTCATTTTCGCGAATAATGGTCTTTGGCATTCTGACACCCCCTTTGTTTATCAATACATATTATATTTATATAAAACTAATATGCAATAACTATTTTAAAGCTTCCATGATGGCGATACCAGCAGAAGTTCCGATACGGCTAGCGCCAGCTTCTACCATCTTTTGCAAATCTTCGAGAGAACGAACTCCACCACTGGCTTTAACGCCGAGCTTTGGTCCGACAGTTTTTCTCATTAGTTTAACCGCTTCAACGCTCGCTCCTGATTTTGAAAATCCTGTTGATGTTTTGACGAAATCAGCGCCACCTTTTACGGCCGCTTTGCAAACTCCGACAATCTCTTCATCAGTCAATAGGCACGATTCGATAATCACCTTTAACAAACGACCTTGGCACGCCACTTTTATTTGGCCGATCTCTTTAGCAATAAACTCATAATCATGAGTTTTCGCCATTGAAATATTGATGACCATGTCGATTTCATCAGCACCTTCGGAAACGGCTTCTTTCGTCTCATATACTTTAACTTTTGGTAACGTAGCTCCCAATGGGAAGCCGATTACGGTGCATACTTTGACATCGGATGAACTGAGCAATTTTTTGGCGACAGGAACAAAACAAGGATTCACGCAGACTGACATGAAGTTGTATTTCTTTGCTTCTTCACAAAGAGATATTATCCCTTCAACTGAGGCATCAGGTTTTAAAAGCGTGTGATCGATCAATTTGTTAATATTCATATGCCACCTCTCTATTTTGCTTTATCGGCATCAGCAACTTTTTTGTCTGGCTTGGCTTTTTTTGCGGCTTTTTCTTCCACGACTTCTTTGCCAACTTTTTTGTCGATGACTTGCTTTCCATCATAAAAACCGCAGGATGGGCAAACGCGATGCGACTGAATCATTTCGCCGCAGTTTGAGCATTTGACTAATCCTTTTGCAGTTAACTTAAAATGCGTGCGGCGCATTCTTTTCTTCGTTTTCGATGTTCTTCTAAATGGTACTGCCATAATTTAATCTCCTTGATATTAATAACCTTTGTAATTATATATGTTTATATAAAAATATCAATTACTTTCGTGACAATAAACTGTTTTTACGAGCGCGCTATCAATCATTGTACGAAACTAAAACAATTTTACCACAAAGATTTGTGGGACTGGATATTTTTATTTCTAGATAATTCGATGTGTGACCTCGATATTTCTTTTCGCTCTGATTAAAATCTTCAAATAGCACTTCCAATTTTTGTCCATCAAATCTCTTCGAATAGCATCGATTCAATTCATCGGAAATTTTTAGCAATTCGTCAACTCTTTGCTTTTTTATCTGAGGTGATACTTGGTTTGGCATCGTCGACGCTAAAGTGTGAGAGCGACTGGAAAATGGAAATACGTGAAGCTCTGAAAAATTGATTTTTTTAATAAGATTTATCGTCTCTTGAAATTCCTCATCAGTCTCTCCTGGGAATCCAACGATAACATCCGTCGTAATAGCGATATCGGGGCTGATCTTCCGTATCCGCTCAATCTTATCGATAAAATCACTCGTCGTGTATTTTCTATGCATTCTCTTCAGAACGGCAGCAGAACCGCTTTGCAACGGAACATGAAAGTGATTAGCGAGCCTTTTCTCCGCTTTGAGAATGTTGAGCAACTCGTCATCGATCTCGCTCTCTTCAATGCTCGATATGCGAAGTCGATAGAGCGATGGAATATGCAGAAAGATATCCTTGATCAGATTCGATAGGCGATATTCATGCCCATTTTCAATGACGCGATAGCCACCGGTGTGGATACCGGTCAGCACAACTTCCTTATATCCGCGATTGACGAGCGATGATATCTCGTCGATAATTTTCTGTTTTTCGCGCGAACGAGAATTTCCTCGAGTGTAGGGAATGATGCAATACGAACAAAAATTATCGCAACCATCTTGAATTTTGACATACGCCCTCGTCTCGCTGATATTTGGTATGACAGCAAAATTTTCGTAATCGGAATGGCGAATATTTTCGTCGATTTTAATCATTTTCGTTTTATTCTGAAGGAAACTTGTAACGAGTTCATAGGCTAAACATCGATATTTTGTTCCGATGACAACATCCGCGCCATTCGCGATCGCTTCTTGGGCATTGACTTGGCTATAGCAGCCCATCACCAGCAAACATTTCAAATCGGAGAATGTGTGGCGAACGCGATGTATCATCTGCCGCGATTTTTTATCTGCAATCGAAGTGACAGAACATGAATTTATTACATAAACATCCGGTTTTTTGTCATCTTTTTCAAAGCCATTTTCCAAAAAGAGCTCTTCCACCGCATCGAGCTCATATCTATTAACTTTGCATCCGAGAGATAGTGTGGCAAATTTCATTTTATTTTTTTATTGATATTTCTTTTGAAAACGGCCTCGTTATGCTTGATTTTGTATATTAGCTTCCGCGAGACGAGATTACCTTTTATAAAAGCGCTATACAATCCCTCGATATCGTTTTTGAGATAGGCGTCGATCGCTGGAGTGATTCTCTCAACGATATAGTTGCTGTCGATTTTTTTAATGTATTTATCGAAGAGAGCAATCTTTGTATCGAGGCGGCCTTGCGAATTGATGAAATAGATCGTCTGGGAGTCAAAGTGATAAAAAGCGGCCACATCACTCGTCTCTTTAACTTTTAAAAGCTTTGTGAAAAAAGAATCGTACAAAGCAAAGCTATATGTTTCAAATGGGTCGATAAGAGAAGCTGAATATTCCTTGAGAAGATTATCGTAAGGAGGTTTCATAAGCCTCTCGTAATCATCGGTGTAAATAGAGTTGAGCGCCCTCGTAAAAACAGGAACAAATATTTTGCTATTGCTGAGCGTTAAATATGGCAAGTCGGCCATTCTTTCTTTTAGAAAATTATCGATGTAGTCCTTGTTTATGATGCCGTACGATTCCAGAGATTTTTTGCTCGCGAA
Source organism: Bacilli bacterium (assembly GCA_041653015.1). Classification (GTDB taxonomy): domain Bacteria; phylum Bacillota_I; class Bacilli_A; order RFN20; family CAG-826; genus JBAZGG01. The sequence continues at coordinate 44,931 of JBAZGG010000004.1, read as the reverse complement.
TTCGATGGCATTCTCAATCTCTGATTTATTGATTAAAGATTTGATCACGATGTTCGCTCTCATGACATCGAAATCAGTATCCGCACTCGCTAAAAAGCGGAATGGCGGAAGTTTTTCTAGCAGGTGACGATAGTTTAAAAAGAAAGCGTATTCCTGACTCTTGTTGAGTGAGGACTTGTTCTTTTGATAAGCGTTCAAAGTGCTGTAAAGATCCATTTATTGGCTCTCCAAAATTGCGGAGATGACACTGATCGCGGCGATCGAAGCGGTCTCGGCGCGAAGAACTCGCTTTCCTAGAGATACCTCTTTAAATCCCAGTCCCTTGGCTAGAGAGATCTCATCGACATCAAAACCGCCCTCTGGACCGATCAAGATAACGATGGAGTCGCCATTCTTTAATTTATTAGCCGCTTGTAAAAATGACGTCGTCGCGCTGCCACCGTCTTCATCGACGCTCGCAATCAGCCGATATTTGGCCGTGAGAGAATCGATCTGATCGAAATCGATGAGTCGAGTTATGAGAGGTATCACGCTTCTTTTTGATTGTTCACAAGCCTCTTTTGCAATTCGACGGAAGCGGTTAAATTTTGCTTCTCGCTCGAGAATATTAATCTTCGTAATCGTGCGCTTTGTCTTAAGAAAAGCGATCTCGCTGACACCCAATTCGCACGTCTTTTGAATGACGTAGTCGAGTTTATCACCTTTTAAGAGAGCACAGGCAAGAATGATATTGACATGAATTTCATGATCTTCTTTTGATTTTCGAGCCACACGAATTTTTAGCGGTTTTGTCGATTCGACTTGGCAGACATAGACGTCGCCTTCATTGACGACTTCGATAACATCTCCTGGATGAGCCCTCATCACCTTGAGCAAATGATGTTGATCGCTATCGATTAAGACAGCGTTTTTCCCAACTATTTGACCAAAATATCGCTGCATATTTAATGAAGTTTCTCCCCATGAGAATCCTTGATGTTTTTATCGAACAAGTAGATGAAGGCTAGAATGATATCGAGCGCCAAAATAACAAAATATGGCAACAAAAAAGCAAATGCATTAGGAATTAAGTGAGTGAAAAATAGCGTCGAACCCGCTCCACCGATCATGCACAGAGAAACAGCGAAATATAGGATGCCCATTTTAGGTCGTCCTAAATAGAATTGATGAATGCCAAAAACACCGAGAAAAGCGCATAGACAGGCAGCGATTTTCCGGGATTTATACTCGATTTCGACATAATCTTTTTGAATAGGGTCGATCGCCTTGGTGATATCTTGAGTTTCAGTCGAGACTCCTTCGAGAGGCTTCATCGTTCCACAAAAAGGACAGATATCTTTATCGAGACTAGAAAGCATTTGATGACAATTTTTACAGCGTGGCATTTTTATTTCTCTTTACGCGTTTTAGTATAGCACACGCAAAAAGAAAAATGCTTCCTCATTTAGAAAGCATTTCATTTATACCTGATAATTATATCAATAATGGCATTTGTCTTTTATCGATTGATATTCGGAATACAGTTTCAAACAAGCATCGCGATCGAGTTCGATGACCATTTTCTTTTTTTCATCTATATCCGCATTCAGTTTATAGAAAATGCTATCGCGAAAACCGATGTGTTCGGTGTCGATAATATCGCATCCGTAATAAACTTTTTTGATATTGGCCCAAAGAATTGCTCCTAAGCACATCGGGCAAGGCTCGCCAGTCGTATATAGTTCGCATCCCGATAGATCGAATGTTCCAAGTTTTTTACACGCCTTGCGAATGGCCATCATTTCACCATGGCAAGTCGGATCTTGATTTTTGATGACCTGATTATGACCTTTGGCCACGACCACATCGCCTTTAACAACGACCGCACCGAATGGACCACCATGACCATTCTGTATGCCTTTTCTCGCTTCAGCAATCGCCATTCTCATGTATTTATTCAAAGTTCTTTCCTCTATTCTTTTTAATTCTATCAGCAACAAGCGTTTTCTTAAAGGTTAAAAACAAAAAATTCAATGTGTGCGATCATCTCTTGAAAGTGTGTTTAAACTTGTCAAAAAGAGATTCATCCTTCACCGTTTCTTGTTTCAATTCATTTAGCAAATCTCTTGCCCTTTTTGATAATCGCGATGGCGTCTTGATGTCCAAATGAACGAATTCATCGCCAGGATTTCCGCTTCGCAAATCTTTCACGCCCTTACCTTTAAGGCGCAAAATCTGACCAGGTTGTGTTCCTTCTGGTACATTTACCGATGCTTCTCCATAGACGGTTGGAACATCGATAATCGTGCCGAGAGAGGCATCGATAAAACTCAACGGAATCGCGAGGTGAATATCGTTTCCTTCACGCGTAAAAAAGCTATGAGATTGGACGTTTACTTCGATGTATAAATCACCATTCTCTCCGCCGTTGAGACCTCTTTCGCCTTTCCCTTGAACTCGAATCTGCTGACCAGAGCTGATTCCAGAGGGAATGTTGACCGATAGAGTGTCCTTTACTTTGACATAACCGCGTCCACCACAGATTGAGCAATGCTCAGTGATGATTGTGCCTTTTCCACCGCAGACAGGGCAAGGTTCCGTCGATTCAAACACCCCTAAAAGAGATTGGCGGCGAACGCGAACATAACCTGTTCCATGGCAGTTGTCGCAGTTCTTAATCGAACTTGCGCTTTTCGCACCCGTTCCATTGCATGTTTCACATCTTTTATCATATGAATAAGGAAAGGAGATTTTCTTGCCGTTGATCGCATCCATGAAATCGATCTTGACTCGCATGAATGAATCGTCACCGCGTCGAGGAGCGTTAGGATTCGCTTTTCGTCGAGGAGAACCACCAAAAAATGAGGAAAAAATATCGCCAAAATCGCCAAAATTTACATCGCCAAATCCCTGCCCGGTGAACGAACCATTTTGGAATGGATTACCACCGGTGGAAGCCCCTTGTTCAAAAGCGGCGTGACCATATTGGTCATACATCTGGCGTTTTTGATCATCGTAGAGAATCTCGTATGCTTCCTGAACTTCTTTGAACTTCTTCTCCGCACCCGGCTCTTTATTCAAATCGGGATGATATTGTTTAGCGAGTTTGCGATAGGCTGATTTAATCTCATCTTTCGATGCGTTTTTATTAAGCCCTAACACCTCGTAGTAATCTCTTTTGGTGGCCATATATTTTATCCTTTCCTATAAGATAGAAAGCATAGGAAGAAGCGATTCCTCCTATGCATAGTTTTCATATAATCCGCACCACTAATTCTTTTTGTCGGTGAAATCAGCATCGATGACATCGTCATCTTTTTTAGTCGATTCATCAACATTCTCTTCGCTATTTGGCGCCTGTGCTTTCGGTCCGGCATTAGGATTTCCTGAACCGGCGCCTTGCTGCATCATCGCAGCAGCCTTTTCAAGCTCATCCATCTTGTTGCGAAGAGTGGAGAGATCATTGTTATCCAAAGCAGTTTTCAATTCATCGCGCAATTTCTGAACTTCCGCTTTTTGAGCAGAATCCATCTTATCGCCCTTTTCAAGCATTTCAGCATCGATGGTGTTGATGAGTTGTTCAGCCTTATTTTTAACTTCGACTTCCTCTTTTCGCTTTTCGTCGGCATCTTTATTCTCTTCTGCTTCGCGCATCATGCGATCGATCTCTTCTTTGTTCAATCCGTTCGAGCCAGAAATAGTGATCTGTTGCTCTTTTTGAGAGTCGAGGTCCTTTGCTGAAACTTTTACGATGCCGTTGACATCGATGGAGAAAGTGACTTCGATGCGCGGTTCGCCTCTTCTTCCAGGTTTGATTCCTGTCAATTGAAAGTGACCGAGCAATTTATTATCATGAGCCATTGGGCGTTCACCCTGATAGACCATGATATCAACAGCGGGCTGATTATCAGCAGCCGTTGAGAATATCTGCGATTTTGTCGTCGGAATTGTCGTATTGCGACCGATGAGAGATGTCATCATTCCACCCAGCGTCTCGATGCCGAGAGTGAGAGGCGTAACATCCAGTAAAACAACGTCCTTTACTTCTCCGCTGACCACGCCACCTTGGATGGAGGCGCCGATTGAAACCGCTTCATCAGGATTAATCGATAGATTTGGGCTTTTGCCCGTCAATCTCTTCACCAATTCTTGAACGGCCGGCATGCGAATCGATCCACCGATGAGCAATATTTCATTTAAATCTTTAGCTGTTAATTTCGCATCAGAGAGAGCGCGTCTAACCGGTTCTTCTGTTCTGAGAAGAAGGTGCTTTGTCAAATCCTGGAACTTAGCTCGCGAGAGTTTTGTTTCAAAGCTGATCGGGCCTTCTTTGCCCATGCCGATGAACGGCAAGGAGATGGTTGTCTCGAGCGAACTCGACAATTCAATTTTAGCTTTTTCGGCCGCATCGATAAATCTTTGCATAGCCATCTTATCTGTCATATCGACATTAAACTGTATTTTGATCTGAGCTTTAATCCAATCAGCGATAACTTTATCCCAATCATCGCCACCGAGATGATTATCGCCTGCCGTAGAGATGACTTCAAACGTCCCATCGCCGATATCGAGAATGGAGACATCGAATGTTCCACCGCCTAGATCAAAGACTAAGATTTTTTCGCTCTTTTTTGAATCCATTCCGTATGCTAGAGCAGCCGCGGTCGGTTCATTGATGATTCTGATGACATCGAGTCCGGCGATTTGACCAGCATCTTTTGTCGCTTGTCGTTGCGCATCGTTAAAATACGCTGGAACAGTTATGACTGCCTTTTTAATCGGATGACCGATATTCTCTTCAGCATATTTTTTCATATACGCTAAAACTTTTGCCGAAATCTCTTGTGGGGTAAAATCTTTATTAACACATGCGATGTGCACCTTTTCACCCGTTCCCATCTTTCTTTTGATGGAGCTGACCGTATCGGGATTGGTGATCGTTTGCCTTTTCGCGGCATTGCCGATAATCTCTTCGCCATTCGCTTTAAAAGCGACGACAGAAGGGGTTGTGTTTGTTCCTTCTGGATTAGGGATGACCTTTACCTTTCCATCCGCTTGTAAATAACTAACAACTGAGTTTGTGGTACCTAAGTCGATACCGATAATAATTTCTTTTGCCATAATCTATTCCTCCTTTTGGCATTCTTTCTTTTCTTCTTTTTTATCTTCTTCGAGAGCTTTATGCTTGCTCACGACCACCATCGACGGTCGAATGAGATGATCTTTGAGGATGTATCCTTTAGCGAATACTTTAACCACTAGGTTTTCCTCGCCATCTTGTTCCACTGAATCGATAGCATGCATGTTCTGGACATCAAATTTGTCTCCAATTTTTGGTGATACTTCTGCGACTCCTTCGCTTTCCAACGCTTGCAACAAATTGTTGTAGATGTATTGGAATCCGACGAGATAATTCTTGAGTTCGGGGGAGTTGGGTTCATTGGCGAGAGCCATATGGAAACCATCCATGACCGGCAAGAGTTTATCGATGAAACCCTCTGCGCGATATTTAATTGCCTCTTGATGATCTCTCTCGATCGATTTTCGCAAATTTTGGACATCGGCGTATGAGCGATAATACTCATTCTTCCAATGATTCATATCCGCTTTAATCTTCTCGATTTCTTGATCCTTTTTTTCGAGTTTTATTTTATAAACTCTCTTTTCGTTGACTGGCTCTTTGCTGTCTTTTTCATCGGCGATACGGCTTTCAGAAATGTGAGTGTCCGCTTCTTCTTTTTCGCAGCACTTGTCATGCATTCCTTCGCCATCGCGATTCTCTTGACAGCAGCCATTGTCACAACAGTCTTTTTTTGCTTCCTCATTTAAATCTTTGTCGTTTTTCATTTTGTTTTTTGCTTCTTCTTCCATGATTTTTCTCCTCCTTTAACAGCGAAATACTTCTCGAGTTCTTGGCAGACGTATTCAAGCGCGGTGACGACTTTGTCATAATCCATCCTCGTCGGTCCGACAAGAGCGATGTTCCCATCTTTGCATCCGGGAACGTTAATTTTCGCGGAGACGATTGAGACATCATCATTTTCATCATTTCCAATATGGACTTGCACCAAGTGATTATCAGTATTCTTTTCGTCGATGGTCCTCTTGAACTCATCAGGATTATCTAATAACTCGAGCACTCTTTTAAGTTTTTGCGCATCATTCGCGAATTCCGGCTGTTCATACAATTCATCTTTGCCATATAACCTAAGCCGATCGGCAGCGAACTTCATGAACGCTTCCATGATAGCTTGATAGATGACGTCGTGATCGATGATGTAATCGTTGATGAGAGGCTTAATTGTCTCCATTTTTGAAACGAGTTCCGAAATGGCAGTGCCTTTAAGCCTATCATTAAGAATTTTCATGCATGATTCCGCATCTTTGGCATTGATTTTCTCATTGACGACAAACGTTTTGTTCTCCACATATCCTTGGTCGGTGACAAAAACAGCTGTTGCTGTTCTTTCGCTGAGAGGAATGAGTTGAATAGAGACTAATTTATCTTCGATGACGTCGCTGCCCAGAACGATGCTAGCGAGGTTTGTCATATGCGATAAGATCTCGCAAGACTCTTTGATGACATCTTCAACAGACTGAATTTTTGCGCTGAGAACATTTTGGATTTGAAATTTTATCTCTTCATCAACTGACTTTTCACGAAGGTTATCGATGTAGTATTTATATCCTTTTGAAGAAGGAACGCGTCCAGATGACGTATGAGTCTTTTCTAGAAATCCCTCTTTTTCAAGGCAGTTCATTTCACTGCGAATCGTCGCTGAAGAACAATCGACATGACATTCATCGATAAGAGTCTGTGAACCGACTGGCTGAGCACTTTTAATAAAAGACTCGACAATCAGTTTAAGAATCTTGTCCTTTCTCGTCAGCATGTCATCACCACCTTTTTGGCAATCTCGTTTTGAGAGTGCTAACATAATTATAAAATGAATTTTGGCACTGTCAAGTCAAAAGTGCTAAAAAGATTAAAAATTATTTCATATCAAAGATATGTTAATTAAAATTACTTCGGAAAATAGCGAATATCGACAACAATTGTGTCGGTTAAACGATCAAAAATAGTCTTCTCTGTATGGATGACCAACATATAAATAGCATTGACTATCGCCATTGGAATAATTCCCAAAGTGACACCTTTTACAATCGCATCTCCGACCGAAATTTTTTTACGGTCGAGATGGATGGATTTAATTCCTAAGATAGCTCCGCCCAACGTGAAACCATTGGTCCAATGCAAAGCGCAGATGACGAATAGACAATATATGAAATACCCGATCGTCTGGCCGATTAAGATGAGAAAATACCAAGGTATCGACCAATCGGTGTTGATCGCTAAAAGGACCGAAGTGGCGACGCCAGCAGCGGCAGCGATGAGCATATCGATGCAATATGCGATAATTCTTTTGTCAAATCGTGCTATTTCCATTTGCGATAAACTCCATCATAATGCGGTCTAGAAGCATAATTCCTTCATCGGTTGCCATTATTCTATCATTACTTTCGCGCAATAGACATTCATCCTTCATCTTTTTTAGTTGAGAGGAGTATCTATCGACAAAATCATATCCAAAAATCTTCTTGAAATCCGTTTTAGAAAAACCATCATCCAATCGCAAAGCGAGCATCAAATAATACTCTTCTAAATCCGCTTTCGTTAACACTTCCGTCTCCGAAATATATCGGCGATCAATATATTTGTTTATGTTTCTCGTGTTGGTGTATCTGACATTGCCGAGATAACCCGAAGCTCCTAAACCAACGCCATAATATTGCAGATTGTGCCAATAAGTTAAATTGTGGCGAGACTCTTTACCTTCGCGTGCGAAATTTGACACCTCGTAGCGTCGATAGGAAGATGTTCGCAGTCTATTCAATATTATATCGTATTGTTCTCTGACGAGATCCTGGTCCAGCTCTTTTTCTCCATCGCGATAGAACTTGGTGCCCTCTTCTAAAATGAGGCTGTAGGTCGAGATGTGAGGAACATCGAGGGACAGAAGATTATCGAGATCTTTTTCGAGCATTGCTTTGCTCTCACCAGGAACCGCATAGATCAAATCAACATTTATGTTGTCAATGCCATTATTCTTGATCATCTCAACAACTCTTTTAACATCGTCAAAATCGTGATCTCTCTCCATTTTTGAAAGGATTCGACGATCGGTTGATTCAACGCCTAATGAAAAGCGGTTCACACCATATCGCTCGTATAGTTTGATTTTGTCTTCATCTAAAGATGTGACATTGCATTCGATCGTGTATTCTCCATTGCTTTTGATCATTTTTTGAATGTGTTCGAGCAGCGGCTCAATCTCTGAAATCGTTAAAGATGAGGGGGTGCCACCGCCGATATAAATAGAATCTAAAGAATTAGACGAAATCTTATATTGAGAAATCTCTTTGATCAACGATTCGATGTATGGATTAATCCATTTTTTGTTATAGATCAGTTTGCAAAAATCGCAGTACCCACAGATCGAGTGACAAAAAGGGATATGAATATATAAAGCTTTGGGCTTATTTGTTTTTATCTTGTTTGTTTTCGGCCGATTGTTTTGCTTCTTGTTCATATTTTTCCATCTGCTTGAGCGTCTCTTCATCAGTGATCGGTTCAAGGACGCGATTCAATTGTTCTTTTCGAGCATCTTCTTCATCAATTTTAGGCATGGTCTTGTTCTTGTTCGTCGCTCTCTTGGCCAAGATAACGATTAAAACGATCAGTCCAAAAAAGACTAACAGTGCAGAAATAATAAACCATGGGCTTGTCCAAATATCAGTTGCTAATACGTGCATAATCTAACTCCTTCAATCCCTTTTCAAAGGGGTATAAACAAATTTGTTTTTAACCTGTTCTTTTTTATAATAACCTAATTTTACTAGAGCATCCATGGAAGTTCTAGCAGTTTCGTATACGACGCCGATGGAACGCTTGTACTGCTGTATCGTATAGTACTTGCCAACAGCGCAGTGGCGGGCGAAGAAATGGGCTTGACCTCTTTTCATGTAAGGTTCGCTCTCGAGCAGATACTCTTCATACTTTTGCGCTTCCTTCTCATCCATTTGGGACATTTCCTTTGGAATCGCAAATTCAATATTTGCCGTTTTTTGCGCCACGTCAATTTTTTCAACTTCGCTCACTCTTTTTAAAGGGATGGGCTTTTCAATTGGCACATCGACTCTTTCTATCGTTTTTTCTTCTTTGATCGCTCGTTCAGCAATCGGTTCAACCGCCACTTTTGTCTCTTGTGGCTTTGCGATGATCTGCTCATCGGCTCTAAACTCGTTTTTAGCCGCGTCGATCTGATAATTGGTCAAAGCATCAAGCAACGCTTGTACAATCTCATCGATGCAATCCATGACAAAGACAAGAATATAAGTTAAATCATTATTTCTCTGCGTTTCGGTCAAGGCGATCTTCAGCTCATTAATTCTCTCGCTTATGAGAATTTCAAATGGAAAAAGAGCAGAGATATCTCCGATTTCCCCATGGGAGAGACCGCATTTCAAAACGAGAACAGAAATCTCATCGTTAAAATCATCGAATGGCTTTATCAAATTGATGCCATAGAAACCAGCGACTGCTTTGACAAAAAACGTCTGCTCGCTGTTGATTAAGAAGTCTTGCAGATTATCCATCATAGATGGAATAGAAGCCACCGGTGCAGAATTATATTCTCTTCCGATCAAAAGTCGTTGCGATTGCGAATCATCCAACTCTTTAGTTCGGTATAAAGAGATTAACTCATCATTATTTGTCAATCGAGAGTATGCATTGACAAAAAAGTTTTCATCTAATGGATCAGCGGAATGCGCTTCAAAGTTTTTAAGAGTATTAACATAGTTAAAAAGACGTTTTTCAGCAGCGGAATAATCTCTTGATTCAGAAGCGAATAAGGCATCGGTCAACTCTTTGTTCACTTTGACATTCTCTTTTGAGGCCAGATGCTTGATGATGCTACTATATATATATTTTCTAACCGCAAGTTTGTCCTGAGGCTTGTTTTCTAGTTTACCAAAGCTGACAACCGTTTTCGAAAATTTTCTTTCGACGAGATTTATCCGTTCAACTATAGTTGGAGAAAATGTGATTCTAAATGGAGCATGAGTGACATTGCGCAATGACAAAACGCGCGTGAAATTTGATCGATAATTCAAAACATTCTGCCATATGTTATCAATCAACTGTGTGTTAAGCGTCTTTGCGACTTCTTGTTTTGTTGCATAGTGCTGATCCGTAAAGCGCACGCCATATTCATTGCTCATCATAGATTGTCCTCATTCTTTTGAGACCATTATAGATTGTATAACAATAAATTACAAGAATAATAACTAAATAACTACTAATTAACTCTCGTCATCAATCGATAAAATACTCATAAAGGCCTCTTGTGGAACTTCCACACTTCCAATCGCTTTCATTCGCTTTTTACCCTCTTTTTGTTTCTCGAGCAATTTCTTTTTACGGCTGATATCACCGCCATAACATTTCGCCAAGACATCTTTCCTTACCGCTTTAATATCGCTTCTAGCGATGACTTTGCTATTGATTGAAGCTTGAACGGGTATTTCAAACTGCTGTCTTGGAATGATATCTTTCAATTTTCTTACGATTGCATCTGCGCGATTATATGCTGTCGGGCGATAGACGATACTCGCTAGAGCATCTATAGCTTCTCCGTTCAATAAAATATCCATCTTGGAAAGGTTTGAAACTTTGTAATCGGATAGTTCATAGTCGAGCGAAGCATAACCCTTCGTATTAGATTTGAGCTTGTCGAAGAAATTATAAATAATTTCACTCAGCGGAATATCATAATGAATAATCATTCGCGTATCATCGAAATATTCGAGGTCTTGATAGATGCCTCTTTTAATTTGGCATAATTCCATGATTGGGCCGACATACTCCTTCGGAGTCATGATATTGGCGTGGACATAAGGCTCTTCGATCGCTTTGATGAGCGAAGGGTCGGGCAATTTGCAAGGGTTATCGAGCTTTATCATCTCGCCGTTGTTTAAATAGACATGGTAGATGACGCTCGGAGCGGTCAGAATCAAATTAAGATCATATTCTCGCTCTAATCTCTCTTGAACCACATCCATGTGGAGAAGGCCGAGAAAGCCACACCGAAAACCAAAGCCGAGAGCTTGCGATGATTCCGGTTCAAAAACCAACGATGAATCATTCAATGAGAGTTTTTCTAGAGCATCCTTTAATTCAGGATAATACTTGCTATCGACCGGATATAGACCACAGTAGACCATCGGGTTCATTTTACGATAGCCTGGAAGCGGCTGTTTGCATGGATGATCACTATTAGTGATAGTCTCTCCTGGGAAGACATCTTTAATGTCTTTTATTTGAGCGCATAAGTAACCGACTTCACCAGCGGCGAGTTCATCGACGGGTATCTCTTTTGGGGTTCGAATTCCAACCTCAGTCACCTCATATATTTTGTTGGCGGCCATCAAATTGATTTTGTCACCCACTTTGACGCGTCCATTTTTTAAGCGGATTAAAACGACGACACCGCGGTATGAATCATAGTATGAATCGAAAATGAGAGCTTGCAGTGACGAGCTGATATCTCCTAGAGGAGCGGGTATGTTTTTAACGATCGCTTCCAGCACTCTATCAACGCCCAATCCCGTCTTTGCTGAGACGAAAAGAGTTTCGCTGCAATCGATGCCGATGCGCTTCTCAATCTCGTCTTTGACGAGTTCAGGCATCGCGCTCGGCAGATCAATCTTATTGATGACAGGCACTATCTTGAGATCGTTATCAACAGCTAAATAGACATTGGCTAAGGTCTGCGCTTCCACTCCTTGGGTCGCATCGACGACTAAAAGAGCGCCTTCGCAAGCGGCTAGGGAACGAGAAACTTCGTAAGAAAAGTCGACGTGCCCAGGAGTGTCTATCAAATTAAAGATATAATTTTTTTGGTCTTTTGCGCGATAGGAGAGAGTCACGGCGTTAAGCTTGATCGTGATGCCTCTTTCTCGTTCAAGATCCATCGAATCTAAAAGCTGGTCGCGCATCTCGCGTTTACTGATTGAATTAGTCAATTCAAGAATGCGATCGGCCAAAGTGGATTTGCCGTGATCGATGTGGGCGATGATGGAAAAATTCCTGATGAGAGATTTATCGTATTTCAAATTCGGACTCCTATAACAATGTTATATTATGCCATTATTTCTTCCAAAACTCATCAAGATTATTTCGGATGTCTTCTTCGCTGATCACTACTTCGTAGTTCGACCATTCTCTTTTGAATAATTCGCGATATCGCGTGGACATAAAACGCTCATCGATCAACAAGACGGTTCCGCGATCTTTCTCGCTTCGGATGACTCGCCCGACAGCTTGCATCACTTTGTTCATTCCAGGATTTAAATATGAATATTCAAACCCTTTGTTTGATCTCGTCTCATAATAATTTCTGATCAGATCTCTCTCATAGCAGATCTGTGGGAGACCAACCCCGACGACGACGACACCGATTAAGCGCTCATCGACGAGATCAATCCCTTCGCTGAACGAACCACCGACGATAGCTAATCCGATTGTTGTCCTATCCGGTTTATCGACAAATTTCGCTAAGAAAACAGTTTTGTCAAAATCTTCCATTTCTTTTTCCTGAACTAAAAGTTCAACACTCTTATCAAAGCTCAAAAAAGGAATGATTTTTTCTAGATATTCGTATGAAGGAAAATATACGAGATAATTGCCGATTTTGCCTTCGACAAAAGACTTGATATATGAAGCTACTTTCGCGTACGAATTATCTCTCGCTCTATACTTCGTCGAAATCGTTGGCGCGATTAGTAGTTTCAAGTGGCTCGCGTCGAATGGCGAAGGCAATAAGAGGACGGGCGAATCGCTATCTCCACCCAAAACATCGACATAATAGCTGATTGGCGAAAGAGTGGCCGAGAATAAAATTCTCGCTTTGACTAATGCCATCGTTTCTCTCAACTTTTTGCTCGGATCGAGACAATAGATGCAAAGTTTCAATGATCTACCATTTATTGCATAATATAAAACTGACGCATCATCCATCTGTTCACAGAGCTTAATGAAACGGTTAATCTCAAAAGAGAATTCTTTGAATTCATCGCTTATGAGATGGTGATGATTTTTGCTGAGATCGAGGCTCACAGTATTAAAATATTCAAAATCGAGAAGAATTTTACTATCGAGACATTCGACAGCGATGTTACCATTCTCGTTCTCTTTTTTAATCTTATTAAATGCTGTAGTCAATCTCTTTAGGGCATTTTTTAATTTCTTGTGTTCAATATTTTTCAGCTGACGCTTAATTATCTTCAGATAATACGTATCGACGACGACCGAGTACATCTCCCGTCCGCGATCCACCAGGTTGTGAGCCTCGTCGATGAGAACGATCTGATGGCTAGCATCTTCATCGAAATATCTCTGCATGTGAACGAAGGGGTCAAACAGATAGTTGTAATCGCAGATGACAATATCGGAGAAGAGAGAAAGATCTAGTTGAAATTCGAAAGGGCATATCTGGTATCGCATAGCGATATTTTCAATCGTTGTCTTATCAAAGCAATCATAGGAATGAATCGATTCCCCAATCGCCTCTCTTATTTTTGAATAGTATCCTTTAGCGAATGGACATTCATCGGGGTTGCACGCTTTTCCTAAAGAAAAGCAGATTTTATCCTTCGCGGTGATCAGGATGTCACAGGCGCGGAGCCCTTTTCTTTTCAACGCTTCAACCGTTTGAAAAGCGGCTTCTTTTCCACTATTCTTGGCGGTTAGATAAAAAATCTTATCATTATCTTCGAGCGACCACGATTTGACATATGGAAAGAGTGTGGACACCGTTTTTCCAATGCCGGTTGGAGCTTCAGCAAACAGCGTTCCACCATTTTTAGCAACGGAATAGACATACTTCGATAATTCTTTCTGACCTAGTCGAAATTTAGTATAAGGGAACTTTAGTTCCAAGGCACTTTGATTTCGTTTTGCAGTCCTCTCAAAAATGAATTTATAGAAAGCCAAATATCGCTTGATTAAATCGGTGACATATCCTTCTAGTTCGTCAATTCCAAATGAGTATTGGTAAAGGGCGGTATCGCTCTTGATTTGCGATATATATTTCAGGTTTATATTCACGCGTTTGCAGGAGAGTTTATGAGCCAGCATCAACGAATAGCATTTCGCTTGTCCCAAATGCCATTCTTCCTGTTCGCGATAGAAAGTGTCGAGTTCAGAGACGGTCGATTTTATCTCTTCAACAGTAGGAACTCCATCGAGCATAACACCATCGGCTCTACCCTCAAGGTTGATGGTAAAACCATCAATTATGAACGAATCAGCCAAAGGGTATTCCGATAGATAGCCATCCTTTTGCTTCGATTGATAAAATGAGTGAATCTTTGATCCTTGTTGCATCGTATCTTTGTTATAGATGCGATTATCGATGTCGCCCTTTCGCAACAAAAAATCCACGAGTTGATGAATGGACAAATCGATTATTTGTTTCATGGCAAAACTAGTTCACTTTAGTGTGTGCAAGATTTCTATGACCATTGATAAAAGACTTAGCTCGTATCCGGTTTTTACCCTCAACCTGTAATTCATCTATTACAAATTGTCCATCTTTTGCTTGCACCACGATCTGATCATCAACAAAATCGATCTCCCCTAATGCTCCTTTTGTTGTATCGGAAAGATGATGAGCTTTATAAATTTTAACCTTTGTCCCATTTAGATAAAAATATCCGCCCGGTTCATCCGAAAGAGCGCGTATCCAATTCAGGAGATTTTTAACAGGCATTTCTATAGAAAGGTGCTCGTTTTCGGGCAATATTTTTGATGCGAGACTCACCAGTTTGTCATCCTGTGATTCACCGACGAGTTTTCCATCGATATAATCGGGAAGGGTTCGGAGTATCAGCCTCGATGCAGCATCCGCTATTTTACTTCTCAAAGAAGTATAATCATCATCGCTATCGATTGTAACCAATTCTTTGGCATACATTTTGCCCGCATCCATGGCGGCCACCATCTCCATGAGAGTCACTCCGGTCATGGTCTCTCCGTTTATGAGCGCGCGTTGAATAGGAGCGGCTCCACGATACTTAGGGAGCAGCGAAGCGTGCAGATTGATACAGCCATGAGTTGGGATATCAAGCATTCCTTGAGGAATGATCTGTCCATAAGAAAAGGTTACGATCACATCCGGCTTCAGCGCTTTTACAAAATCGTAGTTTTCACGTATTTTCAATGGCTGATATACTTGAATGCCAAATTGATTGGCCACTTCTTTGGTCGGGACAGCTCTGAGTTCATTCTTGCGACCGACGGGTTTATCCATCTGTGCGATGAGCGCGACGATATTATAGCCGCTCTCGATCAAATCGTGTAAAACACGAGCCGAGATATTCGGGGTTCCCATAAAGATAATACGCGTTGCTTTTTTGTTCATATTTATCGTTTCGATTGCATTAGTTGCTTTATTTCAATAATATTATAGTCAATCGGGAGGCTATTAACAATGATTTATCATCGAGTTGATGAACTTATTGGAGAAACTCCAATTTTGGAATTAGAACATATTGGTCAAAGCACAATTTACGTGAAACTTGAAATGTTTAATATCGGCGGTTCAGTCAAAGATCGAATCGCTTTGCAGATGATTGACGACATGGAAGCGCAAGGGATTATAAAGAGAGATTCAAAGCTCGTCGAAGCAACTTCTGGCAATACCGGAATCGGTTTAGCGATGGTCTGTGCCTCTCGTGGCATCTCCCTAACGATAATAATGCCTGAAAACATGTCAAAAGAGCGTCAAGACATCATGAAGGCCTATGGCGCAAAGATTATCCTTAGCGAAGCCAAATCAGGCATGAAAGGGGCTGAAATCCTAGCCGAGGAACTCGCTAAACAGGGATACATCTATTTGAACCAATTTGAGAACCAATCTAATGTCAAGGCTCATTTTGAGCACACATCAAAAGAAATAATGGCAGAATTTCCAAAAGGGATTGATTATCTCGTCGCCGGCGTCGGAACGAGTGGAACCATCACCGGATTGAGCAAAGCTCTTAAGGTAAAATTTCCAAAAATCAAAATGATCGCGGTTGAACCATTCGAATCCGCCATTCTTTCTGGTGAAGTAAAAGGACCGCATGGAATTCAGGGAATAGGAGCGGGATTTGTTCCACCTTTATACAATAAAGATTATGTGGATCGAGTGATTAAAATTACAACTGCTGATGCAAAGCAATGCGTTAAAGATTTAGCTAGAAAAGGGCTGCTGTTAGGCATCTCTTCTGGCGCTGCAATCACCGCCAGTCGAGCGATTGCAAAAGAGAACAAAAACGCGAAAATACTTTGTATCTCCGCTGATGGCGGAATAAAATATCTATCTACAGGGACATACGAATAATGGAAAAATATTACAGATCGATCAAGCGCCGAGACCCAGCGGCAAGGAATAATCTTCAGATTTTTTTCCTCTACCCATCCGTAATCGCGTTGCGATGGTTCAGATTCGCTCATTTTCTCTGGAAAAAGATGCATTTGAAATTTCTGTCTGAACTCATCATGCATTCGATAAGAGCTAGAACCGGTATCGAAATTCATCCCGGAGCTGAAATTGGCAAAAATCTATTTATAGATCATGGCATGGGCGTTGTCATAGGAGAGACCTCGATTATCGGTGATAATGTGACGATGTATCACGGCGTTACTCTCGGTGGCATTTCTATGAAAAAAGGAAAGCGTCATCCGACGGTTGGAGATGATGTTCTCATCGGCGCAGGCGCAAAGATTTTAGGCAATATCACTATTGGAAATGGAGCCAAAATTGGAACAAATATAGTCATTCGCGAAAATGTTCCAGCGAATACAATCGTAAAATAGTATTGTTATTAGACAATAATTTTGATAATATTTTGAAGTTAAGAGGTACGAATATGGCTCAAATTAAATCGCAGATAAAGAGAATTGTAACGAACGAAAAGGCACGCGTGCTAAACGTTTCTTTGCGAAGTGAAATCAAAACTCATTCAAAGAAAGTTCGATTAGCAGTCGCAGAAAAGAATCTTGAAAAGGCAGAAAAGGAACTCGTTTTGGCATTTAAGTTAATTGACAAGAGCGTTTCGAAAGGTGCCCAACATCAAAATACTGCTGCTCGCCAAAAATCTTCATTGCAAGTTCTAGTTAATTCATTAAAAGCTTAAACTTTGAAGTTGATTAGAAATAATTCAAAAGCGTAAAAGCGGTCGATTGAACCGCTTTTTATGTCTCTGTCTAAACAGGACAGATTAAACAGAACGTCTTGCAATCTTATCGATGTGAATTTTCGCGCGTTTTGCAGAGCGATTTTCACGCGCACATCGCTCGTTTGCATCTTTTTTGCTATCTCTTCATTGCTCATGCCCCTATCGCTATTGAGATATTGAACTTGAGATGCGAAGCGAAACTGATTGGCGAGCATTCCGATCAATGTGATGGGCTCGACATTAGTCACTTTTAAATCGAGATAGATGTCATAAGCGAGCATATTCTCACCTTTAAGCAAAGCATTTGAGATGGCGAAAACATTATCTTCGAGAGGTTTATTCACCATCGTTAAAACATCAGTCAATTTTATATGGTCGGTATATAACAATAACTTTGCGCATTCATTGACGAGTATATTCAAGTCGCCATTGATTCTTTTTGCGAGTTCCACAGCGGCATTATGCTCTATTGAACCCTCGCGCTTTTCGACATATTTTTCAATATAATCCGGCATTTTTTCTTTTGGGATATCTAGGCAATCAAAAATTTTGCCTTTGTTTTGTTCGATCAATGTATAGAATTTACTCTTTTTATTTAAAACAGCTGTTTCGATCGTAAATATGACGTTTATTTCATCGATCGGTTGTTTTATTAACTTTGTTAATTCGTTCTCTTGACGCGGGCTGTCAAACGCTATTTTATTATTGGTCAAAAAGATGGGGTTCTCCACCACTACGCATCTCTTATCAGATCCAAAAGGAAGTTGACTCATCTCCATGATGATATTGTCTAATTGCTCTTGAGTTCCATCGATTCTTGAAACGCTGAAATCACTATAGTCATCGCCGAGCACTTCTTTTAATATTTTATTGGTTTGACTTTTTATTTGAATTGTCTGAGGAGAAATAACTAAATAAATCATTGGTTTAATTATACATTAAATGCAAAGCGATGATAAGAGACAGTCCCTTCTTTATCAGTGCGCCTGATTTTGATTCCCATTTTTTGTAGTCGCGCAACAATTTCTAGCGATGGATGACCATACCTATTGTTCTCTCCGACTGATATGATCGCTTCCTCTGGCGTCGTTTTATTTAAAAACGCTAGAGAAGTCGCGGTATCAGAACCATGGTGCGAAACTTTTAAATAATTTATATTTAAATCATCGTAATGTTCTATGAGCTCTCTTTCGACAAGCGACGATATGTCGCCCGTGAAGAGCCATTGTTTGGACATGAAGCTAAATCTGAGAACGGCCGAATTATCGTTTTCATCAGCGTGTGTGAGCGAATTTAAGTTTTGAAATCGAATCCCAGCGGCAACAACTGGATATTTCGAGTCAAAATCATATATATTTCTGATCGGGAAGTTTTTAAAAAGTGAAGGCAATGCACCTGAGTGATCATAGTCGTGGTGAGAGATAAACACGGCATCCAGATGATAGATTCTTTTCTTTTTGAAAAAGGGGATGAGCGTTTCCTGAGCTAAATCCACTTTTAAATTTCCACCGGTATCGATTAAGACGCTATGCGATCCCCTAGTTATTAAAGCTGAATCGCCCTGCCCAACATTTATAAAATAAACGGACTCGGATAGATGATTATCGATGGGCAGTGCCGAGAGAACAAAAATGATGAGTATCATGCTGAGAGAGAGTTTGAATCCCTTTCGATAGGAAATTTCAAGCGAATATAAACCGAGAAAATATAGAGCGTAGAACAAACACGATGAATAGATCGATATTTGACCGAGATATATAGCGACATCAATCTTTTTTAAAAAGAAAAGAAGATTCGACAAAATGGACACATAACCGTTGATAACGGCCGAAAATGGACATATGTAAAAAGAGATGATCGATATCACCATTCCGACGAGATTTATCGGTATGAGAATAAATTGGTATAGCAATCCGAGGATATGCATTTCATTGCCGAGAGCAATGCTGATCGGAAGAATGAAAATAAAGACGAGAATCGAAGTCAATACTGAACGCAACCATCTCTTTTTCGTTTTGAATACACAATTCGAAAACACGAGGACTATCGACACACCATATCCAATATAAAACCCCATCGAATATGCAAAGTGATAGTCTATTAAAAGGATAGCGATTCCACTCAGGGAGACAATTTGAAGATGAGAAAACTTCTTTTTGAGTGCGACGTCGTTAATTATTTTCATGATGTAGATGAGAACTAGGCGCATCACCCCTATTTTTTCAATCGCAAAAAACAAGTAAAAGGAAAGGATTGAAAGAGTGATGATTTTAGCTCTCCGCTCGCTCAATTTAACTTTTAGTAAGTATTCCATACCTCGCATTATCAAACTCAGGTATATTCCACTGACAGACAAAAGATAGACGAGATTGAGATTGTTAGCGGCCGAGATGAGGTTCGAATCATAGTCCTTCACATTGAACAACAAAGAATCGAGATATGAAGCTGTCTCATCATTGAAGGAAGAAAGAAAATTCTCTTTTATTATTTTCTTGCGAATAAAGATTTCAAATTTGATATCTCGTGAGTTGACAAACAATTGTCTCGCTACGCCTTTGTCATTGAGATAATTTTCGAAGTCAAATTGGCTCTCAAAATTAGGGATATCAAGTGTTTTGACATTCCCATGGATCGTGTATATATCGAATGTTTCTGCAGAATTGTTCGGCTCATAAACGTAGAATTTCTCCATTCCTGAAGTGAATATGTAGTAGTTCTCGTGTGATTCTGTGACAACCCCTTCAAACGTGTCGATCGAAGAACTTCTAATATAGGAGAGACAAGAGACGCCGATTCCCGCACTCAATGATATGAGAGCAATAATACAAATTTTACGTTTATAACGAAAGAGGACAAACGCGAGAAAGATGATTGAAAAAACGGCAAAAACAATCGTCAATGAATGCAATAATCTCAGGCCTAAGAAGAAGGCGACAAACGATAATAGAATTATCATTTAATCGTTATATAATTCTTAATTTTTTCAAATGTTGCAGGACCGATTCCACTAACGTTTTTAACATCTTCGATGCGTTTGAATGAATTGCTCTGTCGATATGAGATGAGATTCGTGGCAATCGTATCACCGATCGCGTTTATCTCCATAAGAGTATTTTTATCATCTCTGTTTATATTCACTTTTTTAATCGGATCGATCGAACACGCATTTCCGTTATCGTATTTTGGAGCTATATAAAACGATTGATCGTCTTCTAAAAGATAAGAGACGTCATACGCTAGTTCATCAGCATTTGATGTCGCGCCAGAAGCGGCATCGATCAAATTGCTTAAGTTTGTATTATTATCTAAAAGATAAGTTCCCGCTCTTGCCACTTCACCAGTGATTGTGACCGTTAGTCGATTATCGTCGCTGACGAGCACTGTGTCAGTGTCAGTTGTCGTATTCACATATCGGCTCACTTGCGACATGACGACGATCAAAACAATGGTTGCGATAACTACTCCGATTATTACTTTAAACATATCATCACCTCCACTATCAATTAGTAAAGAATGACAACGAAGTGCCCAAGCAGTATAAAAAAACGAACTCAGTGTTCGCTTTAATTTATTTTATAACTTTTATGATCTCAACTTCGAATGGCAATTTTGCTTTGACGAGGACAACATCGCCGACTTTATGACCTAATAAAGCGATTCCGACTGGTGATTGATTCGACACAAACCCTCTGAATGGATCAGCTTCAACAGTCCCGACAATCTTGATATCTTTTTCTTCGCCACTTTTACAATTTTTAATCGTGACGCTTGAACCGAGCGAAATAGTTTTGTCTGATTTAACTTGGTTTTTAACAATCTTTGCAGCCGACAATATATTGTCAATCTCTTTGATTCTCGCTTCGACTTCCGCTTGTTTGTTTCGGGCAGCGTCATAGTCAGCATTTTCACTCAAGTCACCTTGGGCGCGAGCAGCTTTTAATTGTTCTATTACTTCAGGGCGTTCAATTTCGATGAGTTTTTTCTTTTCAGCGACAAGTTGAATGCGTCCATCTTCCGTCAATTCTATTGTTACGACCATATATATACCTCTTATATCGATAAAAATTATATCAATACTTCGCATAAAATACTACTTTATTTTTAATAGAGCATGCCATTTGACAAAAAAGGGTGTTTCTATATAATAGAACAATATAAAAAATGGAAAGCACATTTAAAAAATACCTCATCCTGTTTCTCACCTTTTTCAAAATAGGTCTGTTCACTTTTGGTGGCGGGTACGCGATGATTCCGTTGATACAGCAAGAAGTGACAGACAAGAAAAAATGGATGCGGGCTGAAGAGGTCGCTGATATTATCGCCATCAGCGAAGCGACACCCGGTCCTCTATCGATCAATGCTGCGACATATGTTGGCTACCGCGTTGCCGGAGTGCTAGGTACTATCTTCGCGACGATCGGATTAGTCATTCCATCTTTTGTCATAATCTTTATCATCTCCCTCTTTTTAGATCAATTTATGCAAATTGAAATCATCAATCACGCTTTTATGGGCATTAAAGCCGCAGTCGCTCTTTTAGTGATAATGGGCAGTTTTATCTCTATAAAAGCATGGAAAAAAATCCTTTCACTATCGCTATTCTCGTCATCACGATCTCTCTATCGCTCGTCCTCGGCTTTTTAAACGCTTCGATCTCATCTGTATTTTTTATTCTTGGAGGAGCATTAGTAGGTTTAATTTTTGAACTCGTATATAAAATGAAGAAAAGAGGCCAGCAAAAATGATTTTTCTGCAACTCTTTTTCACATTCTTCATGATTGGGCTTTTCACTTTTGGTGGCGGGTATGGCGCTATCCCTTTAGTTCAAAGCGAAGTCGTGAAGGCGGGATGGCTAAGCGAAGGTCAAATATTGACTCTCATTGGCGTTAGCGAAGCTACACCAGGCCCTTTCGCCATCAATATTGCGACGTTTGTCGGATCCACTCAAGGCGGTTTCTTTGGTGCAGTATGCGCCACATTAGGTTTCATCGCACCGTCTATTTTAATCATCTTAATCGTGGCGGTTATTTTTCAATTATTCATGAAGAGTCGATTGATCAAAGGGATGATAAAAGGCATCATGCCCGTGGTCATCGGTTTGATTCTAGTCAATGGACTGTTCATCATATTCAATCAAAGCCGCATTTTATCTTTTGATTTTTCGACGATTGATTTTGCCACCATCGGCATCATGCTCAATTTGGGAGTGCTGATGATCACTTATTCAAAAGTGACAAAGAAAAAACCTAATCCGATCGTCATCATTCTGATTGCGGCCGCGATGGGAATCGTCGTCTATTCTTTGTGAGCGTTAATTTTCGGATCTTCTAAATAGGCGTTGAACACTTCTTCAACTTCTTTATATTCTTCAGCGTCTTCGAGAGCGAATAAATTATTTTCATCGTCATAGCGATACGCCACGACTTCATCCGGTTTATCTTCTGAATACAAGAAAACGTATTGAGCGTGTCGCTCAGAGTTTTCATAGGTAAAAAGGATTTTCATCACTTTCTCTTTTCCAGTATCTTTATCGATAATCGTAAATGTTCTATCTTCCATGCTGTGCACTCCTTTTTGATAAATAGGATTCGAGGATGACGACCGCTGACATCTCGTCGATCACTCTCTTTCGCTTCTCTCGCGAAAGGTCAGCTTCCAGAAGTCGCTTATTCGCGATCATCGTCGTCATTCGCTCATCGATCATCTCGATTTTTAAATGTGGTCTCTCTTTGAGGAGAGTGTCGCGAAAGATGAGCGAACTTTGAGCCGAATCTGACATCTCGCCCGACATGTGGAGAGGCAATCCGATGCATACCTCTCGTATATTTTCCTTATCGATGATGCGAAGCGCTTCTTCTAAAGCGATTTTGTAGGCTCTGTCTTGAAAACGAAAGTTCTCGTAGCCGTGAGCGGATATCAAAAGCGAGTCGGTGATAGCCACCCCGAGCGATTTCGTTCCTAGATCAAAAGCTATAATGCGATCCATCAGTTCAAAAACTCCTTGATGTGAGAAAGAGATGACTTAATCTTCGCGGCATCTTTGCCTTGACCGAAAGCCATGTCGTCTCGCCCTCCGCCTGATCCGTTTAAATCTTTAGCGATAATCTTCACGAGATTACCAGCTTTAATACCCTCTTTTAAAGCGCGACCGCCAACACAAGCAATAATTGGGATGGCGCCTGAATTGCCACCGGTGAGAATGATGACATAATCTTTGAGATTCGCCTTCAATAAATCACAGATTTTTAATAAACCTTCGCGATGAGCATCGGGAAGATGCGTGATCAATAAAGAAAAGCCATTGAAAATCGCGAATTCATTTTTTAATGAAAGAGATAGAGCATAAGCTGTTTTTTCAAGAAGTTCACCATTGCGTTTCTTGAGTTCATCATTATCTTTTTCGATGGATGATAATCGATCATTGATCTCGAGATATGATGAGGCGCCAAGCGTCTGTTTAAGCTTATTTAAGACTGATTCTTTTTTCTCTATCAATTCAAAAGCGCCATAAGAGGTGCGAGCCTGAATTCTTCGAATTCCTGAGGCGATCGACTCTTCGCTTTCTATTTTAAAAATGCCGATCTCCGATGTGTTCTTAACATGCGTTCCACCACAAAACTCTTTTGAGACGTCCTCAACGATGACGACGCGAACGACATCGCCATATTTTTCTTGGAAGAGAGCTTTTGCACCTAACTTCTCAGCTTCCGCAATCGGCAAAATGCTCGTCGTCACTTGATGAGCTTCAGCGATATAGCGATTCACCAATTGTTCAATTTTGGCTAAATCAGCATCGGAAATCTTTTCAAAATGATTGAAATCAAAGCGGAGATATTGACTCGAAACATATGAGCCTTGCTGGGCGATATGGTCGCCTAAAACTTCTTCTAGCGCTCTTTGTAAAAGATGTGTCGCTGTATGATTTCTCGCCGTGTACTGCCTTTGCTGATGATTCACTCGCAATATGAAAGAATCACCAGTTTTAATAACGCCTTTGACAACCCTGACATGATGGAGAGGCTGTTTATTCGGCGATTTTTGTACATCGATAACATCGGCTTTAACTATTCTATTACTAATCGCCCCTGAATCGGCGACTTGGCCACCACTTTCGGCATAGAATGGAGTTTTTGCAAAGATGATATCGCCTTCATCAGAGAAGGAATCAACTTCTTTTCCATCGACGAATAGAGCGATTGCTTTAGATTTAAACTCTTTGTCGTCATAAGTGAATTCGCTCGGAAGTGAACAGGAGAGCAAATCGCGCGACTGCTTTTTCATCGATTGCATTTCTCTTCGCGATTTTCTCGCTCTTTCTTTTTGCTTTTCCATTCCTTTTTCAAAACCTTTTTGATCGACGTGAATGCCGTATTCAGCACATATTTCAATCGTCAAATCGATTGGGAAGCCATAAGTGTCGTATAGTTTAAAAGCGTCTTTTCCCGCTAAATCTTTTTTATCCTTTACAAATTGTCGCAGCATCTCTTCACCAGACAGCAATGTCTTCATAAACTTCTCTTCTTCAATGCGAATCTGCTTTGATATCTGCGCAACGCGACCATCAAATTCCGGATATGCATTTCGCATGATGGAGGCCACAGCAGTCACCAATTGATATAAGAATGGCTTTGTGATGCCAATTTTTTGCCCATAGAGCATCGCTCGTCGGAGCAATCTCCTCAAAACGTAGCCACGCCCTTCATTAGAAAACGTTTCGCCATCTAGAAGAGCGAAGGAAAGAGCGCGGATGTGATCGGCGATAACGCGATACGCCATAAGGTTTGGTTCCGCATATGGCTTTTTTGATAATTTCTCTGTCGAGCGAATAATCGGCATGAATAGATCTGTCTCAAAATCGGTATCGGTCTCCTGCATTATACAGGCGATGCGCTCGAGTCCAGCGCCCGTATCGATATTTTTACTCGGAAGTTCTTTATAGTCTTCTCTTTTGACGCCTTCCACCGCATTGTATTGTGAAAAAACAATTCCCCAAATTTCGATGTAGCGGTCATTTTCGATATCGTCATGAAGAAGTTTGATGCCGATATGTTTGGGATCATATTTTTCTCCTCGATCAAAAAACACTTCGGTATTCGGTCCGCACGGTCCTTCACCGATCTGCCAAAAATTACCTTCTAAAGGAATCAGATGAGAGCTCGGCAAACCATTTTTAATCCATAGATCTCTCGTCTCGAGATCAGTTGGTAAATATGTGACATATATCTTATTGATATCAAATCCGAAATATTTCTTGTCGATCAGTATTTCAAAAGCCCAAGCGATGACTTCTTTGCGAAAATAATCGCCGATGGAAAAATTACCTAACATTTCAAAAAAGGTATGATGTCTAGCCGTCTTGCCGACATTTTCAATGTCGTTTGTGCGAATCGATTTTTGCACATCAGTGATTCGTCGAGAAGGTGGAACCTCGCTGCCATCAAAATATTTTTTTAAGGCGGCGACGCCGGAATTTATCCATAATAGCGTCGGGTCTTTATACGGCACTAGCGAAGCGCTTTTCTCCACTCTATGCCCTCGTTCCTTAAAGAAATCGAGCCATAATTGCCTGATTTGATCACCAGTATATTTTCTCATAATTGCTTCTCCTTTAGACAATAAAAAATCGTCCTCAAGGAACGATGCGACATCGTGGTACCATCCTTGTTTAGCTAACAGTGCCCTTAATTTTGCTTTAACGCAGCATGTGCGGCGAGAGTTGATCGCTTCAGAGAAGTGGCCCGCTCAGCGATGAGCTTCTTTTCTCTATTGAATTATTTATAATATACCAACAAGCGTCATTCTTTTCAAGAAAAGGCGTAAAATCTTGATGTTAGTAAAAATATCCTTTGCCATTTGAAAGTCACAATGTATAATAATTCCATAAATAGCTGGTGCGGATAATGAAAACGATCACAAAAATTTCATTGATTTCCAATAGTTATTTTTATTATTACTATTATTACAAAGGAATTGTTTCTCGCGGAAAATAAGTAATAGTATCGATGGTGAGAAACGATTATATCGCAATCACCTAATCAATTTACAAAATTTATCGATTGAACTCGGGCGATTGTCTCACTTGAGTTCAATTTTTATAAACAGGAGGTAAAATTTATGAAAAAACTCAAAACTCTATGTCTCGCCTCTATCGCAGTCATGGCTTCGACAGTAAGCCTTGCATCATGCAGTAGCGGTCACAAAATCGGTGTTTTGCAATTGGCGACATTCGATGCTCTCGACAAAGTGGTCGCTGGATTCAAAAGCACCCTTGATGCCAATCACGTCGACTACACTTTAACCATTCAAAATCCCGAACTTGATGAAAGCAAGATTCCTTCGATGGCATCCAGTCTCGTTCTCGGAAATGACATGGTTTTAGGCATCGCCACGAGCACTTCACAAGCCTTAAAAAAGGCAGCGGAAGATCGAGGGAAAGAAATGCCGGTGCTCTTCTCTGCTGTCACCGATCCTATCGGGGCTAATTTGGTGCCTCAAGCCCATCAGCCAGGAGGCAATGTCACTGGATGTTCCGACATGGGACCTGTCAACGAATCGATCGATTTGCTGTCAACGTATTTTGAGGGGATCGATAACGTCGCTTGTCTATATAATGTTTCCGAATCCAATTCGATTCAACAAGTCGATATCGCTCAAGCGCGCATCGAATCAAAAGAATGGACCTTTACAGATGCCGGCATCAACGATGTCAATCTAGTGGAGTCGACCATCAATTCATTAGCTGATGGCGTCGACGCGATTTACATCCCCACCGATAACACGATTGCCTCTAGTATCGCTTCTGTCGCAAAAGCGGCAAAGAACAGACATTTCATCGTCATCTGTGGCGATGTCGGAATGGTTGAGACCGGTGGTATCTTAGGGCTCGGTGTCGATTATTTCAATCTCGGTGAACAAGTCGGTGCGATGGCGGTTCAAATCTTAGTTGATGGAATTAAAGCGGGCGACATCGATGTCGGTTACGCAACTGAATTCCCACTATCGGTAAACGCTAGACTTGCTGCTGAATGGGGTATAACATTATCTCAAGCATTGCTTGATGCTGCAGCACAAGAAGGGAATATTTTGATTCAATAATGAGTCAGTTTACGAATTTTCTATCCGAACCAGTTTTCCTCGGGCTAGTATGGTCAATATTAGCCCTTGGAACTTTTGTCGCGTATCGCGTTTTAGATATCGCTGATTTAAGTCTAGAGGGAGTTTTTCCTCTTTCGGCCGTTCTCGGATTGTGGTGCATAAATTCTGGCATGCACCCAATACTAGCACTTATTATTTCTATATTGGTGGGTATCGCATGTGGAATAATAACTGCTTGTTTACACGTCTTTTTAAAAATACCAACTCTTCTGTCCGGCATCATAATGATGACCGGACTTTTCTCTTTTGTCGTCGTCATCAGTTTAGGAAATATCTCCATCGGTGATAAATCCACTATTTTCACCCCATTGAATGATTTGTTAACTTCCTTTATGGGAACAGCATGGGGAAACTGGCTCGGATCGACAGTTCTCGTTCTCGCCGTCGTCATCGCATGTTTACTCCTCTTATATTTCTTTTTTGGAACGACGCTTGGAATTTCGATCAGAGCGACGGGAAAAAATAAAATGATGGCTCGCGCCTGCGGTATTAACGATGGGGTGATGATCATCATCGGCCTCGCGATTTCATCCGGCCTTGTCGCTCTTTCTGGAGGGCTACTCGGTCAATATCAGAGCTATGCCGCTTCGACGATGGGTAAAGGAACGATCGTCATCGGTCTAGCCACTTTATTTCTCGGTGAAGTCGTCTTGCGACGAATGAGCTTCAAATCAAGTTTGATAAGCGTTGTAATCGGTGGTTTTATCTATTGGTATATCATCGACGCTGTGCTCATCATTCCTGGCTTCAATGCCAATTTTATCTATCTCATTCAAGCCATCATCATGGTTCTCGTCATGGCGGTGCCCGTCTTAATAAAGCGCGTGCAGATGCGCCGACTCAAGATCAAACGCAACAGGGAGGAAATTATCGATGCTGAAGTTAAGTGATGTCGCAAAGACATTTAAAATTGATGCTAATCCTCTCAATGATCGAAAAGCTTTGCAAGGCGTTTCCTTGACGATTAAAGACGATGATTTTGTCACGATTATCGGCGGTAATGGCTCAGGAAAAACGACATTATTAAACATCATTGCAGGCGTTTATGATGTCGACAGAGGGCGAATTTTTATCGATAGTATCGACATCACTGATGTCAAGGAATACAAACGAGCTAAATATATCGGGCGCGTCTTTCAAGATCCGATGCTCGGAACGATCGCCGATATGACCTTGATGGAGAATCTAGCACTGGCGAATCATCGCGGAAAAAGACAATCGCTCAGTTGGGCTTTGACATCTTCGAAAAGAGAATATTTTCATGAGCTATTGAAAACGGTTGATCTCGGGCTTGAAGATCGTTTAGATAGTCGCACGAGAACATTTTCAGGCGGTCAGAGACAATCGATTACATTGCTCATGGCCAGCATGAATTCACCTCGACTTCTTCTCCTCGATGAACACACCGCCGCTCTCGATCCTAAAACAGCTAAAAAAGTCATGGAGCTGACTAGCAAAATCGTCGAGAAATTAAAAATTCCCACTCTGATGATCACACATAACATGAAAGACGCTATCAAGTATGGCAATCGCCTCATCATGATGGCGGATGGCAAAATCGTCTTTGAATCTTCCGGCAAAGAAAAAGCGAAGCTCACCGTCGAAGATTTGGTGGAAAAATTCTCAAAAGTTTCCGGTGAGGAATTACCTGATTCTATGATTCTATCTTAAGCGGACAATTGTCCGTTTTTTTTATTCGATTTTGTGCCCTTGGAAAAACACTTCGTCGATCGTTCCTGAACCGATCAGTATTTCACCGTCGTAAAAAACCGCCTCTTGACCAGGAGTGACCGCTTTATATGGTTTGTCGTACAGGACTTCAACGCAATCCTTTTTAAGGATTTTAATAGTAGCTCCTTGATCCGCTTGTCGGTAACGAAATTTGCATCCGACGTGAACGGAACCGGAGAGCGGCACAATAAAGTTCAAATGGTTGACGAGGCATCGATCAGAATAGAGGTAAGCATTCTCTTCGCCTTTGGCCACGTAGAGAATATTCCTTTTGACATCTTTTTTACACACGAACCAACCGATGGCCTTTTCATGAGGTATCCCACCGATACCAAGGCCTTTTCTTTGACCTAAAGTATAATATAAAACACCATCGTGCTTGCCGAGAACGCGACCAGTTTCGATGTCGACGATGTCGCCTCTTTGTGCCGGTATATAATTTTTTAAAAATTCGCGAAAATCTCTTTCGCCGATGAAGCATACTCCAGTAGAGTCTTTTTTTTCGGCGATATTCAAGTGCAGTTTGCGGGCAATCATTCGCACTTCATCTTTTTTTATGTCACCCAGAGGGAAGAGACATGATTTTATCTGCTCTTCGTTGAGCTGAGAGAGAAAATAGGTCTGATCTTTGTTTTGATCGGCGCATTTGGCTAAAAATGTATGACCATTTATTTCCACTTTTTTTGCATAATGTCCCATCGCAATCATGCCGCAGCCATTGGCTTTTGCATATTTCAAGAAGGCGTCAAATTTTATAAATTTATTGCATAGAATGTCAGGATTCGGAGTGCGACCGAGATTATATTCATCGATGAAAAGGGAAAAGACGTCGTTCCAATACTCTTTTATAAAATCGATGCGATGAAGCTTTACGCCCAATATTCTCGCCACTTCTTTCGCATCTTCGTAATCCTTTTCTTGCGGGCATTGAGAATCCGCGATCGTCGGATTGCCAAGAATATCGTTATTGGCCATCGCATCCCAGTTGCGCATGAAAGCGCAGACGACATCACAGCCTTGCTGCTGTAATAAATAAGTCGCGACCGCTGAATCAACACCGCCGGAAAGACCAACCATCACTTTCATTTTGCAAAGAGCTCCTTTGAATCCAATATCATGGTGAAAGGACCATCGTTGAGCAAAGAGACTTTCATATCAGCACCAAAAATGCCTTTTTGAATCGGCCCAAAAATATCGAGCAGAGAGTCGTTAAAATAATCGAACAACTCAGAGGCTTTGTTCGCTTCTAGCGCCTTTGTAAATGATGGTCGCCGCCCATTGCTGACATCGGCATAAAGAGTGAATTGGGAGACCGACAATATCTCTCCTTTGATATCGAGTATCGAGAGATTAGTTTTCCCATCTCCATCTTGAAAGACGCGCATATTTACAATTTTATCGATCATCTTGCGAATGATCTCCGCATCATCTCCGTCAGCAAAGCCGACAAATATAACAAAACCGCGAGAAATTCTCGCGATTTGCTTATTATCGACTGATAATTCAGCATCTATAACATTCTGAATGACAGCCTTCATAAATCACTTTATATAATCGTGAACGATGGGAAGAGGCGCGACGACCTCAGCAGATAATTTAAAAGAGTTCCTGATATCTTCGATGATGTTAGCGAAATTTTCCTTGTTGGTGTGAACAGCGCAGAGCACTTCGCCTCTGTTCACGCGATCGCCAACTTTTTTACTCAGTAAAATACCCGCGGACATATCTATGACATCCTGCATCGTCTCACGCCCAGCGCCGAGCCGCATCGCTGATTCGCCGATCTCTAATGAATCGATGCGTCGAACATAGCCGTCTTGGGTCGCTTTAACCTCGATGATATGCTTCGATAATGGAAATTTAGATGGATTCAAAATATAGGATGAGTCGCCACCTTGGGCTTTGACCATCGCTTCCAATTTGCTTAAAGCTTTGCCATTTCTGATCACTTCCTCAAGCATTTTACGACCTTCTTTTTTATCTTTGATGATGTGGGCTTGTTCGAGCATGATTGAACCAGCTTCCATGCAGAGTTCAACTAGATCATGCGGACCATGTCCGTTCAATGTCGCAATCGCTTCTTTGACTTCTAGAGAATTGCCGATCGCCAAACCGAGCGGTTGGTCCATATCGGTGAGAATAGCTCGCGTATCGCGCCCTAATCCATCGCCGATGCCGACCATCGTTCGCGCCAGTTCACGAGCGCTTTCTAACGTCTTCATAAAAGCCCCTGAACCGAATTTGACATCTAGCAGGATGGCATCGCCACCACTGGCGAGCTTTTTCGACATGACTGAAGAAGCGATCAGAGGAATCGATTCAACAGTCGCTGTCACATCGCGCAGCGCATATAACTTCTTGTCAGCGGGGACGAGATGTCCTGTCTGGCCGACAATCGCTAATCCTATATCGTTCACCTGTTTGATGAATTGATCTTGCGGAATCGATATCTGCATGCCAGGAATTGATTCCATCTTATCCAAAGTTCCACCAGTGTGGCCGAGACCGCGCCCGCTCATCTTTGCAACTTTTGCACCACAAGCGGCCACCATCGGTCCTAAAACTAAACTGGTCTTGTCACCGACACCACCAGTAGAATGCTTGTCGACTTTAATTCCCTTGATAGATGATAAATTAATGATATCGCCGCTATGCATCATGCAATCCGTTAGGAATGTGATCTCCTTCACGTTCATGCCTTTATAATAAATAGCCATGGCTAAGGCTGAGGCCTGGTAATCAGGAATCGAGCCATCGACATATCCTTTGATAAAAAACTTTATCTCTTCATCAGAAAGAACTTTTCCATCGCGTTTTTTCTCAATAATATCAACCATTCTCATATTCAAATACCTCAAAAAATATTATATCATAATAATGATAGGCAAATCTGTTATTAATATCAATTATGAAAGTAAACATTTCCTTTGCGGAGCATTTAAAAAAGTATCTCGATGATAAAACCATCAGCGATTTGCTTTCGTCTCTCGCAAAAGATGAGATCAAAGGATTATTTCTAAACGAGAGGATAATCGATTCAAAGACGATGGTCGATAATTTTCCTTTTCTCCGCCATCATCCGCTCGTAAACAATGCTTTTATCTATGATAAGAATGAATGTGAGATGAGCCATCATTATCTATATGCTCTCGGAACTTTTTACATTCAAGAGCCTTCTTCTTGTCTCACTGCTTCGCTCGTTAAATTCACCGATGGGGATTTGATTTTGGATATGTGTGCTGCCCCAGGAGGGAAAGCGATCTCTTTAGCGTGTCGAAATCCTCATGGTGTCGTCGTGGCCAACGACATTTCCAAAGAGAGAATCGATGCTCTAATCAATAACATCGAAAGAATGGGAATAGACAACGTCGCCATCACAAACAATGATTTCACCAATAGCGATATCGCACGCACGTTCAAAGATAGATTTGATGCCATTCTGCTCGATGCTCCATGCTCCGGTTCGGGAATGTTCCGAAAAATGAAGGAGATGCGAGATGATTGGACATACGCCAAAGTTATCAGATGCCAAGAGATTCAGAAAAAGTTGATCATCAATGCTTATCAAATGCTCAAGCCAGGTGGATGTTTAGTGTATTCGACATGTTCCTATAGCTGCGAAGAAAATGAAGAGATCGTCAAATTTTTGTTATCAAAAACTGACGCCCAAGTGTTAAATATTGACGATAGTAAATTGTTTTATAAGTCTGGAAGAGATGGAGCAGGTATTCATCTCTTTCCCAATCTTTATCCCGGCGAAGGGCAATATATCGCGCGTTTAGTCAAGCCGGGAATAAAAAACAAAACGCTATATAAAAGCGTTTCGCAAAAAGATGAAAACGTTCTTCATTATCGACTCGAGAGTCGCGATAATATCGCCACGTTCAACGCATTATACTCACTAAATAAACGATTTGATTACAAGCCGTTGAGAATTGTTCGCTACGGCGTGAAAGCATTAGAGAGAAAAGGCGATGAACTCGTTCCCACTCACCATTTGGCGCGGTGCGGCTTATCTCTGCACACCATCGCCATCGCTTCAAATGATTTTCTGTCATATGTTTCGGGACGAGAAATCATTATAAAAACAAATTTCAAAGGATGGGCGATTGCCACATATAATGGATTGAACATCGGATTGATAAAGATCGCTTCAAATAGAGCTAAAAATCATTATCCTAAAGGTCTGCGATTTAATAAGTTGATCATGTAGTTTTCTTTGATAGGGCGAGCATATATTTTTCATCGAGAGCGCGCAAATCATCGACTGATTCTTGCACTTCATCTCGCATTTTAATTGCTAAATCACCTGTCGTCGTCTTCACGAGATCTTCAGTTGAGTATTCTTTTATAAAAGACATAAAAACGGGATATTTCTTAAGATGCAAACTTTTTTTAAAGGGGCGAAATGTTCCGTATAATGACATCTCAACGACGGGTACATTGGCTTTGAATGCAGAGCGCAAAGCGCCCGCTTTAAACTCTTGAACTGGCGCGAGCGGATCTTTGTTGCGCGTCCCTTCGGGGAAAATGGCAAAATTGATGTAGTTTTTAGATAGCAATTCTTGAACCTTTTGTAAGGCTCTCACCTCTTGTCTTAAATCATTCCGATCGATGAATACACCATCGATGGAGCGAAGACAGCGAGCGATAAATGGATAGTGACTGATCTCTTTTTTAGCTACAAAAGTGATAGGTTTTTCCGAGCAGGCCACAAGTGCGATCGGATCGAAATCGGAGAGGTGATTAGAGATGATCAAGGAAGCGTGCTTCTGCTCATTTAACATCTCGATATTCTGCACTTTGAAATCGATGTGCCAATGCCGACAGACAAAAACCGCTAAGGCGCGAAACTTTCGATAGCGCACTTCCAATGGATATTTTTCTGGATGGCGTGAATATTTGACGAGAAAAGCAAAGTAGGACCAGATGATGCGCGGTCCACAAACTAGCAGGAGTCTTAGATATTTGAACATCAGTTACCCTCTATCAACTTTTTCTTCCCATCCATGGCTATGCATTCGTATTGTTCGATAAGAATATATATGCCGCGGTCTTTATCCACTTCAATTCTGCCTCGCAATGCTATTAAAGCACCTTTTTTAATTTCCATAAATAGAGAATTTGCCACTCTTGTCCAATACATCGCTGGAAAGCTATCGATTTCGTATGTCTGCTTTGAAGTGGGCAGGCGATCAACTTCGAGATAGCGCATGCAATCGTTGATGCGATCACCAACTCGGCACGTCATGAATAAATTTGTCATCATATTCACTTCTCCTTTTCTCTAGAAATATTATAAAGAGTGAAAAAACAAAAAATTCTCACTTCTTATTTCGAAAAGAGAAGGAGAATAGACATCGGTTTAATCATCGCATTTTTTATCATGGGAACATCTATTTTCTTATCGTCCAAACTGATGAGCATTTGGTAATACTTATCCTGATCGTAATAGATGGTTTCATCCGATGGATTAATAAAGGCTTTAAACTCTGAAAAAGGAGCGATGAATCGCTTATTAAAATCGATTAATAGTCCGTTGTTTGGCAAATCTTTATATTCCACCATCTCCGCAATTTTATCTGGGTCGGAACAGCGCAAAAATGGTAGCGATTTGCGAAGAGAGGCGATGACGGAAAAATATTTCGCCATCGAAAAGTGCTTATCCAAAAGAGAGTAGTCAAAAGTGTTGACGCCACTAATATCGTTATAGGTATTCGTTCGATGTTTTTTCGAAAAGCCGATCTCTTGTCCGGCGTGAAAGAATGGGATTCCAAAGGAGAGCATCACTAATGAATTAGCAAAGTTCTGCCTCGTGAGAAGATCATCTATCTCATCACCTATACAGGCGGATTGAAGCTTATCGAAGAGCGTCCCATTGTCATGGCATTCGATATAGTTGATCGATTGGCACGGCGAATTGAACAGACGAGGATATGTGTAGTTAAGAGAGCTGCCGAGAAGAGCGAATTTCAAACCCTGGCGATAATCGCTGTTATCGAGTGCGTAACCCTTTTCTAAAATTCGATTGTCACATCCACCTTTGACGATCTCACGGAATCGATCGTTGAAGAACGCATAATGGGGAAGAATATCGGCGTGATACATCGTTCCCAACAATTCGCCTTTAGCGATCGCGTGCATCTCCCACCCTTCGCCATATAGCATGATGTCCTTTTTGAGCTTATGACATTTTTCATCGATCTCTTTTAAGGTGGAGATATCGAGCAGGCCCATGAGGTCGAAACGAAAGCCATCGATGTGAAATTCTTTAATCAGATATGAACACGAATCGACGATCAGTTTTCTCGCCATCTCGCGCTCGCTCATAAAGTCATTCCCACATCCAGAGCATTCGGACAATTTGCCGTTTTCTTTTCGGCGAAAGAAGTAATTGGGCACTATTCTATTTAGAATCGAAAATTGATATTGATAAACGTGATTGAACACGACATCGAGAATGATGCGGATGCCATGTTTGTGATAAGTGGAGACGAGCTCTTTGAAATCGTTGATGCGCGAATAAGGATTGTCCATCTCCGAAGCGTATGATCCCTCAAAAGAAAAAAATGAGCATGGATCATATCCCCAGTTATAGCTCTTAAGCGGCTTTGTCTCATCGACCGTCGCATAGTCTAAAATCGGGAGGAGTTGAAGGTGGGTGATACCCAAGAACTTGATATAATCGAGACCGGCGGGATGTCCTTGTTCGGTCTTTCGACCTTCTTCGCACAAACCTTTAAAGGTTCCTTTGTGCACGATATCGCTCTTCGCTGATATGGTCAAATCGCGAACGTGGCCCTCATATATGATCGCATCGCAATATGTGTCCATCTTTGGCAAGAGATCATCATGAAACTTAACCGCATTCTTTTTGAGATTGACCACGACCGATTCTTTACTGTTCAAAGTCGATGATTTTGCATATGGATCACTCACGATATCGCTGAGTCCAGAATTGGTGATTAAATACGTGTAGCGAAGCAGGTCATTATCACCTATCAAGGTGGTGCGATAGACACCTTTTTTATCTCTCGTGCATTCTTTTATTTCTATCTCCTGCGCATCGAAATGGTAGCGAAGAAATACTTTGGAAGCCAATGGCGCCCATAGGGCGAAAGTGGTCTTGTCCGCTTCATATGTCGGACCTAAATCATCGCCGTCATAAGCGAATCTCTCATCAAAATCATCGAGCAAAGTCAGATCGTTGACATCGAGATTGACCGCGCCAAAATTTGCTAGAACGATCTGATAATCATGCCCTAGTTCAAGTTCGCTATCGAGATGAAACTCATAATAGGCTAATCCGTGCATCGAATTCGCCTTAGTGAGCTTTAAAGTGAGAAATAGTTCTCCATCTCTAGTCAAAGTGTAGTCGATATCATCTTTTAAAGCGTTCGTGAAGAGGACCAAGCGGATGGTTTTATAATCGATAAGTTTAGCGACAATAAATGAATCTTTCATCTTTATATTTGAACGACGGCCACCGCATATTTTCCATCGTGTGAAATCGAAACATCATAGATTTTATCTTCAAAGTGGAGCTCTGGAGCGCCATTATCCTTGTTGTATATGATAGAGATTCGCTTGAACGAAATGGAACCGATGCCAGTGTGCCTCGCTTTCAAAAAAGCTTCTTTGGCGGCAAATCGACCCGCCAAAAACTCAAGTCGATCGCTCCTCGATAAAAAAATCTCATATTCAGCATCGCTGAGAACATATTTCGCTAAGCGCTCAGCATTGCGAATGCGATTCATGTCGACGATGTCAATGCCTAAAGCCATAAGCGCTCATCCTATTATTTAACATCGCCTGAAACCGTCTCCGTTTTAACCAGATCGGAAGAGCCAGGATTTTCGCTCGTCTTTCCATAACCGTCTGCATGGACAAGCACCTTGCATCCTTTTGCTGAGGACGCGGTCTCCGGCTTAGCAGCCACGATGCCAGCATTTTTAAGCATGATAAACAATCTTCCAGCGCGGTTATAGCCGACGCTGAATTCGCGTTGAATGGAGCTGATCGAAGCATATTCTCTCGTCATAACAGATTCTCTGACGAGATCAAAAAGGTCATCGCTGATCGATTCATCACCATTAGATGATTCTCCTGACGACTCACCACTACCATCGGCACCGCCGCTGGCGAGATCGAGATAATCTTCATCGTAATCGGCTGGCCATTCCTTCTTCAAAAAGTTTACGACTGAGAAGATCTCTTTATTGTCGACAAAGCACCCTTGAAGTCGCAAGAAAGTATTGCGCGCAACGCTGGTGCAACTGACGAGCATATCGCCATAGCCGAGCAGCGTCTCCGCTCCTTTGCGATCGAGAATGACCAAAGAGTCGGTATCGCTGCTGACAGCGAGAGCGACTTTTGTCGGTAGATTTGATTTGATGACACCATTGATGATATCCACGGATGGTCTCTGCGTCGAGATGATCATATGAATACCGGCGGCGCGAGCCTTTTGTGCGATCATGACGACCGGGCGCTGAATCTCTTTGCAATTCTCAGAAATATCAGCATATTCATCAAAGATGATGACGATATATGGCATGATCGGTAAATCATTTTCTTTAGCGTATTCGTTATACTGCTTAATATTTTGACAATGGCTATCCTGGAATTTTGAATAGCGAACATCCATCTCTTTGACCAATTTCTCCAGAGCGTTTTTAGCCTCTGTCGCATCGGTGACAATCGGGCGTAAGAGATGCGGCTCATTTTCATAGAGGGTCATCTCAACTTTTTTCGGGTCGATTAATAAAAGTTTTATTTCATCTGGGCGATTGCGCATGATCAACGACATGATTATGCTATGCATAAATATTGATTTACCAGAACCGGTCGTCCCAGCGATCAGCATGTGGGGAAACTGTTCGATATTTCCTTTGATGAACTCTCCGGAGATGTCCTTGCCGAAGATGATTGTGCGCCCATTATCTTTTGGACCCATGCATTTCAGCGCATCTTTAAAGCCGACGATCGCCGTCGTCGCATTAGGTATTTCTAATCCTGCTGTCGTCTTGCCCATGACGACAGGTTCAAATCGCACCGAAACGCCTTTTAAAGCGCGGGAGATATCTTGGACATAGCGCATCAGATTCCCGACGGGAACATCGGCATCGGGTTGCACATCAAAACGCGTGACTGAAGGTCCGAGCGTGAATCCGGTGACATGAGCGCCGATACCTAAATTCAAATAAGTCTCGTCGATGACTTTGATTCTCTCTTGGCACGCTTCGATATTCGTCGCTTCATTCTTTGTCGCATTGTAATCTTTTAAAAGATCGAGAGAAGGAAAAATAAATTTGCGGTTTGCCGTGCTCTTGATGACAGGAGCGGGTTTTGAGCCGACGCTCTGCTCATCGGGATTACCGAATTCGGTGCGAGCAAAAGCGATCGGTTTTATATCCGATTTCTTCGCTTTGGCGAGGTTGGAATTCGGTGCGTTAAGATCATCGTCGACATTTAGTTTTTGCTTAGAGATAGTCGGCTCTGACAGATCATCTTTTGGAATGTCGCCTTCGCGATAGAAATGAGCGCGGACAAACCCTTGTGACTTATTAAAGGATTTCATCTGCAGATTGTATGTTTCTAAATCCGGTGAATTTTCTGGAGGGATTGGCGTTGGTGCCGGAGCGGGAATAATAGGCGTCGGTGCGCTCTGCACGTGAACGGTGGCGGTTGAGTTTTGATTTGGTTGAGCGCTATCGCTCTCTCTTTGAAGAATCGTCTTCTCCTCTACAGTTTGCGATAGAGTTTCTCCAACGCTATCTATATTTTTAATATTCTCGAATATTTGACTCTCTTCTTTCGCTTTTTTGTTCTTATTTTCAATCGCGGTAAACATCTTCAAAATCTGCATTAAGAAGATGAGGATGATTCCCGTGAGCATCAAGACACCGACGATAACCCAGGTCATAATCGGCGAAACGCTGTTGAACGAACCAGCGATAAAATAGCCGAGTATTCCACCGCTCAAGTTATAAGCGAGCATAAAACCTGTACTATTCGCAGCCGCTCCACCACATTCATTGAAGATGGTGATGTAATTGTCCCAACAATTGCCAAAAAGCAATCCTTCGGGACCGGCATTATTGATAAGTTCGCTAAACAGCGTTAAGAGACCGACAAAAATGGCGATGGCGCCGACAATTTTTAAACTGAATTTAACCTTGGTGAGGCGGCTTCTAAAAAAGATGAGAAAACCGATGAAGACGAGAGCGGGATAAAAGATCCAATAACCGACAAAGCCGAATAAGAAAAGGATCGGATAAGCGAATATATAGGTGATGAAGATAAAAGGCGAAGAGACAACAGCGGACGATGCCGATAAAAAACCGATAAATCCACATAGAGCGATAATGATGCCTAAAAAAGTTATAATTATCGGATTATGTTTTTTAATCGGCTTGCTATTTGTGGGAGTCGACGTGTTTTCAGGCATAGATTAATTATACTAATGTTTAGTTTATATTAAAAGAATAATTCGCACTTAAAAGCAACGCTTTATTAGTCAATTTCAACGATTAAAGGAAGGATGATTGGAGATTTGCCCGTTTCCTTTTTTACCATTCGTTGACACGTCTCGCGAATAATCTGTCGCGCTTCATCGATGTTGCGATGAGGTTTAGCGAGATAATCATTGATGGCTGTGACAAAGATATTGGTCAAAGTTTTTAAGATGCTGTCGGAGTCTTTCAAGAAAACGAAACCGCGCATCTGCACATCTGGTCCAGCGATGATGAGCCGTTGCGACTTCGAGATGGTGACCGCCATGACCACCACTCCATCATCGGATAGATGCTGCCTTTCCTCAATGACGGAATTATCGGCATTGGCGATGCCAGCTCCATCGACTAATAAGTCGCCAGTTTCAATTTTATTGGGTTCAATTTTCGCTCCGGAACTCGTGATGTTTAAAACATTCCCATTGTCGAGAACAAAAGTGTTGGTGTGATTCAATTTGACGCCCATATTGACCGCTAATTGAGCATTGGCGAGCAAAAATCTGAATCGGCCTTTAACCGGAACATAGAATTTGGGCTTGAAAATAGAGATCATCATTTTGATATCTTCTTCGGAAGCGTGCATCGTTAAGAACTCTTTTTTAAGATTGACGATCGTCGCTCCGCTTCGATACAGTTCGTCGATGGCATCGGTAGCGGATACCTCATTGTTCACATTGGCTGGCGCGGCGGCAATAAACGTGTCGCTCGGATTGATTTGAATGCGCTTATCATCGGCTTGACCATTGGCCAAAAGAGCGATTTTTTGATATAGTTTCGCTCCGTAGGCACACACCAAAATTATGATGTCTTGAGGGCGATTTCGATTCACATCGTCGCGCGAGACGAAGGTGCTCTTTGGAATAGCTTCTTCTGATGTCTCGACAAAAGTGTTCATCACCTCGTCGGTCTCCTCATCATAGCAGACAATCTTCTTATGATTGGTATTAGCTAGTTTGAACACTTCACCGATGTTGTAGGCATTGGGGGTGAAAAGAGCGACAAAGGTTCTCCCTCTGCTCTCTTCAATCGCTCGAGAGATGAGCGGAGTTAATTTGTGCTTTGGAGCGGTGTAGCCAAGCTTATCAGCATATCCCGATTCGACCATGAGCAACAATGTCTCTTTTTCCGCGATCTTAGCGATAGCATTCATGTCGTGCAAATAGCGCGGTTCAGCGTTGTTATCGACGATGTAGTCGCTAGTGAAGACGATATTGCCGAGCGATGTAGAGATGGCCACACCCGATGAATCAGCGATATTGTGACACGTGTGAAAAAAGGAGAATAATCGACCGCTGATCTCGACATTTGAAGTGGGCTGAATAGTGCGCACATTCAAATTTAAATCTCGCATTCCGATATGTTTGACAAAGCGCATTAACATGACGCGCGTCGTCTGTGAACAGTATATCGGAGCGGGCACTTCTTTATAGATATAAGGCAAGGCACCGATTTCGTCATCGTGCCCATGCAATAAAAAGTAAGCTTTAACACGCGATTTGTTCTCCACAAAATAATGATAATTGGGAATGATGTAATCTATCCCAGGGGTCATCTTGTCCGGAAAGCGAACCCCGCACTCGATGATGAAAATATCGCGATTGATCTCCACCACTTGTAAATTTTTGCCATTTTCGTCCAGTCCGCCTAGGGCGAAAACCCTCACTTGATCATCCATTGAAAACTCCTTATTGATAAACGATTATTGTATTTAACTCTCTTCGAGATAATTATACACAGGTTGCGCATAATATCAAAACAATTACTCAATCATTTTTGAATCCAAGAGATTGTTATCTCTCGAATATAGTTTAACTTCCCCATCTTCGATCATCATATAAGTGCAAGGGGAATTGCTTCGCGGCGATGATATCGAACCGGGATTCAAATATAATAGCCCATCTTTTGTTCGCTTGATGAGCGGCACATGTGAATGGCCTAAACAGATCACATCTCCCTTTGTGAAGGTGGGGCGAAAAGCTTCGATGATATGTCCGTGAGTGAAGATGAAATGATGATTGAAAAGCGTGGCGCTCTGCGCGATAGGCATCGAAAAGTGAAAGCGATCATCCTCATCGTCGCAATTTCCTTTCACAGCGATGACTCTCGTCGAAATATTATCCAAGATGAGAAAGCATTTTCGCGGATCATAATCTTTTGAATCGCTATAGCCGTGCAATAAATCGCCTAAAAGAACGACGATATCAACCTTTTCTTTCTGGGCGATATCAGCGATGAATTCAGCGCTCGAGACGATGCCGTGAATATCGCTCGTCAGCAAAATCTTCATACTATTGCTCGATATCTTTGGTGGCGACGACATCGACAGCGGTTTGGGCGACATTTCTGATGATGACATCTCCGATGTGCTGAGGAGCTTTGACGACTATTTTATTGATCTCTTCCATGACTGCAAAAATCTTATTTTTAGGAATGGGAGCGATCGTCTTTACTGGCAGACGCTTCTCTTTTTTAGAAGTGATGACGACTGTCGAAGTGACGACGCGTGTCGGATTGGTCATCTCGCTTTTAGCGTATATCGCTCCTCGTGGACAAAAATTGCCAGTCACATTCATATCCTGATCAATTTTCAAAGTGCAGCCGTGAGGACAGACAATGCAGATTAAAATAGTTTCCTTCATTTGACCATGTCCTCCATCTCGATGCGCAAAACTCCTTCTTGATTCAATAATGATCTATCGATTTTAACGATTTCCATCTCGCTCGGAATAATCGCTAATTTCATCACTTTTTTAATCAATTTATCATTCAAATAAAAGGCGATGACTTGATTTCGCAAAGGCTTGCGCACGCGAAATTTGAATTCGGTGTCGAAGAGAGAATCGAGATGAACTCTCTGCGGAACGACATAGGCGATATCGTTGCCATTCACGCAGGTGATATAGCGGTTCATCTTAGCTAGTAGACCTCGGACATAGAGGCTAGCGCCTTGTCCGGCTAGACGAGCTTCTCTCACCACGTAATCGACGAGATCGTGAACGTGGAGAACGTTGCCGCAGGAGAAAATTCCATCGCTCTCGCTCTGCATGTATTCATCGACCTTCACTCCTCGCGTCGATGAAAGAGGGATGTCGATATTGGATAGCAGATTGCTGTTTGGAATTAAACCGACTGACAACAAAAGCGTATCGACATCAAAACGCTTTTCGCTTCCCGGAATGACTTTAAAGGAGGAATCGACCTGCGATATTTCGATCGCTTCGACATGATTTTTACCGATGATTCTGCTCACGGTGTGAGAGAGATATAACGGGATGTGATAATCATTCAGACATTGGACGATATTTCGATTTAAGCCATTGCTATATGGCATGAGTTCAGCCACGCCTAAGACGGTCGCTCCTTCTAAAGTGAGACGACGCGCCATGATGAGACCGATGTCTCCGCTGCCGAGAATAAAGACGCGCTTGCCGACGAGATAGCCGTAGATATTGAGATATAATTGCGCATTGCCGGCGGTGATGACGCCGCTCGGGCGAGAGCCAGGAATAGCGATGGCTCCAGCGCTTCTTTCATAGCAGCCCGTCGCCACGATGATCGCTTTTGCTCGCACTTGAACATATCCATCGATGGGATTGACGTAAGAGACGACTTTTTCTCTCGTGATCTCGAGGACAAAGCTGTTCAGACAATACGGGATTTTTCTTTGCTTGATCTGAGAGGAAAAACGGCTCATGAATTCCGGTCCCGTCAACTCTTCTTTGAATTCTGTGAGACCGAATCCGTTGTGGATGCACTGATTTAAAATGCCACCCAAATAATCATTTTTTTCAATGATTAAAATATCTTTAATTCCACTATCGTAGCACGAAATGGCGGCGACCATTCCTGCCGAGCCTCCACCGATGATGATGACATCGACGCTTTTCATGTCAGATGCCTCTTTGTCTCTTCTTTTAAGATATTTGAACCTTCGCCATCGTAGAGAACATCTTTCATGTCGATGTGATAGAAATCGCTTAAAAGAGCGACTAATTTGCTCTGACAAAAACCATTTTGACATTTGCCAAAACCCGCTCGAGTTCTTTTCTTGATCGCCTTTAATGAGCGGCATGGAAGACTTCTCGATAGGACATCTTTGATCTCTCCTAGAGTCACTTTCTCACAATTGCAGATGATGAGACCATAGTCTTTATTGCGCTTCACCAATGCATTTTTTTCTTCGAGCGATAAACGCTTGGGTGAAATATATTTTTTTATCTGTGGATTATATGATTCTTTTTTCTTGAGGGTTATTCTTTTCGAGATCAACTCTTCGACGGCATATCGGGCGATAGCGGGAGACGAGACGAGGCCAGGAGATTCAATTCCTCCAAGCGTGAACATGCCGCGCTGCTCTTCTTCTTTGATGATGAAGTCATGGGTGGAAGGCGTTGCGCGAAGTCCAGAAAAGACGCGAATCACCTCTTTGAATGGTATGGAAGGGATCATTGCGAGAGCGGAGGCTTTGACTTTTTCAAGAGTTAGAGCATCCGTATCAAAATCATCTCTATTAACGATCTCTTCACTGGAAGGACCGATGATATAATTGCCGCTGGTCGTCGGTGAGACGAGAATTCCTTTTCCGAGTTTGCTCGGCAATGGAAAGATGACGTGATTGATGAGATGAGGAGCATAGTGATCGAGAATAAAATATTCACCTTTTCGCGGCTTTATCGCAAAACCTTTATCCCCCATCATCGCGGCGAAATAATCGCTTTGTAAACCCGAAGCATTCACGAGGCATTTCGTCTCATAGGTAGCCTTGCTCGTCTTCACTTGAAAATATGTCTCGCGATGAGAAAGGGATATCACTTCTTCATTCAGGTGCAACTCCACTCCGTTATCGAGGGCATTTTCCATCGCGTGGGCACACAGCGTAAACGGATTGATAATCCCAGCGCTCGGAGCGTATAGAGATCCCTTGACATCAGGATTGAGATGAGGTTCGCTCTTCAACGTCTCTTCAGCGCTTAATATCTCCACTTTCACACCATTTTGTTCCGCTCTTTCTTTTAGAAGGGCGAGCGATTTAAGATCTCCATCATTAAAGGCGATCGTCAAAGAGCCGATGCGACCGAAATCGACATCGAGTTCCTCAGCGATTTGATCGAACATCGCATTGCCGAGAACATTGAACTTCGCTTTTAAACTGCCCGGTTCAGGATCATATCCGGAATGGATGATGGCGGAGTTCGCCATCGACGATACATTGCCGACATCATTTTCTTTTTCAAGCACTAAGACATCAATCTCATATTTCGACAGT
>JBAZGG010000003.1:0-97673 GCA_041653015.1 Bacilli bacterium | reverse complement strand
ATCTAAGAGCATAAATGGTTCGACGACGATCACTTGTACATCGAACGCCGATTCCTCAGTTCTTGC
This sequence comes from Bacilli bacterium, assembly GCA_041653015.1. Lineage (GTDB taxonomy): Bacteria > Bacillota_I > Bacilli_A > RFN20 > CAG-826 > JBAZGG01. The sequence continues at coordinate 97,607 of JBAZGG010000003.1, read as the reverse complement.
GACGTGCACTGTTACAGTCTCCGCTCCGGTAGCGGTCACTGGTGTTGAGGTATCTCCTTCGACAGCATCGATCAACGTGGGAGGAACAGCCACATTGACGGCGACGATATCGCCGAGCAATGCGACCAACAAAGCCGTTACATGGGAGAGCAGCGATGACAACATCGCTTCTGTTAATAGTTCCGGAGTAGTGAGTGGCGTCGCCACTGGTGATGCGACTATCACAGCGACAGCCTCAGATGGAGGACATACTGATACCTCATTTATCTCCGTCAATGAACTCTCTGGTTATTCGTTGATTACAAGCCTTAGCCAATTAACGGAAGGCATGAAAATCGTTATCGGTGGTACAAAAACTTCAACTTCCACATCATATGCTATGAGTGCTACGCAAAATACTAATAATCGCGCTTCTGTCGTTTCTACGCTCACAAGCAATGTTCTCACTCCAGGAACTGGGTATGCTGAGTTCACACTTGGAATCACAACAAAAGATGAAGCCACTGTTTACACATTCCACGATGCTGCTGGATATCTCTATGCTGCTTCAAGCTCATCGAACTATCTACGCAGTGAAGCTGCTGTTTCTGATAACAGCAAATGGGCTGTCACATTGACTGATGGCGAGTTCTCTCTTGTATCACAAGGAACATATACACGCAATATCATGAGATTTAACTCAACTAACAATCCTCCTCTATTCGCTTGCTATTCATCCGGTCAAGATCCAGTTGCATTATATGGACTTCTCGGTGATTCACCAGCTCAAGAAGAGGCTGATGATTATGCTTCAGCATTCATGGTTGCTACTGAAAGCTGCGAAGCAAACGCTGCAACTGCTTGGGCTGGTCAAAAGACTGATTTCCAAGCCCTATCTCCAGAAGCTCAAGCTCTTCTAGTCGCTGCGACATATGATGTTGCAACAGAAATCATCAATACACCTGTTCAAAGATGTGCGCAGAGATATGACTTAGCCGTTTCTAGACAAAGCCTTGAAAACTTCATGGGTCGTACAACCATTGCTCCAGTTTCTACTATTGAAACAAATCCTACAAGACAAACCGCCACTTCAATCATTATAATTGTCGTCGTCGGTGCTGTTGGATTAACTGCAATCGGCGGATACTTCTTATTCTCCAGAAAAACAAGAAAAGATAACGACTAATTATCGTTAACTAATCATTGATTTCTAAACGCGTACGCTCATGTGTACGCGTTTTTTATACTAATAATCATGATTTTATATACAGGGATAATGTACATAAAGACGCATGATCGATTAACAATGGGTTATGTTGCTGATAACAGTGGAAGATCTTTATTTTAACTTCATGCGAATTTATACTGTTGATAGCAATATTGATGGTGTTAAGAAAAGCGTTGGAACATACTAAAATATTGTTTTTTTATATAAAATGCGTATAGTAGTGTTAATGCTTTGCCATTAATTATGCTCACATTCTTTAGAAAACTATTCATTAAGAACTATAAAGATGTCGATGACATCAATGTTCGCGCTAATCACGGAAAGTTGTCGGCTTGTTTTGGCATCATCACAAATTTTCTGTTATTCGTCTTGAAGATAGTCTTCGGTATTTTGACCTTCTCTATTGCCATCATCGGCGATTCCATCAATAACCTATCCGACATGGCGACATCGCTCATCACTCTAATCGGTTTTAAAATATCGGCGAAACCCGCTGATAAAGAACATCCGTTTGGGCATCAAAGACTTGAATATATCGCTGGATTAATCGTCAGTGTTGTCGTTGTAGCCCTGGCGTGCATTCTTTTCTATACCTCAGTTCAGAAAATTATTGCGAACGAGTACGAGCGATTAGATGATTGGAAATATATTTGGACTTTTGCCATTTTAGGCTTTGCCGTTGCCCTAAAACTGATTCAAGGCTATTTCTATTATAGAATGTCCAAAATCATCAACAGCGTGGCTTTAAAGGCCTTAAGCGTCGACTCCTTAACCGATTCATTATCGACATTGTTCATTTTAATCTCAACAATTTTAGCTTTCGCGTGCAATTGGCTCTTCCTCGATGGCTATCTAGGTGCGTTGATGGCTTGCTTTGTCGCTTTTAGCGGGATAAAGATGATCAAGGAGACAAGCGATCCATTAATCGGAAAAGCTGCCGATAAAAATTTGGTTAAAAAAGTTGTCGATGAGATCAAGACTAAAGATGGTGTGCTCGGGATTCATGATGTCATGTGCCACATGTATGGTCCGACAAAAGTGTTTATGTCTTTGCATGTCGAAGTCGATTCAAAGAAGGATATAATCGTCTCGCATGATTTGATCGATTCCATCGAACAAGACATCAAGAATAAATACAGCATCGACTTGGTTATTCACATGGATCCAATCGATAATTCGAATCCATTAACTATTTCATTGAGAGAAGAGGCTGTAAACTTTCTTAAAGAACTTTCACCATCGCTTTCAATTCACGATTTTCGCGCAGTTCACGGCAACACGCACACCAATTTAATCTTTGATATCATCGTTCCGTTTGACTTTAAAATGAACGATGATACAATCATCGCTTATCTCAAAAAGAAATTAAACGCAAAATCTGATAAAAGAATCAATTTAGTCGTTCATATCGACAAGCCATTTATTCAATAGGGTGTTAAGGTGATTTTCGCATTGACTATCAGCGAGTTTTTTTCTGCGAACACTAATATATAGTATTTCAAACTATTTATCTTGCTTTTTTGCGTTCTACTACTTATCATTTTGTCAAGGTTCACATCGATGAAAACCCGCGACATTGAAATACCGAAATATTCTTTTGCTGAAGAGCTATGGAATGCCATCTCGCACGGATTGGGCGCTGTCTTTGGCATCGTCGCTGGAGTCTTTCTTCTTTTGAAGGCTATTCCAAGCGGTGATCCATGGATTATCTGTTCTATTTCCTTCTACATTTTTAGCATCGTTGTTCTCTACACGATGTCGTGCTTATACCATTCGTTGAGCAAAAACGTCAAAGGTAAAAAAGTGCTTCGCGTTCTCGATCATGATTCAGTATACTTTCTCATCTGTGGAACATACACTCCTTTCTGTCTGATTTCATTAAGAAATGTCGAAGGGTATCTTCCAGGTATTGGCACAACGGGATGGGTTGTATTCTCGGTTATGCTACTCGCCTGTATAATCGGTACCGTTTTCAACTCAATAAATATTAAAAAATATAAAATTTTGTCCATGATATGCAATCTCGTGGCGGGGTGGTCGATAATCGTCGCTTTTCCAACCGTTATTAAAGCCGTTGGTTTGAGTGGAGCGCTGTTGCTTTTATTTGGCGGAATCGCTTATTCTGCTGGAGCGATTATCTATGGGATTGGCAAAAAGAAGAAGTGGATGCACACCGTCTTTCACTTTTTTGTTCTCGCTGGAACAGTACTCCAGTTTTTCGCTATATATTTTTTTGTTCTTCAATAATTCGCTATAATAGCCTATATGAGAAAACGTTATCAGCAGGTCTTCTTACTGATTAATATCATCATATTTTGTCTTGCAACTTTTTTGATAATTCGCTTTTCATTTTCAAGCGGCAGTGAGTCCTCGACTCAAAGCGGATTCTTCTCCTCGCTCTTTATCGCGGTTCATGAATTTATCATTCAGAGAAACCTCAACGCCTATGAAATCTCTGTGACCAACTTTGAAATACGGAAATTAATCGGACATTTTTTACTCTTCGCTGTCGATGGCCTATCTCTATTCTCGGTCTGTCATTATTTCTTTCCGAAAAGAAAATCGCTACTGATCGCTCTCACCTTTGGAATTCTCTTAGCAGTCTCCTCTGAATTTATTCAGATGTTTCAAGTTTCGCGTTCGCCTCAGCTTTATGATGTGATTCTAGATTTCTCAGGGTTTTTCTTGTCCTCAATCCTTGTTTTTCTGTTAACAAAACAGGACAAAAAATTAAAGAAATAGCCACTTTTATATTTATATTAATGTAAACAGGAATAAAAAAATGTATAATTTTTTGTGCTTGGAGCACTTATGAATAAAGATCCGATTAAAATTTTAGTTCGAAATCCCAAAGCGTCATTTAATTATTTTTTAAGTGATTTTCTTGAGTGTGGCTTAGAATTGAAAGGCACGGAGATCAAATCGATCAAATGTCATGGTGCGACTATCTCTGATGCCTATGTCCTCATCAGGAATGGCGAAGCCTACATCCTCAACATGCATATCTCTCCATACGAAAAGGGCAATATTTTTAATCATGACCCGCTTCGAACGCGCCGATTGCTTTTACATCAGCATGAAATAGACAAAATCTCTGCCAAAATGAATGAAAAAGGGTATGCCATTATTCCGACGAAACTATATTTAAAAAAGGGCAAGGCCAAAATTGAAATCGCACTTGGAAAAGGAAAAAATAATTTCGACAAGCGCGAATCGATGAAGAAGAGAGATGACAGCCGTGCTATCGACAAGGCTATTAAGAATAAGGGAAGAGAATTATGATATCCGATCTCGATGGTCTCAAAGAGTATTTTTCAAAGAGAGATTACTCGACATATGAGCGTGACAATTTTGACAAATTTCTGAAAGAAATGCATTTTTCTTTCGACAAAAAATCTATCCATATCACTGGCACAAATGGAAAAGGTAGCACAGCTAATTTTATTAGAGATATCTACCTCGCTAATGGGCAAAAAGTCGGACTCTTTATGTCGCCTTTCTTATTCTCTCCGCTAGAGATGATAAGCGTTGATGGAATCGATATTTCTCTTCAAGATTATCTGTCGATTTTAAATCGGTATGGTGATAGGTTTGCTGAATGCAGACTTTCATCTTTTGAAATCCAAACGTTCATCGCTTTTATATACTTTGCAGATCAAAACGTCGATATCGCTGTTGTGGAAACCGGTATGGGTGGATATCTAGATGCGACAAATTGTTTTATTCCCTCGCTATCGATCATCACCACTGTCTCTTTGGAACACACAGGTTATCTCGGTAGAACAGTCTCGGAGATCGCCGATTCTAAATCAGGCATTATCAAGGATGATACACCTGTGCTCATCGGCAAATTGTCAGAAGATGCGGAATACCCAATCCTATTGAAGACAAAGCGATGTGATGCACCTCTTTATCGCGTCGATGATTATCATGCCGAAGTGTTACATGACAATCGCTATTATTCTTTTGATTACAAGCCGTACAAAGGTTTGATTATCAACACTCCAGCGGACTATCAACTTCTCAATGCTTGCCTCGCTGTTGAGGCTGTGAAGATATTGATGGATGTCATTTATGTTTCGGAAGGTGCTATTAAGACCGGATTGGCGATGCCAACATTGCCTTCCCGCTTTGAATTTTTTGCCCCTAACATCATCATCGATGGTGCGCATAATCCTGAAGCCATGGATGCTTTGATGGTGGCCATACAGAAAGTCGCTAATGGCAAAGCCATTCGCGTGCTTTTCGCGGTTTTTAAAGATAAAAACATCGATTTGATGCTGACGAGTTTAAATCGCGAGACGAGCGAAGTCGTCATCACGACTTTTGATCATAAAAGAGCGAGGACTGAAGAGAATTATTTCCTATATCTCGATGACTATCATTTCGATTCTGATTTCAGGCACGCATTAAAAGAGTACACGACGAAATATCCCGACGATATTATTCTCGTCACGGGCTCATTGGCTTTTTCTAATGTCGTAAGACAATATTTGCTCTCCGAGGACAAAAGATGATGATAAAACTTTCTAATGTCCAGAAGATAACGCTGTCGGCGATGATGCTCGTCCTGACCATTTTAGGAACGCGTTTACCGGCCTTGATAAGCATTCCATCACTCCCGTTTATAAGACTCTCGCTAGGCCCTTCATTGATCATCTTTAGTTCAATTTTGTTAGGTCCGTTATATGGCGCTGTCATCGGCGTGGGGAGCGACTTGTTAGGTCTCGTAGTCTTTCCCTCAACAGGTCTGTCGAACATCAATCCGTTCATCACGATCATCTATGGCTGTTTAGGCATTCTCCCTTGGCTTTTGCTATTTCTCACAAAAAAGATACGTTTTTCCTTTAAACAGCCATGGATTATCTACGGAGTGATGTTTCTTTTGTGGATTTTTGTTTTAGTATTTTTAATTCTCAACGATTCTATAACTCTCTACGGGAATAAAGTGTATGAATTCGATGTTCTGTCTAAGACATTGATTCTATCGATATCTTTTGTCTTGATGATCGGGATGAGCGTCAGCCTTTTCTTTGTCAATAAACAATTCCAAAAGAGAGTGCTCGATTATCCTAATTTACCAAGCCCATACGAGATAGCCTTTATCTCCTTGATCTGTGAATTGATCCTCATGCTAATCATCGGTTCATTGGTGAAATCGCTCATGTATGAAGTAGACTTTCTCTTTATCTTCTTTGCACAATCCATCATGCTTTTTATCGACGTCCCTCTCAATACTTTTGTTGTATCTTATCTCTTATTACTCTATAGTAAAGTCAACTCAAATAATGGCGTGGTAAATTAACAGATGGACGACAAAAATTCACAAGTAGAAAGAAAAGATAAGGATCTGGAAGTCGATCAATCTTTGTTGACTGAAGAAGAGAAAAAAGGCCAAGGTTATCATTTTCCTCTCGTCCCTTTGATCGTCTGTGGAGTGATCGCTGTCCTAATGTTGATCTGCATCATCGTCATCATCTGTTTAAACAATGCTCGATAATAAATTTTATAAAAATAACGTCGTCTATCAGATATACCCTCGCTCTTTTTGTGATTCTAATGGCGATGGCATTGGCGATATTCAAGGTATAATCTCTAAACTGCCATATTTAAAAGATTTAGGCATCGGCATCATTTGGCTTTCCCCAGTTTATAAATCTCCGAATGCCGATTTTGGTTATGACGTCTCTTCATATTACGATATCAACCCCGAATATGGTTCGATGGGCGACATGAAGGAACTCATTGAAAAAGCAAATCGATCGGGGATGAGAATCGTCATGGATCTCGTCATCAATCACACATCCATCGAGCACGAATGGTTTATTAAATCTAAAGAGAAAGAATCTCCATATCGCGATTATTACTTTTGGAGGCTTGGAAGAAGAGATAATCATAAGGCTCCTAACAATTGGCAATCGCTCTTTGCTGATAAAGCGTGGAAGCATGACGAGAAAACAGATCTTTGGTATCTCCATCTCTATAGTGAGGAGCAAGCTGATTTAAACTACCGCAACCCTCAAGTCATTAAAGAAGTGGAAGAGATAATGAAATATTGGCTCTCTTTAGGCGTTTATGGTTTTCGCATGGATGTCATCAACAATATATTTAAAACGTCGCTGAATGATGGGAAGCGAAGATTATTTGAAACGGGTCGAGAATTATATGCTGATCAAGAGGGATGCCATCTTCTCCTGCAACGCTTTAAAAAGGATGTTTTTGATGCGAAGGAGACTATGACGATAGGGGAGTGCTATCGAGTGTCAATCGCGGAAGCGAAGAGATATGTTCCAAACGAACTCGACATGATTTTCCATTTTGATCACATGTATGTCGATCGCAGAACAATTCCGGTCTTCATTAAAAAATTTAGTGCATCAAGATTTAAAAGGATTCTTTTCCGTTGGCAAGAGGAGATCGAATGGAACGCAAACTATTTCGAAAATCACGATCAGCCGCGAAGCCTCTCTCGTTTTGGCAGCGCAAAATATCGCGACGAATCATCAAAAGCGCTCGCGATGTTCTTGTTGACACTTCGCGGGACAAGCTTTATTTATCAAGGCGAAGAGATCGGGATGGCCAACCATACCTTTAATCGCGTCGATGAATTTAAAGATGTTTTGAGCATTAATGTTTTTAACACATTAAAAAATAAACTTCACTATAGCGAAAGCAAAGCTCTTAAAATTGTCAATGATATCGGTCGCGACAACGCGAGAACGCCCATGCGATGGAATTCATCAAATGGTGGTGGTTTTTCAACGGGTGTGCCATGGCTTCCGTTCAGCCAAAATAGCGCTGGCGTAAATGTCAGCGATCAAGAGAACAATCCCGATTCTATACTCTCTTTTTATAAAGCGTTGATACGTATTAAAAAGGAGCACAGCGCTCTATGCTTGGGAGATTTTCATCCTCTTCACACTCGCGGCAATCTGATTTCGTATGCTCGCAATTATCTCGGAAGCGAGTATCAAGTCGTCATCAATCTCGGCAGCAAAGCGGTGCCTAACCCTCTTTTTATAAGGGGTCGAGTTTTGCTTTCGAATTATGGGCGAGATGATTATGAGAAAATCGATCGATTATTGCCGTATGAATGCGCTCTGATAAAACTTCGCTAATATATTTGTTGGATAAATGAAACCTCTAATCTAAAATATTCCTAACATTATGATATAATGTATCGTGCTTTTAATGAGGAATTATTATGAAACCGAGAAAAAACATTACCTGGGATGAATATTTTATGGGCATTGCGCTACTCGCATCCATGAGGAGCAAAGACCCCATGACACAAGTCGGGGCATGCATCGTTGATGACGAGCACAAAGTCGTTTCGATCGGCTATAATGGCATGCCAAGAAATATTGATGAATCATCTCTTTCCTGGGATAGGGGAGAAGGCTTAGACTCGAAATACTTATATGTGTGTCACGCTGAATTCAATGCGATTCTCAATACGAGAAACGGTTCTGCTTTAAAGAATTGTATTCTTTACGTCACCCTTTTTCCATGCAATGAATGCGCTAAAGCGATCATTCAAGTCGGCATCAAAGAAGTCGTCTACGCCGATAACAAATACGCTGAGACAACAGAGACGAAAGCGAGCATTAAAATGCTTGGTCTCGCCGGTGTTCAATTAAGAAAATATGAAGGTCGTATGGCAGATATAGAAATGAGATAAAATGATAGCGATTTCGGTTGAAAATATTTCGTTCTCCTTCGATGGAAAGAAAAATGCCGTCGATCACGTTTCTTTTGACGTTGAAAGTGGCAGATATGTATCTATTATTGGACATAATGGCAGTGGAAAATCAACCTTAGCGAGATTGTTGACTGGACTCATCTATTCGAAAAAGGGTTCAATCAAAATTTTTGATCGCGAATTAAACGATAAAACAATCGGTGAATTGAGAAAGTATTTGGGAATTGTTTTTCAAAATCCAGATAACCAATTCATCGGAGCTACAGTTCGCGATGATTTGGCCTTTGGACTAGAAAATAAATGCACCCCTCATGGTGAAATGGACAGAATTATTGTCGATTATGCTAAAAAAGTTGACATGGAGAAGTTTCTTGATAAAGAGCCTTCTGCGCTATCCGGTGGTCAAAAGCAGCGCGTAGCCATCGCCGGCATCCTTTCTATGCACCCTGACATCGTGATTTTTGATGAGGCTACTTCCATGCTCGATCCAAAAGCGCGAAGCGAGATAAGAGAATTGATAAAAACGATGCGAGAGGATAATCCAAAGCTCACCATCCTTTCGATCACGCATGATATTGAAGAGGCCGTTCTCAGCGATGAAATAATTGTCATGAGCGAAGGCAAAGTATATTTGAAAGGGACGCCTGAAGAGGTTTTTTCAAGCAATCAAAAGTTGGAAGAAATACGTCTTGATCTCCCATTTTTTTATCGGCTTAAATCCGCTCTTATAGATAGTGGGATTGATATGTCAGAGGCTAAGACAGTTCAAGATTTGGTGGACATCGTATGCCGATAAAGTTTGTCAATGTCGATTATATCTACAATAAGAAAACACCTTTTTCTTATGAGGCCTTAAAAAACATCAATGTTGAAATTTTAACCGATTCTATCACGGCGATCGTCGGGCAAACAGGATGTGGTAAAACCACATTGATTCAACAGCTCAATGGCTTATTGATTCCAACTGATGGAGCGGTCTATATCGATAATTTTGTCGTCTCAAGAGATCGAAAGATAAGAACAAAAAAACTGAAACCTCTGCGCAAGCACGTCGGAATCGTTTTTCAGTTCCCGGAATATCAGCTATTTGAAGAAACCGTTGAAAAAGATGTGGCTTTTGGACCGAGGAATTTTGGCTCTGATAAAAATGAAGCGCTCGAGATTGCTCATCAAGCCCTAAAAGATGTCGGTTTAGACGAGTCTTTTTTTGCGCGTTCTCCTTTTGAGCTCTCCGGTGGAGAAAAAAGGCGTGTAGCCATCGCTGGTATCCTCGCCCTTAAACCAGATATTTTGGTTTTGGATGAACCGACTGTCGGTCTTGATCCCAGAGGAGCCAAAGACATGATGTCACTTTTCGAAAAAGTGCACGAGAGAGGAACGAGCCTGATTTTAATCACCCATCGCATGGATCTCGTCTTATCGTTTTGCGATAGAGTGATTCTCATGGATGATGGCGAGATTAAAAATGTTACCACACCATCAGAGTTATTTTTAAAAAAAGACAACATATATTCGCTTGAAATACCACAGATTATCGAAGTGGGAAAACAGATACAACAACGCGGTTTAAGCATTGATATTAAACGCATTAAAGATATTCCGTCGTTGATTGAAGAGGTCGTCTTGAAGAGGGTAAAGCGATGACTTCAGTCACTCTTGGAAGATATGCCCCATTTAACACTTTTGTTCATCGTCTCGATGCGAGAGACAAGATTCTTTGCTTGATATTGCTCATGACCGCCATATTCTTTGGCTTTTCTTCTTGGGCGATGACCTTTTTCATCTCTGGTCTCCTCCTTGTAATCGTTCTGATAATCATGCTCATTTCTAAGACGAGTATTCTCAGCCTTCTCTCATCTTTAAAATACATGTGGTTCATGCTCCTTTTTCTCTTGATTGTAAATATCATCGCTCCACCGACCTCTTCCGGAACGCTGAATGTTGCATTTAAGCTTTGGGATTATCCGATATATTGGGAATCAATTTTTCAATCGATTAAAATTATTGTTCGCCTCATTTTGATGGTGGCTTTGACGATGATATTGACAGCGACGACAAAACCGCTCGATCTCACAAATGCTTTGGAATGGTTTATGCTGCCACTTAAAATCATTAAATTTCCCACTCACGAAGTGGCGATGACCATCTCTATCGCTTTACGTTTTATTCCCACTCTTCTCGACGAGACGAATCGCATCATGAAAGCTCAATCGTCGAGAGGCATCGATTATGAGCACGGAGGATTGAGCCAAAAATTCAGAGCCATAATCGCCCTGATCATCCCTCTTTTTGTTTCAGCCTTTCAAAGGAGTGAAGAACTCGCTAATGCCATGGAGGCTCGAGGATACAATCCGCGCGCTAAAAGAACCAAATATCGCGAATTGCATTGGTCGTGGAAAGATAGTATATCTTTTGTTTTAGTAATAGCGTTTGTCTCCGCTATTATTTGCACCTCTGTTATCCCCTTAGATTATTTTGCCCTGTTAGGAATCGGTATCCCTCCGATTTTAGGATGAGCTATGCGATATTTGTGTAAAGTCTCTTATGATGGCACATCATATTGTGGTTGGCAAAAGCAGCCAAAACTTCATAATTCGGTTCAAGAATGCATCGAAGAAAAACTTAAGAAAATTCTCAATTCTAAGATAACTATTCATGGAGCTGGTCGGACCGATAAAGGCGTTCATGCCTGTTCCCAATGCTTTCATTTTGATAGCGATCGACCAATCGCAGATATCGGCAAGTTTGTCTATTCGCTAAACCGCTTATTACCAGATGACATCAAAATTATCTCAATCGCCGGTGTCAGCGATGATTTTCACGCTCGCTTTCAAGCGAAGGAGAAGAAGTATCTCTACAAGATTAATACGAGTCAAAAGAATCCTTTTTCTATCCGATATGAATACCAACTGATGAGAAGATTAAACATTGATGAGATGATCGAGGCTTCCAAGATATTCGTAGGTGAGCACAACTTCATGAATTTCACCTCAAAGACAACCGATTCAAAAGAGTACATCAGAAATATCTATTCTCTTTCAATCGCCGACAAAGAAGGCCTCGTCTCAATTGTTATCACCGGTGATGGGTTCATGAGATATATGGTGAGGATGATAGTGGGGGCACTGATTCAAGTGGGGTTGGGAAAGTTGTCGATCGATGAGCTAAAATCTCTTTTTGCATTCACTCCGAGAAAAATTGTTAAATACAAAGCTCCGGCGAACGGATTATATCTTTTAGATATCATTTACTAAAAAGATTATAAAAACCTAGTAAACACATAGCGCTAAGTGATAAAATGTCAAAGGAAATTACGAGGAAGTATTATGGGAAGACATCATGAAGTTAGAGCGGCCGCTATGGCGAAAACCGCTGCGACAAAAGGTGCTCTGTATATGCGTGCTTCTAAAGAAGCATACATGGCAGCGAAAACTGGTTCACCAGATCCAAAAACCAATTTAGCACTTCGAGCAGTGTTCGATAAATATCGAGGACAATCCGTTCCAAGAGATGTCTTTGACCGCGCGATTAAAAAAGCTCAAGGTGGCAGTGGCGAGACATACATCGCTGGTCGCTATGGCGCTTTCGGTCCTGGAAGCAGTCTTTTAATCGTCGATACGTTGAGCGATAATGCCAATCGAGCACTCGTTGATATCAAGACTTTTATCGTTAAAAAAGGTGGGCACATGGGTCCAGTGGAATATAACTTCACTGAGACAGGAATATTTGTTTTTAAAGGCGATGATCGGGACAAGATTGAAGAGACGCTGATTTTGGGCGACGTTGATGTGCGCGAAGTCACCATCGATGATGGCGTCATCGAAGCTCTTGTTGAACCTCGTGACTTTGCCAAAGCAAAAGAGCTATTAGAATCGATCGGAGTGGCTGAATTTGAAATGGCGCAACTGACGATGCTCGCCAATGAGACGATCACTCTTGAAGATGAGCACAAAGAAAGATTTCAAGAGCTCCTCAATTCACTCGATGAACTGGAAGATGTTCAAGCGGTCTATCACAACGTCGATTTATAATCGCATCTATAATGTTTATTACCGGACTTATGTCCGGTTTTTTATTCCTCCGTCACTTGAAGCACCATCGCAATAATGCTAATCTTTAATCGTGGAAAATATTGAAGTCTTAATTCCGTGCATGCATTTAGATCGAGAAGGTATAAAGAAACTTTATGCCTTTTTAAAAGTTAATAGCGATGCCTTATTCGCTTGTCAATGCGATAGGAATGCCGAAGAAGAAATCAAGATTGACGGGCACGACGTCCACATCATCTATTCGACGAGTCGCGGAGTTAGTAAAAATAGAAATTTGTTATTGCTTCACGCTCGCGGAGACATCCTTTTGATGATCGATGATGATTGCGTCTTAGCCGATGATTACGTGGCGAGCATATATACCGCTTATGGAAAATACCCCGACGCGGATGCGATTCGATTCAACACGACGCGAATTCAAAATGGTCAGAAGTGTCGTATGGTTATCAAAGATAAACGAGCCTCTTTTAAAGATGTTTCAGCATATGGCACGCCTGGATTAAGTCTAAACAGAGAGCGTTTCTTTAGACATGATGTTTTGTTCGATGAAAATCTTGGCGTCCCCAATTATCTTGCCAATGGTGAAGATTCACTCTTTTTGTTTGATTTAACGAAAAAGAGCAAGCATTTTTATGTCGTGAGCGCAGTGATTGCGAATGTCTTGGAAGATAAAAAAGAATCGACCTGGTTCAAAGGATACAACGATGTATATTTTATAACCAAGGGATATATCTTTCACAAGATGTATCCTCATCTTTATTCTTTGGTCGCTCTTTATCATTATTTCAATCAGAAAAAGCAGTATTCTATAGCTGGATATAAATATTTGCGATACAAGAAATTGATCAGAGCAGGCAGAAATTATAAGGTTGGAGAAAAATATGAAAAATAACAAGATTGTCATGGTATCATCGCTATCGCTCTTGTCGATGCTTTTATTCTCATGCGGAGTAATCCTACCGAGCAATTCCAATAGCGTAAGTGAAAGCATTTCGTCGAGCACTAGCGATGATTTGGGTATGCTTGTCAGCATCATTGCCACCGATGATAACACCTATTCAGTAGGCGAGGTGTATTCTGAATCCAATTCATTAGTTGTCGTCGCTCAATATCAAAACGGCACAGAGAATATTCCGTTAGAAAAATGTGCTATTGCGGCTACTTCTTTTCCTGATTTAGACAGAGTATATTCTAGTGATCAACCCTTTGAAGCTGCTGGTGAATATTCATTTACCATCACGTATCGTCGAATGACGTCCACTGTCAGCGTCGATGTTTCCTCTTTGGTGGGAACGAGTCATTCGCTCGACAGTTTTGTCGTCGTCAATAACAAGGCATATTCATCCAACACATATCTTAAAGATGTGGCCGATCTTTCATTGACTTTGACGTGGTCCGATTGCACAGAATATATCAATTATTCATCATCTTTGGATTCATATTTTAATATGTCTCTCGTCAAGAGCACAGATCTGAACACAAACGTTATAAATAATGTTTTGGAAAAATTGACCGATTATATTTTGACGATGACATATATCCATGATGGCGCAAGCGTATCCGCAACTTGTTCCTTCTCGTGTGAAAAGGGCTATGTCAAGCCAGAGACGTTGAGATACATCGCAACCGATGTCGATAAATATGCCCCGGCATCAGGAGCACAAAAAGTATTAGTCGTCCCCGTCATTCTGCAAAATTGTTCGGACTTTTCTTTCACTTCGACCGTATTGAACAATATCGACACATATTACTTCGGTGCGAAAGAGGACACTCCATCTAGTTGGAATTCATTGAAGTCATATTTTGAGACATCGAGCTATGGGAAATTGACGATCACCGGTGCCATCGCATCGATATACACTTCGCCGACGATCTCTAAAACTGATTTATATGGTTGGGATTCGACGTCGATGAACAATCTCTATTCTCTCATCGAAAGCGCTCTAAATAGTGCAGAGACCGATATCCATGGCGATCATATCAATCTGGACGACTACGATTCAGACGACGATGGATACATCGATTCGTTCCACGTCATATTAAACGCTAGCGACGGAAATAGTAATGAAAACTGCCGCTGGCCTCATATGGCAGGCACCGGCACAAATCCTGGCACGAAAGCCAAACCGACCGCCAATGTCTATTCCTCCACTAATTTAGGCCATGTTTCTTCAAGCGATGGGGCTAGGACATCGATTCATGAGCAAGGTCATATATTTGGACTGGATGATTACTATAATTATATCTATGACAATACCGATTTTGTTGGATGCGCCGACATGCAATCGTTCAATCGTTTTGATTGGAACCCCTTTTCAAAGATGACGGTCGGCTGGGTACAAAATCCATATGTTATCGACGGCACATCATCGAGCACGAAAATCGATATTCGACCATTCGCTAATTCGGGTGATGTCATCATCATTCCTGCGAACTATTCATCTTGGAATGGATCAGCTTATGATGAATACATCATCGTCGAGTATTTCGCTAACGTCGGCAACAACGCTGGTGTCGATTGGACGTATTGGAATAGCAATTGTGGAAATCTAGGCAGCGGCGGCATAAGAATTTATCACGCCGATGGTAGATTATATGGGTATAATTCCAGTTATTATGATAATCATATCATCGACAACAGCCATCCGCTCAGCAATTATATGAATGCCAAATTCGCCTGTTCCAATTCCACCGGCACTGAATCGCGAGCGGTATATGGATATGAAGATTATCACTTGCTCCATGTCATTCAACAGGGCAATGTCAATACGTTTGCCGATGCTTCTTCTTACTACTCGATGCTTTCAAATGAAGATCTATTCCACGCCAATGATACATTCTCAATCGGTTCGCATAGCGGATATACGAATTATGGTCCCAACTTTTTCTACAATAATAACAAGATGAATTCTGGCACGACCTTTCCATATGGTATAAAAATTGATTCTTTGAATGCGACAGGAGCGACGATCAGCATCACTAGGTTTTAGTTTATTACATCGAACGCTATTTTCGTTATTTTATTGGCCATTCATTGAATCGCCGAAATTTGCTCAAATATTTGTTGACTTTTATTTATTATAAAAGGATAATTGTAAACGGCACAAATTGCCGAAATAGTAGTCCCGGTATGATTACTTGTTTGGTAAGGAGGATTAATATGCAACGTCAAACAACGAATGCAAAGCCTGCTGATATAAAGAGAAAATGGTATGTTGTCGATGCAGCGAACAAACCACTCGGAAGATTAGCCTCAGAAATCGCGGTCGTTCTCATTGGCAAACACAAGCCAATTTTTACGCCTAATGTTGATTGTGGTGATTATGTCATCATCATCAATGCGGAAAAGGTTAGTCTATCAACAGAAGCTAAGCTTAGAAACAAAAAATACTACAACGTCTCAGGATACACTGGTGGTCTCCGCGTGAGAACTGCTGGAGAGATGATTCAAAACTATCCTGAAGAGATGGTCGAAAGATGTGTCTGGGGAATGCTTCCAAAAGGAAGACTCGGACGTCAAATCTATAAGAAACTTTTCGTCTATAAAGGCGGAGAGCACAAACATGAAGCTCAGAAACCAGAAGTTCTTGAGCTCAAGTTCTAGGAGAAACATATGGCAACAAAGAAAGAATCAGTTCAGTATTACGGCACAGGTCGCCGCAAAAGCTCAATCGCTCGAGTTTACATCACTCCTGGCAAAGGCAAAATTCTTGTCAATGATACAAAAGTTGATGAATATATGCCTTACGCTACATTGGTGATGGATCTCAAGCAACCGCTTGAAGTGACAGGCAACGCCGATAAATTTGATGTCATCTGCTCAGTCTATGGTGGTGGTTTCACCGGCCAGGCTGGAGCGATTCGTTTAGGCATCACAAGAGCATTGTTAAACGCTGGTGTAGATCGCGGCACTATGAAATGCGCCGGTCTCATCACTCGTGATTCGCGTGCTAAAGAACGTAAAAAATACGGTCTTAAATCCGCGAGGCGCGCTCCTCAATTCTCAAAGCGTTAATCTCTATTATTTACTCATCGCATGGAGTTCACAAATGCGTGGGCTCCATGCTCGATGAGATAACTTGTCAAGGTGACTTCAATATTGTATATTATTAAAGCACCAAAAAGTCTTGGGCCTTTAGCTCAGTTGGTTAGAGCGCACCCCTGATAAGGGTGAGGTCGATAGTCCGAATCTATTAAGGCCCACCAATCGTTTACATGAGCCCATTAAGGGCTTTTTCTTAAAAAGCTTTGTTGCGAAGCCGAAATTGGTTTGTTATGATTTATTAGTGCTTGGGCACTTAGCTCAGTTGGGAGAGCGTTTCCTTCACACGGAAGAGGTCACAGGTTCGAACCCTGTAGCGCCCACCATGCGCCGTCTTAGCTCAATTGGCAGAGCAATTGATTTGTAATCAATAGGTTGGAGGTTCGATTCCCCTAGACGGCACCATGTATAAAATAGTGCTGATACAAAATCGGCATTTTTTCTTTATTCTATGATTTTTAGGACTTTCTCAATCGCTTTTAAAGCGTTATTACTAAGTTATTAAAAGACTTGTATGAATATATGTTAACTGATAAAAATGATACGAAATACGTATAATTGGACTTCAAATTCTGTTCATTTTGACTTATTTAACTAAAACAGATTTGGCCTCTTGATATATTTAAATCGGAAATACAGCTCGAAAGAAAATATTAAGAGAAAAAGGATAGATAATTAGAGAGAAGAGATACAATTTAAATATTGAACCAATGATTAAGTATTATTTGGCAGTCAACCAAACATTCATTAATGAGAATCTCAAGTAATTTAAAAATTATGAATGCATTAAGATTTGCATCAAAGAAAGGAAATTGTTTCTAAATCGAAAATGATAAAAGCAATAATGAGTACCTTATTAAATCTTTAATGAAAAATTGTTTGTTATCTAAACGAAAAATGCTTATATTCTCAAAAGAATGAAAAGTTCTAAAAAATTACGAATTTCTATGAGTTACCGGAGGTTCTGTTATATCCTTCAATGTCAGATTTGTAATATGCAATAAGTTCTTTCTCTTTGGAATCAAGTTCATCTTTAGTAGATAACGGAATAATTTTAATGCTAAATAATTTTTCTCTTTTTTCTGAACATGATGCGAAATAATCTTCGAATAGATTCGCATTTTTTGGTTTTGTTCCGTTAAAATGACCCGTTCTAATTCTCTTCATTACGTCTTTTGATTGACCGACATAATACTTGTCCAACTCATTATTCTTAATGATGTAGACACCAATTATTTTTCTTTTTTCAAATCCATTCAAAATTTTCAGAGGAATAAATTCATCTTTCTCCGATAAATCCAATGGCAAAGGGACAATTTTACTTGTTATTTCTTCAAATTTTGTTTGTTCATTTTTGAGTTTAATTCTGAAATCCATTTCATCATCTAAAATCCTTTTTCTAATTTCATCAACATTTTTGATATTGAATTGAATTTGTTTTTTTAAACTATCAATTTCTTGATTACTATTTTTGATTAAGTCGTTAATAATATCTAGTTTATTTACTAGTTTATTTTTCCTTCTTGAGGAATTTAGCAGATACAAAATTGAAAATGATAATATGTTAAGAATGATATTTGGCTTGTGACAAGATATCTTCTTCAATTTTGAATCAATTTTCGTCTTTGTTTCTTCTTCATATTTTAAAGACCAAGCCGATTTGTTAATTGATAAATTTGCTTTTTTTGTCTCATCCTCTACTGAAATTATTTGACCGCTCAACGTTGATTGATTTGCTTTGTGTGCATTTTTCATCTCGTCAATATTTTCATCGCGATCTAGCGTTGCCAACTCAAACAATAACCAAGATGGATATAAATCTTCATTACCAATTTCAAGAATAATTTCTGATGAAAACATTTTTATTAATTCGTCAGAATGATTATTTAAACTTTCTAAATCTCTATTCCTAAGGAATACTGTTTTTGAGATACTCCGAGATTTGGTTTTCCACGAACTATATATTGGATACTTCTGATAATTTTGTGTCACATATCTTTCGATAGTTCTAAAATCTTGGTTTTCTTGAAAAACAATTTTTGCAGATAAATTATTCTCATTGTATTCAACCGCTTCTAGTTCGTATGTTTTTGGCCTTATTTTCTCTCCTCCAGACATAGCTATTAATTCTCGTTTTTCTTTGTACTTACGTGCAGAAATAATAGCTGAGGCTAACTTTCTCATTGAAGTAGAAATGCCATATCGTGCCATTGCTTTAATAATAACAAATGATTCGATAGAATAAATCTAAATTTTGATAAAATGTGCTGAAATTTGTCACTTCAATTTTTGTTCACTAAATAAAAAAATTATAAATATTACTCGAATTTCTTATTATTAGATTGTGAACGATGACTCAAAACTGTCTAAACCATATAATTAAATACCAATACCAAAAATCGAGTGTTTTGAGAAGAATCAAGTACATGTGAATTGTGATACAATAATAAATAATAAAAATCGTAGAAAGATAGTCGCATGAAAAAGAAAGCATTTCCAAATCCCAATATTGTGTTTCCGATTCCAAACATTAAATCGGTCACCAATGTAAAACCGACGATAAAAAATCCTGATATCATCGTCGGTGATTTCACTTATTTTAGCGATGTTGATTTTGAGAGCCGCGTTACTCATCACTATGATTTCTATGGTGATAAATTGATCATTGGCAAATTTTGTCAAATCGCAGCCGGTGTCAACTTTGTCATGAATGGTGCGAATCATCAAATGAATGCCGTTTCGACATTCCCGTTTTATATATTGGGATGGTGTCAAAACATTCCTCCGCTTTCGCAGATGCCTATCAAGGGCGATACCATTGTTGGAAACGATGTGTGGATTGGTCAGAACGCGACGATACTGCCAGGAGTGCATATCGGCGATGGCGCGATTATTGGACTAAATAGTGTCGTTGGAAGTGATGTTTCACCATATGCGATTGTCGCTGGCAATCCAGCACGAGAGATCAGAAAAAGATTTGATGATGAATTGATCGGTCTAATGCTGAAACTTAAATGGTGGGATAAGCCGATTGAAGAGATTGATTCATTGATTCCAATATTGACCAATAGCGATTTAAACGCAGTCAAAAAAGAGTTGAAAAAACTTGTCATCTGAAATGAATAATGAATCGTTGCACAAAGTCGATAAAAGTTTTAATATGATGAAGCGTTATTTGTGCAGATATGGCGGAATTGGCAGACGCGCTAGACTTAGGATCTAGTGGGGCGACCCGTGCAGGTTCAACTCCTGTTATCTGCACCAGATGAGTAAAAATTGTTCTCTCGGCTTGAACCATTAATTGGTACAACATGGAGAGAACTTTTTATATGATTGGACGAATTGTTTGGCTGAAAGCTTAATGTTTAAGCTTACTGGAGCAATATGTCATACACTGACTTTAAATTGTCATCAATTATAATGGCGTTGTTGGAATAGCATAGATACAAATGATAAAATATAGAAACAATAATTATCCTCATTATAGAAAAATTCACAAGATAATTTTTGTTTCAAATATGATGGAGATAAACATATGAAAAGCTTACACAACAGCGTAAAAAACAAGTTGATTGCTTTTAAAGTAAAGAACCCGATACTGCTCATCACAATATTATTGTTTTTTGTGAATCTAGCCATTATCGTAGCGTCAGCGACGATTTCGTATGTCGTCGATATTTTCCAAGCCAGCAGGGCGTTTAACAGTTATTGGGACGCTTTGTTCTATGGTATAGAATGGCTCTTTGCCCCAGACTTAACCGTGGATGTCAAGAATTCTCCTCTATTCATCATAGGGATAATCACAAGCATCTCTGGAATGATATTGTTGAGCGGAGTTGTCATAGGCATCATCGCCAACTCTATTCAAGGCTTTGTCGAGTCAACCAAACAATCAACTGGGAGAATAAACGTTTTAAATCACCATCTCATCATCAACTATAATTCTAAAGTCCCTTCCATCGCCCTCGATGTTCTTTCAAACGACAAAAACACTACGATCGTCATCGCTTCTGATCGCGACAATGAAACGGTATACAAAGACTTGAAAAATGCTTTTGACTTAGCGAGAAAAAAGAAATTGCTAAAGAATGTTATCGTCAAACAGATCAATCCACAAAATGACAATGAGTTATTAGAGTGTGGAGTCGACAAAGCTTCCCATATTTTGATCATGGATAACGACGATATGACGGAAGATGGCAAAAACATCAGTTCAACCGACATGGATAATATCAAAATTGTTCTCCGAATTTCTAAATACAATATGCAGGGGTGCATTTCTTG
The DNA here is from genome assembly GCA_041653015.1 of Bacilli bacterium. Lineage (GTDB taxonomy): Bacteria > Bacillota_I > Bacilli_A > RFN20 > CAG-826 > JBAZGG01. The sequence continues at coordinate 76,323 of JBAZGG010000003.1, read as the reverse complement.
CATTGAGGTTGAAAATAGTCAATCTGTCGAAATAATAGATAATCTTGTAAAGGAGATTAAAGAGTTGCAAGATATGCAGGTGGTCCCCTTTTCTTATAATAGGAAATTAGGTCAATTGATGGCGGCTTCTCTGTTCAATCCGAAAATTGTTCAGGTGTATGAAGAATTGCTGAGTTTGGATGGTTTGAGAATTGTTGCGCATCAAAAGCAAGGGATTGAAGATTATTTACTAAACAATGATTCAGGGATTCCAATTTTTAGCGATGGGAAATTATATGTCGCAGATGATAAAGAACCAGAGAAAGTATCTAAAACAGCAGAGACTTGTCAGCAGATCAGTCATTTCAAGATAAAAGATAAATACATGCCACCGAGGAGAAAAGTGTATGTTTTGGGCACAAATGAAAAGAGTCGATATCTACAGGATTCGCTTAGATCATTTATCGGAGATGGCACCATAGAGATTCATCACTATTCATTTGAAGAAGAGGCGAAAATGCTCTCCGATATTAAAAATGATAGCTGCATTGATGAAAAAAAGACGATCTTAATTCTTTCCGATTCATCTCTGACTGAAGATTTAATCGATTCTAATGTTTTCTTGACCATCTTTAAATTGAATTCATTAGTCAGAACCTGCAATTTGTCATTGGTGGTGGAAATCACTAATCCAAAGAATATTGGGATGCTCGATTTCTTTAATTTGGACGGGTACGTTTTATCGAATAGAATCGTTTCTTTCCTAGCCAGTCAGACGTTATATAACAGAGCGAACAATGAATTTCTTGATATCCTCTTTGATCCGAACGATAAAGGCGATAATACTTTTGATATTTGGGTTGACAGGGCTGATTCAATCATCAGCTTCCATGACTCCATCGAAATCACTAATCATGGCAATTTTGTGAGGGATATCTATTTGAGTTCCAATAAAAAGGTGATAGTGCTCGGAGTATATATTGGTAAAGAGTTAGTATTTTTAAACAAGTTGACCGCAACTGACAAAATTACTTTGAGTGAAGATTCAGAGATGGTGTTCGTCTATTACGGATGAGAAATTTAGATTTAATGCAATAGCATAAATATCCTTAATTACGTTTTTCGCACAACATTTCATCGAACTATGTGATGTGTTAGTTTTTAAATATCGTGCAAAAGATGTTTAACTCAGCTGAAATATTATGATTGCGTCTATACGTTTAAAATTCTGATACGACTGTTAATCTATAAACAGGCTCATTATTGATTATGCTTTGCCAAGACGATGATCATTCCGATTATTCCAAGACCGAAGAAGAGTTGATATAAGGCGTGTCCAACCTTCGCTCTGCTGATAAAATTATTCTTGCAATAATTGACTATGTGTATAATCCCGATGATGAACTGAACTATCGATGGGACGATAAGAATAATGACCCAACCGAGCAGCCCATATAGGGCAAAGATCAATTCGAGAGGATTTTGAATTTCGTTTGCCTTTGAAAGAGAAATAAGAAGAATTGTTGCTCCAACATAAACTCCGACAGAACACAGAACACTAAAAATCCAATATAGCGTCATTCTCTTTGCGTGCATATGTCTTTCCTCCAAACACATTATAGAATGGTGCAAAAAAATTGAATACATCATCAATTTGCATGCATCTGTGATACAAGTATCAAATCAAATAGTATATTATGGGGTTGTCCACAGGAGATAAACGGCTATGAAGAATGAGAATAAAGTGGTTGATCAACATTATGTATTATCGAATGGAATTTTAATTCCAACGGTTGGCTTTGGAACGTGGAAAATAAAAGATGGTAATGAAGCGTACAAGTCAGTTTTGTGCGCCTTATCAGCAGGCTATCGCCACATCGATACCGCAGCGATGTATAAGAATGAGCGAAGCATAGGCAGAGCACTAAAAGACTCTAAAATAAAGCGTGAAGAGTTATTTATTACTACTAAACTACCCGCGCAGATAAAAGGATATGATGAAACGATGAAAGAGTTCAATAAATCGCTCAAGAAACTTGATTTAACATATATCGATTTGTACCTCATTCACGCTCCGTGGCCATGGAATCAAGTCGGCCTAGACTGCACAGAGGGCAATATCGAATCATGGAGGGCGATGATCGAACTTTACCAAGCAAAAAAGATTCGCGCAATCGGTGTCTCAAACTTCGATATCAAAGACATTGAATCCATTGCGAAAGCGACAGGTTTTATACCGCATGTTAATCAAATTGTTTTTCATGTTGGGAAACCGCAAAAAGAAATTCGCGAATACTGCCGTAAGAACAAGATACTTGTCGAGGCTTATTCGCCTCTTATGACTGGGCATATCTTCAAAGTGAAGGAGCTATCACAGATGGCGAATAAATATGGCGTTACTCCAGCACAGATAGCTCTGCGCTACACCATTGAAGAGAATACTCTTCCTTTGCCGAAATCAATTCATGAAGACCGAATGGTTGAAAATTTGAAATTGGATTTTCGCATGTCTATTGAGGATGTAAAAACACTCGAAGAAATCATAATCTAGAGGCGCATGCGATTTCATATTTTAAAATAGTTGTGTTCAGCGGATAATAATATCATGGATAGGATAATAAAAGAGAAAAGTTGTGGTGGGGTTGTCTTTTTGAAAAACGATAAAGGCATTTTGTATCTCATCGAAAAAATGGGGTATGGGCATTTTTCTATGCCGAAAGGTCATGTTGAAAGAGATGAGACAGAATTGGACACCGCTCTTCGCGAAATAAAAGAAGAAACGGGCTTAAATGTTTGTTACGTTCCTGGGTTTCGTCATAAAATAACTTATTCACCGCAAGTCGGCCACACAAAAGATGTTTTCTTTTTTGCTTTTCGCACTTGGAGCGATAAAGTCACTCCGCAAAAAGACGAGGTGGACGAAATCTCTTTTTTGCCATATAAACAAGCGTATGAAAAACTCACATTTGATACCGACAAAGAAACGCTTAAATTCGCTAATGAATTCATTAAAAATTTTGCTTTCTAATCTTTTGGATATTAATATGCTATGATTGTCTTAATGATGCAAGCATCATAACAATTCAATGAAAACACTTCTACGAGTTATATCGATCATCTTTCTACTCGTCGGTGGCTTTGGCCTTTTTTTAGTAGAACAAAATTCGGATCAACTCATCGTTTCTTCCTATGAGTATTTTTCACAAAAACTCCCGCAGTCATTTGATAATTTTAAAATAGTTCAATTGAGCGATATGCACAACCATTCCAATCAATATTCAAATGGTAATATCATCACTATAGTAAAAAACGAAAATCCAAATATTATCGTGATGACGGGAGATTTTGTTGACACTCATACAAAGAATATTGATGAAATCAATTTTCTGCTCGACGGACTAAATGATTATCCGATATACTTTGTGCCAGGCAATCATGAAGCATACTCTCCGATGACAGATAATTTTTATCAATCGTTTTTTTCTCATGATAAAAATGTGAGACTCTTCGACTCACTCTATATTTGTAAAATTGGTAGCGATTCAATCAATCTTTTCGGTCTTCATGATCCCTATTATGATCGTCCGGATAATCAATACTTTTTTCGAAATGAAGGAAATGTCGATAATAGTTTGTCTAACTTGGTCAATAATGCTGATATGAGCAAGTTTTCGATACTGCTTTCTCATCGCCCTGAACTCATCGATATCTATGCGAAATACGATTTAGATGTCGTTTTTTCTGGTCACACGCATGGTGGCCAAATAAGTTTTGGCTGGACTCCTTACGCCGCCAATCAGTGTCTTCCGACATATGTCGCCGGTGAATATATTGTTAACAGCACGACGATGTATGTATCTCGCGGACTGGGTTATAGTGCTTTTTTACCCGTTAGAATGAACTGCGATATGGAAATAATTGCTACGACACTCAGATGCGCTTGAAATCGTTTATTTTGTGTGGCAAGGAAAGATTTATGATAGAATTAGCATAGCTAAATGAGTACAAATGGAAGAAATTAAAGAAGAACAAAAAAAGAAAAAAGGGCTGCTTAAATATATTTTTTATATCGTTTTTGTTTTGGTTGCCACCGGCTTAGCTTTATTCTTCTCTCTAAAAGATAATTTCGGCGAGACTGTTGTTGCTATTTCGCAATGCCGATGGGAATGGCTCGTATTAATGTTGGCGGTCGTTGTTTTTTCAGTTGTTATCGATGCATTGATCATATATGTTTTTTGTCGACTTTATACTAAGCGATACCATTTGCATTCTGCGATTGCCACCTCATTAATTGGCTCTTTTTATTCTGGCATTACACCGAGTTCTTCAGGCGGTCAAATCATGCAGGTATACACGCTTAAAAAGCAAGGGATTGAAGTGTCTAATGCCGCATCTATTTTTGTCATGTGGTTTATTCTTTATCAAATCTCACTCATAGGTTTTGGATTGGTTTCATTGATATTCAAATGGAATCTATTTGCCACAATGGGCAATATCGACTTCATGATTGGCGATTTTTCTATGAGCATTCCAGTCATCCCCTTAATCTTTATTGGTTTTGGTTTGAATCTCGCTGTTACTTGCTCTTTGTTTTTGATGTCCTACTCGCATAAGTTCCACAACTTTATCATGCATTATGGTGTCGCATTGCTCGCCAAGATTAAAATAATAAAAAATCCTGATAAGACCAGAGAATCATTAAGAATTCAAGTTGAGAACTTCAAAGTTGAACTAAGGCGTCTTCAATCGAACATTCCCGTTACAATTTTAATTATTATTCTGTTTATATTGTTCTTCATTTGCCGATTCTCTCTTCCGTGGTTTGCCGGAGGGGCATTAAACGCCTTTGGCGATGTTATAAACGCTGATACTGGCGCTGTTGTGCACACTGGTGGAGATTATAATATCGTAAGTTTTTTCGATGCTTGCTTCCTCTCCTCATTCCATCAGATGATTACAGGGTTAATCCCTACTCCAGGATCCGCTGGTGTCTCCGAATTATTTTTCTCTCTTTGCTTCGCAAATTATTATATGACGGTCCCACAGATGACAGCAGCACAAATTCTGTGGAGGACTTCAACATTCCATGTGCTGTTACTCGTCGGCGGTTTAACCGCTGCATTCTATCGCGCATCACCAAAAGAGGAAACATATCGAGCCAATCGACAAACATTCGTGGATTTGCAACTTGAGACATACGAAGAGAGGAAAAAATCATCTGATACTTTATTCGAAACGGCCAAGCTTTCGAGAAAAGAAATACAGAGAAAACTCACATCTTTTGGCAATGCTTTTACACCTGAGAATAAGGACAAATCCACTGGCGAGCGAGAAGATTTTATTGCGATTAAACCTTTGAAGAATCAGCCGCAGCCCGACTTGCATCAAACTCTATCGAAGAAAGAACAAAAACGTCTTCAAAGAGCAGAAGCAAAACAGGTCAAAAAAGAAAAACAATTAGCAAAGGCTCACAAGAATAATGAAGATGAAGAAGGCTGGACCTCAATTGATATAGGGGATAAGAAATGATATGAGGGTAATGATTTTTACCGATACCTATCCACCTGAGATTAATGGTGTGGCGACCTCGAGTCGCAATCTTGCTTCTGTTCTAAGAAAAAATGGTAATGAAGTGTTAGTTGTGACAACAAATCCATTTTCAAAGGATGTCACTTATGAAGAAGGCATACTAAGAATCCCCGGCATTGAACTCACTAAATTATATGGGTATCGACTCGCGTGGCTTTATAATTCCAAAGCGATGGATGTAATTCGTGTTTTTAAAGGTGACGTCATCCATGTTCAGACCGATGCTGGAATTGGCCAATTTGGTTATATTGTTGGAAGAAATTTAAAGATACCCACCGTTTATACATATCACACGATGTATGAAGAATATACATACTATGCGACAAAAGGTCATTTTGATAGAGTAGCAAGAAATGTGGTTAGACTGTACACGAAGAGCACGATTGAAAAAGTCGATGAGTTCATCACGCCTTCTCAAAAAACAAAAGATTATTTGCGTTCGATTGGTGTTGACGCCACAATCAATGTTGTCCCGACCGGTATTGATTTTTCCATCTTTAAAGAAGAGAGTATCGATCAAGAAAAGCTCGCTCAGACCAAAAAAGAATTGGGAATTAATAGAGATGACATTACGATATTATCTTTAGGGAGAGTTGCGAAAGAAAAATCCATTGATGTCTGCTTAAAAGGTTTTGCAGAATACGTAAAGCAATTCCCTGACGCTGCCGCGAAGTTTGTTATTGTTGGTGGTGGTCCTGCTTTAGAGGGCTTAATCCAATTGGCAAAAGATCTTTCCATTGACAAAAAAGTAATCTTTACTGGCGCAGTAAATCCAGATATCGTCCCCTTCTATTATCGTCTCGGTGACGTTTTCATCTCAGCATCTATCACTGAGACGCAAGGTTTGACATATATGGAAGCGATGGCCTCAGATTTGATTGTTTTGGCGAGATTCGATAACAATCTGCTCGGTGTCATCAATGATAATAAAACAGGTTTTTTCTTCACCGATGAGAATGATTGTGCGCATCAGATCGATAAGATAATTCATCTCACCGATGAGAAGAGAAAAGAGATTGTTGACAAGACCAAAAAAACCATCGAGCCCTTCTCATTTGAAGCCTTTTACAAAAATATTATGGGAGTGTATCTGCGTGCCATCAAAAAATCTTGGTAAAATCATCACTGATATTCATTATTTGAAGGATAAAAATATCATCTATTTTTCGAGTGAGAAAATGGAGATTAGCAAGTCAGCGCCGACTGAAATGCCATTATATATCGGAAAAACAATCACACAGAAGGATATCAAAAAACTTCAACGGATCAGCAAGGAAGAGAAAGATTTGAATTATGCATACAGTTTGCTTGCGCGCAGCAACTATTCGACGAAAAAATTCATGGATAAATTGTCTAGACACGGCATAGATGAGAAATCCATCGATGCTATCGTATGCAAAATTAAAGAATCTGGTTTTTTGAATGATTCAGAATTTGCTAAGGAGAAATTTGATTATTATAACGACGTTAAGCGATTTGGCAAAACAAACATTCTCAACAAGTTATATCTCGATCAGTTCAATCAATCGATAATCGATTCGCTTTCTTTTTCTTTCAAAAATGAACTCATCAAAGCTCAATATCATCTCAATCTCCTCGACAAAAAATATCGCCGACACAATTACCAAAGTAAAAAACAGCACATTTTCACATCTTTAAAGAGATTGGGATTCACCAACGAAGTTATTTGCTCTGCAATCGGGAAAATGTCACCTCCGACGACTAAAGACGTTGAGGATGCCTTTGATGCTGATTATCAGAAAGCGCTTTTGCGCTTAAAGAGGAAATATAAAGGTGTCGAGCTTCAAAGAAAAATGCGCGAATCACTATTGAGAAAAGGTTATCAGTATTCGATGATAAAAGAATGGGAGAAATAAAATGCAGTACATTAAAGAGATTAAGGATGGAGCCCATGTGTTCGGTCAATACCTTGTTATCAACGCTAACAAGGGAGTAACTAATACAAGCGTTAGTTATTTAAATGTGACGCTTCAAGACAACACGGGTACGATCGAAGGGCGAAAATGGGACGCGTCTGAAAATGATTTTTTGAATTTTGCTCCAGGCAACATCGTTGAGATCGATGCCGATGCTATTCTATATAAAAACATTCTTCAATTAAAAATTTTAAGTGGATCAAGCCTCAATTCAGATTCGATTGATGTCAGCCGATTTGTGGTCGCTTCACCGGTTCCTCAAAAAGACTTGGAAGCGAAGCTTGCTCAGTACATTAATTCGATTAAAAATGTTGATTGTTCACTTATTGTCAAAACGATTGTTAAGAAATATTACAAGGATTATATCGTATTTCCTGCTGCGACGAGAAATCATCATGATTTCGCATGCGGATTATTATTTCATACACTTTCAATGGCAGACCTCGCAGAACTGATTTCGCAGCACTATCCCGATGTAAATCGCGATTTGCTCCTGTCTGGTGTTTTGCTTCATGATTTAGGCAAAACATTAGAGCTCAGCGGTCCAGTTATACCAAAATATACAACGCGAGGAAAACTCGTCGGCCACATTTCAATCATGCATGCCATTTTGGTCGAAGAAGTTGATAAACTCAATATTAAATCAGAGATTCCTGTGCTTCTCGAACATATGATTTTGTCACATCACGGTCAATATGAATTCGGTTCTCCGGTTCTCCCTTTAACGAAAGAAGCACTTTTGTTGAGCATGATCGATGACATGGATGCAAAAGTAAATATCCTCGATAAAGCGCTGTCGATAACCGAGCCTGGTGATTTCACACAAAAGATTTTCGCATTGGATGATCGCTATTTTTATAAACCACAAGAATAAAGTTTAAGTTTATTTATCGAAGGCCTTTTCTAATTTGACTCGCAAGAGCAGGCAAGTTGAGGTCTTGTTTTGATTTATTATCTGCGAGAGTGATTCTGAATCCTTCAGATGCTATATATCTTGGAATAACGTGCACATGGAAATGCATGACGCTTTGGCCAGCTGCCTCATTAACATTTATGAGAATGTTGACACCTTTAGCACCTAAGACGCTGCTTTGAGCCATGGAAATTCTTTGTGCGACATCCATCACTTTATGCATGACATCATGAGGCACATCAAGAAAACTTGTAAAGTGAACTTTAGGCATGACAAGAGTGTGCCCATATGTCGCTTGTGAGATATCAAGAATCGCTAATACGTCATCATCTTCGTACACGATTGAAGATGGAATCTCTCCGTTGATTATTTTACAGAAAATACAATTTTTATCCTTCATGTTTTTCACCTCTATAGAAATTAAAGGAGGGTTACTACCCTCCAATAATTATAAATTAATCGATGACTTAATCAAATAGTTCGGGGAATGTTGTTTTAAAATAATCATAGATCACTTGATCATAATATATGATATTAGAATCCTCGATATATTTTGAATAAGCGTCATTCTTGTACACATCTTTTGAAGCGTACAATTTTGCAACTTCATTCGCAATGCTAACCGTAAATGATGAGTTTTCGGCATGGATAGATTCACCGCTGCGAAGGTGAGCATAATTATTGATATTATCCTCGCTAGCAGAGAGTTTAGAAGTTGATACGGCTTCGTTAATCTGCACCATGTAATATGTTGAGTTCGAATAGATGATGTATTTGTATTTGCTGATATCAATTTTCTGTGATCCGCTGGCAACTAACCAATAATTGCCGTTCTTCTTCATGACATAATCACCAGATTGATATTCAACAGTCTTCGCCTCAGCTGTTACAGCCCCATCTTCGTTTTGCGTCACTCCCATGTGGTCAACAGCGTTGGCGACTTTAATGTCGAACAAACGCTTTTGGACATCGCTTGGAAGCTCGCTGCTACCATTCTTATTAAACCATCCATCAACTGTGTAATCGTTCAAGAGAATATCTCTGATTTTGATCTGTAAACCAATCTCTTTTGGATATGAGTTGTTGTTGGTAAAGTCGGTATCATTCTTTGTGGTATTTCTATCATCAGTAATCTTTGAATACTTCTCGAGTAACGAACCGAATTTGGTCGCTGGATAAACATCTTTTGTCAATGTTGCTCCATACATGTCATACGATACAGTTTTCTTTTCGAATCCTGCGGCATCTAGCAAAGTTTGAGCTTCTAAACTCAAACTCCAATTTTCGTCGCTTATGCCATTCCATGCTTCTGTGAGAATGGAGAGATCGATAGAATTTACTGGCAAGTCTGCCTCGATGTACTGCTCTGAAAATGCAGCCATAAGTTTTTTTGCAGAACCAGCGTAATCGCTGCTGTCACTGATGGCGACATAATTAATTTTTCTTGCATATGAACGCCCGAGCAAAGAATAGTTTTCATCATACATATACTGTTCAATCAAGCGTGATCGATAGAATTTTTTGACAAAATATCGATTCGTATAATCTTCGTATTGACTGATGTGTAAACAACCAGCTAAGTCTGATTTAAAATCTTCGGTGACGAGAATGTCTTCATACCATTGCTCTCCAGCGGGAAGATTTACTATGTCGTACATTTGCGAACGCAATTGCTGAACATAATTTTCCTCATCGAATAGTTTGCGATATGAATAGGTGTCGCCTTTTGCTTCTTCGTAATAAGCTTCTCTCACCCTTTTTTCCATGTCTTGAACAAAACTGCACAATTTTTGGAATTTTTCTTCATCTGTTGATGAGGTATCGGAAGAGTAAAACTTGTGCGCATCCATAAAACTCTTGGCTTCGGAAGCTGTTTTAGTGGAGAGTTCCTTTGCTATTTGATAATTGCCAAAATATTCTTCGGCGAGATAATCAACAACAGCGTTTAGAACTTTTTCACTATTTGATGTACTGCCACTTAAAGCATCATATATGACGCTCATGAGGTTATGAGTGATGGTATTGTCTGTATCGACAATAGGGGTGTCGTAAAATGTTGGCTTGGCTTTTATGGTGTCGCCACAAGCAGAAGCAACGAGCATGCTGAGAGCTAAAACGCTGACAGCGATTGCATTTTTATTTGTTTTCGTCATGATTACACATACCTCCTTTTACCGTCCATCCGCTACTTGTTCTATTGGGGTCTGTATATTGAATAGCGCATGTAGCGGAGAGCAATTTATCCTTTGTTCTCTCGCTCGCTTGCTGTTCGAGATATTCCTCATAGTTTTTCCACGTTAATTTCCATCCTTCACTATTGTCATAAGATTGCTTATTTCTTTGGGTGGAAACATAAGTGTTAATAGCGTTTTCGACTTTCGCTCCTTCATCGCCATGGAAAGACAAATTCTGTTCAAGGGCATAAATTTGATAGATATAAGTGTTTAACAGAGGCTCATATCCCTTGATTTTCCCTTCGACAACTTCTGCTCTCTCTTTATATACTTTAGTATCCTCATCGCGTATGTTGACATATGTGTCTTTTGGATATGATACGCCATTGTACGTGTATGTTGGATATTTGCTCTCGCTTGGATAGTGAGTTGTATAGTAATCGCTCAATGAGACATCGTACGAACCTTTGGTAGAAGTGACGATTGTTTCATTATCGATTAATGCGCTTCTTTCAACGGTGATAAAATGCACACCTTCATATCCGCTATCACCAGAAGTTCCTCCACGGACGACTAGTATCACTCGCCCTTGCTCGTCACACAATACTTTTCCTTCGGAATTGTTAACCCAACTCACTCCGTTGATCTCACTGGCTTTAGATCTGAATCCCGCCATTGATGAATAAGTAGAATTGGCTGTGCCAACATAGGCCTCAGAACCTGTTGCTTTTCCAGTTGAAACATCTGGTTGGTATAACTCGCCAGAAGCTGGCAAATCGTTTGGTACAATAACAGAAACCATGTGATTATTGAGATATTTGTTGAAATAGATGTTTCTAGGAAAGAAAAATGCATCGGACCCGTTTACACCACCGCCGTTAATATCGGCTGTTGTATCCGCAACCTTTGCAAGTTCTTCAAAAGCAGCATATGGAATTTGTCCAACTTTTGCTGTTGAAGAGAAGAATGTTTCCTGATCGCTAGGAATTGAAATCCGGTTAGCGTTAGGGATTGTTCTATTGTTATATAGAGCATCGTATGCGTAAAGACCTAACTTAAACTCATTAATAAAACTAGTATCTTTATCCATGATTCCAAGATCGCCATATTTTTCGGCAGAGCCAGTGTCATCTGATTCCGAATACGCAACATCGCCAAAGTTGTGAACACCGCTTTCGGCCAACATTTTTGTGACGTTGGCTAATTTTCTTGCTTCAGCTTCAGTTATTTCGCCATTATAAAACGCATTATTTGCAGCGCTCACTTTGACGAGAATGTGTTTGACATGATATGGGATTTTTTCTTTGAGATAGCCAGCATAATTATTCTCGCCTATGCTAAAACCATCGCGGAGATTTCCATAAATATTGCTTGAATCGTTGTTTAGATATTTGTCGTAAAATTGGTCTTCAAACTCTTCTTTTTCCTCTTGATATATAAAGTATTGGTTGAGTTCTTCCTCATCATCTACTCCATATTCATCGAGCAATTTTTCGAATTCCTCATCGTAAGTTGTACCATTAGTATTTTTGTTTGAATTTGCCTTTGACTTGACTCCGCTGACTTTGTTTTCAGCATCTTTTGTGATTTCAGCAAGTTTCCCGCTTTGATCTGCTTCGGTAAAGTGGTTGCGGACAATAATTTCGTAGACCGAGTCAAACATTTGCTTTGCTCCATCGACTTCATTGTAGTAATTTCCAAAAATGCTGTCAGCAGTTAGGTTTACTTCCGAGCCGTCGGAGTTTGTGAATGTTAGAATATAACCGTCACCTTCAGGTCCCCATTTGATATTACTTGAACATCCTGCGAGAGATAATGAAGTAATCAATGAGCCCATGATAGCTAAGGTCAGTTTACTTTTATTCATTAAGAACATTTCCTCCTTTTTCTAAACATAGCGTTCATATTTTATACTTTTCATTGTATTAATACAATAGGATTTTTGCGGCTACCAGCATGAAATGAGCGCTTCGATTTTAATTTTGCAGTTAAGACTATATAATTGTCTTACGAGTCATTTTTATCGAATCGTTTGATATGCGTATGCATTTACTATAAAATAATAAGGATTTTGGAGAATAAGAATGTCAAAATTATTGATTAAAAACTTGCATGTATCGGTTGAAAACAAAGAAATTCTTCACGGAGTTAATCTGTCCATTTCATCGAATGAGACCATCGCTTTGCTCGGTCCAAATGGTCACGGAAAGTCTACTCTTCTTCAAGCGATAATGGGCAATCCTCATTACGCGATTACCAAAGGATCGATAACATTGGATGGGAAAAACGTTTTATCGATGACGATTGATGAGCGGTCAAAGGCAGGATTATTTTTGGCCATGCAATATCCAAGCGAGGTTCCAGGTGTGAACAGCGCCGAATTCCTCAGGTCTGCAATTAATTCTAGAGAAGAGAAACCATTGTCACTTTATCAGTTTTATTCGAAAATTAATGCTGCATATAATGAAATGAGCATTCCACTCGAAATGTCCAATCGCTCATTAAATGAAGGATTCTCTGGTGGAGAGAAAAAACGGAATGAAATCCTTCAAATGATATTGCTTAATCCGAAAATTGCGATGCTTGATGAAATAGATTCCGGTCTTGATGTTGACGCTTTAAAAATTGTTGCAAAAGCTATTGTAAAGACGCAAAAAGAGCATGAAATTGGTTTTCTTATTATCTCTCATTATGCGAGATTGTATAGTCTTTTAAAGCCATCAAAAGCTGAAATTATGGTCAATGGTCGAATTGTCGCTGAAGGCGGTCCAGAATTGATAGATAAAGTAGATGAAAAAGGTTTCGAATGGATAAAAGACGAGTTGGGAATCGAAATAGAAAAAGAAGAGGAAAAAATGTCTCAACAATCTATTGGAATATGCGTGACGAAAGAAGCGATGAAAAATGCTCAATAATTCCAGGAAAATTTTTATAAAAAAAAGCACCACAAGAATGCTTGTTTTAGATGATTCTTCAGTGGACTTGAATTATGAAATTGCCGTTGGTAATGGCGCTAGATTAAATTTGAATATTGCTTCTTTTGGCGGTGGAAAATCCTTGCAAATATCGATTATCTTAACTGAAAAAGCCACTTTTTGTGGTGCTTACGCCGACTTCTCTAATGGTGATCATTCATGCAATATCATGGTTTCATTGAATGACGATTATACTTCTGCAGAATGGCATTTGTCTTGCCTTTCCTCCTCCTCGAATAAAAAGCTTGTTAATGTCTCGTTTGACCACATTGGGAAGCACACTTCTTCATCGATGAATAATTATGGAGTTGCTTGCGATTCATCCACTCTCGTTTTCAAGGGTGTTTCCTCTATCAAAAACGGTGCGGCTTTCTCTGATGCGAAACAGGTTTCAAAGATTATTGTTTTTAATGATGATGTAGTTGCTGAATCAAGCCCATCGCTTCACATCGATGAAAATGACGTCAACGCCTCACACTCAGCAATAGTTGGGAGATTAAATGAGGATCACATGTTTTATTTAAAATCACGCGGTCTAAGCGAAAGCGAGGCAAAATCGCTTATTACATATGGCTATTTATCGCCAGTCGCTATGTATTTTCCAAAAACATACAAAGCCAAGATTGATTCGGTTTTGAGGGAGAGATTCTAATGTTTGATATAGATAAAATACGGCAAGACTTTCCAATGTTTCGCAATAAAGTAAGAATGCAAAACCATCCTTTAATTTACCTCGACAATGCCTCAACCACTTTGAAACCGCAGTGTGTTTTAGAAGCTATTAGTGAGTATTATAACTTTAAAACGTCGAACTCTCATCGAGGTGATTATGATCTATGCTATCAAGTCGATGCAAAAATTGACGAGACACGCCAGCGAGTGGCAAAATTCATTAATTCTGAAAAAACTGAAATTGTATTTACGTCTGGCACATCGATGTCGATAAATATGGTTGCGTATGGTTATGGTGTGAAATATTTGCACAAAGAAGATGAAATCTTGATCACGCAAGCAGAGCACGCGAGCAATGTACTTCCATGGTTTAGAGTCAGCGAAATTACTGGATGCAAAGTGAAGTATATTCCTCTTGATAAAGAAGGACGACTAACGACCGAGAATTTAAAGAAAACAATTACAAAGCACACAAAAATTGTTGCTGTGGCACATGTCACAAATGTTTTGGGCTATATAATCGATATCAAGTCTTTAGCTTCTGTCGTTCATAAGTATGGTGCAATTCTCATTTGCGATGGTGCTCAATCGGTTCCTCATATGACAACAGATGTGAAAGAACTCGATGTTGATTTTTTGTCATTTTCAGGCCACAAAATATGCGGTCCAACGGGTATTGGCGTGCTATATGGAAAGTTTTCACTTCTATCAAAAATGGATCCGTTTATGACTGGCGGTGGGATGAATGCTAAATTTGATATGTGCGGCGACGTTTCATATTTGGCTCCACCAATTAAATTTGAAGCTGGCACACAAAATATCGAAGGTATTTTTGGTCTTGATGCCGCTATAGAGTACGTCAGTTCACTCGGCATGGATAATATTCGTGATTATGAACTAAAACTTCGACATTATGCAATTGCTCAATTAGAAAAATTAGGCAACGTTGAAATATATAATAGAGATGCCGAATCAGGCATCATAACTTTTAATATTAAAGGTGTTTTTGCCCAAGATGTGGCTACCTATTTTAACTCTCGAGGCATCGCTTGTCGCTCTGGCCAACATTGTGCAAAGATCTTGATTGATTTTCTTAAACAGGTTGCAACTGTTAGGGCTTCTATATATTTTTACACTTCAAAAGAAGATATCGATGCATTAGTTGAAGCGTGTAGAACGGGTGGTGATTTTTTAAATGCCTACTTTTCTTAATCCTGTCATGATGCGACAAATAATAATGGACCATTATGAAAATCCTCGCAATAAAAAGCAACCTTCTAGCGAAGGTTACATTTCTATGCATATGAACTCTGCAAATTGTATTGATGATATCGATGTTTTTTTAAAAATAGTAAGCGGTTATATTGTCGATGCATGTTTTGATGGAGTTGCATGTACTATTTCAACTTCTTCTACAGACATCATGTGCGATTTGCTAAAAGGAAAAACGATTAAAGATGCCCAATACATTATTGAACAATATTTAAATATGATAAGTGAGAAACAATTCGATGAATCCGTATTGGATGAAGCAATCGTCTTTGTTAATACATCAAAACAAGCCGCAAGAATTAAGTGTGCGACAATAGGATGGACCGCTGCTGATTCATTGCTGGATAAAAAGTAGTTATTATGAACAAAAAGCGCAAAAATTCCATTGAAAATTACAAATACGGTTTTAAGGATAAGGACGTATCCGTTTTCAATACAGGAAAAGGATTATCCGAGACAGTTGTGCGTGAAATTTCTAAATTGAAAAACGAGCCGAAATGGATGCTTGATTATCGACTTAGAGCTCTTAAAATGTTTCAAAAAATGCCGAATCCAAATTTTGGACCTGATTTAAGTTTTCTAAATTTTGATTCATATACCTATTTTATTCGTCCTTCAGAAAAAGAAGAGAATGATTGGAACAAAGTTCCTGAGACGATTAAAAAGACTTTTCAGAAATTAGGCATACTCGAAGCTGAACAAAAATTCCTTTCCGGTGTCTCTACGCAATATGATTCTGAAGTTGTCTATCACAACATGTTGAAAGAAGCCGAAGAAAAGGGCGTGATTTTTCTATCTACTGATCAAGCCTTAAAGATGTTTCCAAGTCTTGTGAAGAAGTATTTTGGGAAATTAGTATCATTTGCCGATAACAAGTTTTCTGCATTGAATAGTGCTGTGTGGTCGGGCGGTTCTTTTATTTATGTTCCAAAAGGTGTGAAACTCGAAAAACCGCTTCAATCATATTTTAGAATCAATAATGAAAAAATGGGTCAATTTGAAAGGACCTTAATAATCGTTGATGAAGGCGCTGACGTCCATTATGTTGAAGGGTGCACCGCTCCGATATATTCAAAAGAGTCTCTTCATGCTGCGGTAGTTGAAATATTCGTTAATAAAAATGCAAAATGTCGTTACTCAACAATTCAAAACTGGTCGAATAATATTGTGAACCTTGTTACAAAACGAGCGATTTGTTATGAAAACGCATCCATGGAATGGATTGATGGCAATATCGGCTCACAGACCAATATGAAATATCCAGCGTGTATTCTGGCTGGCGATGGTGCAAAAGGAATGTGCATTTCCATCGCTGTTGCTGGTAAAGGCCAGCATCAAGATGCCGGAGCAAGAATGATACACTTAGCCTCTAATACATCTTCAACAATTATTTCGAAGAGCATTGTAAAAAATGGAGGAGTTGCCAATTATCGCGGTACAGTTCGCCATGAAGCAAATGCTCACAACTGCAAATCACATGTTGAATGCGATACGTTGATTCTAGATAGTAAATCAAAGAGCGACACCATTCCAACAAATTGTGTAAAGAATGCTAGCTCGTATATCGAACACGAAGCAACGGTTAGTAAAGTCAATGAAGAGCAACTGTTTTATTTGATGAGCAGAGGCATTTCACAAAAAGATGCTGTTCAAATGATTATCATGGGATTTATTAAGCCATTTTCTGATGAGCTTCCTATGGAATATGCTGTTGAACTCAATCATCTGATCAAAATGGATATGTATGGAAGTATCGGATGAAAACATATGATGTGATAGTGATCGGTGGTGGGCACGCCGGTGTTGAAGCGTGTTTGGCTTGTGCGCATCGCGGTTTTCAAACCTTGCTGTGCACCCTAAATTTTAAAATGGTTGCTAATATGCCATGCAACCCATCAATTGGAGGATCAGCAAAAGGAATTGTTGTGCGAGAAATTGATGCTCTTGGTGGCAACATGGGAAAAGCGGCCGACAAGCATTACCTGCAAATGAAAATGCTGAATACTGGAAAAGGTCCTGGCGTGCAGTGCTTGCGCGCTCAAGAAGATAAACTTGAGTACCCAAAAATCGTGCAAGATGAATTGAAATTGACAGCAAATCTTGATATTGAAGAAAAAATGGTCACTTCGTTGATATATCGTAATGGTGTTGTTCATGGTGTTATTGCGGATGGACAAGAAATTTTGTCTAAAGCCGTAATCTTAACTACGGGAACATATTTAGATAGTTCAGTTTTGCGCGGTCATTCAAGAGTTTCTGGTGGACCCGATGGTGAGAAACCAGCTCATGGATTATCGCAATGTCTTACTGAGATGGGAATCGACATTTATCGCTTAAAAACTGGTACGCCACCACGCATTAAAAAGAGTTCGATTGATTTCTCTAAAGCGCTAATTCAAGAGGGTTCTGAGGGCAAATTTGCATTCTCTTATGAAACAGAGAACTATATTTCAAAAGAAGATCAACTCCCCTGCTATTTAATCTATACAACAAAAGAAACGCATCGCATAATTTTGGATAATTTAAACGAATCTGCTCAATACAATGGTCTAGTAAAGAGTATAGGACCTCGCTACTGCCCATCTATTGAAGGGAAAGTAATGACTTTTAAAGATAAAGAGCGACATCAATTATTTCTTGAACCAGAGACGCGGAATGGTGATTCTATATATTTGCAAGGTTTTTCAACTTCGATGGGAGAAAATATTCAAATTCAAATGGTTCATTCATTACCAGGAATGGAAAATGCTGAATTTTTGAAATATGCTTATGCTATTGAGTACGATGCGATAAAATCTTTTGAATACGATTTATCATTGTCCATAAAAAAGTATAAAGGACTTTTCTGTGCAGGACAGATTTGTGGAACTTCTGGATATGAAGAAGCCGCTGCATTAGGACTGATTGCCGGTATTAATGCTGGACAGTACATTAAAAATGAAGCGCCTTTTGTTTTAAAACGAAATGAATCTTATATTGGTGTCATGATCGATGATCTTGTCACAAAAGGTACTGATGAGCCATATAGATTATTATCGAGCAGAGCAGAATATCGCTTATTATTGCGTCACGACAACGCCGACATTAGGCTTACTGAATATGGTCACAAATTTGGATTGATTTCAAATGAGAGATATGAGAAATTTTTATTCAAAAATCGGAATATTGAAAAAGTAGAGAATATTCTTTCAAAAACATATCTTGGTGTGAACTCTAGGATTAATGATATTCTTGTTTCCAAAGGCTTCGACAAATTAAATGGTGGTGTTTCTTGCTTGGAATTATTGAGACGTCCAAACATTTTTTACAAGGACATATATCCGTTTATTGATGATCTCCATCCGATATACTTAAGCGATATAGCGGTTATGCAACTTGAAACTGCCGTGAAATTTGAAGGATATATCAAAAAGGAAATAAAAGAGGCGCAATCGTTTTTAAAACTCGAGAATATTTTTCTTCCTGATAAAATCGATTACTTACATATTGATGGCTTGGCATTGGAAGCGAGACAAAAATTGAATAAAATCAAACCTACGACAATTGGACAAGCTTCGCGAATTGGTGGCGTGAACCCGAGCGATATTTCTATCCTTGTGTTAACATTAAAGAAACTTGGTCAATTATGACATATGAACAACTGGTCTCATCGCTTAGAGAAAACAATATTATTCTTAGTGATTTACAAACGGATTGTCTAAAGAGTTATGTCAACTTACTTTTGCAATGGAATGAAATGATTAACCTTACTGCTATTAGAAAGGAGGAAGAAATAATCGAGAAGCATCTTTTTGATTCATACCTTCCTTCTTTATTGACAGATTTTCACCACAAAAACATTATTGATATTGGTTCGGGCGCCGGCTTTCCTGGAATCCCTCTCGCCATTTTGTTTCCTGATTCCAAATTCGTATTGCTAGAACCAATTGGTAAGAAAACGAAATTTCTTTTAGCGGTAGTCAGCAAACTTCAACTCGAAAATGTCGTTGTTGTAAACGAGCGCGCTGAAAATTATAAGGAAAAAAGAGGATTCTTTGACATAGCGATATCTCGCGCTGTTGCCCCATTAAATATTTTGCTGGAAATTTCGATTCCATTAGTTAGGGTTGATGGTTTTTTTATCGCCATGAAATCTCAAAAAACCGATGATGAGATCAACGATGCCTCTAATGCGATTAAAAAATTGAATTGTGATGTAGTATCAATACTCAAAAATGTTTTGCCTTCAACAAATAGTGTTAGGTTTAATATTCTTTTTGAGAAAAAAAGTGGAACTGATGTGAAATATCCACGTCCTTATGCGATGATATTAAAGAGACCATTATAAAATGACAACCAGAATTATTGCGATTGCAAATCAAAAAGGCGGCGTTGGCAAAACAACGACTGCAATTAATCTTTCGAGTTCTCTAGCGCATTTTTCTCGTCGTGTTCTGTTGATCGATATGGATCCTCAGGGAAATTCCTCTCGTGGAGTCGGCGTCGATTCTTCACTATTACAAAAAGGGATATATGATGCTCTTGTCGGCGATGCTAATATAAATAAAATCATGAAGCGAACTGCAATGAAGAATCTAGATATTGTTCCCAGCAACATTAAGCTTGCGTCGCTTGATGCAAGCGTTATGAATCGCATAGAGAATCCCTATTTTATTCTGAAAGAAACGCTATCACATCTCGAAAAAACATTTGACTATATTATTATTGATTGTCCCCCTTCTCTTGGTCTTTTAAATATTAATGCTCTCGTTTCTGCTACCAGTGTCCTGATTCCTGTGCAGTGTGAGTATTTTGCTATGGAAGGTGTTGCACAGATTCTTGCCGCTGTTAGCCGCATTCAGTCTCAATATAACCCCTATTTAAAAATCGAAGGTTTTCTTTTTACTATGTATGATTCTCGCACTCGTCTTGGAACTGAAGTGACCACACAGATTCGTGGCCTATTCAAAGAGAACACTTTTTTAACAAGCATTCCACGAAACATCTCTCTTCCTGAATCAACAGCAAGAGGAATTCCGGTAACCATTTATCGTCCAACATCTAGTGGTTCTTTGGCCTATCTAAGCCTTGCAAAAGAAGTGATTGAACATGAAGAAAGAGAATAAAAAATTATTAAAGAGCAACTTATCTTCTCTTGTGAAGAAGTTTTCAAAAAGTGATGTTATTTCCGACATGGAAAAAGAATATCAAACAGCTTCAGCAAAACTTTTTAAAGCGGAACTTATAGATGATAATAGTTATCTAAAAAAAGCAAAAATTTCCGATTCGATAATCTCTGCAATTTCCGACTCAATTAAAGAAACTGGCCTAAAAAGCCCACTTATTTTGAGAGCTAAAAAAGATCACTATGAACTTGTTTTAGGAAGAAAAAGACTTCTTGCTTCCAAATATGGCAAAGTGGAATTAGTTCCTGCGGTTGTTATAAATTTAAACGATGAAGAAATGCTGCTTATGCTTTTAGCAGATAATCGTGATCAAAGAAATCCGAATGTTATTGAAACCGCTTTGCTTTGTAATGAATTGGTCATGCAGTTTAAATATACGCGACAAACATTAGCGGATATTACGCATCA
Source organism: Bacilli bacterium (assembly GCA_041653015.1). Lineage (GTDB taxonomy): Bacteria > Bacillota_I > Bacilli_A > RFN20 > CAG-826 > JBAZGG01. The sequence continues at coordinate 55,239 of JBAZGG010000003.1, read as the reverse complement.
ATCACGGTCTCAAATCACCAATATCATGAGATTGTTGAATTTACCAGACTCAATAATTCGTGACATTTCTGTCGGTAAATTATCATACGGTCACGCAAAAGCAATCGCCTCACTACCAGAGAGTGTTGTTCTTGAAGTCGTCGGTGAAGTTTATTCAAAACACTTATCGGTGCGTCAGATCGAACAGATTGTCGGCCGGTATAAATCTTCATTTGGCATTGCTAGCGATGAAGAAAATGCTTTGAGTATCAAGTACCATTCATTAGCGAATATTAAGAAACGTTCGGTCGCCTTTTCTTTTTCCAACGAAGAAGATAAACGTTTGTTCGTAAATGCTTTGCTGGATAAAGAATAATGGCCCTCTTTTGTTTTATTGCTATTGTTATGCAATAACATTATAATCATTTTTATGAAGAATTATCTCATTACTGGTGCTGCTGGATTTATAGGCAGCACTTTAGCCGATAGTCTTATAAAAGATGGCAATACTGTCATCAATATAGATAATTTTGAGCCCTATTACGATGTCTCGATAAAAAAAAGAAACATAAGCTCTCATCTTAAAAATCCTAATTATTCTTTTTATGAAGCCGATATCCGAGACTTAGAAAAACTAAATGACATATTTTCTCATCATAAAATTGATTGTGTAATTCATATTGCAGCAAAAGCTGGAGTTCGACCATCTATTGTTGATCCAAAATTATACGAAGAAGTGAATATAAGAGGTACAGCGAATGTTTTAGACTGCGCTCAAAAATATGGAATTAAAAACGTTGTATTCGCTTCCTCCAGCAGTGTCTATGGCAACCAAGATCGACACAAGTTTAGCGAAGATGAACGAGTTGATAAACCGATTAGCCCGTATGCCACAACAAAGATTGCTGGTGAATATCTCTGCTATGCTTTTCATAGGACTTACAAAATGAATTTTGTCTGTTTGCGTTTTTTCACTGTTTATGGACCGAGGCAAAGACCTGATTTAGCAATAAATAAGTTTGCTTCCTTGATAGAAGCAGATAAGCCAATCACTTTGTACGGAGATGGTTCAACATATCGAGATTACACATTCATCGATGATATCGTTAGTGGAATTCGTAAATCCATTCATTATTTAGAGACGAATAATGATGTATATGAGATTATTAATTTAGGCAGTGAATCGCCAATCACATTATTAGAGATGGTTCATACGATTGAAAAAGCTATGAACAAGAGAGCAAACATTGTTTTTGCCCCGATGCAACAAGGCGATGTCGTCGGAACGTATGCAAATATTGCTAAAGCAAGAAAAATGCTTGGGTATTCGCCTTCAACTAGCTTTGAGGAAGGTATTGCCAAATATATAAATTGGAGGAAGAATTTATGAAAATTTCTGTTGCTGGAACTGGTTACGTTGGACTTGTTACTGCTGTTTGTTTAGCAGAAAACGGGCACAATGTTGTTTGTGTTGATGTCGATGCTGAAAAGATTTCTACTTTGAGCAAGGGCATTCCGACAATTTATGAACCTCAACTAGAGGAATTGCTGCATAAAAATCTCTCAAAATTGTCATTTACCACCGATTATAAGTCTGCATATAAGGACGCTGATGTCATTTTTATTGGTGTAGGCACTCCTGAAAATCCTGATGGAACTGCTAATTTTACTTACGTTAAAAGCGTTTGTGAACAAATTGGGGCCTCTATCCAAAAAGATGTCGTGGTAGTCGTAAAATCTACTGTTCCTGTCGGAACTAATGATCGCGTTGAGGAGATGTTTTTACATCTCGCTCCACGAAATATTAAAGTTGAAATCGTTTCCAATCCAGAATTTCTTGCTCAGGGTAATGCGATAAATGATACTTTGCACGCAAAAAGAATTGTTATTGGAACAAAAACAGAGCATGCAGTACAAGTGATGCATAAAGTATACGATTCGTTCGGTCTGCCTCTTTTGTTTACTGATCGCCGTTCTGCTGAGATGATTAAGTATGCGAGCAATGATTTTCTTGCTCTCAAAATTTCATACATGAATGATATTGCAAATATTTGCGAACTCGTTGGGGCGAACATTGAAGAAGTTAAAAAGGGCATGTCGTATGATCCAAGGATAGGAAGTAGCTTTTTAAATGCAGGAATCGGTTACGGGGGATCTTGTTTCCCAAAAGATACTAAGGCTCTCTATACAATGGCTAAAAATGAATATGGATATGAAGCCAAAACAATTAAGGCCGCAATCGATGTCAATGCTTCTCAAAAAGTTAAATTATTTTACCAAGCAAAGAAAATTTGTGGCTCGCTCAAAGGTGTCAAAACTGCTGTTTTAGGACTAACATTTAAACCAGGAACTGATGACATGAGAGAGGCTCCATCGATTGATATCATTAATCTTTTGTTAAAGGAAGGCGCCATTATCACCGGATATGATCCTATCGGTCAAAACGCGTGCAAAAGAATTTTTAAAGATAGAATAATTTATGCTGATTCACCTGCTATGTGCGTCGCTTCTGCCGAAGTCGTTTTTGTTGTTACGGAATGGCCTGAAATCAAAAAAATGGATATTGATTTATTAAATAATAAAGTAGTCTTGGATGGTCGAAATGTTTTTGATGTCAATGCGACAAAAAAGATGAAAAAGTATTATTCTATTGGAAGATAGTTCTTATCCATCTGTCTCTTTTAGAAAAAGTGCAAATTAGTATCAGGGTTTAATAGCGGAGTTTTCAATGAAAAAAAAGATATCGAGCAAAACAATCATTCAGTACATGGTTCGTGTAGCAATTTTTGGTTCAATTGCCATCATTTTGTACACGATCCCATTTTTAAGCTTTTCATTGCCCATTTTTCCATCATTTTTGGAATTTCATTTTGATGAAATACCGGCACTGATTGCTGGTCTTGCCTATGGACCATATACGGCGATTGGCATATTAGTTTTGAAAACAATAATTAAACTGCCATTTACTTCAACGATGACCGTTGGTGATATTTCAGATTTGTTTTTTAGCCTTGCTTTTATTCTTCCTACTGCATTCATATATCGAAAGTATAAAAATCTTTCGGGACTTTCAATTGGACTATCTGTTGGTTTTCTTTCTCAACTGATTGTTGCCATCTTAGGCAATATATATGTCGTGCTTCCTGTCTATTTATTTGTTCTTGGCATGAGCCAAGAATCGATACTTCATGCTTGCCAGCTCATCAATCCATCAGTCACCGATCTCCAATGGACATATGGACTATATGTTGTCCTGCCCTTTAATGCTATCAAAGATGCGATTGTTATAGCCGTCACGATTCTCGTCTATTTGCCAATGCGAAAATACTTTGCTCAAATTGGAAATTTGTCTTTGAGTCAGGATATCGCTGATTCGAATGACACAAATTCAACTGACCGTATCGACAGAAAATAAAAAAATACCATTTACTGGTATTTAATATTTGTATTTGAGCCTTATTATATCTTTTCGATTGCACCGACTGGACAATCTGCAATAGCTGCGTCGATAGCGTCTAAATCGTCCGCGATCACTTTCGCTTTTCCATCATCATCAAAATCAAATGCTTCTGGATGCGATCCGACACAGAGACCACAGCTGATACAGGCGTCTTTATTCACTTTTGCTTTTTTAGCCATAATGTTCATCTCCTTCTTGCATTAAAAAGTATATTGTAGATTATTTCATTTTGCAACATTTTGACTTTTTTATTTCTTTTGCTACAAAACTCTTCTAATTTAGATTAGAATAATACAATGTAAGGGATAATTTTTTTCTTGATGGAAAGTAGACTTCAAAAATATAAAAGTCTGCGTGAGGAAATTGCCAAAATGCCTGACGAGTTATTTGACACCCATGGTAAAAGAAAAACGATTATAGTTCAGTCTGACGAGAATCATTCAATATCTTACAAAGATTTAATGGACGTATACGCTGATAATGACAGCAGAAAACATAAGCTGCTACCATTTAAGCAAGATATTATCTGGCGGATAATCGTCATATCGGTCGTAATAATCCTCATCGTCGCATTAATTCTGATTGGAATTTGGGTTTTTAGGAGATAAACATGGCAAAAAAAATTAGCATCGCAATCGATGGCCCTGCTGCTGCGGGAAAATCGACAATTGCAAAGATAGTCGCCAAGAGACTTAATTTTACGTATATTGATACCGGCGCTATGTATCGAGCTTTTACATATTTTGTCATCAAAAATAAAATTGACCCCAAAGATGAAGATGCATGCTGCAAATTAATTCCAAAAATAAAAATTGAGTTAAAACCAAACGGCATTGTTTTATGCAATGGTGAAGATGTTACCGGCATAATTCGTGAGCCAATCGTTTCGCAAAACGTTAGCTATATTGCCTCGTACAAACCTATTCGTTTGTTTTTGGTTGATGAGCAGAGAAGGATGGCGATCAATACTTCGGTGGTTATGGATGGAAGAGATATTGGAACTTATGTTCTTCCGAATGCCGAGGTTAAAATTTATCAAATTGCCAGTGTTGAAACACGGGCCGTAAGAAGATATGAAGAGAATTTATCAAAAGGTATTGTGTGCACTCTTAAAGAGATTGAGGAAGAAGTGAGGAAACGCGATTATATTGATTCAAATCGTGAGTTTGCTCCTTTGAAACCGGCTCCAGATTCTGTTCTGTTAGATACTTCATTTATGAGTATTAACGAAGTAGCTGATGCTGTTGAAGAGATTATTAAAAGAAAAACGCAAGAGGCTAAATAATCATGTTATATGGGACTTTGGCGATTGTGGGAAGTCCGAACGTTGGTAAATCAACGATTTTTAATCGTATCGTTGGCAAACGAACATCGATCATCGATGATGAACCAGGAATAACAAGAGACAGGATTTATGCTAAAGCTGAATGGCTGACCCACGAGTTTTCTATTGTTGATACAGGCGGTATCGAACTAGCCAATCGCCCGTTTCAAGAACAGATCAGAATGCAAGCGGAGATCGCCATAAAAGAAGCCGATGTAATATTATTCATTGTTGACGGAAAAATCGGTGTGACAAAAGATGATCGCTTGGTCGCAAAGATTCTTTACAAAGCTCAAAAACCAGCCATTCTCGCTGTAAACAAAATCGATAATACGAATGATCTATCGAATATTAACGATTTTTTCTCATTGGGATTGGGCGAGCCCATTCCTGTCAGCGGTGCCCACGGCATTGGAATTGGTGACATTCTTGATAAAATTATAAAACTATTACCGCAAAAAAGTGAGGTTGTGTACGAAAATTCGATTTGTTTTGCAGTGATTGGCCGACCTAACGTCGGAAAGTCTTCGCTAGTAAATGCTATGCTCAACGATGAACGAGTTATCGTGTCCGAAATGGAAGGAACAACGCGCGATGCTATTGACACGCAGTTTGTAAAAGATAGCATCTCATATGTTGCTATCGATACAGCTGGCTTGAAAAAACGCGGGCAGATATTTGAATCGATTGATAAATATAGCGCTTTGAGAGCCTTATCTGCTATTGATCGCGCAAAGATTTGTCTTTTAGTCATCGACGCTACAAAAGGAATGACTGAGCAAGACAAACATGTTGTCGGATACGCTGTTGATTTAAAAAAGGCAATTATCGTTGTGGTTAATAAGTGGGATTTGGTGAAAAAAGATGAAAAAGCGATGAGCGATTTCACGAAAAATATTCGTGACAACGTCAAATTTCTTGAATATGCTCCAGTCATTTATATTTCAGCAAAAAATAAATCGCGAATAAAAACTGTTTTTGATGCAATAAACCACGTTTCAGCTGCTTATCAAACGCGTGTTTTGACGTCAGTTCTGAATGAAATCATACAAGATGCTCAAGTTATTAATCCGACACCTGATTTTAATGGTGGGCGCTTAAAGATATATTTCGCGAATCAAGTTTCTATAGAACCACCTACGATTGTATTGTTTGTGAACAAACCAAAATTCGCTCATTTTTCCTATCTTAGATATATCGAAAATCGTTTGCGCGATACCTTTGATTTCGATGGAACACCAATCGATCTTGTTTTGAGAGAAAGAGTCTGATGTGAAAATTGGTATTATCGGTACTGGAACATGGGGTACGGCTTTGGCTTCCGTCCTTGTTGATAATGGAAATACAGTTTTGATGTATGGGCGCGATCGCGACCAAGTTGACGATATAAATAACAATCATCGCAACACGAAGTACTATGGTACCAGTATCAATCTTTCTGAATCGATTAAAGCTACTTCGAGTATTGATGAATTTGCAAACAGAACGCCGATTGTCATTCTTTCTGTTCCTTCATCAGCCATGCGCACTGTTCTTGTCCAATTAAAGTCGGTTCTTGATAGAAAAACGTTATTCATCAATACTGCTAAAGGTTTTGATTCAACTGAAAAAATACGCATTGCTGAACTAATTCGTGAAATAATACCAGAAAATCTTCGAGGAGAAGTTGTGTCATTAATCGGTCCTAGCCACGCTGAAGAGGTCATTGTCAAACATTTGACTCTTCTCTGTGCCGTTTCGAAATCTCTTTCACGCGCAAAGAAAGTGCAGAGACTATTTTCGAATGATTACTTTCGTGTTTATACACAAAAAGATGAAATTGGCGCTGAATACTCTGTCGCCATGAAGAATGTCATCGCTATTGCAAGCGGTATTATTGACGGCCTTAAATGTGGAGACAATGCCAAAGCCGCCCTCGTCACAAGGGGGTTATCAGAAATGATTGTTTTTGGTAAATTCTTTGGCGGGAAGGAAAAAACGTATTTGGGACTGACTGGGATAGGTGACCTTATGGTTACTTGTAACTCGCTTCATTCGCGCAATTATCGTGCTGGTCTTTGCATCGGTAAAGATGATTCGGCAAGAAATTTTTTGAAGAATAATACAGAAACTGTTGAAGGATTAAAAGCGACAGAGGTCATTTACGAAATTGCACGTTCGAATAATTTGAGTCTTCCAATCGTTGAAGCGCTTTATTCAGTTTTGTATAGAAATGCCAAGCCGTCTAGTGTCATAAAACAGCTCATGATTCGTCCTTTGCGCTCCGAAGACTAGTATTTATCGCTTTTTTCATTGCATTTGTTTTATCGATATGGTAATTTTTTATTAGTCGTAAGACAAATTTAGCGAATAGGAGGTCATTTTAAATGAACAAAGCTGAATTAGTTGAAAAAGTTGCAGTAGGTGCTGGTTTAAGCAAAAAGCAAGCTGAAGAAGCTGTCAATGCTCTTGTCGCCGCTGTTGAAAAAGCCTTAGTTAAAGGCCAAGAAGTCAAAGTTGCCGGTTTCGGTATCTTTGTTAAGAAAGCCAGAGCCGCTCGTGTTGGAACAAATCCTTCCACAGGTGCTAAGATTAAAATCCCTGCATCAAAAGCAGTTGTTTTTAGGCCTTCAAAAGCTTTAAAAGCCAAAGTTCAATAATATCGATTGACTTGAATTGAGGAACATTAACTTGTTCCTCTTTTTTTGTTTTAATACTAAAATAAAAGCATGGGTGTTGAATTGTTTGATCAATATGCGAAACTTTTTCGAGAACGCGGTTTCCGATTATATTTAGTTGGCGGTTCGACAAGAGACTATCTGCTCGGCCTCCCTTTAGTTGATTTTGATTTTGCAACCGATGCAACCCCTGATGAAATGATGAGCTTTTTGCCAGATGCAAACGATGTATTTTCTCGCTTTGGAGCGATCAAAGTTGGACATTGTGTGTTCACTACTTTTCGTGAGGAAAAAGATTATGAGGATTTTCGGCACCCATCTTTTATCAATTACGTTAAAAACCCTCAAGAGGATTATGTTAGAAGAGATTTTACGATCAACGCAATATATCTTGATGAAAAATATAACATCGTTGACTATTGTGATGGCGTAGCTGATTTAAAGAATAGAATCCTAAAGTTTATTGGTAACCCATCAAAGCGAGTGACCGAAGATCCTTTAAGAATACTTAGAGGCGAGAGATTTGCAAAAAAATATGGTTTATCGATTGAAAACAACACGCTGCAAGCCATGAAGAAATATCGATATCTCCTCAAAAATTTGAATCAGCAAAAAATTGATGAAGAACTTCGCAAACAAAAAAAGTAAAGCATAAATGGATAATATGATATATTATTTTTACTATGGTCAACGATTCATTATCAGCTCTAGACGTTAAGTACCTTTTGCTAGAATACTATAAGAAACTTGGACTTAATGAGAACGATTTAGCGGTAGTTTTGATGATAAATCATCTCCTTTTACAAAAAAATACTTTTATTACGGCCGATCTTTTGTCTGTCAAAATGAATTTATCAGTGGCTGAAATCGATAAAATTCTCGTTAAACTCGTCAATAAGAACGTTCTCGAATATGACACTTCGGCGAAAGATATGAAAACCACACTCAATCCCTTAAAAAGCAAATTATATCATGAATTTCAGATCTCTTTAGCTCAAGAATCTTTGCTGAATGAGGAAGTTAATAATGGCGTTTTGAAAAACATTTATCAAGTGTTTGAAAAGGAATTTGGACGAACTCTGTCACCGATTGAGTTTTCAATGATCAATGAATGGGTTAATTACGGCTATTCTGATCAAATTATTTTTGATGCCTTAAAAGAGGCTCTTTCTCACAATAAAAAAAGTTTGCGCGCTATTGATAAAATTCTTTTGCAGTGGCAGACGCGCGATGATAGAGAAAAAGAAGGATATAGCGCGATAAGCGATAAGTGGAATAAAGATATTGAAAAAAGTATAGAAATTGCTCGAACGAAGTGGATAGACGATGACAAATAAAGACCGAGTTAATTTGCTTTTGCCCTATCTTGATTCTTTGTTTCCTGATGCTGAATGCGATTTGCATCACTGCAAAGACTATGAATTTCTGATTTCTGTCATGCTGAGCGCTCAAAGCACAGATAAAAGCGTTAATGATGTCACTCCGATTCTGTTTAACAGATACGATACATTAGAAAAGCTTTCAAATGCTCCAATATCCGATATCGAACAAATTATCAAACCGATAGGATTATATAAAAACAAAGCGAAAAATATCAAATCGATCGCCTTGTCTATCCAAAAGCGTGGTGGAGCGATCAATGATGAAAAATTTCTTCTTTCGTTGCCTGGTGTTGGCAATAAAACAATGAATGTTTTTCTTGCTGAAGTATATTCAATTCCTCATCTAGCGGTCGATACGCACATCGAAAGAATTTGTAAAAGGCTAGGCCTAGTTAAAAAAGATGACAATCCTTTCGATATGGAAAGAAAGCTTGAAAAACTGGTTGAATCTAGCCGACAGATTAAAACCCATCATCAATTGATTCGTTTTGGACGCAGCATTTGCTCAGCAAAAAAGCCTTCTTGTCAAAAATGTAAATTAAATGATTTCTGTCTTTATTATTTGAAATAATTTTTCTCAATTGCATCTAAATAATACAGGCGTGGATTATATCCTTGTTTTATCAAGATTCCGTTTTCCTTGATGTCTTTGTATGGAATAGATTTTCTCTTCAAGGTATTAAAGAAGCTGATAACGTGAGTTGCATCAAGCAAATATACTTCGTTTAGCAGTTCGAATCCGATGATAAAAAATGCGATTCCTCCATGAAAAATAACTCTGTTTAAATGTTCGATTTGATGAGGAGTGATGTTGCTGAGCGGAAGCGAAGTAGTTGACTTTGTGCTTTTTGCTTCAAAGTCGATATACCTCCCTTTATAAACACCATTGTAATCAGTGGTAGATTGTTTTTCAAAATATGCATTGGTAATCTTTGCTCCTTTTGAATAATCAACCTTGACAACATTTATTGGAGTTGGCCTTTTCGTGATCAATGCCAAATTTTTATCGCGATAATACTCATTCGAAAGATTGATATCTTCTTCTAGGTCCATGCCACGATTTGCAGCGTTGTTTACATTCCTTGGCCTGTGTGATGTTCCGACTTTATTTAATGTCGTTCCAATTGGATATTTTATCATGATAAATAATCCTTAACGAATCTAGAAAACTCTTCTGGCGAAACGCTTTTGCCATTTAAAAGAGCAGACAATACTTTTTGTATTGGATAAACTAGATGAGAAGTCTTTCTCAACACTTTATAATATTCATCTTCTAAAATCTGACTATTTTGTTGTACAGCTTGATACAGAATCATAAGGTTTTTTGCATCATCGAGTGGATCGTGTTTAGTCCCATTAAACTCTATGTGAAAAAGTTTTAAATAATTCTCTAGAGAATATGGATTGCCTTTGTCATCGCGAACAAAATTTGCGATGAACTCTGAAAAATCCAAATGATTATGGATTACGAGTTTTGCTTCATCTTTATTGCAATCTAAATTGTACTGCAGCGATTGACATATCATTCTCACGTCATGAGAGCCAAAAGTGATGAAGATACATGATTCGTAATCTCTTCCGATATATTTCCTTAAGCCAATCTGAGCTTTTCGGAATGGTATTCCGTCTCTTTTTAAAGCGCTTTCTGTAATACCCGTCAGATTTTCAACGACTTTTCCAATTTTTTCTTTTGCGGTGACGAAACATTTGAATCCTTGATGGACTTTTTTAAATGTTCCATCCATCTTTAAATCTACTCTTATTGCCCCAATTGCGATGATCTCATGAGAAAACTGGGTTCCCTCTATGTCCAAAAATATAAGATGCTTGCGGTTGTTAATTGCTCTGCTAAGTAATTTCATATCTGTCTCGTTTGATAGTATATCATTGAGTTTATTTCTTTCAAATAGCAATTATTCGTTATAAAGATTGAATAGATGTTTATATTTTAATATAATTAAAAAAGGAGAAAAAAGTGAATAGCAAACAAAAACTCACTTCTGAAGATATTCTCAATACTGAATTCACGAAAAATGTCAAAGGTTACGACCCTCTTGAAGTAGACAAGTTTCTTGATGAGGTAATCCTCAATTACGCGGATTTAGAGAAAAAAAATAGCGAGCAAGATGCTCGCATTAAACAGCTTCAGCACCTCCTAGATTACAAGAAGGATGAATGTTCTAAACTTCAAGTTGAAAATGTGAGAATGAAAAATCGACTTGATAAAATTGAGCCGACAAGAAATGTCACAAGCGATAACTTAGAACTCCTCAAGCGTATAGACGCTCTAGAAAAAGTGCTATACAAATTAGGTCAAGATCCTTCAAAGATTAAATAAACTCCGATCTGGATAATTGCTGGTATTTATACTAGAGGAAAGTCCATGCTCGCACTGCCTGCGACGACAGTAATGATTGTGCTAGCGGAAAAAATAACGCTAGGTATGCGGGAGCGCATAACGGCGGAATGATGTCTAAAACTTCGGTCATGACAGAATTCCTGAAAGTGCCACAGTGACGTAGTTTGATAGAAATATCAAAGTGGAACGCGGCAAACCCCACAAGCGAGAAACCCAAATTTGGTAGGGGAAGTCACAAAGAATAATTTGAATTCTGCGTGACATGCTTTGCATAGATAAATTATTATCCTTGACAGAACATGGCTTATAGGATCGGAACTCATCTAAAGCGAAACGAGCAAAGAAAATGAATTTACCAACCAAAATTACTGTATCTCGAATTATTTTGATTATTTTAATGTTGCTCTCTTTGTTTGTTCTCAGCGTTATTCCTTTTTCTTATGAACAAATTTCTGCATTGAATTTTCCAATCGTTGATGGCGGATATAGCATAAATATTATCTATATAATAGCTTGTGGCATTTTTGTTATTGCTTCTCTAACTGATTTTGTTGATGGCTATCTCGCAAGAAAGAATAATCAAGTGACGGATTTTGGGAAATTTCTTGATCCCGTCGCTGATAAGCTTTTGGTCGATGGTCTCATTATATTTTTGCTTGTAAAGCAAGCATACGCTCCCGATCAAATCGCCTTTCCATTATTCTGTGCGATTATTATGATTTCGAGAGATTTAGTCGTCGATGCCTTAAGATTTATTGCCGCGAGCAAAAATGTTGTTCTCGCCGCAAATATTTTTGGCAAACTCAAAACCATTTTGCAAATGATTGCTATTCCTGCCGTTCTTCTCAATGATTGGCCATTTTCTTATTTTGATCATTCGTGGCCCGAACCACTCAGAATATGCAACATTATCGTCTATCTAGCCACATTTGTCTCTTTGCTCTCTGGGATAATCTATTTAGTGCAGAACAAAAAGGTTTTTAAAAATACGAAATGAATGCGGAAAAATTATACAATTCATTGAAGAATAATCACCTTACAATAGGTTCTATTGAATCGGTTACTGGCGGACTTTTTGCATCTACTATCACATCGATACCTGGTTCTAGTTTAGTTTATAAGGGTAGCGTTGTATCCTATTCAGTCGAAGAGAAGATTAATATAGTTGGAATAAAAGAAAATTCACTTAAAGAATTTGGGATTGTTTCATCTCAAATTGCGATTGAAATGGCTTCTTTGGGCGCCGCAAAACTTGGTGTTGATCTATGTCTATCTTGCACTGGTAACGCCGGTCCGAGCGTGTGTGAAGATAATAAACCGGTTGGGAAAGTATTTATCGGAATATTCTATCAGGGGAAAACAACTTCTTTCGAGAAAAATTTTGTTGGTAGTCGAGACGAGATCAGATTATCAATCGTTCAAACGATGATTGATTTAGCATATTTGACAATCACAAAATAACGGGCACTATTTACGATTTTTTTACTAATAAAACTTAGGAGGTTTTTATGGCAAAAGATGAGCAGCAAAACAAGTATGATGCACTACAGGACACGTTGAAGAATATTGAAAAAACATTTGGAAAAGGGTCTATCATGCGTTTAGGTGATCAACAGCATGTTGACATCGACTCAATACCGACAGGGTCCCTACTTCTCGATTCCGCTCTCGGTGTTGGCGGGTACCCAAAAGGACGCATCGTAGAGATATATGGTCCTGAAAGCAGCGGCAAAACCACGCTGGCTCTTCATGCTATCGCTGAAATTCAGAAAAAAGGTGGACGTGCAGCGTTTGTCGATGCCGAACATTCAATTGATCCAGTTTACGCCAAGAATCTCGGCATAAATATTGATGAGTTGATTCTTAGCCAACCAGATAGTGGAGAACAGGCGCTTGAAATCGTTGATATGCTTGCGCAAAGTGGTGCTATTGATTTGATAATTGTTGATAGTGTTGCAGCCTTAGTTCCACAAGCCGAACTCGATGGAGTGATGTCGGATAATCAAGTCGGTCTTCAAGCACGTTTAATGTCTAAAGGTATGAGAAAACTTGCAGGAGTCCTCAGCAAATCGAAGTGCACAGTTATTTTTATTAATCAACTTCGTGAAAAAGTCGGCGTTATGTATGGCAATCCAGAGACAACGACAGGTGGGAGAGCGTTAAAGTTTTATGCATCTGTCAGATTAGACATCAGACGATCTGAGGCAATAAAGGATGGCAATGATCTAATTGGTAACATCGCAGTTATCAAAGTTGTTAAAAACAAAGTTGCGGCACCTTTTAAGTTTTGCAAAGTCGATATTATCTATGGTCATGGAATATCAAAAACTGGTGAGTTGCTTGATTTAGGGACTGATCTTGGTCTCATTAAAAAAGCCGGCTCTTGGTATGAATATAACGGCGAGAGAATCGGCCAAGGAAGAGAGACTGCAAAGTTGTATTTGAATGAACATCCTGAAGTAATGGATGAATTGACCAAAAAAATTAAATCAGGTGTTATTGAATAGTTTAATCTCTGCGATATCAATGTATGATTGTTCTCTGCCTGTAATAATAAAATGTCAGTTCTGTACGCAAATATACGTTTTAGTGCGTATAATTTATTCAAATTGAAATAATCGCTTTTATTATTCTTTATACTTCTTTCTTTATATGATATGATTTGCATGTATCGTAAAGATACTTATTACCTATAGATTGAGTTCTAATTTGGTCATCGGACAACGGTCCGTTGCATATATCAAAATTAACGATATTTTTCGTATAAATCAAGGTAATTGAAGCATCTTTAGTCATGTTTTGCTTAGCAAAAACAAGACGAATCTGCATATTAAAGGAGGAAATATATGTTTGCATTACAACAAGATGTCGCTGTCGATTTTTCTATTGTCGAAATTATTATTTTAGTTGCGTTATTTGTGATTGGTGTTGCCATTGGCATATTGGTTATTAAATTGGTGCCTGTATTTAAAAACAAGAGTGCTCAAGATAAAATCGATAAGATGATTCGAGAGGCTGAAGTGAAAGCCGAACGCATAGTCAAAACTTCGCAAATGGATGCAAAACAGGCTGTCTATGAAGCGAAGATGGAAGCTGAAAAAGAAATCAAAGAGCGCAAGAGCGAAGCTTCTCAACTCGAGAACAAATTATTGCAACGAGAGCAAAACATCGATCGACGAGATGCCCAACTTCTCGATAAAGAGAATTCTATCGAACAGAAGAATGAGACTTTAAATAGAAGGCTCAAAGATATTGATAAAAAAGAAGAACTTCTACAAGAAAAAATCGATTCGATTATTTCTGAATTAGAAAAAGTCGGGAATCTTTCTGTTAAAGATGCTCACGATGAAATATTTAAGAGAGTTGAGAGCAAAATGTCTATTGAGATTTCTAATTACATGAGAAATGAGGAAGAAAAAGCAAAGGACGAATGCGAAGCAAAAGCCAAAGATTTGTTAGGCTTTGCTCTAACCAGATACGCTCAAGACGTGACGAGCGATCGCACCGTTTCTATTGTTGCTTTGCCAAGCGATGAGATGAAAGGTCGAATTATTGGACGTGAAGGTCGCAATATTAAGTCCCTCGAACAATTGCTCGGTGTTGATTTGATTATTGACGATACACCAGAAGTGATTACTGTTTCATGTTTTGATCCAGTTCGAAGAGAAGTCGCACGACGCTCTTTGGAATATTTAATAAGAGATGGACGCATTCAACCTGGACGCATTGAAGAAGTTGTTCAAAAAGCCCAAAAAGAAGTTGATGAAAGCGTTGTTAAGGCTGGCGAAGAGGCTGCCTTTAAACTCGGTTTACCTCGTATTAGCAAAGAATTATTGGTCTATGTTGGCCGTCTTAAATATCGTACTAGCTATGGGCAGAATGGATACGATCATTCTATGGAAGTCGCAAAGCTTTGTGGGGCGATGGCCGCTGAACTTGGCTTAGACCAAAATTTAGCTAAGCGCGCTGGATTACTACACGATATTGGAAAAGCTGCTGACTCAGATCAAGATGGCTCTCACGTCGAAATCGGTGTCCGTCTTGCGAAGAAATATGGCGAACCAGAAATCGTTATAAACGCTATTGAATCTCATCATGGCGATGTAGAAGCAAAATCTGTTATTGCAAACCTAGTTGCTGCTGCTGATGCATTGTCAGCTGCTAGACCTGGTGCGCGCAGCGAAACGCTTGAGACATATATTAAACGCATTGAACAGCTTGAGACGATATGCAAGAGTTACGATGGTGTTTACCAGACATATGCCATGCAATCTGGACGCGAAGTACGCGTTATCGTAATTCCAGATAAAATCGATGATGTTCAGGCCTTTAAATTAGCTCATGATATTCGAGAAAGAATTGAAAATGAAATGACTTATCCTGGACAGATCAAGGTGTCTGTTATTCGTGAATATCGCGCTGTAGAGACAGCGAAATAATTGAAAGAATTTTAAAATGAGAGTTCTTTTCTTTGGCGATATTGTCGGGAAAGTTGGAAGACAGGTCGTCATCAAAAAAATTAATGATCTAGTCGATAAATATCGCATTGATTTCGTTGTAGCCAATGGCGAGAATGCTTCTCATGGAAAAGGACTTACTGAGAATAACTATAATGAATTAGTTAATTGTGGAATTAATGCCATAACACTTGGCAATCACTATGGAAATAAAGACGATATCAATCGCTATATCGACAGTGCTGATTCTCTCATAAGACCAGCTAATCTGATAAAAAAGTTCGGCGGTGTTGGAACAAGAGTTTTTAATGTGGATGGAGTTCGAATTCGCATTACGAATATCTTGGGCACAGCCTTAATGATTGAAGAGGTTGGCAACCCATATGCCACTCTTAAAGAAATTGTTGATTCATCAAAGGATGAAATTCACATTGTCGATTTTCATGCAGAAGCCACCAGCGAAAAAGAATGCCTTGCCTATGCATTCGATGGGGAAGTTAGTGCAATTCTAGGCACTCATACGCATGTTCAAACGAGAGACGGGCACATTTTAAAAGGTGGCACGGCGTATATCAGCGATATCGGTATGTGCGGCGCCTACAATGGAGTCATCGGTTTTGAAAAAGAATCCGTTATGAAAAAAACGTTGTTTGGTCAACAATCACGATTTGAACTGCTCGATAAAGATGACGGGCTATTATCGGCTGTCATCATCGATATCAGCGATGAGACATACAAAGCCACAGAAATTTTCCCGATCTACCAAATTTTTAAAATGGACTAAAATCATGAGCAAATGCGTTTACCATAATCTTCCATCGATCAGTGAAGGAAGGAAAAGACAAGAGACGTCAAAGATTATTTATGATGAGCTTCCAATTTCTTCGTTTTTGAAAGCATATTCAAAAGGAAAGAGATATTTTATTAAAACATATGGTTGTCAAGCCAATGTGAGAGATAGTGAAGTCATCTCTGGGATGCTCTTATCAGCAGGATTTTCTTTGACGTTGAGATTAGAAGAAGCGGATGTGGTCGTTATTAACACATGTGCTGTTAGAGAGAATGCCGAAGACAAGGTCTATGGCGAAATCGGTCAATTAAAAAATATTAAACTTCATCATAAGTCAATGCGAATTGTCCTCTGCGGATGCATGATGCAGCAAGAACAGATAATTAAATTCGTGACAGAGACATATTCTTATATCGATATTATTCTAGGCACGCACAACATCGATTCTCTTCTCAATTTGCTTGAAGAATCAATTCAAAATCAAAATCGTGTGATCGACGTCATGTCTAAACCAGGAGACATTCGAGAAAATCTTCCATCGGTGAGAAATGAGTCGTTCAAAGCATTTGTCAATATCATGTATGGCTGTGATAAATTCTGTACATACTGCATTGTTCCGTATACGCGCGGCAAGCAAAGAAGTAGACAATTAGATGATATTTTGAATGAATGTCGCGGACTTTTTAATTCCGGCTATAAGGAGATCACTCTGTTGGGTCAGAACGTTAATGCCTATGGTAAAGACATCGGTGATGTCAGTTTTGCTTCGCTGCTTGAAGAAGTGGCAAAACTAGGCATTCCACGCATTAGATTCACGACTTCCCATCCGTGGGATTTTGATGAAAAGACAATCGATGTAATTGCAAAATATCCCAATATAATGAAATGTATCCATTTGCCTGTGCAAAGTGGAAGTGATGAAATATTGAAACTCATGGGTCGTCGATATACTGCAAAACAGTACATGAATCTTGTTGATTTAATCAGAACAAAAATTCCAGATGTCGCTTTGACTACAGATATTATTGTTGGCTTTCCAAATGAAACACATGAAGAGTTTCAATCGACGATTAAAATGGTTGAATATGTGAAATACGATGGTGCATTTACTTTTATTTATTCTCCTCGAATTGGTACGCCAGCAGCAAAAATCAAAGATGCTATAACCGATCAAGAAAAATCGAAAAGATTTCTTGAATTAATCGATGTACTCGAGAGAGCAATATCTGAAAAAAGCGAAAAAATGATCGATCAGACCTATGAAGTTCTAGTCGATTGCGTGTCAAAAAAAGATTCTTCAGTTCTCAGCGGTTATACAGAAAAAAACAAACTCATCAATTTTCGCGGTGATAAATCTCTAATAGGAAAAATAGTAAAAGTGCGCATTCTTGAATCGCATCTCTACTCAATGCTGGGGGAACTCGTCGATGAGCGTAAATAAAGAATTAGATTTGCAGATTAGCAAAGTCAAGAAAATAATTGATAGCAACCCCATAGTTCAGAATTATTTGTCCCTTCGCAATCAAATTGAAAACGATCAACGCTTGAACCAGCTGCATTCTGAAATAGCATTGCATCAGAAAACGATGAGCAAAAATATCGACAAAGATGCGATATATTTTCAAGAAAAAACAATTTACGAAAAACTTTATGCTGAATATGTTCAAGATCCATTGATCGTGAATTTTTCACGTGCAAAAGAGGAATTAGATATCTTACTTTCTGAAATTCACAATGTTTTGCAATAATTATCTTTGTTAATTATTATTTGTTATTATTTATACATGATTTACGCAATTGTCGGACCCACATGCAGTGGAAAATCAAGATTAGCTTTTGAGATAGCGAAGAAGATACATGGCGAAATCATCAATTGCGATGTTTTTCAAATGTATAAAGAACTCAATATTGGCACTGCGAAACCTGGAAAAAAAGAAAGAGATGCAATTCGACATCATCTGTTTGATATTCTCTCCCCGGATCAGTATTGTTCCGTTGCTGATTATCAAAAATTAGTTCGTCCGATTATCGATGATTTATTATCTAGAAATATTCCAGTCATAATCGTTGGTGGTGGAGGATTATATCTCCGAGCCGCTCTATATGATTATGAGTTTCACGAACAGAAGATAGTCGATTTATCCCGCTTCCAAAACATGAGCAATAATGAATTGTATGATTATTTAAAAACGATCGATTTTGACGAGAGTAAAAAATTACATCCTAATAATCGTCAGAGAGTGATGCGAGCAATCAGCATCTATATGCAAGAAGGCATTTCCAAAAGCGAGCTTCTCGCCACACAGAGACATGTGCTTTTATACAAAGTTAGGTTTTACGCGATATCTCTTCCGCGAGAAGGACTTTATCGTCGCATTGATGATCGAGTGGAAAAAATGTTTGCGGATGGGCTGCTATCGGAGGCAGAATCACTATATAAAAAATATGGCGAGAATATTCCTGCGTTTCGAGCGATTGGATACAAGGAATCAATTGGCTATCTCAATGGTTTAACTGATGTTAATGGAGCAAAAGAAGCTATAAAAAAACACACGCGAAACTATGCAAAAACACAAATGACTTTTTACCGGCACCAGTTTCCAACTCTACAATGGATAAGAGAAATAAAGGATGTGATTTTTGATGAATAAAGATAAACGGTCGATATCTTTGATCGGCGAAGAAAAGTTTGCAAAACTGACTAGCAAGAAGATTCTAGTCATCGGAATTGGCGGCGTTGGCGGAATGGTTTTAGAAGCGTTGGTGCGCTCAGGCTTTCGATATCTTTTTGCTATCGATCGCGATGTAGTCGATGAATCAAATATTAATCGGCAGATACTTTTTACGAGCAAAGACATCGGAGATAAAAAGACGGAGATTGCTAAGAAGAGAATTAATGAAATCGATGATGATATCGAATTTAAAGGCTATTTTTGCGACATAAAAGATTCCATGCAAATTATTCGCGATATCAAACCAGATTTTGTTGTTGATGCAATCGATGATATCGATGCCAAGGTTATGCTGATCAGTTTTTTATTAGAAAATAGTCTCCCATTTATAAGCAGCATGGGGATGGGTAATCGATTGAATCCAAGCAAAGTCAATGTGACAACACTTGATAAAACGCATGATGACCCACTCGCTAAGAAATTGCGCGGTCTAATGAATAAAACAAATTTTTCTTTAAAAATGATTCCCGTTGTGTTTTCGACAGAGATTCCCGTGAGGAGGTCTTTGCCGCCAGCTTCGATGATGATGGTTCCATCCAGCGCCGGAATTGCGATTGTGTATCATATCATTTCCTCTTTTCTCAACTAAACTAATATCTCCTCAAATTTGAGAATATGGTATTATAGTCAATGACTATTATCGCATATTCATGTAAAGAGGTTTTATGGGCATTAAAATTACAAAATTAGGTTTAAATGGAGTCTTTGTTATTGAGCCGGATTATTTTTACGATGAACGAGGATATTACTCCGAAACTTTTTCTGAGCGCTCTTTGTCGGATCATTCATTCATCGCGCCTCGCTTTGTTCAAGATGGCGAGTCGCTTTCTATAAAAAAAGGAATTGTGCGCGGCATCCACTTTCAACTGGTACCGAAAGCTCAATCGAAACTCGTTCGCTGTATACAAGGGCGCGTTTTTGATGTCGCAGTTGATCTTCGCAAAAAATCTCCTACATATAAACAATGGATTGGTGTGGAACTTTCGCCAGAGAATAAAAAACAGCTGTTCATTCCAAAAGGATTTGGGCATGCTTTCATGACATTGGTCGATGATTGCATTGTGCAATACAAAGTCGATGAATTGTATTATAAGGAGTTTGATCGCTCGATTAGATTTGACGATCCTGAGATTGGAATAAAATGGCCTTTGGCAAATCCTCTCAAGTCGGAAAAGGACAGATTGGCTCCGTCGCTAAAAGAATCTGACGTGAATTTTTAAATTATGAAAAAAGCAATTGTTACTGGTGCGAATGGTTTTCTTGGCAAAGCGATGGTGGAGCATCTTTTAAAAGAAGGCTTTTTCGTCTACGCCATCGGTACGAATCAAAAAGATTTGGATGACATCAAATCGCCAAATCTAGATGTTCAAATAGGATTTTATGATAAATATCATGAGATAATATCTCGTTGTAAGGGTGCTGATTATCTGTTTCATTTCGCTTGGCAAGGATTGTGTGGCGATGATATCAAAGACTATCGAACTCAACTATATAATGCCAGCATCTTTGGCGACGTGATGACTTATGCTATCGAAAGTGATATCAAGAGAGTGGTATTAGCCTCGTCTGTAAATGTTTTGGAAGCAAAAAAACAGATGCTTGATGTCTGTCCAAGACCTAGAAACACTTGCATCTACAGCACGGCTAAATTAGCGGCTGAAATGATTGGGAAAACGATTGCATTTAGAAATGCTAAAGTCGAATTTTTATGCGCTTATATCGCTATGGCATTCGGACCAAATAATAAATCTCTCATGGTTCCAAATGTTGTCATTTCGAAACTGATGCAAGGAATCTCACCCGATTTGATAAATGGCGATTCACCATATGATCTGATCTATGTTGATGACATTGTGAAGGGACTTCTCTCCATCGCCCTAAAAGGGAAAAACTTGAAATCTTATTATCTCGGTCACGAAAATCTTCTCTCGTTCAGAGATATATTTACAAAAGTTGGTGAGATTATAAATCCCAAGATTAAATTAAATTTCGGCGCTTATCCCGATTCCAGCGAAATAGATTATTCTAAAATTGACATTAGCGCTTTGAAAAACGATACTGGATTTTCTTGCTCGAGTGATTTTGAGTCATCAATATTAAAAACAGCCGAGTATTTAAAAGGCGCGAACTATCTTAAGAAGGTATGAAATGAAATTAAAAAATATTCAAGAAATAGCCGATATAGCTGGCATCGATCGCCAATATGTCGAACAATATGGGAATTATAAAGCTAAAATTGATATGGCCATTTTCGACGAGATTAAAAAGAATAATGATGGAAAATTAATACTCGTCACTGCCATAACACCAACAAAAGTTGGCGAAGGTAAGACCACGACTTCAATCGCCCTAGCTGAGGGATTGGCGCAAATCGGTCAAAAAGCTATTTTAACTTTGCGCGAACCTTCGTTAGGACCAGTTTTTGGTCTAAAAGGCGGAGCCACTGGAGGTGGCTTGGCGAGCATTGAACCAAGCGAAGATATCAATTTGCATTTCACAGGAGATATGCACGCTCTCACCTCATCGATTAATTTGATTTCAGCTATAATCGATAATCATATTTTTCAAGGCAACGAATTAAATATTAACCCAGATGAAATCGTGTGGAATCGCGCTCTCGATATGAATGACCGCGCTTTAAGAAATATCACCATCGCCCAAGGCGAAAAAAATGGTGTGGAAAGAAAAGACTCCTTTGTTATCACAGTCGCCTCAGAGATGATGGCCATCATGTGCCTCGCTGATGATGAAAAAGACTTTGAGCGAAGAGTCAACAATATTACTGTTGCTTATACATTTGATAAAAAGCGCATCTGTGTAAAAGATTTGAAGATATCTCATGCAGTCCTCAAATTGATGAGACAGGCACTAAAACCCAATCTCGTTCAAACTTGTGAAAATAATCCAGTTTTTGTTCATGGTGGTCCATTTGCTAACATCGCTCATGGCTGCAACTCAATAATCTCCTTAAAACTCGCTTTAAAACTTTCGCCCATAGTGATTACTGAAGCTGGTTTTGGCGCTGATTTAGGCGCGGAGAAATTTTTTGATATCTGTTGCCATTTTGGTGGATTCAAACCCGATGGTGTCGTCATGGTGGCGACTATCAGAGCGCTAAAATTGCATGGTGGGCAACCTTATGAATCGCTTGCACAAAAGAACATTGAAGCCCTTAAAAAAGGAATTGACAATTTAAAAACTCATCTTGAAAATATCAAAAAATTTAATGTGCCAGTCATCGTCGCTATCAATCACTTTGCGAACGATAGTGAAGAAGAGATTTCCACACTTCAAAAATGGTGCGAAGACAATAGCTATTCCGTAAGTTTTCTTGACGGCTTTCTTAAAGGTGGTGCCGGCTCAAAAGATTTAGCTGATTCAGTGTTAAAAATGCTCAGCAAAGATCACCCCGCATTCAAGCCTCTCTACGATGTAAATGACAGCATTGAAGGAAAAATAACAAAGATATGTAAAGAGATTTATCGCGCTGGTGACGTCGTTTTCGAGGAAAAGGCAAAAAAGCAAATCGATGAGTACAACAAAAATGGTTTTGCTCATACCCCTATTTGCATGGCAAAAACACCTCTATCTTTAACCGATAACCCAAAAATACAAGGTTCTCCAAAAGAATTTTCTATTACTATTCGCGAGATTAAGCTATCCTCAGGAGCGGAGTTTTTAGTTGCATTGACAGGCTCGATTATGACCATGCCAGGACTTCCTAAAATTCCAGCTGCCATAAAAATGCAAGATGAGGACATTTGATGATTATCGATTACGCTTTATTTGACATCGTCGAAATGAAGAAAGAGCATCCGTGTATGAATCGATGTAGTCGTTTTCAGATCGTTCGCATGGGAGCTGATATTAAAATCAAATGTTTAGGGTGTGGAAATCTCATCATGATGCCACGAGAGATCTTTAATAAAAATGTCAAAAAAGTGATATCTCATCAATCGACAATCGTTGAAATAAAATAACTTTTTAGGGCACGT
Organism: Bacilli bacterium; assembly: GCA_041653015.1. GTDB lineage: Bacteria > Bacillota_I > Bacilli_A > RFN20 > CAG-826 > JBAZGG01. Next base: position 32,104 of record JBAZGG010000003.1, on the reverse strand, counting down.
TTCAGTGAGCGATCCTCTATTAAAAGATGAGGGTTATTTATTTCTATGTCATTGATAAATTTAATCAACGTGTCGAAATCATTCAAAAGGGATGGCAAAGATAATTTTTTAGCATTGAAGAACATAAATTTGTCGTTTGACCGCCAAGGTCTTGTATTCATCAAAGGCAAATCTGGTTCGGGTAAATCCACTCTGCTCAATATAATTGCTCACATTGAAAAACCAACTCAAGGAATGGTTGAATTCGATGCCAAAAACCTATTTTCCTTCAATAAAAAGCAATTGTGTGAATATAGATCCAAACAAATAGCGGTTGTTTTTCAGCATTACAATCTAATCGAAAGGTGCTCGTCATTATTTAATGTGATGCTGCCATTGCTCATATATGGCGTTCAGATGAAAGAAGCGCAAGAAAAGGTGATGAAACTATTCAAGCGCTTTGGTATGGAAGCATTTTCGAATAAAACCGTAGATTCCTTGTCTGGCGGAGAAAAACAGCGGCTTGGAATCATAAGAGCTCTTTCCAATAGTCCGATGGTCCTTTTATGTGATGAACCGACAGGCGCACTCGACAAGCATAATTCAGAAATTGTCATGGATGCTTTGCGCGAGATATCGAAAACGAGACTTGTGATAATCGTTTCGCATAATTCGGAGTTGATGAAAAATTACGCCGATAGAATGATTACTTTAAAAGATGGCGCCGTTGTCGAAGATTCCTCGCCATTGCTCTCTTCAAGACAAGCGATAGTGGGGGCAATCACTAAAAAAAAGAAAAATTCGCGTTGGAAATATTTCTTTGTGAGGAAAAATTTAAAAACTGATTTGAAGCAGAATCTATTATGCTCTTTCGTATGCATGATAGGTTTTTCTTCTCTCCTGCTATCTGCTGGTTTTTACCACGGTTCTGCCGAGGCGATTAAGGAATATCAAAAAAAGTCGCTCGAATATAGTTTTTCTATCATACAAAAAAAGGAATATCAAAGTATTGAGGGCTCCCCGCTAAATTTAGTGAAAACGACTAGGCCAAATATCGATGAGGTGTATTTTCTAAATGATTACTCATCAACGATCAGTGTTGAATTAAGTTTTAATTACTTGCTATCGGAATACAGCGATGTTTCCTATGATCAACAAATTATAACCAATAGTCGATTGGTGCCAGTCTTCGACATTTCATTAGAGAATTATCAGAAAAAACTGATTGTTGTTGGCTCGCCACCATACGATAACGATCTTCGAACGATTATCGTTAATAAAGAGTTTGCAGAATTAAATTTTGCATCTGCGGAAAACGCAGTGGGAAAAAGGATATCAATTTCCAATGATGTCGATATCAATTACCCAGTTATCGATTCTGAGAGACAGTATATAAAGGATTGTTTTTCTTTGAAGATAGAAGCGGAAATTGTTGCTGTTGTCGATGAATTCTCATTCCTTAATCATCCTAAAATATACTATTCTTACGTAGCTTTGCGCGATTTGATGATCAATTACCCATTGGATGAAATCGGCGCATATCTGCAGAAAAGATTCACCTGTTATGATTTGGTTGAGCAATCGCCGTCAAACAGTGCATTTTCGGGCTACTGTTATAATCTTTTTGTGCATGATGAGAAAGAGTCAGAGAATATATTTTTTCTTGCGAATAAACTTGTCAAAAATGAATCGGCAATCACCATTCAATCGACACCGAATGAAACAAAGCAAGCCTATGACAGTCTCGTCATGTCGTTCTCTCTTTCTATGATGATTTTCGTTTTAATCTCTTTTGTGGGGATCATATTGATTATCGGCATCATCTCTTATTCGTCTTTTATTAAAAAGAAAAAAGAGTCTGCAATTCTTTCTTGTCTGGGTGCCACTGATTCAGATGTCTCAGATATCTTTGTGCTGGAGAATGTTATCATCTCTTTAATATCAGCCTTGGTTTCAATGGTTATTTCTTTTCCCTTGTCGAACTTATTTAATCATTTGTTATCCAGCAGTTTTGGTATTAATAACATCATTAGTATCCCATTGTCATCATTTTTAAATATTCCTCTTTTGATTCCGTCATGTGTATGCATTTTAGGTATTGTCGTCTCTTACTTTTGCAGCGTCATCCCATTAAAAAGCTATAAAGCATTCTCTCTTTCGAGCGAACTGAGGGACGAATGATGCTATCATTTGTTCATCTTTTGCGATGCTTTAAACAACGCGTTGTGCTAAACGACATCAGCTACACTTTTCCCCAACGAGGACTAGTCAGCATCACCGGTCCTTCTGGATGTGGAAAAACAACTCTTCTAAACATTCTTGCTGGAATTGATGAAAAGTATGAAGGAGAAATATTTTTCAACAGTAAATTTTTAAAGCAAATGAGTTCAACGGAACTCTCGGAATATCGGTTAAAATCAATTGGGTACGTCTTTCAAGACTTCAACCTCTTCAATTTAGATACGGTCTATGGGAATGTTGTGCTGCCGCTTGAAACAGCAACAAATATGAGTAAACATGCCAAAAAAAGAAAAGTACACGATCTGCTCTCATTTGTTGAATTGAACGACAAAATCGACGAGAAAGTTGCATTTTTATCCGGTGGTGAAAAACAGCGAGTAGCAATCGCTCGCTCCTTAATCAACGAGCCGAGCATTCTATTGCTTGATGAACCTTCTGGTTCTCTTGATGAGAATACAAGCGAGAAAATTTTTGCTCTTTTAAAAAGAATATCTAATTTCACTTGTGTTATTGTCGTCACACACGACATCGAAATAGCAAATAAGTATAGCGACACAATAGTGCATATGAGCGACGGGAATATCACCGGCATAGAAAATATTAGAAATAAAATTTCTGATTGTGAGCCTTTAGCGATGATAAAACTGAAATCATCTCCAAAAAAAGCGAAAATACCCAATTCTTTTTTATTCCGTCACATCATCGCGAATATAAAATACAAAAAAGGCAGAACGTTTTTCACGACCTTTATGACATCGTTTGGTCTTGCTGGTGTAGGACTCACGCTCCTCCTTTCATCGTCTCTTTCCACGGAAATAAAAAATTCGTTTAATTCGGTGATCGATGATCGGCAGATTGTGGCATCCTTAAAAAATGATGGCAATAATTCGTTCTCCAGTGTGTATTCCACGAATGAAAATGAAGTGAAGCACATCTGCGAAAAATATTCCTCGCGCGTTCTTGATTATGGATTATCATATCTGGTCAATTACGAGGACTTTTTTCGCAGTCAAAACGAATTTTTTATCTCTTCGACAACATACAGACTTGTCATCGACGAATTGTCGTCGAGAAGCATTAATGAGTATGTTTGGGAAGATGATATATCATCAACAATTTTTCCATCACCAAGAGACGGGATGGAGAATGACCAAATCCTTCTTCAATTATCATACAAAACAATGGTAAATCTGTGCTATCGCCTGCATATTCTTCGCAGTTATGAGTCATTTGGTCAATACATTAATGAGAACGATATTTTCGTCACCATCAAGATTGCGAACGACAATTGGACCTATAATGACGAGCAGACATTTCGATTAATCGGTGTATGCGAAGGTGAACAAACGACCATCATACATTCTAATCATCGCTGGAACAAGTGGGTTTTTGAAGACGAGATGAGAATTCCGACGACATTGAACTCTGATAATGTTCCCTATCCTTGGGAGATGAATAAAGTGTTCTATATGAAATCGAGAGGGGACGCAACTGCTTTTTTAAACGAATTGATGCATGACCAATCGATGAATGATTATGTCTTTGAACGAGGCGACGACAAATATTACAAGGAATTGGTGGTGAATAGCGAAAACGTCGATCGAATTTTTGCTTTTTATGTTGATAAGACTTGCCTCGCTATATCGGAAATCGATGAATTTAAAAGAATTGAACCGAGACTGCTAACATATTCTATTTTAACAGAAGGTGGGTATGCGATGTTTTCATCTTTGATGCTCGGCTTTTCAAATAATTTTTTCATTTCCTCATCAGAAATTTCTCTCGATCAGGCAATCGATGCTGACTCAAAAGTAAAAAGCGTCGATATGAAGATCGATTTTCCAAAGAGTGTAGTGATGGGAAATGTCTTAAATAGCGCATGTGGCGGTTTGACTTTTTCATCTAATTACAATAGGAATGCCGACGATGGAAGCACCTTGTCTCTAGATGAAATTGCTATTTCTTCATCGCTAGCTAAACAGCTTGAAGTCGATGTCGGGAGCGATGTGTATGTATCGATGGTGACGAATTCTTCGCTCGTCGATGAAACAATCGACAAACAATATCAAAAAGATTGCTTGCGAGTCGCTGATATCGTATCAGAAAACAAGTTGATGATATTTCACACAAGCGATTGGACAGTCTCTTATTTTCGCGATCATCTATCGGTTTCTTCATTTTCTCTCTGCCCAAAATCCGTCATCTTTGACATTGGCGATGCATCTGTTAGCGATTCGATTATTTCTAATCTGAAATCAAATTTTTCGCGATATGATTTTGCAAATCCTTCGCGTTTAATAGGAAAATCGATCGATGAGACGCTGAATTACGTGAAGATGATGCTCATTGCCTTTTCATCAATCTCTTTCTTAATCTCATTCCTATTGCTATCGATCGTCATATATCTGAGCACGATCGAAAATCAAAAGGAGATAGTTTTAATGCAATACATCGGCATTCCAGAGAAGGATATAAAAAAGCTATTTGTCTATTACGCGATAGGAATATCGCTTCTCTCCTCACTCTATGCGACTTTTGAATTGTTTTTCTTAAGCATCATAATAAAGAGGACGATGATGTCGTATTTTGGCTCCCCTGTTCAGAACAATTTGAACATAATTCCGTATTTTGTGATTTTTTTCATCTCTTTAATAATCGCCTATTTTATTGGCAATACTATAGTAACCATCGCGTTTTATGCTCGAAAAAAAACCGTGAAATAAAATAATTTTAAAAATTGTTAATTTATTTGTAGAATACAAAATTGAATAGTGATAATATATATCTCGGCAAGTTAATCTTGCTAAGAAAGGTTTAGGCTAATGAAGGGAACTGCAAAAATGTTCAATAAGGAAAAAGGTTATGGCTTCATCCATGGTGATGACGGCAAAGATTACTTTTTCCATTATTCTGCTCTATTGATGAACGATTACAAGACAGCTGAACAAGGCGAAAGACTTGAGTTTGATGTTGAAGAATCTGAACGTGGATTAAGAGCTCAAAACATCAAAAAAATTGTTGAATAATTATTGATCAAAACGGAAAGACCCTAAGGGGTCTTTTCTTTCATTTATACTTTAACAATATTCAATGCTGTTATATAATAACAACGAAGTAATGGAGAAACGAAGAAAATGCCACTAAAAGCAGGAATTGTTGGACTTCCCAATGTGGGTAAATCAACCCTATTTAATGCGATCACAAATTCGCATGTGGAAGCGGCAAACTATCCATTTGCTACGATTAATCCCAATACCGGTGTAGTCATCGTTCCTGATGCTAGACTAGATTTTCTTACCGATTTATTTAAACCGAAACGAAAGGTTAATGCGACATTTGAATTCTATGATATTGCTGGTCTCGTTAGGGGAGCTTCAAAAGGTGAAGGCCTAGGCAATCAATTTTTATCTCATATCCGCGAATGCGATGCCATCGTTGAAGTGGTGCGCTGTTTTGATTCTGCAGAAATTATCCACGTTGAGGACACAGTGGATCCAAAGCGCGACATCGATACGATTAATCTTGAGTTGTCCCTTGCTGATTTAGATACAGTCGCAAAGCGATTGGGAAAAGTGGAGATCAAAGCCAAGACCTCCAAAGATAAAGAATCTCTCGCTGAAGTCGCAGTTTTGATTCCGTTAAAAGAAGCGCTTGAAAGAGGTATCCCTGCTAGGAATATCACATTTAGTGAAGAACAAAGAAAATATATATTTTCTGAGTTGCATCTCTTGACTATGAAACCCATTATTTATGTTGCGAATGTGTCCGATGTCGATTATGCTGATCTGCCACATTGTCAATACTTAAAAATAGTGGAGCAAATTGCCAAGCAAGAACACGCTCAAGTGATTCCTGTCTCCTGTGAGATTGAGTATCAACTATCACTTCTTAGCAAAGATGAGAGGATTGAGTACTTGCTATCCTTAGGAGCTTCAGAATCAGGTCTAGATAAAGTTATTAAAGCGGCCTATGCCCTATTGAATTTATCTACTTTTTTCACCGTTGGTGAAGATGAATGTCGAGCTTGGACTTTTGTGAACGGCATGAGAGCTCCTGAATGCGCAGGTATTATTCACACCGATTTTCAAAAAGGATTTATTAAAGCCGAAGTGTATTCATACGATGATATTATAAAATATGGCAGCGAGCTCGCGGTCAAGGAAAAAGGAAAGTTGCGAATCGAAGGAAAAGAGTATCTTGTCAGAGATGGTGATATAGTATTTTTTAGATTTAATGTGTGAGGTATTTATGTATCGAATAGGCTATGGTGAAGATATACACAGATTAGAAAAGGGTCGCAAGTTGGTCTTGGGTGGCATCTCTATTCCTTTTGATAAAGGGCTTGTTGCTCACAGCGATGGCGATGTTTTATTACATGCTATTGGCGAATCAATTCTTGGTGCACTAGCTCTTGGCGATTTAGGTAAATTTTTTCCTGATACAGATGACAAATATAAAGATGTCGATAGTGGATATTTACTTCAAGAGATAACAAAACTCATGATTAATCATGGCTATCAGATTAAGAACATCGATTCTTCACTCTTTCTTGAAGAGCCAAGGATGTCTTCTCACATCGATGAAATGAGAAAGCGTATATCGGTTATTCTCGGCATCGGAATCTCTCAAGTTTCTGTAAAAGCCTGCACTAATGAAGGGCTTGATGAGGTGGGCAAGAAGCATGCGATTCGCGCTGTTGCGATTTGCCTTTTAGAGAAAATAAGAAAATAAATCATTGATTTATACGCTCTTCTTTGTATAATATCATGGTGAATTTATGAACATTGAAGAAAAACTAAAAGAGAAGATATCAAATGCGCTTGCTTCCCAAGGCATCGTGTTTCCTGTTCCCTCAATTATCATTGAGCACAGCAAATCTTCTGAACATGGTGACTACGCGTGTAATGTCGCATTGCAATTGAGCAAAGATCTTCACAAAAATCCTCGCGAAATTGCGACCATAATTGTTTCGAACATCGACAGATCAGGTATTTCAAAAATTGAGATTGCTGGGCCGGGCTTCATTAATTTTTTCCTTTCGCAAGAATCTATTACTAAAGTAATTTCTACAATCATTTCTCAGGGATCTGATTTTGGAAAACATGAAAAAAATAATCTTCGTGTCAATGTCGAATTTGTTTCGGCAAATCCAACTGGCAGTCTGCATTTAGGTCACGCGAGATGCGCCGCTATTGGCGACTCAATCTGCCGTCTTTACGAGGCTGCGGGGTATGATGTTACTCGCGAGTACTATATCAATGATGCCGGAGCACAAGTTGAGCATTTGGGAGAGTCTATATCCGCTCGATATATGACGCTTTTAGGGATTCCGACTGATGTGCCAACCGATGGTTATCATGGCGAAGATATCAAAAAAATTGCTTCGAGGATCATCGATGAATCTGGAAATAAATATTTAAGCGATTCCATCGACAACAAGAAATATTTTGTGCAAAAAGGAATTGAGCTCGAATTAGAAAATATCAAAGAAGATCTCAAATCATTTCGCGTTGAGTTTGATGTTTTTTCTAGCGAGAGTAAAATTCGCGAAGGACATCGCATCGAAAGCACGATTGAGAAATACAAAAAATTTACATATGTTTCTGATGGTGCTTTATTTTTGAAGACGACTGCCTTTTTGGATGATAAGGATCGCCCGATTAAGAAAAGTGATGGGCAGTACACTTATTTCATGCCTGACATCGCTTATCATCTCGATAAATTATCAAGAAAATTTGATTTGTTAGTCGACATATTAGGCGCTGATCATCACGGATATATCGCGCGCATGAAAAGCGCTCTTATGATGCAGGGCTATTCGCGAGATATTTTGGAAGTTGAATTGGTTCAGGTCGTTCGCCTTATGAAAGATGGACTTGAAGTCAAAATGTCTAAGCGCACAGGAAATGCGGTGACATTGAGAGAGCTCTGTGAAGATGTCGGCGTTGACGCTTCTAGATACTTCTTTGTCTCTCGCGCCGCCTCATCTCATCTTGATTTTGATCTCTCTTTAGCGCTTGAGCAAAATTCTTCTAATCCAGTTTATTACGCTCAATATGCCCATGCGAGACTTTCAAAAGTTTTAGCCACGGCTTCAGATATTGATTTCGATTTAGATGGGAAGCGTCTAAGAGAAGAGCAAGAGAATGAATTGATGGTTCATCTCGCATCATATCCTTCAATCATCGTATCTTCAGCAAATGAAAGAGCTCCACAAAAAATTGTGATTTATATTCAAAAATTAGCGAGTCTTATCCATGCATTCTACACAGAATGTCACATCATCAATTCGGATGATAAAGAGCTTACTCAATCGCGTCTCGCACTTGCAAAGGCGAGTCAGATTGTGATGAGAAATGCTCTTGATATAATCGGAGTGAGCGCTCCGGAAAAAATGTGATATAGGGGGAATATTATATGTTCGCATTAAAAAAATCATTGCTTGATTACGCCGTTGATGTTCTAAATGAACGAAAGAAAGCGGAACCGATGGCTTTCAAAGATCTTTGGGATGAAATTTCGAAAAGAGTTGAAAAAGATACTTCTTCGACTGAAAAGTCTCTCGTCAAAAGTGAATTGTCATCTTTGCTCGGAAAATTTTATACAAATCTATCTCTTGATGGAAGAATAATCAATCTGCCAAATAATAAATGGGAGCTGCGCGAGAATTTAACCTATGATGAAGTTCATGTCGATATGAATGACGCCTATTCTGATGACGAAGGCGATGATTACGAAGATGAAGAGGAAAAAGAAGAGGAAGTAGAGGAAGAAGACTTTGAAGAGAAGTCACCGGAAGAAGAAGTGAATCCCGATGAATTGCTCAAAAGCCAATCATGATGAATAATCTCGATCACATCTATAAAAAAATTAAACAGAGCGATTCAATAGTCATTTTTGGTCATGTTCTTCCCGATGGTGATTGCTATGGCAGTCAAATTGGACTGCGAGAAATAATTAAAGATACTTTTCCAAACAAAAAAGTTTATGCTGTCGGAACCGGTATTCCGAATCTTTTTTCGCGCCTTGCACCAATGGATGAAGTGAGCGATGAAATAATTAGATCATCGCTGGCGATTCTGATTGATGCGAGCGACTGTTCAAGGAGTGAAGATTCAAGAATAACCACCGCATCAAGTATTTTGAAAATCGATCATCACATCGAGGGCGTTTCCTTCGATGAATTAAAATGGGTTGATGTCAATTCTATAGCGGCATGTCAAATGGTTGCGGAATTCGCCGAATCATACAGGATGAAAATTTCGAAATTAGCTGCTGAATGTCTATTTGTTGGCATCATCACTGATTCGGGAAGATTCATGTACCCTCCCACGAATGAAAAAACACATTCTATCGTTGCGAGCCTCTATCATCTCGGCGTGGATTCTAAATCGCTTTTTGATATTTTATATCAAGTCGACGAAAATAGTTTTCGCTATAAAGGATATTTGAGCACGCATTATACAAAGACAGAAAGAGGAGTGCTCTTCATCTATGTTCCAAAAGAGATATATCATTCCTTTGACCTGACATTTGACAAGGCTTCTGGCCTCGTCAATGTCTTTTCCAATATTAAAGGCTGTCCAATCTGGTCACTCTTTACAGAGAACGAAGATGGCACCATCCGCGTTGAACTCAGAAGCAGTGGCGTCTGCGTTCAGAAAGTCGCTGTGCAATTCTCTGGTGGTGGGCACCGCCAAGCCTCTGGTGCAAAACTTCCTGGTGGAGGTTTGTCCTCCGTTATGAAAGTGGTCGATGCTCTTGATCAACTGCTCGAAAGCGAGGGAAAGTAATATGTGGGAAAAAGAATTAGAATCAGCATTAAAAGCGGGTTTGCTCGCTAAAGATGCCATCCTTGAAATCTACCATCAAAAGTTTGATGTCGAAATTAAAGATGATAATTCTCCGGTGACTTTAGCAGACAAGCGCGCTGATGCGATCATCCGCGACTCGCTTCATAGAGATTTTCCAAAGGCGGCTCTTTTAACTGAGGAGAGCGTCGATGATAAAAAGAGACTATTAAATGATTTCGTCTGGATTGTCGATCCGGTTGATGGCACGAAGGATTTTGTCGATAGAGATGATCAATTCACGACCAATATCGCTCTCGCCTATAAGCACGAGCTGGTGGTTGGTGTCATCATCATCCCCGCGACTGGTGATATCTATTATGCGACAAAGGGTGGTGGAGCCTATCATTTAAAAGATGGGAAAAAGACGCGCATTCACGTCAATGATAAGCTGGAATGTTTGACCGTCTTGACGTCCAAGTTTCATGTGAATGAAAAGGAGCTGTGCACGATCAAAAATCACTGTGACAAAATTGTTAAGCGCGATACCGTCGGTTCATCGATTAAGCAATGCTACATCGCCGAAGGAAAAGCTGAAATCTCCTATCGATACTCATCTGGAACAAAAGAATGGGACACGGCTGCGAGTCAAATAATCGTTGAGGAAGCAGGCGGTCTATTCCTAAAACCTGACGGAAGCAAGATCACTTATAATCGCGAGGATGTTTATAATCGCGAGGGATACATAGTAGTCAATAGAAAAGAGAATCTTCTTCAATAAAAAATAGATCAAATGGTCTATTTTTCTTTATCCAATTCCTTCGCCAATTTTACTCCGAGGACTCCTGGTACTTCTTCCATCAATATTATTTCGATTCCAGATGATAATGTATCATCGATCAGCGAGCAATCAGCACAAGCGCCAACCATATCGACATAGACGATACCATCTTTGAAACCGACATAGTGAACATCGCCTCCATCGCGTTGAATGAAGGGACGAATCTTATCGAGAGTTGAAACGATTAATTTTTCGGTTTCATTTTCCATAAATAACGTTGCTATTATATAAACAATATAATGAGACTTCAAGCGGAACGATAAAGAATATCTTTCTTTTTTGTCTTGCGGTATAATTTTTCTATGTCATTTCCAGAGAAGCCATTTAAACTATCGATCTCTCACATCAAAATTTTGCTTACGGTCAGCGAATTGAATTCTAGGCACTCCTATCCGATGAAGGAAGGGATTGGCAAATTGCTTCGCGGAGAAATTGATGATGAGACGATGAAGTTTTCGAATATTACCGCTTTTGGAACGCTGATCTCTTTTAAAGGAAGAAAATTGAGCTCGTATATTTTGGTGCTTCAACGCCGAGGATATCTATTGAATAAATATGATTCTAAATCAAATGCCTTTTTCCTCGCGATAACAGCCAAAGGCGAAGAGGAGATACGCCTGTTCTTTAAAAGGCATCCGCGAGTGTTTAAAAAGAAGACGCAAACGTTTACAAACACTATATTGATAGAAAAATAATATCGATTGCTATTTCTTGCTATCTGTTCTCTTTTTGTTTTGTCCACCTTTAAAAACGAGGAATAAAGGCATGGCGGCAAAAGAAAGAAGAGCTAATGGCATAGTTATGTAATGAATAGGTGGGAAAGTGTTATACGCGCTTCCTCTCGTCGCTATATAAACGATGATTGTCGCCACATAGCACAGCAATAAAAATAGTAAGAAAATGTTGACGATGCCGAGCAGCAGAGCGTTTTCTAAATTTTTTAAAAAAGCAATATAGTAGACGAAATAGAAGATGACTACCACAAGAGAAACCATAGAGAGCGCAAAAGAAGTGATATTAAACCACAGAGGTGAAGCGCTTCTTGCGACATCGCTGGCGTACGTGATTGTCAAAATAGCGAACGTTAAAGTCATGACGGACAAAAAGACGATCATAAATGTTTTTACAATCATTGTTTTCTTTAAAGTTACTCCGGCGAGAGTGATGACGGACATCACTAACAATCCGAGCATCGGCACAATCCAATATAATTCTTCGACAGCGGAAGCGTTATTTAACGATGAACAGACAACCGCGAAGACGATTGAGAGCACAGTGAGAATAATCGTCACCATTGAGCATAAGATTTCTCCGAGTTCATTCTTTGTTCTTTTCTCTTCCATAAAAGCCTCCTAATATTTCAATTATTATATCATATATTATTTGGAAAATAATACTGACGTCATTTTAAAAACAAAAATAATTTCAACGCGAGATGGTTAATAGTAGAATCTAGTTATGAGTGAAAGTTTTGAAATCAACGAGTACAACTTTAAAGATACCAAAAGCGATTTAAAAATGGTCATCTATTCGCGAACGGAAGAGTTCGCATTAAAAATATTGGAGATCGCTAATACGCTGTCGCCTATCGAATGGAAAAAGATCGAAGGCAATAAGTATTGCCAACACATATCCATTAATTCACCACCATACGAAATCGAACAAAATCAACTGGAAGTAGCGGAGAAAAATTTAGAAAAAAGAAGAATACATCACGGCAATTAAAAAAATATGATTAATCTTAGACGACTATGGCAATAATCAGGGGCGATTTTCATTATTTTATGCGCTGATTATTTTTACCAAAAATAAAAACCACTTTTTATGGTGGTTATAAATCGATTGGCTGGGGTGACTAGGATCGAACTAGTGATCACGGGTTCAGAGCCCATTGCCTTACCGCTTGGCTACACCCCAAATATCATCAAGGTGGTAGAATGGTGCCCGGGACCAGACTTGAACTGGTATGGGATCGCTCCCGCAGGATTTTAAGTCCTGTGCGTCTACCTATTCCGCCACTCGGGCTAATTGATTGGTCTCCCGTAAACGATTTGAACGTTCGACCCCTTGATTAAAAGTCAAGTGCTCTACCAACTGAGCTAACGGGAGTTATTTAATAGATGGCTGGGGTGGCTAGGATCGAACTAGCGAGATGACAGAGTCAAAGTCTGTTGCCTTACCACTTGGCTACACCCCAAATTGAATGTAGTGGAGGAGGGTGTTATAAATGCCAATTTTCCCCACTTTGCTGTATTCGGCTTTTAACATAGTTATTCGGCTCAAATCGGCAAAAAATATCTTAACTCAAAATGGATAATAACGCAACATTTACTTTTTTTCTTATTTCTTTATTCTATATTTTATTTACAAATTATTTTTGTTTATCATTTTGAAAGATAATAAACCGGCTATATTTTGTAAAGAGACATCAATCAAATGGAAATAGGCATATATGGTCTGCTCAATAAAATTGTGGTTCAAATTTTTAAGATAGTTGCCACATCAGAAAACGCACATTCATCATATAAATTGCTCAATAAACGCGTTTATCCCAATTTTACTCAAAATTTATCCCAAAAAAATAAAAAAATGCCGATGTTATCAGCATTATTTGCTATGTGGTGGAGGAAGGTGGATTTGAACCACCGAACCCGAAGGAACAGATTTACAGTCTGCCGCGTTTAGCCTCTTCGCTATTCCTCCAGCTTTACTCGTTTAATTCTCACATGGTGGATGCTGAGGGGCTCGAACCCACGACCTCCGCCTTGTAAGGGCGATGCTCTCCCAGCTGAGCTAAGCATCCAGAGAGTTTTCACAATAAACGTGCTTTTATAATATATCACTATGATATATTGAAAGTCAACGGGAAATTAAAGGCGGTTTTATCGATGAAATGTAGATTTTTCTCAATCGATTAGTAGCCTTTTTTTCCCAACAAATGGAACATGTTCTTTTTATAGATTTCGACACCTGGTTGATCGAATGGATTGACGTTTAAAAGATAGGCTGACATAGCGCAGGCTCTTTCAAAGAAATAAAAGAGATGTCCAAGCGACTTAGGTGTTAATTTATCGATTTCGATAACAATATTGTTAACCTTTCCATTTTTTACGTGAGCATCGAGCGTGCCTTGAAATGCTTTTTCGTTGACATAGGACAGCGTTTTACCTTCAAGGTAATTCAATCCATCAAGATCTTTCTCATCGCGAGGAATTTTAATACTACAAGTGGATTTCTTAACAAAGATTACCGTCTCAAAAAGAATGGGTGATCCATCCTGAATGAATTGACCTAAACTGTGCAAGTCGGTGGAGAAGGTGACGCTTCCGGGGAAGAGCCCTTTATGCTCTTTTCCTTCGGACTCGCCAAATAGTTGTTTTAACCACTCGCTGAATTGAGCGAATTGCGGTTCATAAGTCACAAATAGTTCTACCGCAAAGCGATTTCTGTACATCATGTCGCGAACGACCGCATATCGATAGCAAGGATTATTTGATAAGTCTGGATTATTATAGAGCTTGTAGGCTTCAAACGCTCCAGAGAGCATCTCATCGATGTTTATCCCAGCGCAGGCGATAGGAAATAGCCCAACAGCTGTGAGCACGGAATATCGCCCGCCGATATCACCTGGTAGAGCGAAGGTAGTATATTTCTCTTTATTTGCTAATTCGCGCAGTGCCCCATGCTTTGTGTCGGTGGTGGCGAAGATGGCTTTTCGCGCTTTCACTTTGCCAACTTGCTTTTCAAGCAATTCTTTTAATAATCGGAATGAGATAGATGTCTCCGTGGTGGTTCCGCTTTTTGAGATGACGTTGATTGCGAATTTCTTATCCTTTAAATATTCTATGACTTGTAAAACGTAATCGCTCGAAAATGTCTGACCCATAAAAATGATTTCAGGTCTATTGATATTTTTCAGCCCATTGATCGCCTCGATTGCCGCTCGTGTCCCGAGATAAGAACCACCGATGCCACACACGACTAAGACATCAAAGTTCTCTTTCACGTATCTCGCGTGTTTTTTTATCGATTGAACTTCTTCTCTGCTGTAGTTTAATGGATAGTCTGCCCATCCGAGATAATCGTTGCCAGCGCCTTTTTTATCATTGATTTGTTTATTGATAGTCCCAACGCGCTTGGCGTAGGAATCAAAATCAGTTTTAATCAAAACATTCGTCAAATTGATTTTTAGCATTATTTGTTTTTCTCCTTTGTCCAGATATCGAGATTTTCTTTCAGAGATGAAAAGTCGAGATCGTCTTCGTTGACGATGAGGCGATTATTGCCGTTCATGCGAATCTTCTCTAAATCTTCGTCAGTAATCTGTTTCATCGATACTTTCAAAAAAGTGCCATCAGGACTAACTTCTATCACTTTCACACGATAGACGATACCCACCTTTATCTTATTGGCGATATTATAGATATATTGATTGGAGATCTCCGAGATGTGCAATAGACCTTGGACATCATCATCAAAGATTAAAAATGCACCATAATTGATGACTTTTGTGCAAGTGCCCTCAACGATGTCGCCGATTTTATACTCAGCCATTAATAATTGCCTCTTTTAATATAGGTTTCGATGATGGCTAAATCATCTGCAGTCGTAACTTTCAGCAACTCTTTATTGCCTAAGACTAAGCTCACATTTTGTCCATTTTGTCTAACCAGTTGCGAATCATCTGTCGCATTCATCTCGATAGGGGATTTGGCATGAGCCTCATAGATAATTTTTAATTTAAAAGATTGTGGTGTCTGAACTAAGAATGCCGATTTGCGCTCAAGAAATTCTTCCACCGATTTTCCATCATCGCTCTTCACGATGGTGTCAGAAGATGGAATGGCGGTGGTGCACGCCCCATTTTCTTTCGCACAGGTCACATTCGCTTCAATGATTTCTTCACTGACGAGAGGGCGAGCGCCATCATGGATTAAGATAATATCATCATCCTGAGCGATAGTGTGCAGATATTCGAGCGCGTTTCGAGATGACTCTTGCCTCGATTGACCGCCGACAACAACGCTCTTAACTTTGTTAAATCCATTGTTTTGAACGATGGATGCGAGCTCATTATAATATTCCCGCTGACTGACCAAGATTATCTCATCGATCAGCAAAGATTTTTGAAAAGCGTCAATCGAGTAGTAGCAGAGAGGATGACCGCTCACGATTTGAAATTGTTTTGGAGTGTCGCCACCAAATCTTTTGCCTAAACCAGCTAAAAGGATTACTGCGTAGTTCATTTATTTTTTAAAAAGAACGCGTTCTTTTTGTTCGAGTGATTCCGCCACGGCGACCGAATCGATGATCAGCTGCATGACTTTTTCTAAATCGCTGCCCGCACTGTAGTCAGCGCGCACGACGTAGTTGACACGCCCGTCCTCGAATAGCGATAGAACTTTCTCTTTTTTCCCTTCTGGATAAACGGCGATTGATTTACCGCCGTTTTGCTTTACCAAAACCATGCATGGAATGTCGGTCATTCCATCTCCTAAGTACACGATATTGCGATATGGAATTCTTCGATCGACTGTCTTTTGATTCAGCTTATTGTCATCGTTCGCATCGACAACACCTTTTGAAATGCGGAATAAATACTGTGTTTTTTGCGTGTAGTTAATAGCTAGTTTTGGCCAAATTGGCAATCCTGTTTTTTCATCGAAATAGAATTCGCAGCCGTATAGAGCGGTAAATTCTTTCGCGATTGAGCAACCATCGATTATCTCTTTTGTGCCAGAGCTCACCAAATAGTGCTCGACTTGGATGCCTTGGCTTTTTCCATATTCATTAATTCTTTGAAACCATGTCGTGACGCCATTGAAGTACTTGATCTCTTTGCCCAGACCATTTAGCCATTCCTTTGTGCATGCGATGCCTTTTTCTTTGGCTAGTGCGATCATCATGTACATGTAGGATAGAATTCGTTCAACTCCAGTTCTTTCACTGAAGACAGAAGTCGCGCCCCAAAATTCTGCAGGAGTCATCCCAAGGGCGGGAATAAAACCATAATTTTGCATATCTTCTTTGCAGAGAGTTTTGTCAAAGTCATACATAATCGCTACGATCGGTTTTGCCATATTGATTACCTCATACCTAAAAAATATTATCACACAGATAATATATAAACAAACGAGACATTCAAAATTTATCTCTTTCTCATATATGAGAATTTAAAGAGTGAATGCACTTTCATCTTCCTTGTATTGACAGTCTCATTAGTATAATATGTTTTAGGAACAAATCTATTTGTTTCTAAGAGAATTAATATGGAAAATTGGACTTGGCAGTGGGCGATATTCATCGCAGGGATTGCGTTTGCAATCTATGTCGTATTTTTTGTTATCGTATTATCGTTTTCGCTCGTTTTTAAGAAAAAAATTTCAAAGAGAATATTGGCGATAAACCTTTTACTCACGCAGAGGCATGACGTTCTTTTTCTCATCGATAAACTATTCGTGTCTAACGGCATTAAGATTCAACCATATGTCGCCGGATATCTTCGCGACTCCACTCATTTTGATGATGGTGATATCGATAAAAAAACGCGGGATGACATGAGAGAAAATCTGAACAGAGCAAGTCAAGCCTTTATGTATTTAGCCGATCAGAATGAAATCGTTAAAAATAACCCGAATTTTATCGATTATTGCAAGACCTTGAATGAACTGGATGATAACTATCGTCAAAACGTCGCTATCTATAACTCTGATATCTCTGGATACAACTACTGGGTCAATTTTATTGGCTATCGCTTCTTGTTGCGATTATTCAGATTAAAAAAGAAAGACATCATCGTTTGATTAAAAGGAGAACTTATGAATAAGAACAAACCGGTTATTTTATGCATTATGGATGGCTATGGCATCAGGCGCAGTTCATATGGCAACGCTGTCTTAGAAGCAAAAAAACCAAACCTCGATCGCATATTCAAAGAATATGCTTACACGCAAATCGAAGCCTCAGGTGAGGCTGTTGGCTTACCAGAAGGTCAGATGGGCAACTCAGAAGTTGGACACTTGAATATCGGTGCCGGTCGAATCGTCTATCAATCGTTGACCTTGATCAACAAAGCCATAAAGGATGGAGATTTCTTTAAAAACGAGCACTATTTACGAGCGATTGAACACGCGAAAAAGAGTCACTCTCATCTACACATTTTTGGGCTGTGCAGCGATGGGGGAGTTCACTCTCATATCAAACACATTCTCGCCATGATCAAGATGGCGAAGGATGAAGGTCTTGATGATGTGTTTTTGCATGCGTTCATGGATGGCAGAGATGTCGATCCACACAACGGACCTCTCTACATAAAACAGATCGTCGACTATATGAATGAGATTCACTTTGGTCATCTAGCTGATATCTCCGGACGATATTGGGCGATGGATCGAGACAAAAATATGAATCGTGTCGACATAGCTTATCGCGCGATGGTCGATCACGATGGCCCATCGTTTGTGGACTATCAGAAGTTCTTCAAAGAACAATATGAATATCTGCCGACGATTAAGATGGATTCGAGCGATGAATTTATCATCCCTCATTTCAATTCGTCATGCGATGGAAGAATCAGAGATAATGATTCCATCATTTTTATGAATTTCCGCCCGGATCGCGCGATTCAAATTTCAACCTTGTTCACCAATCCATTGTTTTACAAAGATCCGCCTTTAAAAAGCGATGGCACTGCAATGTATAATTCCTATGTTCCATCCCATCCGTTAAAAAACATCTTCTATGTCTGCACGATGAAGTATGCCGAATCCGTTAAAGGTGAGATAGCCTTCGCTCTACCGCAACTCAAAAATGTCTTAGGCGTTTATTTAGCCGATCACGGGTATAAACAACTGCGAATTGCCGAGACGGAGAAATATGCTCATGTCACATTTTTCTTTGATGGCACGGTCAATTATGACGGAGTGGAAAAACCTTCGCTTCAAGATTGTACGAGAATTCTGATCAATTCACCAAAGGTGGCCACATATGATCTGCAACCTGAGATGTCCGCTTATAAAGTTCGAGATGCTCTGCTGGCTGAACTAAATAAACATTATCTCGATGTCGTCATCGTCAATTTTGCGAACTGCGATATGGTCGGTCACACCGCTGTTCACGATGCGGTCGTCAAGGCCGTTGAAGTGGTCGACGAATGCGTCGGTTCACTCGACAGATGGATCAAGGACAATGGTGGTACTCTCATCGTCACCGCCGATCACGGAAATGCTGAAGAAATTCTTGATGCCGAAGGCCATCCGTTTACCGCTCACACGACAAACCCAGTTCCATTCTGCATCAGCGATGCCCATTTAAAACTCATGAAGAGCGGTGGCAAATTATCGAACATCGCTCCAACGATACTTGAACTTTTGGGTCAAGAAAAGCCAGTTGAAATGGACCAGCCTTCACTCATCATTAATAAATAGTTTATTATCATATAAAAAGTGCATTCTAATGAGTGCACTTTTATTTTCGCCTTTGGCGCGCTAAGTAGGAGTCGAACCCACAACCCTCAGATTCGAAGTCTGATACTCTATCCAGTTGAGCTATTAGCGCAGTCCCTAATTATTAAAACACATTTTTTCGGTTTCGTTTATCTTTTCTTATCAATTTATAATTTCCCATTCATCAATTGAGCAGTAATCATTAATTTGTTATTATAGATGGCTCGATCAAATTTATTGCGATAAAATTGATTATGAGCGAATTGGTGAGGGATATTCAAGATGAATAAATGCGATCAGAAAAATTGTATCGTCAATCTATCAAATTCGTTTTTAAAACGATTTGGCGTCGCTCCATTTCATGAGTCAAATTTGATGATAGATGAATTGATTAAGGACAAAAAGAAAATTGTCGTCCTTCTTTTCGATGGCTGTGGCAAGAGCATCATTGATGCTCACCTATCGGAGAGAAGCGCCTTTAAAAGGCATATCGTCTCGCAGATGAGCGCGACCTTTCCTCCGACGACGGTCGCCTCGACGAATGCTTTTTTGAGCGGGCGTTTCCCAAGCGAAAATGGGTGGATGGCGTGGTCGCAATATTTCTCTTCCATCGACCGCAATGTCAACGTCTTTCCAAATGTCGATTCGCAAACGCAAGAAAGAGTAAGCGATAAAAATATCATGCAGGAGTGCGGCTCATATAAGACGATATGCGAACTGATCAATGAAAAGAATCATCGCGAAATGGCCTTCGATATCAAAGAGTATCCGATCGACAAAGATGGACCAAAATCTCTTCGTCAACTATTTCGAATAGTTAAAGATAAGGCTCAATCATCCGATGAAACATTTGTCTATGCCTATTGGACAAAACCGGATTCGATTATTCATGAGCATGGCGTGATGTCATATCACACTCGGCATTACGTTAGAAAACTGAGCCGAGTGGTGGACCGCTTTGCAAAAAAGAATCCTCAGCTCACAATCATCGTTATCGCTGATCATGGTTTAATCGATGTTGAATACTTAGATATGCATGAGCATCCGGATTTAATGTCGCTTGAAATGCGACCTTTCTCTTTTGAAAAAAGAGCGGCAAACTTTTTTGTCGAAAAGAAAAACCATGAGATGTTTAAGACTCTTTTCAACAAATACTATGGAAAATATTTTGAGTTATACACAAAAAAAGAAGTGGTTGAACAAGAGTTATTTGGTCCCAATCCCATGTCATCGCTATCCCAATCTTTTTTAGGAGATTTTTTAGCGGTTTCAATCAGCAATAAATCGCTGACGGATTATGCTGATGATCACCTCTTGTTCGGTCATCATGGCGGTTCCACTTCGGATGAATTTTTAATATCTATAAACTACTTTAGCAGTTCCAAATAGAGACCATTATCCGACGAGGATGTAAAACGCTGATGAACTGAGAATAAAAATAGCGACAGATGCCATCACAAAGCCGTTGCAGATCATCGACGTTGTTCTGTTCGCACTAATAGATAATTTATCCGTTCCTTTGGCGATGAAATATCCAAATGGAATGATGATGGGGACGATGTATCGAAAATCATATGAGCAAGCGTATTGATATTTGCTGGTGAAGAAGATCATATTTATTAAGAATAAAAAGAATAGCGAGGCCATGATCCAAAAATCAAAAGAACCGATTTTTATCACGCTTGTTTTTTTGTATTCTTTGATATTTTTAATGATGCCGATAACAACGTCGAATATGGACAGAGCCACAAAGGCGATGGCGAGGAAGAAAATCGTATATTGCATGATGTAAGCGAGGAACAATAGCGACTTCGAGTAAGAAAATTCTCCGAAGAGAGGAGACTTTAGTATCATATCGTACACATTGTTGTCTTGTACCAAACCTTCACTCGAAGTGATTGTTTGAAGATGGATGAATGGATATTGAAAAAATTGCCCGAAATCAAACATTAGATATTTGCTGAAGAAAGTAGCGTTTTCGGCGATGACGATATTCGACCAATCAGGTATCCAAACCGCCACGAGAGGTTGATCATATTTAATGTAGGACATGACTGGCCAATATAGCCCGAGAGGAGCCACGATTACAGCGAATATCAAAAATTGAATTATGAGTTTAGAAATTGGAATGCTGCTCTTATCTTTTTTGTTTTTGATATTCTTGATGAGAACAATTAAGAAGATTGCGGCGACAGGGACGGCGATTAAAGCGCCAGAGAGTTTTGATGCCATCGATAAACCGATGGATATGGCGATGAGAATGATATTGAAAAATGACTGTTTTTTATACCATTTAATCGCAAAATATAAAGCCAATATCATGAAGAAGATGGTCAGAGGGTCGTTATTTGACATCCCGGCCAAACGGTAGAACATCGGACAGAAGATGATGATGGCGTTCATCAAAAATTTACCGCGTTCAGATAATTTTAGCTCATCAGTCAATTTGTAAGCGACGAACATCCCGATGATCGAGACGGAAATAGTCAAGATTCTGATCGATTGATAGAGAACCCAAGAATTATCGCCCATAAATAGAGAATTAAATCTCATGAAAAGAGCGAAAATCCAGTGCGACAATTTTGGATGATACCATTGATATGAGGCGGTGAAATCAACGCTTCCATCCATTTTGAAAATAGGCTCAGGCGACTTGAAGTAGTTATAGATGTATGCCGTTATGTCGGAATGAGCCATAAAATATCCATCGCCACGCCACACATCGTGTTGCCTCGTGGTTATATTATCGGTATATAATCCATACGTAATTCGCAGGATAGCACCTGCAAAAAGAAGAAGAATGGTGGCTCTTTTCCACGTCATTTTTTTCCAATATGTCAATAGACCCGCAACGATTGCTAATATGCATAATAGAACAGATGAGACGATTTGAAGAGGCATCATATTCCACATGGCGACGACACTCTTTGCCATCGAGTAATTTTCCCATAATACTTGGGTGTTTGTTTCACTTATATCGAATAGATCGACATCTGGCACCGCTTGCCAATAAGCGAAGGCGAAATATGCAAAGTAAGAGATTATGAGCACGCCGAGCGCGAGCAGCAGTGGCCAGTATTTCAATTCGACAATCTTTTTTAAGGCACAGAAAAATTTGTTTTCACACCATGGCTTTTTCATCTTTTCATCATTTGCCATTTTTATTTTTCCTCGTGATAATCTTTTTCGGTGTTGATTTTCCAAATGTCTTCTTTTTTAATCTCGTTTGGATGCATGATGGATTCCACAGTTTTAATCGCGCACAGCATGGAGTGATCCATATTGTTGTAGTGATGTTGACCATTTCTTCCGATGCAATATAGATTATCAATCGTATTTAGATAATTGATCAGTTCATCGATTTTATCATAACTATCAAAATATGCGGGATAGGCTTTTTTGACCTTTATTTCTGTTGAATCGATGACATCTTTACTATCGATGATGCCAATCTCTTCAATCTCTTTGATGGCAAAAGCGATGAATTCTTCGCTTGGCATATTCCAATATCGATCATTTTCATTGACGAAGTATTCGAGGCCAATCCACATCGTATTCATGTTGTCTTTGACCATGTAGGGAGACCAATTGTTAAAAACTTGAATCCTTCCTAATTTCACTCCGCTTTCTTGAACATAAATCCATGTGTCAGGAATGCGATTGTTGATCGTTTCGATCTTGGTTTTATTCTTAACTGTCAAATCTTTGAGCAAAAGACCAACAGTGATAAAATCGCGATACGGAAGCCTTTCCGCAATATCGTAAATCATCGGATTGACGTTTTCTTTTCCTATGGCGTGAATTAAATCTTTCAGCGGCATTGAAGAGATGACGTAATCTGCACTAAATCTCTTTTCTCCATCGCTTGTTTTTATTCCTACACTAGAGATTGAATCGCGATTCATTTCAAGAGAGGTCACTTCGCTGTTGAGATGTATCTCTCCACCCATCTCCATGATTTTCTTTGCCATTGTTTCGTATAGCCAACCAGGCCCATATTTTGGATAATAAAATGATTCGATGAGCGACGTTTCAACCTTTTTTGAATCGCTATTTTTCTTTCTGAAAGGCTTGGTGAGAGCGTTCTTTATCGTTTTGGAAAGAGATAGTCCCTTCACTCGTTGAGCGCCCCATGAAGCATCGATATCTCGCGGATGGCGACCCCACAATTTCTCCGTGTATTTTTCAAAAAACATCTGATAGAGAGGCTTTCCAAATCGATTGATATAAAAATTTTCGAGATTATTCTCTTCTCTTTTGTGCATGCATGCCGCTGTATATCCAAAGCCGGCTCGCATAGAGCGAACAAAGCCCATATTGCGAAAGGTTTTAAACTTCATTGAAATCGGATAATCAAAGAACCGTTTTAAATAATATATGCGACTCACTCTATTCCTATTGAGCATGACCACATCTTCTTTTTCAGGATCTGGTCCATCTGGCGCAAGCGGGACTTTTCGATTCAGAAAGGTGTCATCGCTACTCGCTGCTCCTTGTAGTGGCATAATCTCTTTCCAAATGCTCATGACATCATCATTTTTCGTGAAGAAACGATGACCGCCGATGTCGATATGATTGCCTTTATAATCAACTGTTTTTGAAATGCCGCCAATTTCATTTGATGCTTCAAAAACAATGACCTTTATGTCAGTTTTTTTCAACAGTTCATATGCGGCAGTCAAGCCCGCTGGACCTGCGCCGATGATAATCGCGGTTTTCATCATGTTAAATCAATTATATTTCAAATAAGTCTATTGCGATAGTTTTGTTTCATGTCTTTCTCGAGGATATAGCTTCCATTTCGATAATCGTCTGGCTTATCGATTTTCACGCATTTAAAGCCGCATTTGTCGATGTAAAAATGATGATTTCTCTTTGAAAAAATAGGAGTTTCTGTTCTCCAACATTCTGTGTTGGGATACATCTCTTCTATTTTTTTCCAAACCGCGGTTCCGTATCCTTTGTTTTCATAGCTTGGATCGATGAATAGACATCCGAGAAAATTGTAATTGCTATCTTTTATCCATAAATTTATTCCACCGATGAGTGTGTCATCATTAAAAATGCAAAATGCGCTAGCGCGAGTATTTAAAAACCATTTTTTGAGAAATGAACCATCATCGTATCCTTCTGGTCCACCTTTTTCTATGTGCAAATGAATTTTTGCATCTTCGTCAAATGCTCTTCTCATAATTGGTGATAGAGCATCGACATCTTCAACCATAAATTTTCTTAAAAAAATCATTGATTCCTCAACAATGTATTATTTTATCATTTTTTCTCATTTAAATCATGCACTTGCAGTGCGCTTGTATATTGCTTGTTGCACTATAGATATAATTCAGTATAAAATAAAAAAGATATTTGAGGTAATTTATGAAAACATCTAATTCTCATCTAAAGGCAAAAATTATTGCCACATCACTTTTTGGTCTTACTGCAATGCTCGCTGTCAGTCAATCTTCTGGTTTGCTTAAATCTCTTCTCAACGTTAATGCTTCTGATGATCCTTATGTATTGACGATGAGTCCCGTCGTTAATAAATTATCGCCAAGCAGTGGCGTCGGAACATCTGATGTTAGCACAACAAGTGGCAATCCAGTCTCTTTGTATTATAGAGATTTTAGCACCTCAGATCCAATGTATTGGTGTTTGTTGGGAATGTCTGGAGAACTGTATAATACCTCGCCAATAACTGGGATAACTCGCGTCGATATCGTCATGAGCGGTAATTTGTTAGAATACACAGTAGAGTTTTCTTGGATTGGTTATGAATCAGTGTACGCTTTGAAAGAGACAGCCTATTCGACATATACGCATTCATTCACTGACAGTAAACCAATGTTTTTTCGCATCAAAATTAATGATGCCGCTGGCGTCTCATACGTTACTTCTATAGTCATCACTTATTCTTGTATGGCCGAACCCGTATAATAAAACTGCAAATCTAAAGCAAAAATAAAACCCAAAAATTAAATTTTTTGGGTTTTTTGTTGGCTATCCATGTGATTTGCCTTTTAAGAGATGTATTCATCACAGTTTTCAATTCATTTGACTTGCCATCACGAAAGTTAAAATGGCTGTGACTTTGAAGCTCATCTAGATAAAAAAGTTCTCATCATTTGCACGATGAGAACAATTTCACTTTTAATGGTGCGAGAAATGAGACTTGAACTCACACGGGTTGCCCCATACGCCCCTCAAACGTACGCGTCTACCAATTCCGCCATTCTCGCATTTATTAGCGTGCTTAATTATAAACAAAGGCAATTAAAATATCAATTGTAAACTAATCAGCCATTTTTTTATGATGGTCTGATTCATAGACAGTGAGAACAGGGGCTTCTTTTTCCATCTTGAGAATATCCCAAAAAATTACTGACATAATGATGAAATTCAAGAACATTGAGATATATAACACTCTTATCCCGATCGTGGGGATGATGACGTTTGATGATCCGAACAAGAAGATGGTGTAGGCGTTAAAACTTGAAAATTGCATGAGAGGGATGAGCCAGTATCTCTTTTTTCTCAACATGCAATAGATGAAAACAAAAACATCGGCGAGGTAGAAATATCTCTCGTGCATGTGCGGCAAAAAGAATGGCACTAAGATAGCGAATAGAGCGGCGACCGCGAGAGTAGAAATTGGCGTCACCTTTATCTTCATGCGCCATATGATGAACAAAGCTAAGATGATTGCGATCAGGCATAGAGGGATGCCGAACCAGTTGACATAGGCGCTGACATCTATCCCTGTGAAAATGACGTAGAAGGAGCCGCTATTATAATTGGCGCCCTTGTAGCTGCCCACTTGAGAAAAATACTGCTTCCATGGCATCAAGAAATCCATTCCGGCGATATAGGCAGGTATCATCATCAATAGCATCGCTATGGGGATGATGAGAACCCATCGCAGTTTGAATTCTTTTCTCAACCAAAGGAATGCGAAGACGGGAATGATGAAAACGGCTTGCAGTTTTGTCGCGAGAGCAAACCCGAGAAACATCATGGCAAACCATGGCTTTTTCGTGATTGTAAAATAGATGCACCAAATTATCAAACAAGCATACAATCCATCGCACTGTCCCCACA
The DNA here is from genome assembly GCA_041653015.1 of Bacilli bacterium. Lineage (GTDB taxonomy): Bacteria > Bacillota_I > Bacilli_A > RFN20 > CAG-826 > JBAZGG01. The sequence continues at coordinate 5,714 of JBAZGG010000003.1, read as the reverse complement.
CTCCTGAATTGATGAAAATAGTGGGCAGAACGAGATAGAGGCAATAGCAGATCAAAGTGTACAATTTGTCGCCTTTTGTCAACTTCCATGCGAGCATCGCAATGCCGAGGGCGGCGATTAAGTCAGAACATATCGCGATAATTTTGCACACATACATAGCATCGACAGGAAGATATGAGAACAAGGCGAGAAGATTGAGATAGCCCATCAAATAGTCGCAATAAGTCACGCTGCTCACAAGGCCGTTGTTGCAATCGGAAAGATATTGGCTCCATCCCGAATACGGTGTTGAATCGCCATGGCAATTATAGAAGCTGATCGGCATTTCGGCAAAGCTGTTTATTCCGTTGTGCGAGCCCTCTCGATACCACGTCACCCAAGGTATTTGATACCAATATATATCGCCATTGTTGCGATCAAAAAATGCAATTCGCAATGTCATCGCGAGCGCTGTTATGATCAAAGCGATGATTAGGAATCCCCACTGATTAATGAATTTAATAAATCCATCATAGGCGATGTCTAAACCATTGTTAATAGAGACGAAAATACTCTTTTTTGGTTGCTGTTTCTCGCCAGTGCCATCTGCTTTTTTATTCATAAGTTCTTATATTATAGATTATTATTTTGGATTTGAAAACAAATCATATTTACTAAATATTTGCTGATTTATGTGCTACAATTTTATCGTTTTAGGAGATATAAAAATGAAAAAAATTATTATTGAAACGAGCGCGAGACATATCCATGTCACTCAAGAAGCGTTAGAAATTCTATGTGGCAAAGGTGCGAAACTCGTCGTTAAAAAAATGCTTTCTCAAACAGGACAATTTGTGAGCGATACAAAACTTAATCTCGTCGGGTTAAAAAACACGATTTCTGGAGTCTCAATTCTCGGTCCATGTCGCAAAGCCATTCAAGTTGAGATAAGCGCTACAGATGCGAGAACATTAGGAGTGGTCGCTCCTATTCGCGAGTCAGGAGATATTAAAGGTAGCGCTCCAATAAAAATTGTTGGTCCAGCGGGAGAAATCGAAATTCTAGAAGGAGTTATAATCGCAAAAAGACATATTCATATGACTTCGAAAGAGGCTGATGAATACGGTGTTAAAAACGGTCAGATTGTCTCAGTCAAATTGGATACGCCTGAAAGAGCGCTGATCTTTGGTGATGTCGTGGTTCGTGTCAGAGATGATTTTGCTTTGGCTATGCACATCGATACGGATGAGTCTAATGCTGCAAATGCCTGCGGTTTAGTTTATGGAGAAATAATGAAGTGATATGGTAGATGAAATTGTTTTCAAACCGCAAAATGTCTGTTCTCGTGAAATGAGAATCACTATTGAAAATGGCATAATTATTGATGCTTCAATAATCGGTGGTTGTCAAGGCAACACAGCGGGTATATGTTCATTGATCAAAGGAATGAAAATTCAAGATGTTGTCAACAAACTCTCCAAAATCAAATGCCGTGGATCTAAAAATGGTCTCACGTCTTGTCCCGATCAATTATCCAAGGCTCTCATATCTCGTTAGTTGACAACATAATAAATTATTATTATAATTCTAACGTAAAAGATGACTTATCAAGAAGTGCATTCTAAGGATGAAATAATGCACTAGCAACTCTACATCGTAGTAAGTGCTTCTCCTGAGCAGAGCCCACACTCTGAGCGATAAGTTAGGGACACAAGCTTCATAGGGCTTCCCATGCTGTGGGAGGTCTTTTATTTTAAATAGGAGGAGAGTTTATGAAAGAGAAAATACTATTCACTTCGGAATCGGTTTCAGAGGGACATCCAGATAAAATCTGCGATCAAATCGCTGACGCTATTCTAGACAGTTGTCTGCAAATGGATTCAAAGTCTCGCGTGGCGTGCGAAGTCTTTGCAACGACTGAATACATTCTTATCGGTGGTGAAATCACCTGCGCGTTCTCGCCTGATTTTGAAAAGATTGCTCGAGATGTTCTTCGCGGCATTGGCTATACGGATAAAAAATATGGAATTGGCGCGGATACCTGTCGAATTGATGTAAAAGTCAAAGAGCAATCTCACGACATCGCCCAAGGTGTTGATCGATCCAAAGATATTTTGAGTATGGGTGCGGGTGATCAAGGGATGATGTTCGGCTATGCATCGAATGAATCGAAAGGTTATATGCCTCTCGCCATTTCCATCGCTCATAAACTGGTGAGGATGGCATCCAAACTTCGAAAAGAAGGAAAATTTAAAGATGCTCGTCCCGATATGAAAAGTCAAGTGACAATTGATTATTCAGATCCAAATAATCCTCGAGTTGACACCGTTTTGATGTCGGTTCAACACAACCCTGATTTCGACGAGAAAACATTTAGAGAATACATCCTGAGTTCCATTATGAAAAAAGTTGTAAAATCATTTGGACTAAATGATGATTTTAAGTATCTTATTAATCCGACTGGACGATTTGTTGTCGGCGGACCCGAGGGCGATACTGGATTGACTGGGCGAAAAATAATCGTTGATACATACGGAGGGACAGGGAAACATGGTGGCGGCTCCTTTTCAGGCAAAGATCCATCGAAAGTTGATCGATCTGGAGCTTACATGGCGAGATACATCGCCAAAAATCTAGTTGCCGCTGGAGTCTCTGATAGACTAGAAGTTCAGCTCAGTTACGCAATAGGTGTGGCTCAGCCCATTAGCGTCGGCATCTCTACATTTGGCACCGCTCATTATAGCGATGATGTCATCCTCAAAACCATCCGCCATTTTTTCGATGCGCGACCAGGCGCTATTATCAGCCAATTCTCTTTGAATAAGCCGACATTCCGCTATCGCGATTTGTCGAATTATGGACATATGGGTCGTCCAGATCTAGATTTGCCTTGGGAAAAACTTGATAAAGTCGCGCTGATTAAAGCTTTCCTTGCGAAATGAGAATTTTTATGCGCGTTGTTCTTTAATTTCGCCTATCTTTTTGCGATAATTTAAGTAAGAGAAGAACACAATCATAATTTGGAAAGGAGAACATCACATGAAATACCAAATTATTGGCAAAAACATTTCTGTTACTGAAGGTATTCGTTCGGCGATAGAAAAAAAGCTTTCGCGTATGGATAAGTACTTCATTATCAACGATAATGTAAACTGCCGCGCCGTTGTGAGAGCCTACAAAGTTGGAGCAAAAGTTGAAATAACGATTTTTACACCACAGATGGATTTTAGGGCTGAGGTGACCGATGATGATCTATATGCCGCCGTTGATTTGGCGATCGATAAACTTGAAGGGCAGATGAGAAAACTTAAAACGCGCATGGATCGCCGCGGAGAGAAACAAGGTCTCGGCAAATCGATTGCCTTTGAGAATTTTGAAGCCGATGAAGTTGAAGAAGCGCAAGAACAGGTCGTCAGAACAAAGTCTGTATATCTTGAACCTATGTCGATCGATGACGCAATCACAAGAATGGAAGCTCTCGGGCATAGTTTCTTCGTCTATCTAGATGAGGATGATAATCGAGTCTCGGTCGTGTATAAACGTTTAAAAAATGGCTATGGAATAATTCAGGCGGAGAATAAATTATCATAAGCTGAACAAATATAGGGACCATTTGGTCCCTTTTTATTTGCCTTCATTTATCATTATGATAAAATACATAATATGCCAAAGGTAATTGCGACAGATTTAGATGGAACTCTTTTTTACCCAAAGAAAACGGTAAGAATGATTTCATCTCAAAATCGTAAATTTCTTAAAAAATTTATCGACGATGGCAACAGAGTTGTTATCGTCAGTGGTCGCAATCACTATTTTTCGAATAAGGTTGTTGAAAAGATTGGAAGACCAGTGGATATAATCGGATGCAATTCAGCCTATATCAAAATAAATGGACAGATTGTTAAAGAGACGTTTTTTCCAAAAAAACGCATCAAAGAAATTCTTGGCGAAATAACCAAAGATTTTCATCCGATGGGCTATTTTTTAATGTCGAAAGATGAAAACTTTGTCATAAATAAAAAAGGCGTTCGCAACATCGTCGGTTTCGTCTATTTCTGTTATTACACCGCCCAAGGCGTCTATCGTGAACCTTATTATCAAAGCGAAGAATTATTCGTGAAAGAAATCAACAAAGGGCACGTCTACAAAATCATGGTTTTTATCGGCGCTGGCAAAAAAAGAAAAGCGCGAGCAAAAGAGATCAACAAAATACTTCGTGAACGATATGGCGAGGAGATCGAATCGAGTTGGATAGGGGAGTTCATCGAACTCACTCCAAAACAGTGTTCGAAAGCCAATGGCATAAAATTCTACCTTGATTATCTAAATATAGATTATGATAATGTAATGGTCGTGGGTGATTCAGGGAATGACATTTCGATGTTTACCGAGTTTCCCGACCACAGCTTCTGTATGGAGCACGCCTCTCCAACAGTAAAAAAATATGCCAAACATACGATTCGTCGCTTCAGCGATTTAGAAGATTACCTCGACATAAAGGAGAAATAAAACATGAACAACATGTCCAAAACGATTGCCACTCTACTACACTACAACGTACTGATTAGAGATACGCTAGAGTATACGTTGAATAAGCCTATCTATGATGTGAATTTTTATAATTATAAAAAACACGGAGTAAAAGTTGAACTCGACGAGAAAACTCCTCTCGCTACATTCATCGAAAAAAATGGAGAAGCGGGAGAAAAACTTAAAAAAATGATTCTCGATTTCTACGATAAAATTTACGGAAATGATTCCACGATTCTCAAAGTGGCCGCTGATGGATTAAGAGTCGACAAGGCACAGCATCTAGCTATTTTTGAAAGCGTTCTCCCGATTCATGAAGAGCTAAGAAAAATCATCGATATTCACATCGACTTTGCTAAAAAGCAAAACTTGCTCGAACCAGAGATTGAAGAAGTCGTGAAAGCCGACGAAAAATTCTATCGCGGTGTCGTCTTTATGTCGATGATACCTGAACTCGAAATGCTCTTCGCCGAGTATAATAAGGTGCGCCAAGAGGCGAAAGGTGCAATCACCCCACAGTCAAATTTCATCAATAACGATTTAGGAAAACTGATGAGTTTGCTCGATTTTTCTCGCCAAAATGCTCGCGTCATCGATCGGGAATATTGCGATCTTCTCGACAAGGTGTTCGACCTCGTCGAAGAAATGCGCGGACGTCGAGAATTGAGAGAAGGACGAAATTTTCAAATGGAGTTCACCGATCTCAAATCAGCCGTTCAGATATATGTCAATAAAAACGAACCTCTATGGAAAACAAAATATGATAAGTTGATGCAAGAGTTGATCGAAGAGGCCAAAAAGCAAAATGAATTGCCTGTGAAAGACATCAAAGCTGATGCCTAATCATTCATTTGTAAATGATTACTATATATGCTAGACTTTTGAAAGTATGGAAAATGAAGTAAAAAATATTAAGAAAACCAAAAAGGTTAACGGAAAAGAACTCGCTTGGTATATCGGAGCCTCAATCTTTATTTTAGGAGGCTTAACCTTTCTTGTTTTTTCTATCATCGGTTACACATTAAACGTCAAACCTAGTGAAAACTGGGTGAAAATTAGCGAGAGCACCGCTTGGAGAAGCTGGTCAAATATGGGGTGGATGGAATGGGGTCTAATCCTATTCGGATTCGGAATGATCATCCTTATTGCCACTCTCGCATACAACGCCAAGAAAACAGATAAAGAAGTTGATAAAGCCAATAGGA
>JBAZGG010000002.1:0-108923 GCA_041653015.1 Bacilli bacterium | reverse complement strand
AAACTGCGCTTTCAGATGAAGCGCTAACAATTGAAGAAATCGAGAGAGAGCCATCGTGTGAATATGTGGTGAAATTAGTTGCAGTATCGTATGAAGCATACATATACATCAAAATTCTGGCGATATCGCCTTTCAGTGATTCCGATGGTTCAAATACTCTCGTGCTAGAAGAATTGTCTCCTATCCAGCAATCAGTGGTGTCAAAAGCCGTTGATGAATTGTGCGTCGCCACGATTCCATAAGGACTATTATTTCTCATAGAATTCAGCGTGACAGTTGCTGGTCGAAGATGATGAATGTCAGATCCTGGACCGGTTTCCGTTCCCCAATAGCTGAGAGATTGGCACCAGACGTGCTCGCGATTCCAGCAGCCAACGGCCCATCCGCCATAGACGGAATTTTGGGAATATAACAGAATCATATTTCCAGGAATATCTGGATCGGCATCAGTGGTGGCCGTCATCGTTTTTAATTGCTCATATGTCGTGTATGTTCTATGCGAAAAGCCCGTCAATTCGTGGACGTCGTATAGTAGGCTCGTCGTAGCCTCAGCGGAACCCGATTTTGTTCGGCTGATATTTTTTGTTGTGGCTCCGACTGTTACGCCTGTATCATAATAAATTTCGGCGTCGACATCGAAATAATCGGCAAAAGTCTGCGACATCACGTCTTGCTTTGCTAAGGAACAAGCGAAAGCGATCGGAATCGCAACCGCAAAAGAGATCGCGAAACCAGAGGCAAATTTGAGAATTTTATTCATGATTGTCCTTTCATGTGGATGCAAATAATAAATACTTCATTAATTGTATATCATAAGTGTTGATTGAATACAAACACAACGCGTAATTTTTAAATTATATTTGCTATAATATAAACTACAATGATATCAAAAAAATTGGAAATAATTGAAAAATTGGAAAAATACGCCGATAAAAAATACGATGATTTTAATCGGAAAATTGTCAACACGAAGTTGAAAACTCTTGGCGTTCGAGTACCAGATATTCGCATCGTTGCAAAAAGTATCGTTAAACAAAACTCTGATATAACCTGTTTACCCGTTAATGAATTTTATGAACTGGATATGTTGATCGCTATCGTCTCAATCGCGAGATGTCATAGCGAGAGAGAGTCGTATGAGTTCTTGCTCAAATTTTTATCAAGAGTTGACTGTTGGTCTATCTGTGATTTATGCGCCTCGTCTTTTCATGCGAAAGACTTCAAACTCGCATCAGTTTATTTTAAGAAGTTTTTGGCTTCAAAACACACCTTCGTGAGACGATTTGCTTATGTTCTGCTAATCTGCAATTTTGTCAATGACAAAAACATCAATTTCATTTTTTCATCTATTAGAAACGATGAAGAATATTATGTTAAAATGGCTATTGCGTGGCTCATAAGTGTCTGCTTAGTGAAATGCTACGATGAATCGTTAAGTTTATTTGTTAATCTCAACCTCGACGATTGGACTCATAATAAAGCCATACAAAAATCCATCGAATCATATCGTTTGACCGAAGATCAAAAAAACTATTTGAAAACATTGAAGAGGTAATTAAAAATATGAAGAAATACATCATGGCGATCGATCAAGGCACAACTTCAACTCGCGCCATTCTTTTCGATAGAAAAGGAGATTTGAAATACTCTGCTCAAAGAGAGGTGCTGTGCTCATATCCAAAACCTGGATGGGTCGAAGAGGAACCATTAAAGATTCTCATCAGCATGATCGATGTCATCAATGATGTTCTGATCACCGCCAATACCACTTTAGATGAAGTCGATTCAATCGGACTCACAAACCAAAGAGAGACGACCATCATCTGGGAAAAGAAAACCGGTTTGCCAGTTTATAACGCAATCGTTTGGCAATCACGACAATCGCAAGCGATATGTGATTCATTAAAAGAATATAAGCATATGATTCATCAAAAAACGGGACTGCTTATCAACCCATATTTCAGCGCTTCAAAAATCAGATTTATTCTCGATGCAATTCCTAATGGGCAAGAAAGAGCGGAACGCGGTGAGCTATTATTTGGCACGGTCGACTCTTGGCTCATCTATAAAGCGACAAGAGGAAAGATGCACGCCACAGATGTCTCCAATGCCTCTCGAACATTGCTCTATAATATCAACGCGAAAGAATGGGATAACGAGCTCCTTTCTCTATTCAATATTCCTAAATGTCTTCTTCCGATGGTCAAGCCATCCAGCTATGATTATGGCAAACTTGCTATCTTAGATAGCGATGTTCATATCATGGGAGTCGCTGGAGATCAGCAAGCGGCTTTATTTGGACAGGCTTGTTTCGATAAGGGCGAGAGCAAAAACACCTATGGAACAGGTTGTTTCGCCCTTATGAATATCGGAGAGAGACCAGTTTTTTCGCAGAGCGGCTTGCTGACGACGATCGCCTGGGAGATCGATGGCAAGACGACATACGCTCTTGAAGGAAGTGTTTTCATCGGTGGGGCCGTCGTTCAATGGCTCCGCGATGAGATGTATATGATACGCGATGCCGATGAATCCGAGCACGTGGCAAAAAAAGTTTCTGATAGCGGTGGAGTATATGTCGTTCCAGCGTTTGTTGGCTTGGGCACTCCGTATTGGGATAATGATGCGAGGGGAGCGGTATTCGGATTGACGAGGGGCAGTTCTCGCGCTCATTTTGTCAGAGCGTGTTTAGAGAGCATCGCTTTTCAAAGCAAAGATGTTTTGGAAGTGATGAAAAAAGAAGCCCATTTAAAGCTAAAATCTTTGAGAGTGGATGGCGGAGCGACCAAGAATAGTTTGCTCCTTCAATTTCAGGCCGATATTCTGCGATGTAAAATCCTTCTTCCACAATGTTTAGAAACGACCGCTCTTGGAGTGGCATATCTCGCTGGACTGCAATCGGGATTTTGGAAAGATATCGCGGAGATTAAAATGTTTCATTGCAATCAAAAAACGTTTGTTCCAACGATGAAATCCAGCTTAGTTAAAAGCAAATACTCCGGTTGGAAAAAAGCCATCAAAGCGACGCGAATTTTTAAGAATTAAGACAAAGATGGTTTAAACCATCTTTGACTTTAAATAGTGTCAAGCCTTATAATATTTCTGTGATATTTCCCTTCACTAAAACTTCTGATTCTTTGGTTGTGGCATCCAATTCAATCAAGGATTTATTTTTAAAGTCTTCAACAGAATTCTGTGACGTGAAAATTTTCAATAAAAATGAGTTCATCGATAGATTGTTTTATCAGGTAGATGAACGCGCTAGCGCTTTTTTATCCTCTAAATATGATATGTCTTTTGAGCGCTCGCTCGCTATTTGCCAATCCATTCGATATCTGCTTCGCGACTCCTATAGCGATGATGCATTAAATGAATATGTTTCATATAAACGAGAACTCGCTCGCAATAGACTGCTGCATTTAGACGATGTTTTTTTAACCCTTTTAAAAAAGAAGCATCTCTTTATCTATGAAGACCAACTCGATTCGACGGTGACTAATCGCCTGCAAGAATTAGGGATAGTTTTCGAAACTATAAAACTCGCATCTGATTCGAGCCCTAGGACAGCGTTCAAATTTGATACGATATATGAGGAAGTGCAACACGTCTCCAATCAAATCGCTACGCTGATTAAAAATGGCGTTGATGTCAATCGTATTTTCATCTGTGGGGCTGATGATTCATATCGCTTTATCATGCAAAAATATTGTCCGATGTTCGGCTTTAGTGTTCTTTTTCCAGAGGAAAGAAAATTGAGTTCTCACCGGCTGGGAAAAGAGTTTTTGAAAAGCGTTGTCACCTCATCTCTAAACGATGTCTATTCCTCTTTAAAAGACAGATGTCGAGATGAAATTGATCTTAAAAATTTGAAGTTGATAATCTCCTCGCTTCTGCCATATGAAAGCATGAATCTTCCCTCTCGATTGCGAAGCGAAGTGTTCAGATCGATTTTGTCGACCAAACCATGCATATCACAAAAGTTTAAAAATGTGGTGAGAGTGATAGATGATTTCACATCGGATCCAGATGATCACATCTTTGTTGTGAATTTTTCTAATGGCGTTTTTCCAAGAGTATACAGCGACGATTCATTTTTATCTGACAGACAAAAAAGGATGCTCGGTTTAGCGGCGAGCGACGAGTTGAATTCTATCAGTAAAGACAACACCATCAGGGCGATATCTCAAATGAATATCAAATCCATATCCTTTAAAGAAAAGTCGCTCGGCAATCAGTGCTACATCTCTTTTTTGATCAAAGAATTAAATATTGCCATAATCTCTCCCGATTTTCAAAACGAACAATACGGCAAAGTATTCCTAGAATTGCTGTTGGCGTCATTATATGACTTGAAAAGAAAATATCTATTTATCGATGAGCGTTATGCCACTCTTGATTCGAGGATATATATCCCATATTTTAAATATGATCATTCGTATAAAATGGTGAACGCCGTTTCATCGAACGGCATCATGAAATATTCTTTCTCTCAGTTTGCTTCATTCTATGAATGCGGTTTTAAATACTACGTCGATAGAATACTTGGCATCGGTGAATTTGAACGCTCTTTCTCCGCTGATTGCGGATCGCTCATCCATTCCGTGCTTCAGCGGATATCCAATCCCGATCTCGATTATGAAAAAGCCTTTGAATTAGAGATGGCAAAATATCCATTCTCTAGTCGAGAAAAAATGTTTCTTGAAAAAGTGAAATATAACACTGAAAATGTCATCCGTTTCATCAGCGAGCACGAAATCAATAATCCATACATTGAAAAGATTTTGCGAGAGACGCCCGTCAGCTATAAGCTGAGCGATAATTCTTCTATCAGCGGTTTTATCGATAAGATTATTTTGACCTCCATCAAAAATAAGCGCGGCTATGCCATAATCGATTACAAATCGACGGTGCACGAGTTCAATGAACAGGAAGTCAAATATGGCTATTCATTGCAATTGCCATTATATTCTCTCATCAGCAAATCCTTATCCGATATCGAAAGCAGAACACTTTTTGGCGTGTACTTTGAACAGATAACGTCAAAGATTAATGCGCCTGCCGACATGTATCAACCGACCACTGATTATTACAAGCAGTTCATGCTGCGCGGCGTGACGCTAGACGATCGCGATTTTATCGAGAGCATCTCGAATAATTACGCAATGCAATCGGATTACATCAAAGGGATGAAAGTGTTAAAAGATGGCTCCTTTGACAGGAGATTTAAAATGCGCAACAGCGATGAGATGTATGATTTGCAGCGATCAGCTCTCGACACGGCTTTAAAGGCTGATTCCGATATAAGAAACAATCGATTTTATATCAATCCAAAGCAGATAAATAAAAAAAATACACCGTGTAAATATTGTGAATTCCGTGACATTTGCTATCGAAGAGATGCGGATATTGTGCAAATTGATCTGAATAGCGAAGAAGAGGAGAAAGATGAGCGCTAGAGTTTGGAAACAAGGACAGAGAGATGCGATCTCTTCTCGAGATGGCAAATTTTTAATCTCGGCGGGTGCGGGCAGCGGTAAAACGGCTGTGTTGACCGAGCGCGTTTTTCAGATGGTGAAAGAGGGAGTCGATCTCTCGCAAATTCTCGTACTGACATTCACCAATAAAGCGGCATTTGAGATGAAAAGGCGAATTCGCGAAGCGATTTTAGCCGAGCCTTCTCTATCTCATCTATCCGGCAGAATCGAATCGGCGAACATTGCCACTTTTGACGCTTATGCCCTCTCAATCGTTAGAAAATATCACTATGAGCTCGGATTGAGCCCAGACATCTCCATCATCAATGAGATCATCGATTCAGTGACTGTCAAAAAGTTTTTGGATGAAATCCTCGATGAATATTACTCTTCAAACGGAGCTGACTTTAAAGCGATGATATTCAAGTATCTCATCAACGATGATGCGAAACTGAAAGAATTCATCGTTAAAATATATGATGATGCCTGTTTGCGCATCGATAAAAATGAGTTTTTAGATACCTATCTAGAAAAAGTGGCAACAAATGAAAACTATTCGCTTTGGCTCAATGACTATGTTCAGCTCGAAAAGAGTAAACTATCGATTTTAAGACGGCATACCACCGGAATTCTTGACGAGATAGAATGCGCTAGTCTTGATCTCATTAGCAACATCGATGATTTTGACGCTCTGCAGAATTCTCTTCGCGGAATAAAAATTACGAAACCTTCCGATATCGATCAATCATATTGGAAAGAGATTAAAGGTTTGAAAGATGAGATCAAAGAGATGGCGCATCTCGATTCAAAAGCCAACATTCTCTCAAAGATGAGTGATGATAGGAATTATCTATCGATTATTATCGATATCATCAAGGAATTAGATTCTCGACTATTTAGCTTTAAGAAACATCGCAACGCTTTTAAATTCAAAGACATCGCTTCGATGGCATTCGATTTAGTCAAAATTCCACGCATCAAGAAAGAGATTAAATCATCGATTAAATATATCATGATCGATGAATATCAAGATACTTCTGATGTGCAAAATGCTTTCATCGAAGAAATATCGAGCGGCAACACGTTTTTCGTCGGCGATATCAAACAATCGATATATAGATTTAGAAACGCCAATCCATCAATATTTAAAGAAAAGATTCACGAGGCTTGTCAAGGGAACGGCAAATTGATAACTCTCGATTATAATTTCCGGTCGCGCCCCCAGGTTATCGATGATATCAATGAGATGTTTTCGAAGATAATGAGCGAGAGAGTCGGGGGAGTTGATTATCGCGACGGCCATTCATTAAAAGCGGGAAAAACAGAATTTGAAACATCGGGTCACACCGATCAGAACTATTCATTAGAATTTTATCTCTATCCAACCGATAATCCATCTAGAGATTATGATGAGCAGAACGATGATGCGATGGATAACGATGGCGAAGAGATTGAAATTTTTGACGACGCTGCTCTTATCGAAGCGAATTTAATCGCTGATGATATCATCGCCAAAATGAATAGCGGCTATTTGGTATTTGATGGTGCTGGATTGCGAAAATGCCTTTTCTCAGACTTCGTTATCCTGCTCGATAGAAGATCGAAATATGACCTTTATCAGAAAGTGTTGACAGATCGAAACATACCTCTTGTCAACGATGCTTCGCCCGATATCAAATTTCAGGATGTCGCGATGCTTTTGACGAGCATTCTCAAATTTATTCGCGACTATCGACATAGAGACGAAACGAAATACGGTCATTATTACGCTTCGATTGCGAGAAGTTATATTTTTCGCGAAGCCGATCAGAATATCTATGATATAGTTCATCAAAACAAGATTAAAGAGACAGAGATCTTCAAGAAAATTGCTGTCCTCGCTGAAAAGGCTGACAATATGTTTCTCGCTGATTTTTTAGCAAAATTAATCGATAAATTTGGCATCGTCGAGAACTTTGTTTTTCTCGGCGATATCGAATCGAACAAAGCGACCATCGAAGGAATCGTTGAAATGGTTCGAGATATGGACAAACTCGGCGATGATTTTGATGATCTAATCGGCTTTTTCGATGATTTAAAATCCTATGATATCAAACTGAATATCGATGCTGATATGTCCATTTCGAGCTCTGTTCGCATGATGACTATTCACTCTTCAAAAGGATTGGAATTTCCTATCATTTATTATGCCGGATTGTCGAGACGGTTCAATAGGAGTTCCTATACATCATCCTTCGTCGTCTCTTCCAAATATGGTGCGAGTTTTCCAAATATTTCATCCGAACACTTTTTGAATCCGCTTCAAGTGCTCAATCGCAATATGATGGATGAAGAAGAATTGTCGGAGAAGATGAGACTCCTCTATGTCGCTTTGACGAGATGTCAAGAAAAAGCGATCGTCCTTTTTCCTAGAGATTTAAAAAATGCCCCTAAATTGATCGATAATAGCAATTCGCTCGGACACTTGCTCAATTTCGCTTTTCCCTCTGTTCACAAAATTGATAGATCGCTCATGATTCCTTCTCCGAAACTGATGGTCGAGAATAAGTGCGATTATGCTATAGCCAAATTTGAAATGCCGGAAATTGAAGCTCTTCCACAAAAAATTGAATACAAACGAGCATCAAAGGAATTTTCTCTCTCCTATTCCGCCGATGCATTGGCGTTTGGTCAAAGGATGCACTCATTGATGGAACTAATCGATTTTAAGAATCCCGATCTATCATTTGTCAAGGATGATAAGGAAAGGTTCTACATAGAGCGCGCTTTGCGAAATCCAATCTTTGATGAGGTGTCTAATGGTCAGATTTTTCACGAGTATGAATTTTTTGATCAAGAGCTGGATTATCATGGCGTTATCGATCTTCTCATCATTTATGATGATCATGTAGACATCGTCGATTACAAACTGAAGCGCATCGATGATAATGAGTATGATGACCAATTGCATGCCTATGCGAACTTTGTTATTAAGCGCACCGGCAAAAGCGTGAATAAATATCTTTTGTCGTTGTTAGATGGGACTCTTCGTGTGGTAAAATAATAATATGCCCAAGATTGAAATATTAACAAAAGAGCAGTTTAGCGAAGTTTATGAGAATATTAAACCTAGTTTTGAACTCGACAAAGATTTCCTTTACCGCTGCTATTCTGAAGCGAGTCAAGCGGCGGTGAATCTAACCAAAAATGGTCCGTTTGGCAGACTCTCCACCTTAAATCCAGTTCTTCTCATTCTCTACTTGATGAATGAACATTACTATTTCGCTCTCACAAATCCAAAGATGGATATGCAAAAAGTCTGTCAAGATGAGAAATATATGGCTGCGATTGTATCGATGTCGCTCGATAAATATTATACGAACGAGCATCTCGCCTTTCGCAACAAATCATATGCGAACAGGTTTGCTCCGCCGATCTCCACTCTCAACGTCTATCTCAATTTTATTCTTGGAATGCTATCGAGATATAATCAAAATAATCCTTCTCAAACGCTCATCGTCGACATCATGAACAAAGGCTTTTCCATGGGTAAGGCTATTTTGGATTTGCTCGTCGGAGGTTTTGAAACAGAAGCCTTTTCAACATGGAGAACTCTTCATGAGACAGAGTGCATTTTGTCCATCATCATAAAATATGGTGACCCAGTCGTTCAAGAATATCTTAAACATATGAAGTACGCCACAGCATTTCGGGGCGGATATTACTCCAAAGAAGAAACGGATAAAATATTTGAGGATATCAAAGAAGAGATGCGCCGATATGATCTCAAGAGCAAGGACACTAAGCGCTTTATCGAATACGGCTGGCTAACCGGGATCAAAGATGTTGCGAAAATTGATAATTTTAAATTTAATTTCCGCGATGGTGTCGAAAGAGTGGCTAATCTCTCCTCTTATTCTGACACGTATGAAATGTCGAGTGAAATCGCCCATTCTTCGCCGCTATTAATCTATTCAAAGAAAGATTATTTCTATGTTTTCACATTGCTCAATCTATACGAATCATTTTTCCGTCTGGAAAAAATATTTTCTCATCTCTACTTAAAAACCGTGAGCGAAGAGGAGAGCAAGCGCTACGACATCATGCGAAAGATGTACTTTGCTCAGCTGATGTCAATCTATCAAGCCGAAAAAAGACATCTGTCGAACATCGCTCAACCGAAATGAAATCTCTTTAGAAAATGCCTTGAAAAACCATCGTTTAACTTATATCATTTTCCTATAAGGAAATTTTTAATATGAAAACATTAAAACAAGTCGATACCGAAGTATTTGATGCACTTCTTCAAGAGACAAAAAGGCAGAATGAGCACATCGAATTGATCGCCAGTGAGAATTTCACATCTCCAGCTGTTCGCGAGGCTTGCGGTTCCGTTTTCACTAATAAATACGCTGAAGGCTACCCCGGCAAAAGATATTATGGTGGATGCGAATATGTCGACATCGTCGAGAATCTCGCTATCGATAGAGTATGCAAATTGTTCAACGTGAAGTTTGCAAACGTCCAACCACATTCCGGCTCTCAAGCTAATATGGCGGTCTATCGCGCTTTATTGAATCATGGCGATCGAGTGCTCGGCATGTCTCTTGACGCCGGTGGACATTTGACACATGGTTATAAGCTATCATTTTCCGGCTCCGATTATGAGGCCTTTTCATACGGCGTCGATTCTAAGACAGAGATGATCGATTACGAAGCGGTTGAAAAACTTGCCAAAGAGATAAAACCAAAGATGATCGTCGCTGGTGCATCCGCTTATTCTCGATTGATCGATTTCAAAAAATTTCGTGAGATCGCCGATGCGGTTGGCGCATATCTTTTTGTCGATATGGCTCACATCGCTGGTTTGGTCGCTGCCGGTCTTCACCAGAATCCCTGCCCTTTTGCTCATGTTGTGACGACAACAACGCATAAAACCTTGCGCGGACCTCGCGGTGGAGTCATTCTCACCAATGATGAAGAATTATTCAAAAGAATAAATAAAGTTGTTTTTCCGGGTATTCAAGGCGGACCACTAATGCATATCATCGCAGGGAAAGCTGTAGCTTTTAAAGAAGCGCTCGATCCCTCGTTTACAAAATATCAAGAACAGGTGGTGAAGAATGCTAAAGTTTTAGCAAATGAACTATCTAGTCTCGGTTATCGCGTCGTGAGCGGAACGACTGATAATCATCTCTTAATCTTCAATGTTTTTGATATCGGTTTGACGGGAAAAGAAGCGGAAACGATTCTTCATGAAGTGAATATTACGACGAACAAAAATACGATACCTAACGACACTCAGCCTCCGATGAGAGCATCGGGGATCAGACTCGGCACACCGGCGATGACCACGAGAGGTTTTAAAGAAAATGAATTCAGGTTAACCGCTCATCTGATCGATGCCGCTCTGCACAATAAAAATAATCCGGATGAATTAGCAAAAATAAAAGCGCAAGTTCTTGAATTGACCAGCCGTTTTCCTCTTGAATAAAGTTTAATAAAAAACCACGATTTCATATCGTGGTTTTATTTTTAAATCTGCCCTTTAGATATCGGCATAGCAAGAGCCACCGATGAATTCTCTTAACAATGAATTGCATGGCACCCATTGATCTGACATATCATTGAAGTATTTGAGCATTCGAATCAGCCTTTCAGAAACCGGAAAATATTGTGAATCTTTTTCAATAGCAGAAAGTAGTGGCATAGCATATTTTTTCATGACGCATAGCTCATATGACAGCATGGAATTATATACGTAATCTGCCCCTTCTTGAGTTCCATAGATCCAGCGGAATTCTCCTCGCCTTACGCTTGGCCACATGCTAATCGTCTCTTCCGCTGAAGCATTTCTGAACTTATAATCGCGAACGATTCTTCTCAATAAGCGCAAATCAGTTAGGGAGATCGGATTGTGATTATCGAGATTGATCTGAGCTTGAGGAGCGATATACACTTTAAATTTTTGATGCTTTGGAATCTGAGTGGTTAAACGTTCATTGAGAGCGTGTATACCTTCGATAATAATAGGTTCATCCAATGGAACTTTCAAAATGCGTCCTGGCACCCTCTTACCAATTTTGAAATCGAATTTTGGCAATTGAACTTTTTCTCCATTGATGAGAGAGATCATGTTCTGATTAAACAAATCGATATCAAGAGCTTCAATCGATTCGAGATCGGGCTCGCCATTTTCATCTTTTGGAGCTTGCTCTCTCGGCAGATAGTAATCATCGATACTGATCCTAATCGGTTTAATTCCGCGAGAAAGGAGTTCGATTCTGAGCCTATTTGCAAATGTTGTTTTTCCACTCGAAGAAGGTCCGGCGATGCATATCAATCGAATATCAGAGATGTCGTTCTGAATCAATTGACCCAATTCACAGAGCATGCGATTATGTCTCGTTTCGCACATATTGATGAAATCGACATCGCCATCTTTGAGAATGTGCTCATTAATGCCAGAGACAGAATCTGCTCCAGCAATTTTACCCCATGTGTGCGATTCTTTTAAAGTTTTGCCAAAAGTTGGCGCATCCTCAAATTGAGGGATGACTCCACCGACTTCGGCGCGAGGATACTGAACGAGAATACCTGGAGAATACAGTCTTAATTTGAACGTTTTCAAATAGCCTGTTGATGGCACCATATGTCCAAACATATAGTTGAGATATCCATCGCAATCATATAGATGAACGGTTTTTTCTGGTCGATATTTTAAAATGGCCAATTTGTCTTTATAACCTTCTTTTTCATAGATTTCAGCCGCTTCCTCATTTGACACAATAAAGCGCTTAAAAGGATAGTCGGCCTCGATTATTGAATCAATTTCCTGCTGAATCTTTTTTATCATTGTCATATCGCTTCTGATGTTGTCGTTCAAAATTTGAATAAATATTGAGCGCGAAACGTTATAACAAAATCTCACCTCGAGCTCGGGATACGCTCTTGCGAAAGCCATTGCGATGACAAATCGCAGAGACGTTTCATAAGTTTTGTTAGCGTCCTGATCCTTGATCGTCAAAAATTGGACATCAGCGTCGTAATATACCTCATACGTCAATTCGCGGATTCGATTGTTAACTTTCGCGCAAATTATCGATTCATCATTATTATCGAGAAGAGACAGCAATGATACTTTTTTATCGAATGTTTGCTGTTTTCCGTTATATCTAAGTGTAAACGCCATATTTTTTTCCTCCAGAAATGAAAAAATACTACTTCATTATTATACACAATGCAAGCGCTTTCAATCAGTAAAATAAAGCGCATGCGTCAATGTTGAGAAAATAATAGAATGAACAGCAAAAAAATAACTGATGGGTATTTTCTTTTATTATTCTGTAAAAATGCGTTATTATTACTTGCGTTAGTAATTATTCATGATGGCCAGCAATCACAAATTAACCAGATTATTCATTCCTTTATCAACTCTCATCTTCACGGTTATTTTTGTTGTTGCGGCTTCCTATAGCGGCAACATTTTGTCTCTTTTTGGTGTCGATTCAATCTATACTTTGACTCTATCATCCTCCAATGGTAATGTTACTTCTCTTTACGATTCATATGGCGCGGTGAACGCTCTCACGACTGAAAATAATGCTGTCTCAATAGAATATGACTACGCTAAAGCGAGCTCCGCTTGCGCTCTTTCTTTATCCACATATGGTTATTACGGGAATGCAAACGATAATCAAATCACTAATATTCAGAGTGTTTCCGTCACCTTTGCTTCCAATAGCAGCCACATAACATCAAGCAAAAAATTAAACCTTTACTTAGGCGATAATTATGGTGATACCGATGCTGTTTTGACTCTCGATGGCGTCACGCAAAGAAATGCTTATCAAACATTATCTTTTTCGGTGAATTCAGGCGACTTTTCGTCTGGATATTCCTATTTTCAAATCTATGATTATGATTTTGGAACTGCTCTGATTCAAAGCGTGGAGATCACATATACGTGCAAAACTGCTGCGAACGATTCCGTTTCAGACGATTCTTCATCGGCTGATCCATATGAGGGAATCGACACAAATGAAGAGAGAGAAACTTTTGAAACATCGAGCTCCTATGTGATTGCAAACTCGTTTGAGGATGCTCAATTGCGCACCGCTCATGGTTTAATTTCTGGAACGAACATGTCGAGCGAGATATATTCGACGACGAATGTGTCATCGAACTATATGTCCGGTGGATATTATAAGCGCAACACCGCCGCTCAATATACATTTCAGGATGATAATTCTTATGAATCTTACACCATTCTAAATCCTGATGGTACGACGTTCGAAACAATATATTACGGCGGTGCTTACACTTCATTAAATGAAGTGGCAGCTTATCTATTAGCATTTGAAGAAGTTCCTCCAAATATGGGATATACAAAAAATGATACTTCGTCATCGTGCACTTCATCACAGAATTGGTGGAGAGCTGGAAGAGTCAACTATGGTTCTTTTTCTGGACCTCAGCAAAGCAAATATACATACGAACCAGCTTTTCCGGGCATGGCTCTCTATTCTGAAAATTATGGAGTTGCCACACGCTACTATGTCGAATGCGACTTTGGCGATTGGGAAAACTATAACAGTGAGGACTATGTTTATGGTCAGGGCATATATTCATCAGGAGGCTCCATCAACCGCGGTGTGCTCCGATTTGTTTTTACGGCTAAATATCAAGCGACCACATCAACGAATTCCGAAGGGAAAGATGTTTCAACGATAGAGAATACTCTCAACTCATCATTTAATGGAGCGGAAAACATCAATAATCGATATGTCTTTTATACATATGACCATTATGGCGATTTTCAAGAATATCTCAATTATGCTGATGGCTGGGGTCAAAGATTTGGTTCTATGACAGCGGGAAACTATACTCCGACAGGAACCGACTATCCTCCAACCGAATATCAATCAACAACCCCTTGGTCAATCATCTAGCACAGCAGTGAATCATTGTCTGTCGAGCAAATTGCGTATCGCGTCGATTGGCTATTAAAAATAGACAATTTATGGTATAATTTATAACGTTTTGGAGATAAGGAGAAATTTTATTATGAAAAAAGCGATGGTATACATTCAAAGCGGTGGACCTACTGCAGTCATTAATACTTCACTATATGGTGCAATAAAAGAGGCGAGGCTTCATAAAGATGAAATCGTCGCAATCTATGGATCGCGACATGGTATTGAAGGATTAATAAATGATGATCTGATAGATTTGAATGCTGAAAGCGATGAGACGATTGAACTGCTTAAACAAACCCCTGGTGCTGTTCTCGGCACCACCAGGTATAAATTGCCAAAAGACATTCATGATTCGCAATATGAAAAAATAATTTTCACATTGAAAAAGCATGATATCGGCTATGTCTTCGTCAATGGGGGAAACGACTCCATGGACACCTGCATGAAATTGTCTGTTCTTTGTAAAGAACTTCATCTCGATTGCCGTGTCGTCGGTGTTCCAAAAACTGTCGATAACGATTTAGCGCTCACCGATCATTCTTTAGGATTTCCATCTGCCGCAAAGCACGTTATCAATCTCGTTAAGGAGATATGCGTCGATGCTGCTGGATATAAAAAAGGGAAAGTTTTTATCATCGAAATAATGGGTCGAAATGCTGGCTGGCTCACAGCCTCTGTCGATTTGTTGCCACAAGGCATAAGGCCTGATTTCATCTATTTGCCAGAGAATGTGTTTTCTGTCGATGAATTCTTAACTTCCGTGAAAGAAGTCTATGGGAAAAAAGGTCACGCTATTGCAGCAATTTCTGAAGGAATTGTCTTTGAAAGAGATGCTTCAACTGCCCGAATCGATGCCTTCAATCACGTTCAACTCGGAGGCGCTGCTGATGCTCTTGCACAAATTGTGGAAAAGAAATTGGATTTGCCGACTCGTTCAATCGAATTGTCATTAGCACAACGCGCAGACTGTATTTTGGTGAGTAAAATCGATCAAGATGAAGCTGAACAATGTGGAAAAATCGCTGTTCAAAAAGCCATTGAAGGAACAACGGGAATGATGATTTGTATCAAACGAGTTTCCAACAACCCTTATACTGTAAAATATGTAGCGGAAGATATTTCAAAAATTGCCAATGAAGAGAGCACTGTTCCCGCTTCGATGATGAATGGAGCGACAAAAATGTCTCAAGAATTTAAAGACTATCTTTCACCTCTCATCCAAGGTGAAGCGAGTGTCAAATTTGAAAATGGCATTTTTAAAACTGCCGTTCTAAAAAACATCAAAGTGAAATAATAGCCATTTTATCATCTTAAAGTCATCACTTAGTGTTGACTTTTTTGTCATATAATAATACTCTAGTACTACAAAAAGATTTCTAAAAGAAAGAAGAAAGAAAAATCATGATTAAATGGTACAAGAATTTGAATGATACCGCAAAAATGTTTTTTGTTCTTTGCCTCATCGTGTCATTCGGTGCCCTAACTTTTCTTCCGTTTTGTGCCACTTCATTATTGAGTTGGGACTGGGAATTTGGTTTTTTGCTCGGCTCTGCTATTGAAGCTGTCTCATTATGGTTTCTAGTTCTATCAACTGAAAAAATGTCGAAGCAGACGAGCAAAACAGCTGACACAGTAATTGTTGTCTTGCTTTACTTTGCAAGATTTTTGCTCTATTTAGGTGGTTTGTTATTGGCTGCGCTATTAACATATGTTGCGCAGATTTATGTTTTTAATCTATTTGCTGTGTTTATCGCTTATATGCCAATTCAGATCGTCGTTCTTGTGATACAAGGTAAGAAAAAGGGTGAAGCATGCAAGAAAGAATAAATCATTTCTTTGATTTTAATATCGCTCCAGAAGTGTATTCATCGCTAATTGTTATTTCATTATTGATAATACTTTGCTTAGTCATTTTCATTTTGGCCAAATGCGCTGATCCGCTCAAGAGACCAAAAGGCCTATTGCTTTTAGTCGAATGGGCTGTTGAGAAACTGGATGGATTTGTCGATGAAACAATGGGCCCTGCATTTGCGGGTTTTGGCGGTTATTTTTTAGCTATCGCCTCGTATTTATTTCTATCTTTTGTTTTTGGTTTGACCGGCTTTCCAAGTCCAATCACATATATCGCTTGTCCTCTGTCATTATCGATCATCATGTTCTCATTGATCCATATAACATCGATAAGATATACAAAGTGGCGATATTTTAAGCGCTATGTCGAACCTATTGCCATTTTTCTACCAATAAACTTGTTATCGATGTGGGCACCTCTTCTGTCGACCTGTTTACGTCTTTTTGGTAACGCCTTAGCTGGATGGGTTCTGATGACTCTCATCTATTGGTCATTAGGCAATTTATCCAGCGCTTTATTTGCCTCTGCTGGAGCAGCGAGCGGAATATTTGTTGCTCCATTTATAACGCCCATATTGCATTGCTACTTTGATCTGTTTTCAGGGGCAATACAAACATTGGTGTTCTGCTACTTGAGCGCTTTGTTTATCGCTCAAGAGAAACCAGAGGATGAAGATTTGAGCAATGCTCAAATAAACACTCAAAAAGTTAGTCTTTAGAAAGGAGGAAAAACGATGGATAATACAGGAATGATCGCTCTTGCCGCTGCAGTATCTATTCTCGCTGGTATGGCTTGTTCAATCGGCGAAGCATGGATTTGTGTCAAAGCTGTCGAGGGTATTTCACGAAATCCAGAGAACGCATCAAAACTTCGCAGCACGATGATTATTGCGTGTGCTCTTGTTGAAACTTGTGGAATTTATGCTCTTCTCATCTCAATTCTTATCATCTTCATGCTCGGAATGAAGTAGTTTGGAGTTTTAATGAACAATTTTATTTGCGCTTTTATTAAATTGACGACCATCAGTGAAGGAACATCTAGCACTTCACCATTTTCGCCAGATGATTTTCTCAGCAAATTAATTCCGAATTTTTGGAGTTTTTTGGTGCAACTGCTGGCCTTAATTGTTTTAATAATTGCTGTGATTTTTCTAGCGTACAAGCCTGTTAAAAAACTTCTGAAAAAGCGCTCTGATTATGTTGAAGGTAACATTAAAGAGAGCGAAGTTAAGAACAAAATGGCTGATAGTAACATTGAACAATCGAAACAAACAATTATTCAAAGCAAAGAAGAGGCCCAATCAATAGTGAAAAAAGCGCGAGTTGACGCTCTCGAGAATCAAAAGAATATTTTAGATGAGAGCAAAACAAAAGCGAATGAAGAGATTGTTCAAGCGAGAGTTCAAATCGCTCGCGAGCAAGAAAAAGCTAAAGAGGAGATTCGCAAAGAAATTATTGATGTCGCGCTTGGAGCATCGACAAAAATACTCGAGCGAGAAGTAAATGAAAAAGACAACGAGAGACTCGTTGACCAGTTTATCGATGATGTGAAAAGTGAAAAAGAGGATAGATAATGGATAATGTTGGAGTTAGATATGCCAGCGCGCTATATTCACTCGCTAAAGATGATGAAGAAATCATTCAGTATCAATCAGCGATGAAGTCTCTTTATATTGCTATTATGGAAAATAAAGAGATTTTGGCATTTTTATCTAGTTCTTTCATCGCCAAAAAAGAAAAATATGAAATCACCTCTTTATTGTGCTCCTCATTTAATCTTCGACACCTTTGCCCTTTCTTTAAAGTTTTAATCGATAATCATCGAGTTAATGATTTTGCTTCGATTTATCGCAATTTTAATTCAATGTCTAATGATTATCAAAACATCGAAGAAGGCTTAATCTATTCTACTATTCCGCTTCATGAGAGCAAGATTCGAGAGATTGAATCCGCGTTAGAAAAACAGAGC
Organism: Bacilli bacterium; assembly: GCA_041653015.1. Taxonomy (GTDB): domain Bacteria; phylum Bacillota_I; class Bacilli_A; order RFN20; family CAG-826; genus JBAZGG01. Next base: position 90,675 of record JBAZGG010000002.1, on the reverse strand, counting down.
AAAAAACAAGTTGAATTGGTCAATAAAATCGATGAATCGTTAATCGGTGGGATAAAAATAATTATTCATGATCGCGTTTATGATGCTTCGATTAAGAACAAAATTAACTCATTAAAAAGTGAGCTTATAGAAAATAGGTGATATTATGCAAATTAAATCCAAGGAAATAAGCGCTCTAATAAAAGAGCAGATCAAAGGATATGAACACAAACTGGAGACAGATGATGTTGGCACGGTAGTCACAATAGGTGATGGCATCGCTTTAGTATATGGTCTTGATAAAGCAATGCTAGGTGAACTCCTAGTTTTTCCTAATGGTGTTTATGGCATGATAATGAATCTCGAAGAAGAACATGTCGGATGTGTTCTATTGGGCGATGACACAAAAATAAGCGAAGGCGATCTCGTTAAACGAACTCACTCTGTGGTTGAAGTGCCAGTTGGAGATCTGCTTCTCGGAAGAGTCGTCAACGCTCTAGGACAGCCGATTGACGGACTTGGCGATATCAAATCTAATAAAACTAGACCGATTGAAAAAATTGCTCCTAGTGTCATCACGAGAGAATCGGTTAATACACCTCTTCAAACCGGAATTAAAGCCATTGATGCCATGATCCCAATTGGTCGTGGACAACGAGAATTGATTATCGGCGATCGTCAGACTGGAAAGACAGCTATTGCTATCGATGCGATCATCAACCAAAAAAATCAGAATGTTTATTGCATCTATGTGGCGATTGGACAAAAAAATTCAAGCGTAGCGCAAATTGTGAGCAAACTTAAACAGCATCAAGCGTTTTCTTATACGGTCGTTGTGAGCGCAACAGCGAGTGAACTTGCTCCGCTGCAATACATCGCACCATATGCAGGTATGTCCATGGCCGAAGAATGGCTTGATCAAGGCAAAGACGTGCTAATAATTTTTGATGATTTGAGCAAACACGCCGTTAGTTATCGCACGCTCTCCCTTCTTTTAAAAAGACCTCCTGGAAGAGAAGCGTATCCAGGCGATGTTTTCTATCTACATTCTCGACTTCTTGAAAGAGCGTGCAAATTAGCGCCTGAATTCGGTGGCGGATCAATTACAGCTCTCCCAATCATTGAGACACAAGCAGGTGACATTTCAGCGTATATTCCGACGAATGTCATCTCTATCACTGATGGACAAATATTCTTGATGAGCGATCTTTTCAATATTGGCCAACGACCGGCGATCGATTCTGGATTCTCTGTTTCTCGAGTGGGCTCTGAAGCGCAGAATAAAGCGATGAAAAAGGTGGCTAAATCGTTAAAGATTGAACTGGCTAATTTCAATGAACTGCAATCATTTTCACAATTTGGTAGCGACCTCGATATCGAAACAAAGAAAGTGTTGGCTCATGGCATGGTTTTGCTGGAGCTTTTGAAGCAAGATCAATACGATACTTATTCGGTCACACGCCAAATTATCGAGATATATGCAGTAAAAGAAAAATTTCTCGATAATATCGATTTGCAAAAAGTTAGACCTCTGTTATCTAGCCTTTATAATTCAATTGTTTCTCAGCACAAAACAATCATTGATGAGTTAGATATGAAAAAGGATATTTCTGATGCTCTCGACAAAAAATTGCGGAAAATTTGTAATGATTTTTTTGAGATAAATAAGTAGAAAGAAGCATTTATGTCACTGGGTTTAAACAAAACAAAGCGAAGGATGATGAGCATTCGTTCCACAAAAAAAATTACGAAAGCAATGGAATTAATAGCGACCGTCAAACTTAAAAAATACAAATCCGTAATGATGGATGGCTCTTTGTTCAGTGACGCTATTTTGTCGATATCTCAGAAAATCTTTAGATATGGTAGCAAGATGACAAATGTGTTTACGGAATCGGTTGTTGCAGAAAAAGATCTCTTCATCGTCGTCAATTCCGATTTAGGACTATGCGCATCATATAATAACAACGTTTTTCATCTGGTTAATAAAACTCTTAAAGCAGATGATGATTTGATTGTAATAGGTGCAAAAGGCATTTCGCGCTATCGTAGTGAAAACTTGAAAATAAACCATAGTTTGGTTTTTTCTGTAAACGACATCAATTATAAAAGTATCCAACTATTGGTCAATTTTGTTTTAAAAGAATTTCGTGATAAAAAATACGCTCATATCAAATTGATTTACACGCATTATGTCAATTCGATGACGTTCATTCCAAGAATATTTACTATTTTGCCCATTCAACTCAATAGTCAAAAAGAAGAATTAAGCGAATACCCGCCATTATTTGAACCGAACATCGCAACTATTGTGAAAGAGATAGTACCTATTTATTTCTATACGATTGTGAATCAAAAAATCATGGAGTCATTAGTTTCGGAACAAGCTTCAAGAAGGACAGCGATGGAAAATGCTAATAATAACGCTGATGATCTTTTAGAAAAATTGACGCTTGAATACAACAAGATAAGACAAGCATCCATCACTCAAGAAATTACTGAAGTAGTTGGCGCAGCTAACACAAATTCATAAGGAGAAAAAGATATGGAAAAGAAACTAAATGGAATAATAATACAGGCTGTCGGTCCTGTGATTGATGTCAGGTTTGATGATGAGCATCTACCTGAACTTTTAACAGCATTAGTGATTCCTTTGAAAGATGGTAAATCATTGACTGTAGAGGTTGCTCAACACATCGGTGACGATACGGTGCGATGCATTTCCATGGGGCCAACCGAAGGAATTGTTCGTGGAATGGCAGCCATCAATTCCGGCAATCCAATCATGGTTCCAGTCGGAAAAGAAACGCTTGGCCGAATGTTTGATGTTTTGGGCCATCCCATCGATGGTCTCGGAGATGATTTTCAGCGTTCGAAGCACATGCCAATTCATCGCGATGCTCCCGCTTTTAAAGAGCAATCTGTTTCAAATGAGATATTGGAAACAGGAATAAAAGTAATCGATTTGCTCTGTCCTTATGTCAAGGGTGGTAAAGTAGGTTTATTTGGCGGTGCAGGCGTTGGCAAAACGGTGCTGATTCAAGAATTGATTAACAACATCGCTACAGAGCAGCATGGTATTTCTGTGTTTGCTGGAGTTGGAGAGAGAAGCCGAGAAGGTAACGACTTGTACTTCGAAATGAAAAGATCGGGTGTATTGAATAAAACCGCTCTGATCTTTGGTCAGATGAATGAACCGCCAGGAGCGAGAATGCGCGTTGGTCTATCAGCTCTTACAATGGCAGAGTATTTTCGTGATGTCGCTCATCAAGATGTTCTTCTATTCATCGATAATATTTTTCGATTTACTCAAGCCGGAAGTGAAGTTTCTGCTCTTTTAGGTCGCATGCCGAGCGCTGTTGGCTATCAGCCGACACTCGCTACTGAAATGGGTCAACTTCAAGAAAGAATTACTTCTACAAAAGATGGATCTATCACTTCAGTTCAAGCGATTTATGTTCCTGCTGACGATTTGACTGATCCAGCGCCCGCAACAACCTTTTCTCATCTCGATGCTAAGACGGTATTGGATCGCAATACTGCTTCTCTTGGCATTTTCCCTGCGGTCGACCCTTTAGAGTCATCAAGCAATGTTTTAGATCCACATATCGTTGGACAAGATCACTATGATACAGCGCGAAAGGTTCAGCAATTATTACAGCGATATAAAGAATTGCAGGATATTATTGCTATTTTAGGAATAGATGAGTTATCGGACGAGGACAAGATTATTGTCGCAAGAGCAAGAAGAGTGAGGAATTTCCTCTCCCAGCCACTTCATGTCGCCGAACAATTCTTAGGAATACCAGGCGCATATGTTCATGTTGAAGACACGATACGTTCATTCAAGGCAATTTTAAATGGCGAATATGATTCCTATCCAGAAAATGCATTTTTATATGTTGGACAGATAGAGGAGGTCGCTGAAAAAGCGAAGAAAATTTAGTCATGTCATTCAGATTAGTTATTCTTACACCGAAAGGGCTTTATGCCGATAGATTAGTCGATGAGTTATATGTTAAGACTCACGATGGTATTATCGCTGTAATGACAGGGCATATACCTCTCATAACCCCAATTGAAATTGCTCCTTTGCGCACAAAAGCAAATGGCAAGGTCGAATTTTATGTCGAATTTGGTGGTGTCCTCTATGTTGAAAAGGATAAAACAATCGTATTAGTCAATGATGTTGAATCGCTTAATGACATTGACGAAGCGCGAGCGTTGGCCAGCAAAGAAAGAGCCGAAATAAGATTAAATAAAAAAGATGCTTCAGTCGATATCTTACGTGCAAAAGCGTCTCTTCTTCGCTCTTTAGCTCGCCTCGATACTATTCAAGCGAGCAAAGAAAACCATTGATTACAAGTACTGTTGAACATATTCGATCAGATCACTATCGATTTCTGCATATGTAAATTTGTCTTGTTTCAATCCGTTGACGTAAGCGATTAATTCAGGACGATATTCAGATGAGAGATCGTACTGAGAAATAAGTTCCAAACGATCGGTGTCCGATAATGAATTCATATCAACAATGGCACTTTTTTTGTCACTTTTGTTCGATTTTTCCTTCAAGACATTTGTATACGCATTAATGGCAGTTGTGTCATTGATATCATAAAAATACAATAATGAATCCGGGTTGCTTGCAACATATTCGCTCAAACCCATTAATGTGTCGATATGCGATACATTTGTAATTCGCGTCTGTGCATTGAAAAGATTTGTCGTCGATATGATGTTCAACAATCGATCGTTTCCCGTTACGTAATTCACCAATGTTCTTCCTTTAAAAAACATTAGGGTAGGTGTGACGAGGCTGGCGCTCGGATTTCCCAAAGAATTATTATAAATTTTCTCATATTCTACATAGATATCTTCAAATGCATCGGTCTGAATATAATAGATCATCGCTTTTGTTTCATATATATATCTAATTATCGATGGTTTTGCCTCTCTGCAATGACTACAATAATCGCTTGAAAAAAGCAGGGTGAAATCTTGATCGCTATTCATTAATGATTTGATATATTGACCATCAGCGCTATATGTCCACTCGTTCATCGAACTCTCGCTGGTCGGCTCTCCCTTTGATAATATCTCTTGATTGATCTGTATGTATGATGGGTTGGAAGAACCGCACGATGAAAGAGGCATAATTATTAAAAGAATGGCAATTGATGAGAACATTTTTTTCATAGATGAATTATACCATTATACCTTGTTTTATGCACATGGTTAGAATATATTGAAATAGTAGATTTTTTATATATTTTAAGGAGAAAACAGAATGAATGTATGGCATAGAGTGAGCAAAGAGAGAATCAAACCAGATAGTTTTCTCGCATGTATAGAAATTCCCAAGGGCAGCAAGAACAAATACGAATTCGATAAGGAAACCGGCACATTGAGACTGGACAGAATTTTATATACATCGACTCATTATCCTCATAATTATGGTTTTATTCCTAGAACATATGCAGAGGATGACGACCCATTAGATGTTTTAGTTTTGTGCTCTGAATGCATCGTGCCTTTAGCGTTAGTAGAGTGCTACCCAATCGGTGTCTTGGAAATGATCGATGGTGGGCAGAGAGATGAAAAAATTATTGCAATCTGCGCGCGTGACCCATTATTTAATACATTTAAAGAATTGGAAGATCTTCCGCCTCACTTCATGGAAGAAATCAGGCATTTTTTTACTGTGTATAAGCAACTTGAAGGAAAAACTACAGTTGTCAATGAAATGCATGATTCAAATTATGCAAAAAAAGTAATTCAAAAAGCCATCGATTTGTATCAAAAAGATTTTGGCGATGACTATCTATATAAAAAATATTTTACTGATCAAGAATAAGAAATGCGATTATATCGCATTTTTCTTTTCGCTGGCTATATCTAAATATCTTCTATCGCGGCTGAACTTGTATTTCATCATCGCCCAATAATACCAAAGATAGTTTTCGAAAGTCATCATGTTTTTAATATGTTCAAAATAGTCTTTGCTCACGCTTTTTTCGCCAGTGATAAAAGAAAGAAAATTCTTAATATCATCGGAATTTGTAATATTATTCTCACTTAAAAATGACGCTATATCAAATGATGGATAATTCATCCCCGCAAATTCCCAGTCTATGAGAATTGCTTGGTTATTTTTGAGCAAGATATTGCCTTTGACCAAATCGTTATGACAGAGCACTTTTTTTTCGTTTTTTAGATCCTTCTGGATTTTTTCTATAATTTTCTGTTCGTGTCGATGGTTTAAACTCTCTCCTGACTCTTGCTTATAATAATCAAAACGATTGAGTATATCGAAGTCAATTTTCGCAGAAACACCACAGCAATGAAGCTTATTAATGCTAGTAGCGATAAGCTTTAATTGTTCTATCGCTATCGGATTTGAAATTCTTTCTGTTCCAGAGATATATGCAGACACTTTTGATCCATTCAATCTATCAAATGAAATGATCTGTTCCGAAATACCGATGTCGCTCATTCTCAAAGCGATTTCGCGCTCGAGGTCAACTTGGTAATATTTATCCATACTAGGCTTTCTTAAACGGATTACATACATGCCATTTACGATATATGTGTCGTTCGATAAGCCTTCTTCAATTCTTATACATGAAGTAGCTTTTCTTCCACTCAATTCCTCAAATAGTTTTTCTGCATTGTTCATGGAAATTATTATATTCTTGTGCTTTTTTTCTTTCCACCTTATTATTCTCTCATGGTAAATATTGTTTTATTTCGCCCCTCAATGCCTCAAAACGTCGGTAATATTTTAAGGACCGCAATGGCAACTAATTCAATTGTCCACATCATCGGTCCAATCAAATTTGAAATCGATGATAAATCCGTGCAACGCGTCGGGATGGATTATCTCAAAGAAGCAAAATATGTTTTATATAAAAATTATGAAGAATTTGAGCAGATGCATAGGAACGAAATCATATACTATGTGACGAGATACTCTTCAAAACTCTATACTGCGTTTGATTTTTCTAACAAATTTGGAAACATGTATTTTATGTTTGGCAACGAATCGACAGGGATAGATAAAAGGCTGCTAAAGAGTAATCTCAACCTTTGTATGCGCATCCCGATGATGGCCAATGCTAGAAGCCTAAATCTATCTAATTCTGTCGCCATTATTCTTTATGAAGTTTTACGACAGCAAAAATTCTCTGAATTAGCGACGATCGAGATTATTAAAGGCGAACATACACTAGATTAAATGCTTTTCTTTTCTGCAATAGACAATAGTTCGCGCGTTCTGTCATCGATTCTTTTTATTTGTATAGTCTCGTAGTTTTTAATGAATACTTGCCCTGGAGAGTGCCCTTTTCTGACATTAGTCCTTTTTGTAAATGTCACCTCTCCATCGAGTTTTTTGTTTAAAAGGATGATCAATTCGCAAGCCGTTCTTATGCAGTCGTCAGATGGACGTTTCTCTTGTCGTATTATTAAATGCGAACCATGCGTGTTCTTTATATGAAACCAATAATTATTCCGCGTTGCGAGCAAAAAACTAACCGTTTCATTCTGTAGGCTATTTTTTCCAAAGGAATATTTGATTCCATTATCATTAATTTCATAGTAATAGTGGCTGATTTTACAATTATCGTTCTTCTTGACACTGCTGTTTGTAACTTTTCCACAAATAAAATTTAATTCATCATCGCTCATTGAATTCAAGCTAATTAATAAATCGTTATTGCTGAGCAATTTTTGTTTGGCAATTTGAATCTGTTTATTGATTTCGAGAATCGCAATTTTACTCTTTTTATATCTACGATAGAAATTTTCAATATTTTCATTGATGCTAAGCGATTGATCTAGATTGTGAACTACTCCATTCAAAGCTATATTTGTTGCCGATTGGTATCGTTCACGATCGCTCGATAATTCATCGGCTACGTCAAGAAGGCCGCTTTCCTTGTTCGCCATCGCCAAATCATTATCTAGATTTGATATTTTCTTCTCCATTTTTTTATTCTCAGCCGATAGAACACGGAAAGCTTTCCCCATTAGATTGGATTCGTTTTCTTGTGATATCAGCCGATTTTCTCGATCTATTCTGTTCAGATAATCAGCCATATTAAATGGTGCAGTCTCATCATCCAAATCGCGGATTTTTATGGATGGTTTGTAAATTCTATCAACGTAAGATTTTTTAAGCTGCGCGATTATTGAATTATTACTATCGCAAAGCACAATATTTGGGTGATATGGAAACAATTCAATGCAGAGTGAATACTCTTTGCCTTCCCGCGGCTCGTTTTCCTTAACAAATTTTAAGACCAAAATGCGATCGTTGTTGAGCACTTTAATGTTATCAAGAAATAAACCTGAGACGATATTGCCGAGTTTGCTGCAAAATGGATTAACAGCAACTGCTTTTTTGAATGAATACGGGAATAGTGATATGTATGGGAATTGATTATTAAAATTGATTATTAGTCTATCCTTTTTTGATTCTTTGAAATCTTCGAAAGAAATAACAAAGGAGTCACCAGATATGATTTCAAGACTGGAAACGCGCTTATTTTTGAGCGATTTTTCAATATTTTGCGCGATATAATGTAAATCTTTGACCGACGGGAACATGTAAAAATTATAACATTTATTCTTTTTTAAACCGCAATTATAATATTTCGCATTTTCACATATTGAAAAAAAACGTAAATCAATTTATACTAACTACAAGTTAGGAATTACCATATTATGAAAAAAATTATGTTTATATTGAGTTCCGTTTTAGCGCTAGCTTCTTGTGGCGGCACAGCATCTGTTAAATCTACATACTCTGTCACTTTCAAAAATTATGATCTATCGGTTCTTTATGAAACCGAAGTTCAACCAGGCGGTGAAGCTTTTTATGAAGGAGAAACTCCTCTTAAACCTAGCACCGATAATAAAATATCTTATATCTTTTCTGGCTGGGACAAACAATTGGTGAATATTCAAGAGGATTGTTCTCGCATCGCTCAATTTCGCGAAGAGTACAATTATACAAAAGGTCTCTCTTTCGAATACTCGGAAGCATTTGATTCATACCTTGTAAAAAGTTATATTGGATCATCTACCGAAATTCTTATTCCCCAACAATATGCTGGGAAACCAGTTTACGCTATTGCACAGGGAGTTTTTTATAATTCGTCAATTACTTCAATAGAACTGCCAGAATCATTACTTGAGATTGGGAATGCTTGCTTTCAATCTTCAAGACTTGTTTCGATCGATATTCCAGAAGGCGTCACAAAAATTGGTGAGTATATGTTTGCAAACTGCCCCAGTTTCATCTCCGCGACTTTTCCTAGCACATTAAAAACCTTTGCTTGGGCTTCGGCATTTCTCGAATCGCCAAATGTTGAATCGATTTCTATATCTGCTGATAACGCGTATTTTCAGATAATTGATAATGTTGCTTATTCAAAAGATGGCAAAACCCTTTTGTATTGCCCTTCAAATATTGATGCCTCCTCATTATTAATTCCAAACGAAGTCACTTCGATTGGAGCGGGAGCATTTCACAGCAATAGAAAACTTTCATCCATTGTTTTTCCTTCATCGTTATCATCTATCGGCGGCAATGCTTTTTATGGTTGTTCTGCATTGACTTCAATCGACTTACCTTCTAATCTTTCATCAATAAACCAAAATCCTTTTGCAGAGTGTATTCATCTATCATCGATTACTGTTGATGTGACGAATGCATCATTCAAAGCAGTTGATAATGTCATATTTAACAAAAGCGATACGTCGCTCATTTGCTATCCGGCAGGGAAGACTTCTGAAAACTATGTTATTCCAAATTCAATCGTTACGCTTTCAGCGAGAGCTTTTGAAGGATCGAGGTATTTGGAATACGTCATTATTCCAGCGAGCGTGACAACTATTGGTAACAATTGCTTTGCATCATGCAGTAATGCCTTAATATTTTTTGAGAGCACAACACTTCCATCATCGTTGGGTTCTTATTGGAATTATCCGGCGATTCCGTACTATTTATATAGCGAAAATCAACCATCTCAAACAAATGTGTATTGGCATTATGTTGAAGGTAATCCAACGATTTGGGCACTATAATTGTGAAAGGAAAAAATGTTTTTTCATCAAAATGATTTATCTAAAAAACAAGGTCTTCTAATCATTCTTTCAGGCCCATCTGGGGTTGGAAAAGGAACAATTAGGCGTCTTGTCATGGCAAACAGATCTCTAAATCTTGTTTATAGCGTTTCGATGACGACGAGATTCAAAAGAGCAAAAGAGACAAATGGAATTGACTATTTTTTCGTTTCTAATGAAGAATTTGATAAAGCAATTAAGGATGATAATCTTCTTGAATGGGCATCTTTTGTTGGCAATCGATATGGTACACCGAAAGATTATGTCCAAAAACTTCGTAACGAAGGGAAAAATGTCATTTTGGAAATTGAAGTTGAAGGAACGAAGCAGGTTATGGCAAAGCAAAAAGGTGGGGATATCGTTTCGATATTCTTAATCCCTCCATCTTTTGAAGATTTAGAGAAGCGAATCAGACATCGATCAACAGAGAGTGAAGAGGTTATTCAAAAACGTCTTGCAAAAGCTCGCGCTGAGATGAGTTTGAAATTCAACTATCAATATGTCGTTTTAAACGATAACCCAAAACGCGCTGCGAAGGAAATTCAGAATATTATCAAATCAAAAATTCATGCCACAATCAGAAAATAAGGGCATTTTATCATGCTTATATTAGATGTTTTAATCCAATATACCGCTCATGCTGTTAATCGCCCTTTTTCTTATACATATATTGGAGATAAAAAAATCGAAGTTGGTTATCGAGTTCTGGCAAAGTTTCATAATGCCATGATTATCGGTTACGTCATTGCGATCAGTGAAACAAAGCAATCTGTTGAGGAATTAGAGTTGGCATCTGGATATAAAATTAGTGAAATAATCGATGTGTTGGACGATAGTCCAATCCTCAATGATGATCTTATGAATTTATCCGATCAAATCGCTGAATATTACCTCGCCCCTAAAATTTCTGTTCTACAAGCGATGTTACCTCCCTCTTTGAAACCTACATCATCTTCTTTAAAAGCTCCCAAAATAAAATACGACGATTATCTATCGATCAAAGATGATGATGAAACGGATTTGACTTCAAAGCAGATTGAAGTGCTGCGATTTATAAAACTATATGGAAAAGTTCTTAAAAAGGAATTACCCAATTCCACAATCATAAAAAAACTTCTTGAATTGCAGAGAATAAAAATTGATCGTATAGAAAAATCAAGACTTGAAATTCCAAAATTTTCTCGAGAAGAAAAACACACGCTCACATCAGATCAAAAACAAGCTGTTAAAGAAATACTGGATTCCGATAAAATGGTTTCTTTGCTCGAAGGTGTAACTGGAAGTGGCAAGACAGAAGTCTATCTTGCTCTTGCGGAAGAAACGCTCGCTAATAACAAAGATGTCTTATTTCTTGTACCAGAGATCGCTTTAACTCCAATAATGGTTGAATACTTCTCAAGGCGCTTCAACAATAATGTTGCAATTCTTCATAGTGAATTGACTGCCGCAGAAAAATACGATGAGTATCGTCGCATTGCTCAAGGCACATGCCATATTGTGGTAGGAGCACGAAGTGCAATTTTTGCTCCATTAAAAAGAATTGGGTTAATAATTCTTGATGAAGAACACGTCGAATCATACAAACAAGAAAATTTGCCTTATTACCATGCAAAAGAGGTTGCGTTGATGAGAGCGAAAGCTAATGGTGCAAAAGTTGTTTTAGGCAGCGCGACACCATCTCTAGAAACTAGAGCTAGGGCCATAAAAGGTCTTTATAATCATGTGCTTTTACCACGTAGGATAAATGATCAGCAATTGCCAAAGACAACGATCATTGATTTGCTTAATTCGCAGAACTTATCGCGTGAATCTGTTATTTTCTCGACGCTTCTTCTTAATAAAATGAGAAGCGCAATCAAACAAAATCATCAAATCGTTATACTTATAAATCGCCGTGGATATTCAAATTATTTATCTTGTCGCTCTTGCGGACACGTTTTTAGGTGTCCAAATTGTGGAGTCACTCTAACCTATCATCGCGAAGATAACATGATTAAATGTCACCATTGCGGATATGTTGAATTGATGCCATTATCGTGCCCAGAATGTGGTTCCGTTCATCTTTCGAAGAATGGATTTGGCACAGAGAAAATCGTAGATGAGATTCAAAAATTATTTCCTGATGTTAAGACTCTTAGACTTGATAGTGATGTTGGGAAAGTGAAAAATAACATCGCAAAAACTCTCAATGATTTCCGCGAACAAAAAGCACAAATTCTGGTTGGCACGCAAATGATTGCAAAAGGTCATGACTTTCCAAACGTGACGCTTGTTGCGGTGATATTGGCTGACATTGGATTAAATCTTCCTTCATTCAGAAGCGCTGAACGCACCTTTCAATTGATCACTCAAGCGGTTGGGCGAAGCGGAAGAGGCGACTCGATTGGCGAGGCCGTTATTCAAACATATGTTCCGAATCATTACGCCATTCGATGCGCTGCAGAACAGAATTATAACCGTTTTTATGCCAAAGAAATGCAAATTCGCAAGATTCAACAATATCCTCCTTACACCTATACGACGAGCATTGAGTTGACTTCTGGCGATGAAAAATTAGTCAATAAAGCTATAGAACATTTGGCAGATGATATAAACAGGCAGAGATTTGAAAATGTTTTGGTGGTTGGACCGAGCATACCTTATATCCCTTACGAAAATAGTCTTTTTAAAAGGGCAATTCTAATCAAATACAAATCCGATAAAGAAATTAAAAAATATCTTTCTCGAATCATAAAATCACTTTCTTCAAAAACGAGTATTAATATTGTAGTTAATGTCGATACTTATGGTTTTTGAAAAAACATAAGAAAATGTATTATAATCATAATTGAAGTGAGAGGGAGATATATATGATAACAATTTCTATCCTTGGGTTAGATCAATATGCAATTGCCTATTACGCAAAGAATCACACGACTAAGATTGCCAATATTTATGAAACACACGATGACAATATTTCGTTTTATGCCCCTAATAGTTTTGTTTATCATTTTGGTGTTGAACAAAATTCATGGAATGCTCTAGTGAGAATACATGCACCAGAAAAATATAAGGTTTTTCAAGAAAAAATCGCCAAATATATAATTTCTACATTAATTGATGTCACAATCAATGTCGCAATTGAATTCTACTATTACGATTCTAAAAATAGATATGAAAAGATTAATTCGGAATATCCTCGTTTTATCACCGATGCAAATGTTGTCCGAGAGGCAAGTAATTTTCAAGATGATGAAGATGATGAAGACGGCGCCTGTTCAGATGATGACTATGAAGAAAAAGTTTTTGGTGAAAATATTTTCAAAGAAGTTTTGCCAAAAGACGATGATAAATAGTTTAATACTATTTTATTATTCGTCTGCTCAATGCTAATATTAGAAAGTAAACTATGAAAGAAATCATCACGGCACAAAAAATTTTAAAGGAAATCTTGTATACAGAAATCTCCTTTTCATTTGCTTTAAAAAAAACATTTCAGAGCGATGAGACGCTTAAAGATATCAAAGGCATTGTTTCGGCTTTGGCTGGATGCGAGCTAAGACACCATTTTTTGTTTTCCCGTTTATTGCATGAGACTAATATTCAATTTACAGACGATGAAAAATGTTTGATCTATATTGCCTTGTCCAATAATCTTTTTCTTAAAAGATTGAATGAAGATGAAGTGACAGATTTTATTAAATCATCCATAGATGAACAAAGATTTTCAAATTTGGTAAAAATGCTGACGTTTCGAGATTCACCAAATGATTTGATTCCAAACGATATTCCTCGCGATTCAGTAGATTTTTTGTCATTGAGGTTCAATACGCCAATTTGGCTTATAAAAATGTGGCAAAAGCATTTTGGAAAAGGAATAACATACAAGCTTCTTAAAAAGAACACTAGACCGCAACTTCTTACCTGCCGAGTTATGACCATGCAAACAACTTTGGATCAACTCGTAAAAGAGAACGATGCATTTAAGCCATCACCGGTTAGCGACATGGTAATATTCGATGGTAAGCCACCTAAAAAACGCGCTGAATTTTTTAGAAGTTTCGATGTTTTTCCAGAAAAAATGGCTGTTAAATCTTTCTTTGATAATTTTGTTCAGCCTAATGTTCACAACATTTTGGCATATAGCGGTGCTGATAATTCAATTCTATACGAACTTTATGCGAAATATGGTAGAGATGTCAATTTTAATGTTGGGGTTAGCAATCTTGATGAGAGATTCGAATTAGCTCGCAGCATTCGATTAGCTAATGCTAGGAATGTAAATTTATTCAATGCCCCTGATCCGTTATCGATGGAAGCCGCAATCAGCTGTGAACAAGATCTCGTGGTAGTTGCTCCTTCAAACTCTTGCTTTGATGAAATAAGGCAGTACCCGGATTTCTTGGTTAAATTTCGCCAGGAAGCAATCGATAAGTTCATTTTGAATCAAAAATTGGCACTGGAAGGTTCTTCCACTTATCTTACCGAAGATGGCAAATTAATCTATATCGTTATGACGCTCAATCGCAAGGAAAGTCATTCTGTCATCATTGATTTTTTACAGAAACATCGAGATTTCGAATTAGTCGAAGAACGACAGCGATTCCCTTATGATGAGCTTGACACTGCGATGTATTATGCAATATTGAAACGCGTAGGTGAATCCCGCAGTGATTAATATTTATGGCGTTTCTCCTAATCAGTTAGAAGAATTAATGCTCCAAATGGAGCAGAAAAAATATCGAGCAGAACAACTTCTTTCATGGATTTATTTAAAACGCGCGACATCATTTGATATTATGAGCGATGTCTCATTGTCTTTTCGCGAACTTTTGAAAGAAAAATTTTGTTTTGAAAAGCCATCTATTTTTAAAAAACAACTCAGTTCTGACGGAACAATCAAACTTTTGCTCGAGATGAAAGATGGTGCGAGAGTTGAAACGGTACTCATGCGTTATGAATATGGTAATGTCATCTGCATTTCTTCACAAGTTGGTTGCAATATGGGCTGTTCATTTTGCGCTTCTGGACTTTTGAAAAAAACTAGGAATTTGGAGACATCAGAAATGATGGGTCAGTTTCTAGTTGTTAACGATTTGTTAAATCAAGATAATGAACATATTACTCATGTCGTCGTCATGGGCACTGGTGAACCATTTGACAATTATGATAATGTCATGAGTTTTGTTCGTATTATCAATTATCAAAAGGGTCTTGCTATCGGCGCTCGACACATCACTGTATCAACGTGTGGACTAGTCGATAAAATCAAGAGATATGCTCATGAAGGAATACAAATAAATCTAGCCATTTCTCTTCATGCTTCGAATGATGCCACTCGAAATGAAATCATGAAAATCAACAAGGCGTATCCCATTAAAGACATTATTGAGGCCGCCAAATACTATGAGCAAGAAGCGGGCCGACGTGTCACTTTCGAATATATTTTACTAAAAGGAATCAACGATTCAATTTCTTGTGCCGATGAATTATCAGATTTAATACGAGGAATGCTCGCATATGTTAATCTTATTCCTTATAACGAAGTTAATGAAAATTCTTTCAAGCGGAGCGATGACAAAACAATTCACGATTTTCTTGATAGATTGACAAAACGCGGTATAACCGCGACAATTAGAAAGGAGTTTGGTTCGGATATTGATGCCGCCTGTGGTCAACTTCGCGCTAAGTATTCTCATAATGAATCGTAGAAATTCTGGGCAATTTGCCTATAAAACAAACATCGGAAAAGTCCGCATGATCAACGAAGATCAAGCGATTGCACTTTCTAATTCAAGCGGTGATATTCTTCTTTTGGTCTGCGACGGGATGGGCGGTCACAATAAAGGCGATTACGCTTCTAAATTTGCCGTTGACACAATCAGCGATGCATTTCGAAAGAAAAACCATTTTGGCTCCCTTTTTATGACAAAATATTGGTTTTCTAAAGTGATCAGAAATACAAATCTGCAAATCTATAATGAAGCATATCGAAATTCTGCGTATAAAGATATGGGAACAACTATGGTTGCGGCTCTTATCATTCGGGACAAAATTGTGATTGCTAACATTGGCGATTCACGTGCTTATGAGGTTAAATTTGATGGGCTCGCTCAATTGACGACGGATCAAACTTATGTCGATTATTTGTATCGCACAGGTAAAATTACGAAAGAAGAGATGGAATCTCACCCAAAACGACACGTTTTAATGAATGCACTAGGCATATATCCATCGATCAATCTCGATGTCAATGTTTTGCCTTATCTCGGCAACTCGATATTGTTGTGCAGCGATGGTTTGTACAATAACATGGATCAAAAAGAAGTATTTACAATTTTGCAAAGCGATGATCGAATCGCTCAAAAAGTTGATATGTTGATTAGAACGGCGAATGAAAATGGTGGTTCTGATAATATCGCTATTGCTTATTGGGAGAGCAATCATGATTAATATCGGCGAAAAAGTTGATGATCGATACCGCATCGTTTCTCGTGTCGGATCTGGCGGTATGGCGGAAGTTTACGAAGCAACCGATATAATTACCAAGAAAATAGTTGCGATAAAAGTTATAAAAGAAGAACTGATGTCCTCCGATGAGAATTTGCGTCGTTTTACATATGAAGCAATGGCTTCAGCGAGTTTTAACCATCCGAACATCGTCAAAGTTTATAATCAAGGTGAAATCGATGGTCGACCATACATCGCCAATGAGTTTATTAAAGGCCAAACTCTTCGTGAGAGACTTGATTTCTCAACCAAATTGACGGTGCTTGAAGCTTGCGAAGTAATGTTGCAATTGACGAGTGCAATTCAATATATTCATGAGCACGGCGTGATTCATCGCGATATTAAACCTCAAAATATTTATAGCATGTCAGATGGGACGATTAAACTCGGCGATTTCGGCATCGCGATGGAAGAAGGAGATGTGGACGATAATTCATCCAAGTCAATAATGGGAAGCGTTCATTATTTGGCTCCTGAAATTTGTCAGTCACAACACGCGACAACGAAAAGCGATGTCTATTCTTTAGGAGTCACTTTTTTTGAATTAGTAACCGGCCGTCTTCCCTATGAAGATGGAACCCCGATAGATATCGCAATTCAGCATGTTAAAAAACCATTCCCGAGCCCTACTAAGTTTAATCCCAATATCTCTAAAGAAATTGAAAGAATAATCTTTAAAGCTTGTAGAAAAAATCCCGATGAGCGTTATGAAACTGCCCAGTTGATGCACAGCGATATTGAAAAAGCCATGCACAACAAAGAGAATTTTAAAGAAAAGCAAAACTTTTTCGCTCGTCTTTTTGGTTTTAAAGGTGATTGATGGAAGGTAAAATCATTTCATCTGCTGGTGGCGTGTTTACAATATGCGCTCACGGCATCACATATAATGTTTTTTCGAAAGGCATTTTGCGTTTTCAAAACAAGAATTTAGTCGTTGGTGATAACGTCATTTTTTCGGAAGATGATTGCGTAATAACTGATCTCATTCCTCGAAGGAATGTTTTAAAGCGACCAAAAGCGGCGAATATCGATCAAATCGTTATCGTCATGAGCGCGAAAGAACCGCTTTTATCACCATATTTGCTCTACAAATTTCTCTCATATGCTAATTCTAACGATATTCCGGCAGTCGTCATATTTACGAAATTGGATTTAATGGATGACCACGCAAAGGATCTAAATGATTTAAAATGTGAATTGAGTTATGCTCATATAAAGGTTTTTTCTCACATGTCAGGTGGCGAAATATCGTCTGAACTGGTTGGAATCTTTAAAAATAAGGTTTCTCTTTTAATGGGCCAAACAGGTGTGGGTAAATCATCTCTCATCAATTTTTTAGATAGTTCGTTCATGCGAAGAATTGGTAGTTATTCTGTGGCTTTGGGCCGAGGAAAGCATCAGACAAAAGAGGTTATTTTACTTCCTTTCGAAAATGGTTTTATCGGTGACACGCCTGGTTTTTCATCTCTCGAATTGGATATTTGCAAGGAAGATTTAGCTAAGTGTTTTCCTGGATTTGAAAACAGCAATAAATGTTTTTATTCAAATTGTCTCCACACTGGTGAAAAGCAGTGCCGAATAAAAGAGGAAATCGATGAGAGGCTTATTTCTTTACACGCATATGCTATATACTTAAAGATACTTGGCGAATTGCCATTTAAAAAGGAGAGATGCAAATGAAAAAATGTTTTATCGCACCAAGCTTGCTTGCGGCAGACAAAAATAATCTTTTAAAAGAGATTCATTTGGTCGAGTCTCTCGGTGTTGAATACCTTCACTACGATGTGATGGATGGCAAATTTGTTTCCAACACTTCATTCTCTCTTGCTGACTTCAAATCGATCGCTAAAGAACATAGTCTGATCAACGATGTTCATATCATGATTGAAAATCCTTTAGAGATGGGACCACTTTTTGCACTCGATGGTGCAGATATTGTCACTTTTCACTATGAAGCTCTCAATAGCGAAAACGATGTTTTAGCGACTATCTCTGCTATTAAATATTATGGAATAAAAGTTGGGATATCGATTAAGCCAGCAACTGACGTTTCAGTTCTCGATAAATTTTTGGATATAATTGATCTGGTTCTCATCATGTCTGTTGAACCGGGATTAGGCGGTCAGAAATTCATGTCTAATTCTCTTGAAAAAATTAAATATCTGCGACAAGAAATAGATAAAAGGCACCTCGATGTTTTAATTGAAGTTGATGGTGGAATCAATAGCGAGACAGGCCTATTGGTTAAAAAAGCAGGAGCGGACATTCTCGTTGCCGGCACGTATTTATTTGGTCATAATGATATTAAAGAAAGGATTGAATCCTTGCGATAATATGACCCAAGTCACCATATGTCTATTAATCGGTTTAATCTTCTTTTTCATCATCTCAATTTTCGCTGGTGAGTTAATATTCAAAAAAATGTTTAAAAGAAATTTTTCTTTTTTTAAAGAATTTCCATACGAACTCTATTCTCCATTCGGAAAAAATAAAAATCTCATATATTTGATTTCGAGTGTCATATATATTGGAATTTCAATTACCGCATTTATTCCATATATTTCTTTAGCTGATGGCGTTTTTTCTACGATGATATATTTCATCATGATTGCAGGTATATACGCCGTTACCCAATTGTTCTATCTCTCCTTAATTTTAATTCCAGCCTTTTTCATCAAGGTTCATTCCGCTCTCGCTACTTTGTTCTTTTCTTTTTCGTTGTTGGGAAGCACCGCCCTCGGTCTTTCTTTAATCAATATCTACAGCATAACGATGCAATCTCCAGTATTGATAATCGCGATTCTGTGCTTCATACTTTCACTCGCTGAATTTTTAATTATTTTTAATCCAAAATTAAAGACGTGGACTGAACTAGAAAAGCATCCTTCTGATAGTGGCGAATTAACTTATGCACGGCCTAAAATATTTGCGCTCGCTGTCAGCGAATGGTCTATTGTTATCATCCAATTTATCATTGCGTTTCTAGCTCTTATAACTTATTTAATCGTATATATGCGATAAAAAGAAAAAGCCGATTTCGGCCTTTTCTATTTCAATTTAATTTATCTCGATTTGTTGAGCGATTTATGAGCTCTAGCGGACATTCTTACTGTCACCATCTTGCCATCGACTTCAATTTTGTATTTCTGGAGATTAACATTCCATCTTCGGCGTGTGGCGATTAAGCTGTGTGAACGCTTGTTTCCGCTCATTGGGCCCTTTCCACTTATTTGGCATACTCTTGACATAAACTCAACCTCATTTCTTTTATAAACGCTTGATTAGATTAACATAAGTTAAAATTATCTTCAACAAAATTATAACTTAATGTTTGGGGATCGTCTCATGAACTCTTCTTTATTAAGAAGCCTGTCACAATATTCTAGGGCGTACTCATAGATCAAACCATTCGTGTCAAAGACGATAAATAGTTCTTTTCCCAAATCGGTATAACAATGCATGACATGATGCTTTTTTGTATATATTTCATCGATGTATAATATCGATTTGAACTCGTAATACAAATCGCCACCTGATTTATGATAATATATTCCCTTTTTATCGACGATATAATATGATGTTTTAAGCCCGATAAAGCATAGAAAAGCGCACAGGATAATTATTGAACTTGCGATGATGATGGTCACTATATAATTTGTCACCATATATTCCCAACTCAATAAAAAACCACTGCCTAAAATAAGTATTTCCATCAGCAGGCAAAGAGCGCCAAAAGTGATCATCATTCTCTTTGGTGAAAGAAATAGTTTTTTCTTTTCCATATCGCTATTATACACAATCATAGATTTTAGTTAAAGGCAACTACTTATTGTGCTACAATAAAAAAGAATTAACGGAGGCACAGATCATGTCGAAAGAGATTGTTGCGATGATTTTGGCTGGTGGCAAAGGAACTCGCCTTGAAGCTTTAACAAAAAAAATCGCCAAACCCGCTGTCAGTTATGGTGCGAAATATCGCATCATTGATTTTCCGCTCTCGAATTGTGCAAATTCTGGTATTAACACCGTTGGTGTATTGACTCAATATGAATCTGTGATGCTCGACAGCTACATTGGCAATGGTGAAAAGTGGGGTCTTAATGGAGTTCGTTCTTTAACTACGACATTAGCGCCACGCCAAACTGAGAATGGTCTTTCGTGGTATCGCGGCACAGCTGATGCTATCTATCAGAATATGGATTTTTTAGATTCGCAAGATCCACAGTATGTTTTAATTCTTTCCGGCGATCATATCTATTGTACAAATTATAAAGACATGCTTAAACATCACATCGAGACGGAGGCTGACTGCACAATTTCAGTCATACAAGTGCCATTAAAAGAAGCATCGCGCTTTGGCATTTTAGTCACTGACACCGATGGGAATATTATTCAGTTTCAAGAAAAGCCTAGAAATCCTTCTTCTGATCTAGCATCGATGGGAGTCTATATTTTCACATACAAAGCGTTGCGAAAAGCGCTGATACAAGATGCGCAAAACCCTGAATCAAGCCATGATTTTGGGAAAGATATTATTCCTGGCTATCTTGATAAAGGTAAAAAACTAGTCGCTTATGTATTTCAAGGATATTGGAAGGATGTCGGAACTATCTCTTCGCTACATGAAGCGAATATGGATTTATTGTTGAGCAATCCAAAAACCAATCTCTATACGATTCAAAATCATCACAAGATTTATTCTGAAGATACTAATTCTCGACCTCAATACATCGGCAATGATGCTTCGATCAAAGATTCCATTATCAATCAAGGCGCTACTATTCATGGCAGCGTCAATCATTCAGTGATATCTAACGAAGTCACAATTGAAAAAGGAGCAAAAGTTGTCAATTGCGTCGTCATGCCCGGCTCTATCATTCGCAAAAATGCTGAAGTATATAATGCTGTGATAGCACCAGAAGCAATCGTCAACGAAAATGAAATAATCAATAAAAATTGCGATGAGATAACGCTTATTGCACAAAGGAGAAGATGAGTATGGCTCATACTGTTTTAGGGTTATGTAATCTGCATAGCGGAACTGATCTCGGTCCGTTGACGGCAAATCGCACAATGGCTTCAACTTCTTTTTTGGGGAGATATGCTTTTATTGATTTTGCTCTGTCGAACTTATGCAACTCTGGAATTGACGATGTGGGAATTCTCATCAAGGATCATCCGCGTTCTATTTTGCGCCATCTAGGCTCCATGACAGCGTGGATTGAAAATACGAAAATTGGTCGTGAGACAATCATGTTTAACGAGCATGGAATTCTTAATCCGCCATACAACCACGATATTTCAAATATTGTTTTTAATGAATGGGTTCTCAATAGATCTAATCCCGATTATATCGTCATACATCCAGTTCACATCGTTTCAACTATCGATTTCGCACCGATATTGAAAGAGCATATAGAGCGCAACGAGCAGATAACGGTCGTCTACACTCATCTCAAAAATGCTGATGAAGCTTTTATGACATCTAATATCTTATCTTTAGATAAGAACAGATATGTTATCGGCATAAAGAAAAATGATAGATCAGTGAAAGAAGCCGACGTGTCGATGGAATCATACATCATCAATCGAAGCACCATGTATAATCTGATTAAAAAAGCGGAGAAGACTAATGCGCTGTTTGGGCTTAAGGAAATCATTGCTGAAGTCGCTAATAAAATCATTCCAGTCCATGCCTATGAATATATCGGTTATGCTCGCTGCTTTGATTCGCTGGAGCATTTCATGAAATACTCTCTCGAACTTTTGAACGCCTCTATCGCTAATCAGCTTTTCTTGAATGACTGGCCGATTTATACACTAACGCACGACACTCCTCCGAGCATATATGGTGAATTTGCTAAGGTTAAAAACTCTTTTGTCGCAAATGGAGCGATTGTGGAGGGTCGAGTCGAAGGCTCTATTGTCTCTCGCAATGTTAAGGTTCATAAGAATGCATATATCAAAGATTCGATAATTCTTTCAAAATCAGTCATCGGCGATGGTGTTGAGTTAGAGAATGTCCTTATAGATAAGTATTGTACAATTCATGACAACACCAAATTGAAAGGAACGAAGAGCCAGCCGCTTTATATTCCTCAAGGAGCGGTTATTTAGATATGAGAATTGCGATGGTTGCAAGCGAAGCTAATCCATTTGTCAAAAGCGGTGGTCTTGCCGATGTCGTCTATTCATTGTCGAAAGAATTGGCAATCATGGGCGAAGAGGTCGCAATATTTCTTCCTTTTTACCGTTCGATTAAAGAAAAATGTAATCCAAAGGTCAAAAAGATATGCTCATGCGAAGTGAATATGAGCTGGAGAAAGCAGGGCGCTGATATCTTCATCACCTATGCGGATGGAATCACGTATTATCTGGTAGATAATGATTATTATTTTTCGCGGTCGAATACGTATGGATACATGGACGATGGTGAGCGCTTTGCTTTTTTTAATCTGATGGTGCGAAAAATCATGCAAGTGCGGAAACTCTCTTATGATGTAATTCATGTTCATGACTGGCAATGCGGCATGCTTCCCGCGCTCATAAAAGAACAAAATCGAAATGAATCGATGTTTGTGAACACGAAGTTTGTTATCACCATTCATAACGAAGCATTTCAAGGAATGCTAGATCGCTTTTTTGTCAATGATTTCTATGGTTTGTCAGATTCTCTTTATGACAATGGGAATTTGCGGCTTAAAAACATGTTTTCGACACTTAAATCTGGTATCGTATACGCTGATAAAATAACGACTGTATCGCCTACTCATCGAGAGGAGCTTCTAACCGCCGAATACGGACAGGGTTTAGAAGATGTTCTAAAAGAAAGAGCTGATAATTTTGTCGGCGTTTTAAATGGCATAGATATGGTTGAATTCGATCCGAAGAGCGATGATTTAATCTTTGCAAAATACGATGTTAAAAACGTTACGTCGGGCAAGAGAGATAATAAAAAGAATCTCCTTGATTATTTTAATCTTGTCGATGATAATCAACCGGTCTTTGGTCTGGTGTCGAGATTAACTTGGCAAAAAGGAATCGACCTTGTGATATCGATTGCTGATTTACTACTATCAAAAGGTCACTCGATTGTGATATTGGGCAGCGGCGAATATGATCTCGAACAAAAACTGGAGTCTCTAAGGCGGATGTATCCTCAAAAAATGGGTATATATATCGGATATTCAAACCAACTTGCTCACAAAATTTATTCCGGCAGCGATTTCTTTTTAATGCCCTCGTTATTTGAACCATGTGGAATCGGCCAGATGATCGCCGAGAGATATGGCACATTACCCATCGTTCGAAATACAGGTGGTTTGAGAGATACTGTCATTTCTTACGATGAAAGCAATTCCGCTGTCGCAAATGGATTTTCGTTCAACAATTATGATTACTCAGGCATTGATTATGCTTGTTTTGAAGCTTTAAAATCTTATAATGATAGAGCGCTATTAAAAAAGCTTCGCATTAATGCGATGAAGACAGATAATGGTTGGCACAATT
Source organism: Bacilli bacterium (assembly GCA_041653015.1). GTDB lineage: Bacteria > Bacillota_I > Bacilli_A > RFN20 > CAG-826 > JBAZGG01. The sequence goes on along the minus strand of JBAZGG010000002.1, from coordinate 66,567 downwards.
CGGCAAATGACTACTTGAAACTCTATCATAAACTTCTAGGAAGATAACAATATGGAATACAATCATAAAAAAATAGAACATAAATGGGCGAAATATTGGGATGATAACAAAACTTTCTATTGCGATGTATATGATTTTTCTAAGCCGAAATTTTATGCCTTGGATATGTTTCCATATCCGAGCGCTCAAGGGCTTCATGTCGGGCATCCTGAAGGATATACCGCCACGGATATCGTCGCGCGTATGAAACGAATGCAAGGCTTTAACGTTCTTCATCCCATGGGTTGGGACGCTTTTGGCTTACCCGCTGAGCAATATGCTTTAAAAAGCAACAAGCACCCTGATGAATTCACTCGTAAAAACATCGATAATTTTCGCCATCAAATAAAGGCTTTAGGCTTTTCGTATGACTGGAGCAAAGAGATATCTACGACCGATCCATCATACTACAGATGGACGCAATGGATTTTTACCAAACTATATGAGCATGATTTAGCTTATGTAAGCAATCTTCCCGTCAACTATTGCCCTGAACTCGGCACTGTTTTGGCAAATGAAGAAGTGATAGATGGCAAATCGGAAAGAGGCGGTTTTCCAGTCGTGAGAATTCCGATGAGACAATGGGTCTTAAAAATTACCGCTTATGCAGATCGCTTGCTCGATGACCTCGACGGTCTCGATTGGCCTAAATCAACCATTGAGATGCAGCGCAATTGGATCGGGAAATCAATTGGAGCTCTTGTCACATTTAAAATTCTTAATTTTGAGAAGGCCTTTAAAGTTTTTACAACGCGTGTCGATACTCTGTATGGCTGCACTTACTGTTGCCTCGCTCCTGAAAACGAATTGGTGATGGAGATTGTTGATGAGGCTAAAAAGCAGGAGGTAGTTGACTATGTCAAAAAAGTGGTGGCGAAGTCCGACATGGAGAGAACCGAGTTAAACAAAGATAAAACTGGGGTCTTTTTAGGCGCATTTGCCATCAACCCAATCAACGGAAAACAAGTTCCGATATATGTTGCTGATTACGTGTTGAATTCATACGGCAGCGGCGCTGTTATGGCTGTCCCCGCTCATGATCAAAGGGACTATGAATTCGCAAAGAAGTACCATCTGCCGATGATTCAAGTGCTCGAAGGAGATATTTCAAAGCGTGCAATGGAAGATGACGCAAAGCATATCAACAGCGATTTTCTTGATGGTCTCAATATAGATGATGCGAAAGAGATCATGATTAAAAAACTCACCGAGCTCGGTTTTGGTGAAATGAAAACGAATTACAAGCTTCGCGATTGGCTTTTTTCTCGTCAAAGATACTGGGGCGAGCCGATACCTATTGTCGAATTGGAAGATAATACCTATCATGTTTTAAAAGACTCTGAGCTTCCATTGATATTGCCAAATCTTGACAATTACGCTCCATCAGGCGATGGACAATCACCGTTAGCTAAAGCGGTTGATTGGGTCAATGTCGTCGTGGATGGAAAACGTGGCAGACGCGAAACGAATACGATGCCTCAATGGGCTGGTTCATGCTGGTATTTCATCCGTTATTTAGATCCGAAAAATGATCATGCCATTGCGGACAAAAAATTGATAGATCACTGGCTTCCCGTCGATTTGTATATCGGTGGTAGCGAACACGCTGTTCTACATTTGCTCTATGCGCGCTTTTGGTATAAATTTCTTCACGATATTGGCATCACTTCATCTGAAGAGCCTTTCAAAAAATTATTTCATCAAGGCATGATACTCGGCGACAATGGCGAAAAGATGTCAAAATCGCGTGGAAATGTTATAAATCCTGATGTTGTGATAGAAAAATATGGCGCTGATGCCCTTCGCTTATATGAGATGTTCATGGGACCTCTTGAAGCATCTCTTCCATGGTCTGATGCTGGACTCGATGGCGCAAGAAGATTCATCGATCGCGTTTATCGCGTATACATGAGCGATGAGATGAAGGCTAAGTTTTCCGAGAATAATTCTGGCGAACTCGACTATATTTTTAATTTTTCAATTAAAAAGATTAATGATGATTTTGAAAATCTGCGCTTCAATACCGCCATTTCGCAAATGATGATTTTTATCAATGAAGTGTACAAAGCTAAGAGTATATATGTGAATTACATGAAAGATTTTTGCAAAGTATTCTCATGCATCTGTCCTTTCATCGGTGAAGAGATTTGGTCATCGCTCGGTGCGAAGCGCACCATCGCCTATGAAAAGTGGCCACGCTATGATGAGACAAAACTAGTCTTGCAAAATGTCACAATTGCAGTGACGGTCAATGGAAAAGTTCGCGCGCAAATCACGTGCCCAATCGACAGCGAAGATGAATATATAAAACAAGAAGCACTTTCTTTAGAAAGTGTAAAACGTCATATTGAAGGTAAAACTATTCGCAAAGTCATCGTTGTTAAGAATAGGATTATCAATATTGTCGCGAATTAGTTTTGCGCTTATATTCGATCACGACATGGAGCAATAAATCTTTAAATGCGACATAGTCATTTTTATTGATTTCCACGTCTATTTTCACATCGTCATCGAAGGCTAAATAATCGATGTGGGCAATCGAAGTGGATGTTCCTTTAAAGCTCTCGCTATCGATAGACAATTCCACATTGAATTCGACGCTTTCAATCTCGCTATTCTCTATTAAAAAATCAACTCTGCAAAGATTGATGTCAGCATATTGTAATTCGTCTTCATATTTTTCTGTTAGTTCATCGATGTGTTCCTGCGTCGCTGTATCTTTCGTCAGACCTTCTTTTTCTAGTTCGTCATTCACGAGCATTGTAACTAATGTTTTCTTATCGATATCGTAGTGAATAGAATAAGTGTTGTTCTCTTTGTTAAATGTTCCAGTGGGGTCTGGCATGGAATTGATAAAATCAACGATGTCTTGATTATCGATTTGATGAAGTAAAAAAACTAGCGTATTAAAAGTAAAAATATTCTCATCTATTTCGATTCCGGTGAATTCGCTGATAGCAGCAGCAATAATCTCTTCAACCAAAGCAAAATCTTCATCGTCAAATTTTATTTTTGAACAGTTCGTTCCTTCTTCAAAAATGCCTAAATCCTCAATCAGATTGACAGTCTTCTCATCCAAGGTGAGATAGAGAATATTTTCTTCGCGATAGTAGTCGGCGCTATATGAACCAGGAATCGAAATAGGGGTATCAAAACTCGGACATTTAAAAATCAATGTCCCATTTACGCTCCCACACGATATGATATCTGAATCATATATAGAATCGATGTTAATCGCTTTTCTTGAAAACGGAATGCTATCTTTTCTCTCTGTTAGTGATATGGAATCCCCGGTATCGCTCAACAGACTGAATTCAAAGATAGGGGCTTCATAGGCGATCGCTGAATATTTGGACATTTTTTCCGCCGCAGAAATCATCACGCCTTTAAGTTCGTCCACCGTTGGCTCGGGAGGAGTTGTTGAACAAGCACCCAAAATGACTCCAGCCAAGGCGATCGCTATGATTTTTTTAATTTTGTTGTTTCGCATGCCTTTATTCTATGTTTATTTTGTTTAATTAACAAGATGTGCGCGCAATACGCGAAGCGTGTATAATATAGGCGCACCACACTTTTTTGAAGGTGGAAGCGGAGGATGTTCTATGCTGCTTTGTATCGATATGGGAAACACCATGATAAAATTTGGTGTTTATGATAATGACAAGCTTAAATGCACGCACACAATCGCTACTGATTTGAATAAAACAATTGATGAATATGCGCTCAACTTCAAAATTTTTCTAAAAGAAAATGTTTTGGTTGGTCACATTTCTGATTGTATTCTTTCGAGCGTTGTTCCCTCTTTGACAAAGACGATCTCAGCGATGGTTACTAAATGCACAGGTATCAATGTTTTATTGCTCCAAAGCGGTATTAAAACTGGATTGACGATAAAGATTGATCAACCAAAAGAATTGGGCAGCGATCTCGTGGCCGATGCCGTTGGAGCAGTAACAAAATATGGCTATCCAATTTTCATTGTGGATTTAGGGACGGCCAACAAAATTTTTGCGGTTGACAGAAATGGAATTTTTATCGGTGGCGTAATAACGATTGGTGTTGGATTATCACTTCGCTCTTTATCATCGAGCACATCATTGATACCATCGGTTTCATTGGAAAAAATTGGCAGTGTGATCGGCAAGAGCACAAAAGAGAGTGTCAGTTCGGGAATATTCTATGGCACAAACCATTTGGTTAGAGGCTTGATCTCTGATTTTATTAAAGAGTTAGGCTATGATGCTAAAGTAGTTCTAACGGGCGGCAACGCACAACATTTTCGCAGTATTTTTTGCGATTATATCTATGATGAAAATTTGTCGATTGATGGTCTAGCGATCATCTATAAGAAAAGCGAGGTAAAAACACATGCCTAGAATTAATTTTGAAAAACTAGCGGCTAAATATTACGATTTTGCTTTGGGCACCTTAATGGAATTTATCATGATCGATTCCGTTTATGATGAAAAAACGATCTCTGGCGATGAGCCATACGGTCGAGGTGTAGCCAAAATGCTCAAGGCGGTCGATCATCTCGGCGATGTTTTTGGTTTTGAAAGAAAGAATATAGATGGGCGTGCCGTTGAACTATCTTTCGGTCAAGGCAAACGCTTAATCTCTGTATATTCTCATGCTGATGTCGTTCCACCCACAGGCATCTGGTCAAACGACCCGTTTATTCCCTTTATAAAAGATGGAAAGATTTATGGTCGGGGGACAAGCGATGACAAAGGTCCTATGCTCGCTTCATTTTTCGCTATCAAACTTCTAAAAGATAATGGTTTAATCAGAGATTTTCGAGTTAAATTCGTGGTCGGAGGCGATGAAGAAAGAGGATCTTCGTGCTTAGATTATTATTTCGATGTCTATCATGGTGAAATCCCTACATATGGAATGACTCCTGATGCCGATTTTCCCGTCGTATATGGTGAAAAAGGCATCGCGAATTTTAAATCGACTTTTTCGATACTTTTGCCAAATATCAAATCGATTGATGCTGGAGTGGTTACTAATGCGGTGATCGATAGGGCCGATGTCGTATTTGACGAGATTCCGCAGGAATTCATTAGTTTTCTTGATGATCGCAAGATTGAATTTATGAGAACAGGTCAGATGATACGTTTTTTAGGAAAATCTGCCCATGGTTCTGTTCCAGAACTTGGGAAAAATGCGGCGATTATCTCTTTGAATGCCATCGCTGATTTTTTCCAAATATCGGACTTAAAATCTTTCGTGGACAAGATTCAGGACTCATCTGGTCGAAAATTTGGATGTTTTGCTACCTCATCTGATCTGGGCGACACGACTTTCAATATTGGAATTCTTAAATATCGAGATGGGATTATTGAATATGTCACTAACTTTCGTTACCCTGAAAAAATTGATGCATCTCTCACGATTCAAAAATATGATTCCACGCTCAAAACGAAGACGAAATTGCTATCTAAAAGTGATGTGCTGCTCTTCGATCGAAAGTCATTTTTGGTCACCACGTTGCTGAATACGTATATTGACTATGTCAAGGACAGAAGAGCAAAGCCGATTTCTCTCGGCGGTGGCACTTATGCAAAAGAAGCCAAAAACACTGTGGCTTTTGGCCCAACGTTTCCAAATGAGAATACTCATATGCACGAACCTGATGAATACATGAATATTAAAAACTTTTATAAGTGCATTGCGATATACGCTGATGCCATATATCGATTAGGGACTCTTAAAGATGCGAGTGAAGTATAAAGCGTGGGCCAAGCCATACATCGATCAACATTCTGATCTGGTTTTTTCTCAATTAGATTTTTCTAATGGTTTTTTTGATAGTGGCAATGTTCATCTCGAAATAGGTTTCGGAAAAGGAGATTTCATCATTTCTTTAGCGACCAAGTTCCCTGATTTGAAATTCCTCGGCATCGAAAAAAACATGACTGTGTCAGGTATTGCAGCGAAAAAAATTGTCGATTCAGGTCTGACGAACATTCGCTTATATGTCGGTGACATAGCTCAAACTTTTGATGTCATTCCCGATGCCTCTTTTAATTCAATTTTTCTCAATTTTTCTGATCCTTGGCCCAAGCGAAGGCACACGAAAAGACGTCTCACTTATTCTGATAATTTGATACAATATGCTCGTATGCTTCATTCGAAAGGATGCCTCTTTGTCAAGACTGATAAAAAGGATTTGTATGAATTCAGTCTTCTCGCAATAAAAGAATCACCATTTCAATTGGTTTCAACGAATGACAATTATGCTGGTGATGATGAATTTGACGCCATGAGCGAATATGAAAAACAATTTCGGAAAAACGGCCAGATAATCTACCGTATCGTGGCAAGAAAGGAATAGGATATGCTATTAGGAAAAAAGCAGATTAAATCGCTTGAGAATTTAACGCAATTACATGCGATTTCAGGTCAAGAGAACGAAGTGGCTAAATATCTGATCACTTGTTTTAACAAACAAAATCTTGAAATTATGACCGACAATCTAGGGTCAGTTTTTGCTATAAAAAAATCAAAGATTGTCAATGCTTCAAAAATCATGATTTGTGGGCATATGGATGAAGTTGGATTCCTCGTGATTAAAATCAATTCAACCGGTCTTTTGACGTGCACCCCAATCGGTGGAATATCACAGTATTCTCTTCAAGCGCATCGCGTCAGTATGAAAACGAAGCGCGGGAAATACATCCATGGCACAATTTCGGCAATTCCTCCGCATCTTCTCGACGATAAAAGCAAAAATATTAACATTGAAGATTTATGCTTCGATTTCGGTTTTACGTCTGATAAAGAAGCTCTTAGAGCCGGTGTTTATCCAGGGGCAATGATCGTCCTAGATGGTGGATTCGAAGTGCTTAACAATGGGAAAAGATTGCTCAGCAAAGCTTTTGATGATCGCTACGGCATAGCCTTGATCGTCGATGTACTGCAAGAAATACGCAATAAAGAATACCCATTCGATCTATATCTCGGTGGTACTGTTCAAGAAGAAGTTGGATTAAGAGGCGCTGTGACAGCTTCAAACTCCATCGGACCTGATCTCGCCATCGTTTTAGATTGTTCTCCGGCGCGCGATTCAAATGGAACAACAGATGATTGGGGCAAGCTGGGTGAAGGAGTGCTCATCCGCTATTTTGATAAATCGATGATCGCCTTTCCTGAGCTATTAGCCTTTCAAATTGACGCTTGTAAACAAACGAATTCGAAATATCAATACTTTGATTCTCCTGGATCAACGGATGCTGGTGAGATTCATAAGAATCACGATGGAGTTTTAACCATCACGCATTGCATATGTGCTCGCGGCATTCATAGCCCAAGTTCTATAATAGATGTTGAGGATTATTTAGCAGCAAAGCGTTCGCTAGTCTATATGCTCGATCATCTCAATAAAGAACAGATCGATAAATTTAAAAAGGAGAGAGAGTGATGGAAGAATTGGAAATAGCGCTTAAAGAGCAGGGGAAGATATCTCGTTTAACCAATAAAACCTTTCGTTTTGATAACAAATTACGAACAGGCTTTTATTCCGCCAATTATTTTTTAAAAACGAGAGAGATTGTTCAAAAAAAATGTCCTTATCAGACTGTCACTATGCAGTTTTTTCAAAGAACAGATGATGCGATGGCTTGTGGAATTGATGAATCGATCGCCCTTGTCCACGCCTTTGCTGATCATCCTGAAAAACTTGAGATTGATGCTCTGAACGATGGCGACATCATCACTGCTAATGAACCAGTATTAAAAATAACTGGCATATATGAAACATTCGGCTTTCTCGAGAGCATGATCGATGGTATTTTGTCCAGGAGGTCGAGCGTGGCTACTAATGTGTATTGGGTTGTTAAAGTGTTAAATGGAAAACCGATATTCTCAATGGCTGATCGACAAGATGACTATCTGACACAAATCGGTGACGGATACGCCACGTATATCGCTGGAGTAAAAAGAGTATCTACTGATGCTCAAGGATTTTGGTGGGGTGGCAAAGGAATGGGTACGATGCCACACGCTCTCATACAAGTATGTGGCGGCGATATCTGCAAAGCATCCGACGTCTATCATCAAACCTTTCCAGATGAAAAAGTTACTGCTCTCATCGATTACAACAATGATGTGATCACTGATTCTTTGCTTTTAGCTCGCCATCTAGGACCAGTTCTTCACGCTGTTCGCGTCGATACATCAAAAGCGCTCGTCGATCACTATTTCGATGATAAAGATACCAGCGGGTTTGATCCACATGGCGTTTGTAAAGAGTTGATTTTTGCTCTCCGTAAAGCTCTCGATGACGATGGTTTTAATTATGTTAAAATTGTTGTGTCTAGTTCATTTACGGCCGAGAAGATTAACCAATGGGTGAGACTTGGCGTCCCTGTTGATCTATATGGTGTCGGCACGGCATTTATAAACAACATGACTGTTGGCTATACAGGTGATCTAGTGATGTTGAATGGCAATCCCGAAGCTAAAGAAGGTCGTCGAGATGTTCATTCGAATAGATTAAAACGAGTCCCTTATCCCATCTATTGATAATCGATTATGAAAATGCTTTCATTGATTATGAAAATATTTTCATTTATAATGAAAAAAGTTGGATTGGGGTGTTTATTCTATGAATAATTTAAAAGAGAGAGTGACGATTTATGAAGTTGCAAAGGCGAGCGGAGTATCTTTGGCCACCGTCTCTCGCGTTATAAACAAGCAAGGAAACGTAACGGAATCGACGAGAAAAAAAGTCGAGGAAACCATCAAAAAACTCGGATATAAGCCGTCTGGTCTCGCTCAAGCGCTGGCCACAAATAGAACAACCAATATTGGCGTTGTCATTCCTTCGGCAAATTATGTCTATATTTCGAATATGTTGAATGGGATTACTGACGTTGCAAAAGAAAAAGGATTTGTTCTCACACTATTCGTGACATCTCATAGCCATGATGACGCGATTAGTATGGTTGAAAAAGTTATCACGTCCCATGTCGATGGGGCAATCATTTTTGATGATGAACTCGATATAGATGATATTGAAAAAATCAATTCTTATTCAGTTCCTACTATTGTTATAAACAATAAAATTACAGGTGATCGAGTCGGTTGTATCAATTTTTCATACGAGAACACTCTGAAGAAGATATTGACCAATTATTATTCCAATAGTGGAGATAAATTAGCCTTCTTTTTACACGTTCATAACGCAGGGAGATTATTTACAAGAATTGAAAAGTCTTTTATCAGCTTGCACGATTCTCTTAATAAGCCGTATCGCATTTTTAATGTCGATGATTCATATACGAGAACATACAGTGATTTCCTAGAGTTTTTCAAAAAGACTAAATCTGGCTATTTTATCGCTGCGAGAGATTCTATTGCCGCCGCTATCGCAAACGCCGCAACCGATTCAGGATTAAGCGTTCCTAACGATGTTGAAGTTCTGTCCGTCATAGGAACGAAATATGCCACCATTATTCGACCGACCATTTCAAGCTTGTCACTCGACATGCAAGAAGTCGGGAAAAGAGCCATGTATATGCTGATCGATTTGTCAAATCATGAACTTCTAGAGAAGACTTATCGATTTGAATCTAAATATATTAAAAGAAATTCAACAAAGGAGTGAATATGGAAAACATTCTAATCGATTTAAAATATCGTGGTCTAATCAAAGATTTTTCTAGTGAGGATGAGGTGTCAAAGTTGCTTTCAAAGAAACAGACCATATATTGTGGCTTTGATCCTAGTGCCGCTTCGATGCACATCGGCAATTTAGTTCCAATCACCATTCTAATGCGCTTTCAAAAAGCTGGTCATCGAATTGTCGCTGTCGTCGGTGGTGCAACCGGTATGATCGGCGATCCGAGTGGAAAATCTAAGGAGAGAAATCTTCTCGATAAAAAAGCTATTGAGACAAATACGCAAGCGATTCGTAAACAACTATCGCGGTTTTTAGATTTAGAAGATCCACAAAAAGGAATTCTCATCAATAACTATGATTGGTTTAGTTCGATGAACATGCTCGATTATCTTCGCGATTTTGGTAAATATTTTCCGGTTAATTACCTTTTGAATAAAGAGATTATCGCTTCTCGATTAGAAAGCGGTATTAGCTATACCGAATTTTCTTATACGATCATGCAAGCGATCGATTTCTATACTCTGCATAAGAACTTTGGATGCAATATTCAAATTGGCGGAAGTGATCAATGGGGCAATTTAACTAGTGGGCTTGAACTAATAAGAAAGATTGAAGGAAATGAGACGGAAGTGGGAGCCATGACCACTCATTTGATTTTGGATAGCAATGGTAAGAAATTTGGAAAATCAGAAGGTGGCGCTTTGTATCTTGATTCAAAATTGACATCGCCTTATAAACTGTATCAATATTCTATTAATGTCGGAGACGAAGACGCTATTAAATATTTAAAAATATTTTCTTTCCTCGATAGCGAGAGAATTTCTTCATTGAGCAAAGAACATCAAGAAAACCTCGGTGCGAGAATCGCCCAAAAAACTCTCGCTATGGAATTAGTCACCCTCGTGCACGGCAAACAAAAAGCTCAGGAAGCAAAAATGATGTCTGAAGTATTATTTTCTGGAGATGTCAAACAACTATCAAAAGATAATATTGAAGAGCTACTTGGCTCATTAAAAATTAGGGCACATGCCGACGTTGCTCTTGACGAGTTGTTGGTGTCAATCAAAGCGGCATCATCAAAAAGAGAAGCGAAAGAATTCATCGGTAATGGTTCCATTTCTATCAATGGGGAGAAGTGTCTTGATCTATCTAAAATCGTGAGCAAAAAAGACACGATGTTTAGCGAATATGTCATCATACGCCGCGGTAAAAAGAATTATTACTTAGTGGAACTGAAATAGAAAAAACTAAAAATTACAACCGCGTGAAATAGCCGAGCAAAAGTAAACGGTTCGTAAAAGTTTTTAGAAGAATAAATCGAATTTTGTTCTAGGTGAAGAAATGCAGACTTTCTCACTTCCATAGAACCGGTTTAATTATTTTATTAAATTTCCAAACATGTTATATTGATACCATGCTAGAGAAATTAAAAGAAAAAATTAAAAGAATAAATCAAGAAAAGCGAATAAAAAAATGCAAGCCGGTTGCCGATTCGCTTATGAGCAAAGATTTTTCGATTATCGCATCAAGCTGTTTGAGCGGAATCATATATCACGATTTAAAAAAACAGTTTCTTACTCCAACGATCAACCTGAATTTCCGCAATAACGATTTCTATTATTTTGCTGCGAATCTTGAAAAATACATCAGTGCCGATTTTGATGAATTCATCATTCCAGACTCGACATATCCTCATGGAATCATAAAAGTAGAGGGATTACCTGATGTTGTTATGAACTTTCCTCATGATAAAGATTTTGAAATCGTTAAGGAAAATTGGAACAGAAGAAAAAATCGTATAAACTTTGAATATATTCGCGTGATGGCAGTTCAACAGATAATAGATCAAAAAGTAGTGGATTTATTCGAGAAAATTCCGTATAAAAAAGTGTTATTTTACGGAATTAATAATGGTGCGGTTTTAACTGAGGATTGCGTCTTCAATGACTTCCTAAAAAAAGAAACCCAAACCACAACCAGATCAATTGCGGGTTTTGCCGGATTATCTACAAAAAGAAATTTCGATTCATTTGATTGGGCAACGTTTTTAAAAGAATAATTATTCCTCTTTTTCGTGATTGCCATGATGTACATTTTTTCTGTGATATTGCCAGCATCTTTTTATATCCTCTTAAAACAAACTTTTGATCGACATACTCATCGCAATATAAAACCCCAATTCAGCATCGAGCTGATTTGGGGTTTAAATGACTTTTGCGAACTGTATATTTCTGTTTGACAGCTCATCGCAGTCTTTTTCTTGCGATTAGAGCAAGCGGTTGTAGTATTCGATAACTTGAGCTTCGCTGACATCCTGAGGAAGTTCTTTCCTATCAGGAAATCTTACAAATTCGCCAATCAATTTTTCGCTATCTACTTTTACGTAGGCGATATTTGAAGGCTTTGATTCAAGTGATTCCTTGACTACCTTTAGACTCTTGTCAGATTCCTTGAGTGCAACCTTGTCACCGACCGAGCAAAGAAATGATGGAATATCAACTTTTTTGCCATTAATCGTAATGTGACCATGATTGACCAATTGTCGTGCACCTTTTCTCGTTCTAGCGAATCCCATACGATAGACTAAATTGTCTAAGCGTGACTCGAGAATTTTTAGAAATGCCATACCGGTAATTTCCTTTGAATTCGATGCGAGGATGAACAAGCGTCGGAATTGGCGCTCACTTATGCCATACATTTGACGAAGTTTCTGTTTCTCAATCAATTGTTTGCCAAATTCTGAAGGTTTTTTCTTTCGTGAATTTCCGTGTTGGCCTGGTCCATAAGGACGTTTAGCGAGTTCTTTTCCGGTTTCAAGTGTTGAAAAGCCAAGGCGACGTGAACGTTTCCAGTCTGATCCTGTGTATCTCATGATTTTTCTCCTTTCACTTTGCAAATAAAGCAATAAGGCGTAAATTCCAATTCTCGGATGAGTAGCTTTTCACCGCATAGCTTAGGTTACTTTTAATTGTGCCATTCATCGGACAGAACGTATTTACATGCTGCATTACATGCAAGTCATAATATATTTGATTAGTGAAGATAAGTCAACATTTTTTGCTAATACTTTGTATTAAAACAATTTCTTTTCTTTTTTGATGGATAACGATCAAGAAAAATCCTTGATTTTTAGTCAACAAGCGAATTATAACGTGTTATAATAACAAAAAGGTATAACTCATCATGTTTTTTATCGGAGAGCCAGATTCACAATACACAACAATACTCTACATTTCAATTGCTGTCGTCGGTGCGATAGTTCTATTTTTACTTTTTTTCATTTTATATAAATTTATTTTTTATCCTCGCTCTCTGCGAAAAAAAGTTCGGGAATTAGATCGAAAATTCGAGTATTTACACGCTCTACTAAACGGTCAAGATATTCAATATGTTAAAAGACTCGAAATCATCTCACGCTCTAATCTTCTATATTCTGAACTTCACGCCCAATATCTCAAGCGATATAAAGAAGTGAGAAACCGATATGATTCTGTTGCCCAAAATTCGATCAACAAATTAAAAGATTTATTGATGGAGAAGAAGTATAAAAATCTAAAGGATGCCTTCAATGAAGCAAAAGAAGTTATGGTCGCTTTTGAAAGATCGGTCAATCAGTTCAACGATGATTTAATGGCTGTTATAAAGCCTGAAGAAGATGCTAAGCAAGCCATCACTGTTCTTAAAGAGAAATATCGCAAAATCAAAATTGAATTTCACGATAAAGAAGATGAGATTGAATTAGTAGCTTCATCCTTTAATACTATTTTTGAACACATCGATTCAATGTTTGTTAATTTTGATGAACTGGTTGAATCCGCTCACTATGAAGAGACGAACGCTATGATACCAAGTATTGATAAAGCTTTGAATGAACTTTCTAAAGCTCTCGAAGTCACTCCAAATCTGTGCGCCTTATTAACGGATATAATCCCTGATAAGCTGCATCAGCTGAAGCGGGCTTATAACGAGATGCTCGATAATAATTATCCAGTCCATCACCTTATTATTAAGGGCAGTTTAGAGGATATGAACAACGAAATCGCTGCGATAAGTAAAAAAGTGAAGAATTTTGATTTTGAGGAAACACAAAATACATTGAATATCATCATAAAAAACATCGACGAGTGTTTTGTTTTATTTGATAAAGAGAAAGGTGCCAAGGTCGTCTTTGATAAAGAATGCTCTCAAACATACACGGCGGTCAGCGCTCTTGAGAAGCGTTTTATTCGTCTGTGTAACACCATCCCCGATATCAAAAAAGTATTTATTATCGAAAATACCTATTTTGTGAAAATTGATGAGATTCAGAAAAATGTTAATACATTAGGTGGCGTTAAAAGAACCCTCGACACCTTTATCCATTCAGCGACAAAACAGCCTTATTCAGTTCTTGTTGATAAAATGCGCGAGTTACAGAATCAAACAAAATCGATCGATTCTCAATTGAATGAATATCAATTTTATCTCGATTCTTTAAAGACTAATTCCGAATCAGCTTATGCCTTGTTATCGACTTATTATCTGCGAGCAAAAAAAGTTGAGAAAATTATTCGCGATGTATCGTTGCAGGTTTTTATGGATAAATATTCTGAATCTATTAACAAAATTTACGAATTGATAGATTCGCTTTATAAAACACTAAATACCCTTCCAATCAATGTTTTTCAAGTTACATCAATCGTTAATGAATTAAACAATTTTGGTGAAAAAACAATGTATGATATCGAGCAAGAATATAATATGATGCAGATGGCAGATGCTGCGATTCTCTTTGCCAATAGAGACCGTCAGCATCTCAATAATATTGATCAGCTCGTAACGCAGTCAGAACGCTTGTATTTTAACGCTGAATTCGAAAACGCTTATGTCCAGACTGGCAACGCATTGAAATTGATACGTCAGACAGGCGTTGAGGCAAAACGGTGATCTATTTCGATAATGCTGCAACGACAATACCGAATGAATTATTGCTCTTAGAATATAACAGAATTGAAAGAGAGTTTTTTGCAAACTCCACCAGCATTCATAAGCAAGGTATCTTTTCATCAAAAATTCTTGAAGAATCAAGAAAACTTTTGCTTAATTCATTGAACCTCGACAACTCGTATCAAGCGATATTTGTTTCAGGGGCAACGGAAGCAAATAATCTAGCGATTAAAGGATATTCACTTCGCTTTCAAAATCGTGGGAAGCACATCATTACGACAGCGGTTGAGCATCCTTCTGTTCTTGAGTCTTTTTTTCAACTTCGTGATTTTTTTGGCTTTGAAATCACCATACTGCCTGTTGAAAGCGATGGAACAATCGATTGCGCAGTTTTGGAAAGAAGCATCAGAAAAGATACAATTCTAGTTTCTATCATGGCTGTAAACAATGAGACAGGCGCAATCAACGATATTGCAAGGATAGCATCAATAATTAAGAATTATCCAAAAATAAAATTGCATGTCGATGCCACTCAAGCGGTTGGAAAAATTACTCTCCCATATTCACAGATTGATATGTTTTCCCTTTCCGCACATAAATTTGGTGGTTTAAAAGGTAGTGGAGCCCTGCTGATTAAGAAGAATCTTTTGCTGCTTCCGATTATGAGCGGTGGCAATCAAGAATACGGTTATAGGAGTGGAACGGTTGATGTTCCTTCAGCGTTCGCGTGTGCTCTTGCGACAAAAAATGCGATTAATGATATGAAAATCAATAGCGAAAAAGCGTGTGAGATCAGCAGCTTTATTTTTGCTGGTCTTAGAAAAAATGCCGACATTGTCATGAACTCGACGGAAAAATGCTCGCCATTCATCATGAATTTTTCTTTAAAGAATAAGAAAGCGAGCGTCGTCGTGGAAGCCTTATCCAATGCGGATATTATGGTTTCGAGCCTCAGCGCCTGTCATTCAAAAAAAGAGAAATCATCATATGTCATTCGCGCCATGGGCAGGGATGACAATCTATCTTCCAACACCATTCGTTTGAGTTTTTGGTCGTATAATACAGTTGACGAGGCTGTCTTATTTCTAGAAGCGCTGAATAAAATAGTGGAGAGCATAAAATGAAATATGACCATATCATGATTCGCTATGGCGAATTATCGACAAAAGGAAAAAACAAAAAAGACTTCATTCGCATTTTGGCCAGAAATATTAAAAGTGCATTATCGCCATTTGATAAGCTGTCATATGATGTGCGCTACGATCATATATATATCGCCCTTAATGATGAAGAGAATACTGATGATATAATTCATGTTTTACAATCGGTCAGTGGTATTCACGCTATTTCTTTAGTGATGAAAATCGATGATGATATCGAAGAGATTAAAAGAGCATCTCTAGAAATTGTTCGCAAAGAGAATGGTTCATCATTCAAAATCCGCGTGAAGCGCGCCAACAAGGCGTATCCGATAACATCGGATAAAGTGATTCGCATTGTTGCTGAAGTAATCCTTAGCAATACAACATTGAAAGTCGATGTTCATAATCCCGATATCCTTTTAAACATTGAAATACGCGAAGAAGGGGCGTATATATTCACAGATACTATTCAATGCAGCGGCGGTTATCCTCTTGGAATAATCGGTAAAGCGATGATGATGATATCCGGTGGGATCGATTCGCCTGTCGCTTCCTATCTCTTATTAAAACGCGGCGTAAAAATCGAATGTATTCATTTTGCTTCCCCTCCTTATACCAATATAGGTGTTATTGAGAAATTGAAAGATATCTTGTCAGTGCTCAATACTTTTCAGGATGAGATCAAATTAAACATCATCCCTTTTACGAAAATTCAAGAGGCGATATACGCAAACAGCGATGAATCATACGCGATTACGATAATGCGACGAATGATGTATCGAATTGCTGAAAGACTTGCCGCCATTAGACGTTGTTCTATCATCGCTAATGGTGAGTCGATTGGACAAGTTGCGAGTCAAACTCTTGAATCGATGAAAGTGATAAATGAGTGTATAAAGATTCCTGTGATACGTCCATTGGCTGCATATGACAAATTAGACATTATCAAAGTTGCAAAGACGATTGGAACATATGATATTTCTATAAGGCCGTTTGAAGATTGCTGCACTATCTTTTCTCCAAAGAATCCCAAGACGAAACCTAGATTATCTGAATGCGAACACTTTGAGAGCAGATTCGATTATAAATCTCTAATCGATGAAGCGATTCAAAATGTTGAGATGATCTGCATAAAAAAAGATAGCTGATGATACGGCTATCTTTTAATATTGTTCGCCCTATTTTGCTTTTTTTGCAACAGACACCAATTCACTAAACGCTTTTGGATCATTGATTGCTAATTCGCTGAGCATTTTTCTGTTGACATCAACTTTTGCAAGTTTTAAACCTGCCATGAATTTAGAATATGACACATCATTTATTCTGCATGCGGCGTTGATTCTCTTAATCCATAGTTTGCGATAATCTCTTTTTAATAAGCGACGGTCGATGTACGCATATCGCAATGAATGCATCACCTGTTCTTTAGCAGTTTTAAATAAGAGATGTTTACTTCCAAAATATCCTTTGGCTCTTTTTAATACTTTTAATCGTCTCGCACGTGTTACGGTGCCACCTTTAACTCTTGCCATTGTTTATTTCCTCCTTATTTCTGAATTAACTGCTTAATACGCTTATAATCTGTTGGATGTATAAGTGATGCTTTTCTCAAATGTCTTTTCTGCTTGTGAGTCTTTCTTGGCGCTAGATGTGATGTATAGGCCGAGTGTCTTTTCAATTTTCCAGAACCTGTGACTTTTACGCGTTTAAGAAGACCGCGTTTGCTTTTCATTTTTGGCATTGTTGTTTCCTCCTATTTTTTTACTTTTGATGCTAAAACGGCAATTAATAGCTTTCCATCGAGAAGAGCTGGCTTTTCAACGATGGCGTATTCTTCTAAAGAAGAAATAAATTTATCAAGCACTTCCTGACCGACTTCAATATGAGTCATCTGTCTTCCACGAAATCTTAAGGCCACTTTTACTTTATTTCCTTCTTGAAGGAATCTCGTGGCGTGTTTAATTTTCGTATCCATATCATGCTGGCCAATCTGTGGAGTCAATTGAACCTCCTTGATTTCGACAACATGCTGTCTCTTTTTGCTTTCTTTAGCCTTTTTTTGTTGCTCGAACCGATATTTTCCGTAATTTAGTATTTTGCATACTGGTGGATTTGCACTCGGTGCGACACAAAGAAGATCTAATTCATAATCAGAGGCCTTGGCATTTGCATCTCTAGAAGACATCACTCCTATTTGCTCGCCTTGCGGCCCAATCACTAATACCTGTGGAAAGCGAATTCGCTCATTGATGAGATCGGTAACTTTGTTTTCCGGACGTCGTTGTTCCGGTTTAACTGGATAGTTGTTGATAATTATCCCCTCCTATTAGTAATAAAAACGGGTGCGAGATGCGCCCGTTATAATAAATATCGATGATATTTAGTAGCTTATACCAATTAGCGATGCCAATCTGGTGAGATGCGGACGCGTCTACTTTCTACGTTCTTTTTACGATAGTTATGCTATCACTACCTATAAGGTAATGTCAACACTTTTTAATATCGAGCCTTATCTTTTATCGATTTGATGACGATGTCTATGAAATCTTCAGCGGAGACAGTCAATTGTTTTTCTTGACCAAAGATGCGGTATGTCGCCGTTCCATCTCTTACCTCACTATCGCCGATCACAATCGTATAAGGAATCTTTTTCATCTGCGAATTTCGCAGACGATAACCCAATTTTTCTTCACTTTCATCAATGGAGGCACGGATTCCTTTCTGTTTCATCTTTTCAACTAAATCGCGTGCGTAAACTAAGTGAAATTTATTGTTTACTGGAAGCACATTCACTTGAACAGGGCTTAGCCACGTTGGGAAAGCGCCGCCAAAATGCTCAATTAAAATGCCGATAAATCTCTCTATTGAACCAAACAGTGCTCTATGGAGCATGATAGGGCGAACTTTTTGATTGTTATTATCGATATAAAATATATCAAAACGCTCTGGCAAATTCATATCGAGTTGGATGGTTCCGCACTGCCATATTCTGTTCATAGAATCTCGTAGTTTAAAATCTAGTTTTGGTCCATAAAAAGCGCCGTCTCCCTCATTTATTATGAATTCCTTACCTGAGGTGCGACAAGCCTTTCCGAGTATCTCTTCACTCTTTTTCCAAATTCGATCATCGCCGATATATCCCTTTTCAGGTTTCGTTGAAAGTTCGATGTGATAATCTAATCCAAACAGAGTGTAAATTTCATCGAATAATCTTAGCAATGCGACGATTTCATCTTGCAGTTGATCTTCGCGGCAAAAGACGTGAGCATCATCTTGAGTGAACGTTCGCACTCTGAATAATCCGTTTAATGCTCCTGAAGCTTCATGGCGATGGACGAGTCCTAATTCACCCATGCGTATCGGTAAATCTTTATACGAATGCAAATCGTTCTTATAGACTAATATACCACCGGGACAATTCATGGGTTTGATCGCAAATTCCTTGTCATCAATTTTCGTGATGTACATATTATCTTTGTAATTGGACCAATGTCCGCTTGTAACCCATAGCTCTTTAGAAAGCATGATAGGAGTTTTTACAAATACGTATCCAGCTTCCTCATGTCTTTTATACCAAAAATTTTCAAGCTCGTTACGCAATATCATTCCATTTGGTAACCAGAATGGAAACCCTGGCCCATATTCTGAAATCATAAATAATCCCAATTCTTTTCCGAGCTTGCGATGATCACGTCTTTTTCTTTCTTCGATTAGTTCTAGATATTTTGTGAGCTCTTCCTCGCTAAAGAAACTCACCCCATAGATTCTAGTCAATTGTTTGTTATCAGAGTTTCCTCTCCAATACGCACCAGCGAGTGATAGGAGCTTAAAATGTTTGATATATCCTGTGCTCGGAACATGAATACCTTTACACAGATCAATAAAATCACCTTGCTCGCGAATTGTTATTTTTCCAGTTAGTTCCTTGATCAATTCAACTTTGTAAGGATTGTCTTTGAATAATTCGAGAGCATCTTTTTTGCTCAATTCGCGTCTCATAATTTTCAAGTTATCTTTGGCGAGTTTTTTCATTTCCGCCTCAATTTTTGCAAAATCGCCCTCATTGATAGGCTCTTTAAAATCGATATCGTAATAAAAGCCTTCTTCAATCGAAGGGCCAATTCCAAATTTTGCATCTTTATAAAGATGCTGAATCGCTTGTGCGAGCAAGTGGGAGGTTGAATGATTCAGAATTTCAAATGCCTCATGATCACTTTCCTTAATCAGCTCGATGATGCCATCACTCGAAATCGGATCAGACATATCATGGATTTCACCATTATGTTTGAATGCTATTATTTTTTTAGCGATAGTGGAATCAAATTGCTTGGCGATAATGAATCCGTTCGCTCCCTGTTCAATGTTGATTTCCATTCCGTTTTTTAATGATAATTTCATTTGTTTTTCCTCCAATAAAAATAAAAACGCCCACAAAGGACGCTATTAACGCGGTACCACCTTAATTCATATCAAACGATATGCTCTCTTTCGTTAACGCCTGGTACGTCTAATTCATCATTAGAGGCTCAGAAGTGGTGCTATATTTTACCATTTTCGGATTTTTTCACCAGCTAATCCTTCTCTACAAAATGTTAAATAAAGTATGTCTTCTTCAACGCTCATATAATTATATTTATAATTAATATTTATGTCAACTAATTGATTTGCTTAAATGCATAAATAGCAGCGCCAAACAGACCAGCATTCTCGCCAGTCTTGCATTCGCAGACAGGAACTGAACTCTGTCTCTGCAGTTCAGAAAAGAAAAATTCTTTTGATTTCATCACACCACCCGTGATAACGATAATACCTGGCGAAAAAGTTTCGCCAATCAAATCAAAAAACTGTTTCATGATCGCAAGCCAATCCTTAAATACTTTTTTGGCCTTTGTTTCACCGCGAGCAACGGCTTCGAATAACTCTTTTGATGATGAAATTATTAATTTATTCAATCTAGCGAGTTTAACAATGCCTGTTCCACTTGCGATTTCTTCAAATTCGTAGCAAGAACTACCATATTTAACTAAAGTATGACCGATTTCTCCTGATGATATTGCGTTGTTCTTGTGAACAGAAAGAGCCCCTCCCAATCCCGTTGAAATCGTGATGAAATATGTCGAGTCATATTCTTTGCCTGCGCCAATAACAGATTCGGCAAGAACTGCCATTTCGGCATCATTTTTAATATATACAGGTAAGCGGAACTTTTCGAATAGGATTTGAACCAAATCAAAATTTGATATGCCGATGTTAGGCAGTGCATAAATATAACCAGTAACAGAATTTACTCGACCTGGCACACCTAATGAAATAGCCACTGAATTTTCATCAATTATTTTGCTTATCATGTCGATTAATTGCATGCAGAATAAGTCAAGGTTATTCTTGATAGTTGAACTTGAAGACGATTCAATCATATTCAGAGAAGAATCAATTTTTGCTACTCGGAAATTTGTGCCGCCTATATCGAGTGAAATAACGTTTTTCATAATTATTTTAATGTGTTGATAATTTCAAGTAATGAAATGTGCTTATTTCTAGGAAGCTGTAACGCCTCATAAATATCGTAATAAACGAGATGATTGTTTACAATTCCGATGCAGACACCACCCTTTCCATCTAGTAATAAGTCGATTGCGTATACACCCATTCTAGCGGCTAAAATTCTGTCAAAAGCGGATGGCGAACCACCGCGCTGCAAATGGCCTAGAACTTCAGCTCTTGCTTCAAATCCAGTTTCGTCTGTTACGCGTTTTGCGAATTCTTTTATGTCATCAAAAACGTTTTCGCTAACAATTATCATCGCATCATGTTTTTTCTTTTTTTGCTTGAGTTCTGACAGCGTTTTCATAATTTCAGCCTCTGGAATAGGGTGATCATTTGTGATGATCATTTCGGCTCCTTCAGCAATACCAGAAAATAATGCTAAATCGCCACATTTGTTTCCCATGACCTCAATAATAGAGCAGCGCTGGTGAGATTCAGTAGTGTCTCTAAGTTTATCGACGCAATAACATATGGTGTTCAAACATGTGTCAAATCCAATCGTATAGTCGGTCGATGCTATATCATTATCGATTGTGCCTGGCAAACCGATGCAATTAACACCCATTTCAGTTAGTTTCTTTGCACCCAGATATGTCCCGTCACCACCGATGACAACTAAAGCTTCAATTCCATGTTTCTTCAGCTGTGCAATTCCTATTTTTCTTGTTTCTTCCTCTTTAAATTCACGAAGCCGTGCTGAATGCAATACCGTACCGCCCCTTTGGACAATGCCCGAAACAAAACTTCGATCAACTTTTTTTATTTTACCTTCAACTAAACCTTTATATCCTTCAAATATTGCGTACATTTCACATCCTTGCTTAATACCTGCACGAATAACTGCACGTACGGCAGCGTTCATACCGGGAGAATCTCCCCCTGAAGTCAACACTCCAATCTTTTTAATCATAAATTTACCTGCTGCCTTCTATTATATATTTTCTTTATGAAAATAAAAGAATCAGATCAAAATTATTTTGTGGAAAGATGGTGGATTGTTTTTTTATATGTTTATAAACCGCTGATTATGTCTATATCACATAGGTGTTTTTTTGTGTGGATAACTTTTCACATTTCTTCAAAAAAAGTCGACTAATGCTTATTTTCTGTTCATTATTGATCGTATAAATGATATACTATTTTTCACAAGGATTATCATGGATTATATTTCAGGAAATGACTACTATGAACTCTCATCGGGTTCATTGATCAGTGATATTGATCTTTCAGTAGCGACTGAATTGTATCAACCTATCATAGGGTATAAGGCCCTTTCCATTTATCTTACAATGGTGCAAGATATCAAACGCCACGATTATCAAGACATACATTCCCATGAATCTTTTTTGAATAGAATGCAGATTTCGCCCGGAGAATTTTTAAACGCGAGAAAAACTCTTGAAGCAACTGGACTTTTACGCACTTTTTTCAAAGAAGAAAAAAATATAAGATATTTTATTTATGCAGTATTTTCTCCAAAAAGTCCCAAGGATTTTTTCGAAGACGTTCTGTTCAAAGGACTTCTCGTTAAATATATTGGAGAAAAGGAAGCTCAAAATCTCGCTCTGAAATATGAAAAAAGCGAGAATAATCCGAATTATAATGAAATTACGTCCTCATTTAATGAAGTATTTGACCCAGACTTTAACGACAAAGCGTTTTTAACGACCATCAATACGAAAGTAAAGGGTAGGAATACGGCAAGAATAAATATGGAATTTGACTTTTCTGAATTCTTTGAATTGCTGAACTCCAAATCTTTAATCAATAAACAAGCATTTGATGACAAAGAACTTAAAGAAATTGAACGTGTTGCTACTCTCTATGGTCTTAGTGAAGATTCGATGACATCAATTGTTTCAAACATATACAATAGTGATAATACAAAAGGAAATCGGATAAATTTCGATGATTTGAATTTGGCATGTCGTCAAGAGTGCAAATTTTCTTTTTTGAGTAAAAAGCCTTCATCAAAGCGGAATGTTCACATCACCAGCAATACGGAATTGGCCAGTAAGATAAAATTGATGGAATCATCATCCCCTGGCGAATATTTAAAGATTAAACAGAACTATACAGCAGCCGCGGACGCTGATTTAAAGATATTGAACACTCTGAGCTCCGATTTTTCATTGAGCAATGGTGTAATCAATGCTTTGATCGACTATGTTCTCGCTAAGCAAAACAATAAACTAATTCGTTCCTACACTGAAAAGCTTGCGGCTATGCTCGCAAGGGAAGGCGTGAGCAGCGCGATAGACACAATGAATTATTTGCTAAAAGTGAATTCATACAAAAAAAGCGATAGGAATCTATTGAAAGAAGATGTAAAAGAAGTCAGCCATTCAACTGATGAAAAGATTATTTCGGATGAAGAGTATCAGAAAATCATTGAACCATTCAATAAGGGAGTCAAATAATATGGAAAAAATGAAACTCCCTAAACAGAATGTGGCTCTTGCAATGGACGATTTCATTGATAACGCAATGAAAAAAATCAGAGATGATCTCGAATTTTATGAAGTGGTGAAACAATTAAATCCCAGCGCACGCGTAGTAAAAGATAACATTACAAAATTTCTTGAGTTTCAGACAGATTATCATTATTGCAAAAATTGTCCAGGTATCGATAAATGTGCGAAAAATACACCACATTTGCAATTGTCTCTCAAACTCGATGGTCAATTTGTTGATGTTCAATATTCACCATGCGAAAAATTAATTGAGCAAGTGAAGAGAGACTCTTTATACATGTATAGCGATTTTCCCGAAGAGTGGAAAAACTCTCTTGTTCGAACTCTTGATAGCACATCAAATGAGCGACGCAAAGCAGTTGATGATTTTGCAAAAATTCTAAATGGTAATTCGAAGAAGTGGATATACATTTATGGCGAGCCTAAAACGGGAAAATCATATGTTTTGGCAACCTTTGCAAATGAGTATGCTAACGGAAAGAAGATGCAAATTGCTTTTGTTGATGCTTCAACGAGATTTCAGCAATTGAACGATCTATCTCGTTTGAATCGTGCCGCTTTTGAAAACGAAATGTTAAAATTGTCGAATGTTTCACTGCTGATAATCGACGGCTTTGGCAATGAATACAAAAATGATTATATTCGCGATTCGATAATCCTTCCTATATTGCTCGATCGCTCTCGAAATAATAAACCAACCTTCTTTTCGAGTTCATTCTCCATCGATCAAATAGTGGAGATGTATTCAACATCTCGCGCGGGTTCTATTCGCGCTAAACAATTGGGTTCACTCTTGAGATCCGAATGCTCTAAAGAATACAATTTTTACGGAGTGTCGTTATATTAGATTACGCAATTTCAATTGTTCTATGATTTCTTGAATATTATTTTCATTCACAATTACATAATTTGACAAGAGCTTATCGACATCATGATTGAACGAGGCATTCAATTTGAAAGATTCCTTGACATCCAATCCTCTTTTTTTAATATTTCTAATCTGGTTATCGCGGTTGATGTCAACGAATAAAACGGCATTGCACAATTCATCAAATCTACTCTCAAATAATAGAGGAATCTCAACAGCAATTTTAGAGTTTTTATTTGAGTTCTGTATCATATTTTTAATTTTTTCAAAAATCAATGGATGAATAAAATGCTCAATTTTTCTCTTATCCTTCTCATTTTCAACAATGATTTTTTTAAAATACGTTTTATCAAGTTTGCCATCAGATATTATCTTCTCGTCTTTTAAGATGCATTTTAGCTGATCGATGATCGCCTGATTTTCGTATAACTCACTAACGATTTTATCAGCTGATATCACAATGTAATCATTTTTATTCAAAATGTCGCAAATTGTTGATTTGCCTGAGCAGATAGGTCCAGTAACTCCTAAAACAAATCGTTCAGTTTTTTTGATTTGACAATGTGGACAATAAGAAGACCCTCTCCCGCCAACGACTATTTTTCTCATTGGTGTTTTGCATATTGGACACGGTTCATTTTCCCTTCCATAGGCGTTTAATTGGTTTTGAAAATTGCCATCTATTCCGTCGGCTGGATGATACGATCGGATTGTTGATCCTCCAGCTTTGATCGCTTTAGTTAAAACAAGGCATGAATTCTTCACTATCAACGCAAACTCTTCTCTAGTTATTAGATTTGAAGATGTCAATGGATGAATTTTAGATAGAAATAAAACCTCGTCGACGTAAATATTACCTAGTCCGGAAATGATATGCTGATCCAACAACACAGATTTTATTGCGATGTTCTTGTGATGAATGATTTCGTATAAAGCATCTATATTTACAATATTAAACGGCTCTTGACCTAATTCGGAAAGAGGAGCTGTGCTGAGATAATTGTTCTCATTTTTCAGCATCATAATGCCAAATTGCCGAGAATCATCATAAACAAGTGACGAATTATCAGTGAATTCAAAAATAACACGCTGATAAGGTGTTTGGCCTATGCACTCATCAAAGTAGTAATATTTGCCTTCCATTCGAAGATGGGAAACTATAACAGAGCGATTAGAAAGATGGAAAATAATGAATTTTCCTTTGCGGGATAAGGAGGTTATTACGGCCTTTTCAAGCCCTCGGATAAATTCATCGGCATTACCGACGATTGTTTGTTTTCTTAAAATAACGATGCGATTGATCGTTTTTCCAACAACCTTTTCTTGCAAAATGTTCTTAATCGTTTCAACTTCTGGTAATTCTGGCATTTTATTTCGCATCGTACCAAGTCAGTCCGAAGCCTCCATCAACACTTAATTTTACATCAAGCTTAAACGCGTTTTCCATTATATGCTTAATGCTTTCAAAAACAATGTCTCTTTCTTTGTTTGGAACCTTGAACAACAATTCGTCATGAATTTGTAATACTAATTTTGTTTGAAAAACATTTTCTACGAGCATCTTGTCGACTTTTACCATTGCAATT
Organism: Bacilli bacterium; assembly: GCA_041653015.1. Taxonomy (GTDB): domain Bacteria; phylum Bacillota_I; class Bacilli_A; order RFN20; family CAG-826; genus JBAZGG01. Next base: position 40,357 of record JBAZGG010000002.1, on the reverse strand, counting down.
TTTATTAAATCAGCAGCTGTGCCTTGAATAGGCGCATTCATCGCCGCGCGCTTTGCAAACTCTCTCACTTGATAATTAGAATCGTGAATGTCGCGAAGATATCGCCTTCGATTAAACATCGTCGTGACAAATCCATTTTTCGTTGCATCCGCAACGACAATATTCAAAAATGTTCCAACTTCGGGATAGGCTTCAAAAAAAGAAGATATAATGCTTTTTGCCTCATTGACTGAAACGCCTATCTGTTCTGCTAGACCCCAATCAGAGATACCATAAACGATGCCAAAATTGACTGCTTTTGCGCGTCTTCTTTCTTGATCCGTTGGCTCCCTGTTCAGTTTAAAAACCTTTTTTGCGGTTGCCGAGTGTATATCTAAATCATTATTGAAAACTTCGATGAGAGCTTTACATTTAGATAAAGAAGCCAAAATTCTTAATTCGATCTGCGAATAATCTAATGAGAGAATTGAAAACTCATTCTTTGGATAATAAAAGGCTTTCCTAATCAACTTTCCCTCTTCATCTCGCACGGAAATATTTTGAAGATTGGGCTCGCTAGAAGATAATCGTCCTGTCGATGTTAATGATTGATTGAAGATGGCGTGAATCTTTCCATCTTTGCGAACGTGCACCTTTAGACCATCGATATAAGTTCCGATCAGCTTTGAATATTTGCGATAATCAAGTATTTTTTCGATGATGGGATGTTCGCCTACGAGCATGGTTAATACATCGACAGAGGTGGATTCATTTTTCGATTTAGTCAATTTCAATTTTTCGAAAAGAATTTTCGCTACCTGCTTGGGCGATGAGATGTTAAATTCTTCACCAGCCAATTCATAGATTTCTTTTGCGCTCTTTTCTAATTTAATGCGGAATGTTGACCCGATTTCCTCAAGTTTTTTGGCATCCAAAGGGAATCCTTCAATTTCCATTTTAGCGAGAACTTCTGCTAGTGGTATCTCGACATCTTCAAACAATTTTAATGCGCCAACTTTTTCTAATGAAGTTCTGACGTCGTTGTGCATCTGTCTTGTATAGCATGCAATCTTTCCGGTTTTTTCAACGTTTTTTTGTGAGAACAAAGATATTTTATCGCCAGTTTTGGCTGAGATATCTTTCCCAAAATAGTTCATGACAAGGTCGGCATCGTTATTTAGTGACGAATCCAAAATGTAAGAAGCCAACAAAATGTCAAAGCACAATCCCTGAATGTCAATATTAAATCTATTCAATGTAACTTTAATAGCTTTGTAATCAAAGGCATATTTTTTAATGGCTGGATTCTTTAAAAGCGAAATGAATTTTGTGTCTTTTTGCAAATGGTCGATGTCGATATAAAATGTTCTTCCGCTTGAGAATACGCCTATTCCATATACTTCTGCATCATTGTAATTCGTATTTTCCATATCGATCGCGATGGATATTTCATCACCGAAATCGATATTGTCTAGTGTCGTTTCTTCAGATATGATAAACTCCTGATTCTTTTCTATCAGTTTAAATTTAGATGGGAGCCTATTCAGCAGCTGTTTTAATTCATATTTCTGGCAGAATGAATTGATGATTTCGAATTCGAATCCGCGATATTTCAAATCTTCGATTCCAAATGGAAGTTCGACATCGCATTTAATAACGGCTAACCGTCTGCTCTCTTCACCTTGCGCGCGAAATTCTCTTATGTTTGCCCAAATCCTTCCTTCTTGTGTGGCGCTAGCGGCGATTATGCTATCAAAACTACCGAATTCCTGGATTAATTTGATCGCGGTTTTTTCTCCTATTCCGGGAATTCCTGGAATATTGTCGCTCACATCACCTCGCAAGCCTTTATAATCAATTATTTGAAGTGGTGTAATGCCATATTCCTCTTGCATTTTACTCTCGTTCATAGGACGTATATCTTTCATTCCTTTGACGAGAATGTTAACGGTGGTATTTTTGCTTATTAATTGTAAGAAATCGCGATCAGAGGTATATATCTCGACGTCGATACCATTTTTTTCTGCTAACTTGGCGATTGTGCCGCAAATATCATCGCCCTCCACCCCGTCTTTTTCATAACTGAAAATGCCGAGGCTCTTCAACAAAGAGCGCGCGATGGGCATCTGCGTTTTGAGATCAGGAGGGCAAGGTTTTCTATTCGCCTTATAGTCTTTGTTCTCTTCGTGGCGAAAAGTTTTTTGCCCCGTATCAAAACCGACGATCATCGATTCATCGCCTTTGAATGATGAAATAATTTTATTGATCATGTTTGCAAAAGCAAAGACGGCGTTAGTCGGAGTGCCATCTTTTGTCCGCATGATCGTTGGATTAGAACCATATGCGGTTGCGTAATAGGCGCGAAATAATAGGGAATTTCCGTCGATGATATACATTTTATTGCTCATTTTTACCATCCTCACTTAAGCGCGAAATAGAATTGGCGATGAATGTTCCCTCTTTTTTCTTATCGATATATCCTTCAATCACTAAGATCGAATTGACTATCAACAAGTCATGAACTTCACCATAGAGATTAGGAAAGACAATAATCTCTAGTTCATCCGTTTCGTCATAAACGCTCAAAAAGGCCATCGGACTGGATTTTTTAGTATTGATTTTTTTAACTGAGCGCACGATTCCGATGAGACGTTCTTTGCTTCCGTCAATCGATAAATCATCGATTCTCTTTGCCCGATTGCTTTCATATGAAGATTTATTGAGAGGAGTGCCGCTCAACATGATTCCCAGCACTTCGTATTCGCGATTTAAATTGTCTAGTTTATCATCTTCTAATGCAGTAAACGTTGGAAGTTTCATGAAGGAGTCGTTTTGACTCAACAATGAATTCTCGATTCCAAAAAACAGATCAGCATAATTCATTATGGCAGGCAGATATCCCCTTAGCGAAGCTCTAGATGGATCAAAATTATCGAAAGATCCAGCATTGATCAAAGAGATCACTTGCGGAGAAGATATTTCATATTTTTTCATTCTGATGACGAAATCGCTGAAGGAAGCAAATAGTCCATTTTTTCTTTCTTCGACGATGTTATCTGCCATCGCTTTAGGGAATCCTTTGATCGAGGAGAGCGAAAATAACAAGTCATCTTCTGCAACTGAGTATTCGCTCATCGACTTGTTGATATCGGGAGGCAAAAGATGGACGTTAAGCGATTTCATCTCGCCGATGATCTCATTGAATTTGACATCGTTATTACCTGATGAATTCTCTAGTATTGAAGCATAGAATTCGCACGGATAATGCGCTTTCAAAAAGGCCATCTGTGAAGATAAAATCGCATAGCAGAGCGAATGTGATTTATTAAATCCATAGTCTGCAAATTTGTAGATGAGCGCAAAGACCTTTTCGGCTTCAGATCTACTAAATCCGTTTTTGCCCGACCCTTCGATAAAAGTATTTTTTAAAGAAGAGAGCTTCGCGCTATCTTTTTTTGATATCGCTCGCCTGAATAAATCGGCTTCACCATACGTGAAACCAGCCATCGTTCTCACAATCTGTGAAATTTGTTCTTGGTACACGATTATTCCGTATGTAGGCTTGAGAATACTCTCGACCGTCTTCGAAAAATACGTCACTTTTTCGATGCCTTCTTTTCTTTTTGCATAACTTGGAATCGAAGCCATAGGCCCTGGCCTATATAGGGCCAAAAGAGCCATGACATCCTCAAAGCTGTCAATTTTAATCTCGCTTATTGCTCTTTTCATACCCGATGATTCAAGTTGAAACACACCGACTGTCTTTGTTGAGGCAATCAATTGGAGAGCGAGCTTATCGTCATAAGGAATCTTGCTATATTCAAGATTCAATTGTCTCTCTCTATTTATGAGGTTTATGCAGTTATCGATAATCGTGAGATTTCGCAGACCCAGAAGATCCATTTTCAAAATGCCTTGTTCTTCTAGATAATCCATCTCGTATCCACAGATGATTTCATTTTCGCTGTCAGCGATAGTGGGAACGACGTCTTTGATCGGCTTGTTGTTCAAAACAATTCCTGCAGCGTGAAGGCCACTCTGCCTCGGTAATCCTTCTATTTTCGAAGCTGATGAAACGATGTTGAGATAGTATTTGTCGCTATCGATCAACGATTTGAAAGATGCGTTCATCTTATAGTTATCGCGCAACGATAAATAGGGATCAATGATCCTTTTGCTGATCAGGTCGATGTCTTTGATCGGGAAGTTATACACACGGCCGATATCGCGAAGTGCCTGCTTTGCGCCGATCGTTTGAATGGTGATGATGTGCGCTACTCGATCATTGCCATATTTCTGCTTCAGATATTCGATGACCTCATATCGGCGAATATCGGAAAAATCGATGTCGATGTCTGGCATGTTCTGTCTCTCCGGGTTCAAAAACCTTTCGAACATGAGGTCATATTTGAGAGGATCGACCATGACGATACCGAGAGCGAAAGACACCAGCGACCCCGCTGCCGAACCTCTTCCAGGGCCGACAGAGATGCCGTGCTCTTTAGCGTATTTAACATAATCCATAACGATGAGAAAATAGTCACAATAGCCCATGCTAGTGATAACATTCAATTCGTAATCGAGACGTTGCAGATGCAACTCGTCAAGCTCGCCTAATTTTTCTTTTAAACCTCGATAGGCTATTTTTTTTAAATAGACATCGCTTCGCAGATGTTCATCATTCTCGTAAACGAGAAGCTCTCCTCGTTTATTCTCAAAAGAAAAAGTGGAATGCATAGCGATAAAGTCTGCATTATATATCTCTTCATCAGTGAAATAGTCTTTTATTTCGTCCTCGGATGGGAAATACTCGTCTCCCTCCAATGATTTTTCTTCTATTGTTCTCATCTCATCGATCGCTCGAACGATTTCGAGGACTATCGCATCGTCTTTTTTAGCGTATTTGATGTGTGGAAAGGCGATGAGGCTGTACGTGTGATTCTTGGCAAAATCTCTCATCTCATCAACATACGATTTTTCATCGAAATCAATCCCCACAAAGAAGCCAGTACAAGCATTTGACCAGTTGCGCATCAAAATGGTAAATTTCGAAATCTCCTTTTGAAACAGATCCTTAAATTTTGCATCCGATGAATCGATGATCAAAGTGATCCCTTTCAGGCGATCTTGAATCTCTTGAAAAGTGATGACGTGCTGAGAATTCAAATTGACGATAAAGAGCAAATTGCGGTAGCCCTCTTCATCAATCGCATACAAAGAGAATAGATAACCATCGATTAAAACATCCATGCCGACTAGATAATGAAGCTTCTCTTTCTCCATGGCTTTCGCAAAAGACGGAATGCCAGATAAAGTGCCAAAATCTGATATACCCGCTCCAGAAAAATGATTTTTTTTCACGAGTGAAATATATCTATCAATCGTCAAACCACTGCGAAGAAAGGAATACCCGGTATAAACATGTAGAGGAGCGAAATTCATATCATAATTATACTATCAAAATATATACTTATATTAAATAAAAAAGGTATCATTAGACACCTTTTAATAAATAGTAAATGTCAAAGTTAGATAAATAGTTCATCAAGCGCTTTTATCAAAAGAGGAATCTGCTCGAGATTCTTAACTTTTGCACCGCTGGCTTGTGCGTGACCGCCGCCTTCAAATTTTTGGGCGACGCTGTTGATGGCTTTTTCTTTGCTCCTTATCGAAACGCGATAGCAATTGTCCTTTACATCTTCTGTGAAAGAACACCAAGCATTTATCCCATCAATATTGGAGAAAATATTGACGTTTTCTTTTCCTCTTTCGCTTGTGATGTTTAATTCGTCTTGAATCGTTTTAGGCAAGACATAATAGGCGATGCCATGCTCGCTGACAGAGAAGTGATTTAGTATATATGCCGTCACCTTCAGATCCTCAATTTTCTTGACATACATCGTTTGGTATATCTTTGAAATATTTATTCTGTGAGAGCATAACTCTTCGGCGATGGCGAATGTATGAGAAGTGGTGGAACTATATAAAAATCTTCCTGAATCACCGACAAGCGCTATATAGAAATATCTCGCCGCTTCATCGCTCATGAGATATTTATCGCCAAACGAAAGGAGCATATTGACAACTAGTTCACTCGCTGCCGACATAGAAGGATTGACGATGGAGACGTTTCCTAATTTTTCTTCTTCAGGATGGTGATCGAGACGAATTTTAAATTTTGCTTTTTTGAAACGCGGATCGGCAATTCTCGATCTATTTCCGACATCGACGATAATCGCGAGAAATGGTTTGGCAAAAAATGAATCGTTCAACTTGCATGTTTCTGGAAATAATCGAGGAGTGAAAGTGACGTGGTTGTCTCCGACAAAATAAACTTCTTTATCCTTAAAATTGTCCTTTATCCAAGTGTATAATCCCAACTGTGTTCCCAAAGCATCAAAATCGGGCATGATATGTCGATAGATAACGATGTGATCATATCTTTGAATCGCCTTAAGAATTCGGCGATATTCTTTCTTATATGTCTCGGCTAAAGCGAGTATTGTTTGATTGAGTTTCTTTTTCATGCTGACCCCTAACTTAACTATTCTACATGAAGGAAGTGAAAGAGCAAAGAAAAACGGCATCCTTGCGGATACCGTTAATCATTAATCAAATCTTTGTTATTAAAGAGATGACGCTAACTAAATAACTGAAGATGAATCCGATGATTCTACGGATGACGAATCAACCCATGAAGGATCATCTTCTCCGTATTTGGCATTGGAATAACCACTCAAGAATTCAAACGTGAAAACTTCAGCAGAAGCTAGACCGAAATCATAAGTTATAAATCCACCGCTAACACCAGTTTTGGTATAGACGACTTCATTAAATCCACCACCTGATCTCGCCCAGTGATAAACCCTCCATCCAGCAGCTTCAAGTCTTGCAAGAACACTCGAAACAGTAGATGATGTTTGGCTGCAAATGCTGATAATTGGTTCAAAGACTTTTTCTTCTCCTGGACGGCATGTGCCATAAATAACTTCAAGACTATCGCTGCCGCTTAATTGTGGGAATCCAGGGTATTCTTCAAGAAATGCTTTATCTTTGATGAATGTACCATCGTTTTTGACCATGTTATTATCCATCCAATATTCCATACCTTTTTGTGTAAATGTGTATGGCATCGCCATAATTACACCTGTTGATACGTCAAGGTCAATGTAGGCTGAATAGCAATCATCTGTACCAGCAACATATTCCCACTCGAATCCGCCCTCTATTTCAGTTGGCTCACCATATTCAGCTGTTAATGTGACCCTAATAGCCTCTGAAACAGCGTCACTTGGCGTGTAGGCAATGTTGATAGCGTCTTGAAGGTTGAGATAGCCAACATCAAGATCTTCTCCATCAAAACTAAAAACTGTAGTCTCATCATTTGGGACAGGAAGTTCAGGCATGACAAATTTTAAATATTGTTCTTGAATCCCTCTCTCATAAGCAGACCATGGGCGTGTGGCTGGTTCAACGCTGCCGCTTTCGCTCGGACTTTCGCTTGCACTTTCTGACAATGAAGCTGATTGACCACCGCCGCATGCGGCAAGGGCAACAACCATTGATGCAGATAGGAAGCTAACTAACGTCTTTCCTAATTTCATAAATTTCTCCTTTCAGAATTGTGAAATACATTAAGAATGTAGTTGTCATTAATGTAATACTTAACTAATCAGCTTGTAAAGAAAATATTTTCAAAAATTTACATGAAAGCGGTTTTTTACATCAATTAATTTAAAAAGAGAACTAAAGTTCTCTATTCATTTTCATCTATTTGATTAATTTACAGGCATCACGAGCGATGATAACTTCTTCATCGGTGGGGATAACAGCGATTTTAATCGCACTGGTTTCTGTCGATAGCAAGGCATCCATTCCTCTTAATCCGCTATTGATTTTTTTATCGATTTCGACATGCAAAGCGGGAGCGATAGCCTCAACGATTTTTTCACGATAATAATCAGAGTTTTCACCAATACCGGCCGAGAAGATGATCAGGTCACAACCGCCGAGGCGAACATAGTATTGTCCAATATAGTCGGCGATTCTTCTTATAAATAGCTTATCAGCGGTAATAGCGCGTTTGTTTCCTATCGCGACCGCTTCTAATATATCGCGCGAGTCATTGCTTATGCCTGACACGCCTAAAAAGCCCGAATTTTTATTGAAGATTTGATACATTTCTTCCGCTGATTTTCCCGTGCAATCGCACAAGTAATTCATCACAGAAGGATCTAGATCGCCCGTTCTTGTGCCCATCATGATTCCACCGAGCGGTGTGAGACCCATTGAGGTCGCGACGCATTTCCCATCTTTTATGGCGCATAGAGAAGCACCGGAACCGATGTGACAGCATATGATCTTTGGATGTTTTACGCCTTTGAGATATTCTTGCGTTCCAACCTCAGATAAATATTGATGAGAGGTGCCGTGAGCGCCATAGCGTCGGCAATCATATTTTTCACTATATTCATAAGGGATTGGAAATAGATAATCCTCTTCGACCATAGATTGATGGAAAGCGGTGTCGAATACGGCGACAGCAGGAACGTTTGGCAAAACATCCTTGAAGGCATGAAAGCCGATTAAGTGTGCGGAATTATGAAGAGGTGCTAATGGGATGAGAGATTCAATTTTCTTCTCGACATCCTTTGTAAAAGGAACGCTTTTCGAAAAATACTTTCCACCTTGAACGATGCGATGACCGATCGCCTTTATTTCATCTAAACTCTTGATAATCTTTTTTTCAACCAAGGCCTTGAGCAATAATTCTACGCCGACCTTATGATCCAAGATTGGGAGGATAACTCGATCTTGTTTTCCGTTATATTTTATACAAAAAATTCCGTCATTATGTCCGATTCTATCTGCTATTCCGCAGCAGAGAACCCTTTCTTCTGGCATTTCATATAATTTGAATTTAAGACTAGAACTGCCAGCATTTACCGCCATTACTTTTGCCATTCAAATATCCTCTTTCATTGTAAAATTATAACTTCAATTGTATGTAAATACAAATAAACATTGTTTCACTTTCATACATGCGCTTCTTTCAGTATAATTACATATATATGGCATTCGGATTGCTCTACGACTATTTATTAGGAAATTGTATCGATGCATTTTCATATTTTGGAGCTCATTTTATCGAGAAGAAAATAGAAACAAAAAGTGTTGATAAGATCGAAAGTGTAAAAGGTGTCATTTTTCGCTTATATGCACCGATGGCTGATGATGTCTCAGTGATCGGTGATTGGAATTCGTGGGATGCGAAGAAAAACAAGATGATAAGAATTGATGAATCCGGTGTTTTTGAGCTATTCATCCCCAATCTATTCAATTATCAGAGTTACAAATACCATTTTAAGAACGCTCATGGGGATTATGTTGATAAGGCTGATCCTTTTGCCTTTTTCTCTGAGCTTCGCCCCGGAACTTGTTCAAGACTATACGATATCGAAGGTTTTGCCTGGCACGACTCCGCTTATATGAAAGCGCGCACGCGCAACTTTGATGAGCCTCTTTCGATTTATGAGATGCATCTAGGCTCTTGGAAAGGAAGGGTGAACGGACGAGAGATCTCCTATGAAGAAATCGCCGATTACCTGATCCCTTATGTTATTGAACTTGGCTATACACATGTCGAAATAATGCCGATTACTCAATACCCTTTCGATGGCTCATGGGGCTATCAAGCCACCGGTTTTTTCAGCGTTGATTCCCGCTATGGCAATCCGAAACAACTGATGTCGTTGATCGATCGACTTCATCAAGCTGGCATCGGCGTTATCATCGACTTTGCCCCGGTGCACTTTGCCAAGGATAGTTTCGCTCTCTTTGAGTTCGATGGGACACATCTATATGAATACGCTGATGAAAAACATCGCATCTCTCCGTGGGGAAGCGCTCAATTTGATCTAGGAAAAGATCCTGTCCGATCGTTCATAATGTCATCGATGAATTATTTCGCAACATATTTTCATTTCGATGGAATAAGAGTTGATGCGGTCAGTAATATCGTATATTGGGAAGGCAATAAGAATCTCGGCGAGAACGTCGGCGCGACAGAGTTCATCAAGCGAATGAATTCTTTGCTGCATGCTCGACATTCCTCCTTCATGACCATCGCGGAGGATTCAACATCTTTCTCAGGCGTCACGAAGCCGATTGAATTTGGCGGTCTTGGATTTGACTATAAATGGGATTTGGGCTGGATGAATGATACGCTCAAATACTATTCGCTAGATCCTGTCTATAAATCTTTTAACCATCATAAACTCACCTTTTCAATGGCGTATTTTTTCAGCGAAAATTTTCTGCTTCCTCTCTCGCATGATGAAGTGGTTTTTGGAAAAGGGACAATCATCAATAAGATGTGGGGAGACTATGAGCAGAAATTCGCTTTTTTGCGAAATCTATACGTCTATCAATACGCTCACCCCGGCAAGAAATTATCGTTTATGGGAAATGAACTCGCCTCTTTTGATGAATGGAATGAAAACAAATCGCTTCCATGGAATTTAAAAACATTTCCGATGCACGATTCAATTTCAAGATTGGTCAGAGACTTAAATCTCATCTACTCCTATGAAAAATCGATGTCTTTGCATGAGTATAATCCCGCTAATTTTCATTGGCTGATGGTCAACAATGCTGATCAGAGCGTTTTTGCTTTTGAACGATTTGTTGAGAATTCACGTCTCATCTTCGTCTTTAACATGACCACAAATTTCTATGAAAAATTTGATGTCGGAGTGACTATCTCCGGTATCTACGATGAGATTTTAAACACCGATAAAGATGTCTATGGTGGAGCTAATCAATACAACGGGCTTCCTGTTCAATCAGAAACTTTTGGACCGGAGAATCAGCCGTACAAAATTACGATTAAACTCGCGTCTATGGGCGCGTGTATATTGAAGTTAAGAAAGAAGGGCTAAACTCATCATGTTTCAAAACAGACTAGATTTCAAACAGCATTTTGAAAGAAGACTATCAGAAAAATATGGCAAAAGCGTCGAGGATTCCCATATCACAGAGCGATTCGATATCCTTGGTGAAATGGTCCGAGATTACGCCGGTTATGATTGGCGCGCTACCCAAGAGTATCTCAACGCAAATCATGAGAAGCAACTCATCTATTTTTCCATGGAGTTTTTAATCGGGCGTCTCCTCGTGAACAATATGCAAAATTTAGGCATTTACAAGGTCGCTAAAGAAGGCCTTTCCGATTTTGGCATAAATATCAATGAACTCGAAGAGCAGGAATCAGACGCTGGTCTCGGCAATGGTGGTCTTGGTCGACTCGCTGCTTGCTTCATGGATTCCTGCGCCTCTATGGGATATCCCGCTCATGGCAATTGCATCCGTTATGAATATGGTTTTTTCAAGCAGAAATTGTCGAGTGGAAAACAGATTGAACTTCCCGATCAATGGCTCACCGATGGCTATGTCTTTGAAGTGAGAAAGCCTAAACACGCCGTTGAAGTTAAATTCTATGGCAATGCTGAAACATATATGAAATCCACTGGTGAATTTGGCATACGAACAGTCAATGCCACTTCCGTTTTAGCGATGCCATATGATGTTTCTATCGTCGGATATCGCAATGGAATCGCCAATACATTGAGGCTGTGGTCAGCTGAGCCTAGCGAGCAGAGCTTGCCCACTGATCAAACTTTTGAAGATTATCTCACCACGCTTAAGGAATTATGTCATGGTCTCTATCCTGATGATTCCACTGAACACGGAAGAATTCTAAGGTTGAGACAGCAATATTTTCTCGTCAGCGCCGGATTGCAATCGGCGATGAGAGGACATAAAAGAAGAAATGGCACTCTCGATAATTTTTCCGACAAATATGTCTTTCAGTTGAACGATACTCATCCGATTCTCGCCATCCCCGAGATGATGCGCCTGCTCATGGATGAATACGGCTACGGTTGGGATTTCGCTTGGAAAACCGTCACTGAGTGCATCGCGTATACCAATCACACCATCATGTCCGAAGCTCTAGAGAAATGGCCTGTGCAATATATTCAGAGACTGATTCCTCGCTGCTACATGATCATCGAAGAGATGAATCGCCGCTTTAACTTATATCTCAACGAAAGAGGCGTTTCCGAGAGCAAACGCTACACTATGCAGATTATTAAGGATGGTCAAGTCCACATGACAAATTTAGCCATTTATGCGGCTTTTTCTGTCAATGGGGTGGCCAAACTTCACACGAAGATTTTAGAAAAGCAAACATTTAAAGAATTTTACGAGATATTTCCCGATAAGTTTAATTGCAAGACGAATGGTGTCACCCATCGCCGCTGGTTGCTCTACTCCAATGCTGAACTATCAAATCTGATCACGAGCAAAATCGGTGACGAATGGATAACGAAGATATACGAAATCGATCGCTTTGCTAAATACGCCAAAGATAAAAAAGTTCAAGATGAATTGATGAATATCAAGTATCATAACAAAGTCATCTTATCGCAATATATTTCATCTCATTACGGAATTGAGGTCAATCCAAATTCCATTTTTGATACGCAAGTGAAGCGACTCCACGCTTATAAGCGGCAATTGTTAAACATTTTTCACATCATGTATCTCTACCAGCGAATGAAAGATGACAAAGAATTTAGAATCTTTCCTCAGACGTTCATCTTTGGTGCAAAAGCCGCTCCGAGCTATGAATATGCAAAGAAGATCATCGAGCTTATCATAGCGGTGGCGGACGTGGTTAATAACGATGCTGAGACGAATCAATATTTAAAGGTTGTATTCATGGAAAACTATGGTGTCTCCTTAGCGGAGATCATCATTCCTGCTTCAGATATCAGCGAGCAGATATCCACCGCTGGAAAAGAGGCGAGCGGAACTTCCAACATGAAATTTATGATGAATGGAGCATTAACCCTCGGCACGCTCGATGGTGCGAATGTTGAAATAGCCCAGCGAGTGGGGGATGAGAACATCGTTATCTTTGGTCTTCGCGCCGATGAAGTTGAGAGTTATTATCGCGATGGATCTTATAATCCATGGGATATCTACAATAGTGATCACCGCGTCAAAAACGTTCTCGATTCCTTATTCAACGGACCATGGGCGGACGACGATGATAATCGCTTCCGCACAATCTTTGATGAAGTGATGAATCGGAATGATACCTATTTTATCCTCAAGGATTTTGATAGTTATGTTCAAGCTCACGAGAGAATGGTAAAACTATATCAAAATAAATCTTTATGGGCTGAGAAATGTATCGTTAACATCGCTAAATCCGGATATTTTTCAAGCGATCGAACCGTGGAACAATACGCAAAAGAAATCTGGCATTTAAACAGGATAGGTTTTATTAAAAATGAGTGAAGTGATCGATTTAAAAGAATTGTATTTTCTGCAGTCTCAATTAGACGAGACTATTTCTCGTCAGCATCATGTTACCTATGAGATGACATCTCATGAGAGGCTTCTCGCCTTGATCGTTGAACTCGGCGAACTCGCTAATGAGACGAGATGCTTTAAGTATTGGTCGACAAGGCGCAACGGCGAGAAAGAAAGAATTTCTGATGAGTACGCTGATGGGATGCATTTCTTGCTCTCATTAGGGATTCCTCTCGGCGTCAAAAAGATGTCTTATGAGATAGAGAGCGATCGATTATCTCTTGTAGAAAGTTTTTTATTAACCTACAAAGCGGTGGTAAATTTAATTGATAATTATACTGAGAAAAGCTACACTTATGCTTATCAATGCTATTTGAATTTGATGCCAAAATTAGATATGCGAGTAGAGGATGTCGTCATCTCCTATAAGAAAAAACTCGCGGTCAATTATACTCGACAGATGAATTCATACTAGGAGGTAGAGGCATGAACGAAAAGGAAAGATTAGCATTTCTTAAATCACTCAGTGAAACTGATGGTATTTCGGGAAATGAAAAAGAAGTCGTAAAGCTTATTAAGAAAGAAGTGAGCGATTCCGCCGATAAAATCGAATATGACAATCTCGGTTCGATCATCTGTTATCAAAAAGGTAAAAAAGATGGACCGACAGTGTTGATCTCTGGTCATATTGACGAGGTTGGCTTTTTAGTAAATCGCATCGAAGATAGTGGCTTTCTGCGCATTCACCCCGTCGGTGGATGGTGGGGACATGTCGTCCTCGCCGAAGTTGTCTCCGTCACCACTCGCGAAGGAAAGAAATATTTTGGCGTTATCGGCGCGCAGCCGCCTCATGGCATGTCAGCTGAAATGCGAAGTAAAGTGATGGAATTTAAAGACATGTATCTCGATATGGGTGTCAAAGACAAGAAGATGATCGATGAAATGGGTATCAAAGTCGGCGATCCGATCACGCCCTATACCGAATTTCGCATTCTCAATGATGGAAAGTCTCTTCTTGGAAAGGCTTGGGATGACAGAATTGGCGCAGCCGTAGGAATCGAAGTTTTGAAGAATCTCAAAAAAGTTGAGCACGAAGCCAATGTTGTTTTCGCTGGCACTGTTCAAGAAGAAGTGGGATTGCGCGGAGCTCGCACAGCGTCCTATCACGTGAAACCAGATATCGCTTTTGCGATCGATGTCACGATGTCTTATGATGTTCCTACTTCACCAAATAATCCAACTAAACTCGGCGCTGGTGTCGCTTTGTCCATCATGGATGGATCGGTCATCGCTCATCGCGGCTTATTTGATCTCGTCGAAAAGATTGCCAAAAAGAATAATATAAAATACACATACGATTTGTTGACGGCTGGCGGAACAGACTCAGGAGAGATTCACAAGCAGTTCGATGGTGTTATTACCATGACTATTTCACTGCCTTGTCGCTATTTCCACAGCCATGTCTCAATCATCAATTACGATGACTATCTACAGGCTGTCAATCTCATGACTGAGGTGTGCAAAGCTTTGGATAAAAAGACGCTTGATGCTTTGAAAAAATCAAAGTTCAACTGATTTCTGAATCGTTCAAATTATTGATAAAATGCTCTCTTGACTCGAGAGTATTTTATTTTATATGCAGCGAGAGTAACTCTGCGTTTTTGTAATACTTCTTGTATGGAGAATTATTCGTCCATTTCAGATGATGCACAAGATGATTGATAACGTCTAAAACGCCACCATGAGTTATCAATAAAATATCATCGCCCTTAGCAACTATTTTTTCGTAAGCCTTTGATATTCGCAAAAAATATTCGCGCGGGGATTCGCCATGAGGAAAATGATCATCCATGCCTACGGCATTGAAATATAGGCCGGGATATTTTTTGTCCGCTTCAGCATTTGACATTCCAGCGAGGTCGCCATTGTTGTATTCGCGAAAATCGCTATCAAAAATTATTTTTTTATGCATTTTTTTAGCTAATATTTCGGCGCTTTGCTTAGCTCGTGGCAAGTCGCTCGATACGATATATGAAAAAGAGATTCCGTTCTCGATGATGTAATCGGCTAAATCACTGATCTGTCGTCTTCCTTTTTGTGTCAGAGGATAGAGAGCCCACCCTCCGCGATATCCGGGTAAGTCTTCGCCGTGTCGAACGAGATATAGATTCATATCAACTGCCCTGCTTTAATTCGCTCTCATATGTCGAGATTTGTTCCTGCAAGTCCAAATCCTTAAATTGACGCATATACATATCGTGATATTGACCATTCAAAGCCATCAGTTCCTTGTGCGTTCCATCTTCGACAATCAGCCCATTTCGGATTAAAACAATCCGATCAGAATTCACAATCGTCGATAATCGATGAGCGATAATGATGCTCGTGCGACCGCTCAATATGCGATTCGTTACACTTTGAATTTTGGCTTCCGTTTCGGTATCGACGCTCGAAGTGGCTTCATCGAGGATTAATATTTTCGGATTTCGCAGAATCGCGCGAGCAAAAGAGATCAATTGCTTCTGACCTTGCGATAGCGATCCCCCGCCATCGCTCAATTTTGTGTTATATCCATCCTTTTGTGCCGCAATAAAATCATGAATGCCAACCATTTTTGCCGCGGCGATAATCTCTTCATCAGAAGCGTTGAGTTTTCCATATCGAATGTTGTCTTTATATGTCGAAGTAAAAACAAAAGGCGTCTGTTGAACATAGCCGATGTTGCTATGCAACCAACTCAATGAATGCTTTCGATAATCTTCACCATTGATAAGGATTTCACCAGAAGTCGGCTCATAGAAGCGACATAGCAAATTGACAGTGGTGGTTTTACCACCTCCTGTCTCTCCAACTAAAGCGACAGAAGTGCCTTCTTTGATGGTGATATTCATGTTGTGAATGACTTCGACGTTGTTCGCATAGGCGAATGAAACATCTTTGAAAATAATGTCGCCCTTTAAAGGCTCAAAATTTGCCGTTTTATTACTGAAAATAGTGCCATATTTTTCGATGACATCAGGAGTGTCGATAATATCCGCCTTTTTGTTGAGCAAGGATATGACTTTTTCCGCGCTAGCTTGCGTTGAAATAAATTCCGAGAATATTTCTGATAAGTTTTGAATCGGATTGAAAATCTGAGCGACGAAACCGACGAAAAGAACGATGGTGCTGATCAATGAAATGTCAGTTGGATTAGCATTGACCATACCGATACCCACTAGAATGATGGCGGCCACCGTAACGCTCGATAGCAATGAGACAATCGGTTGAAAATAGGCGTTGATGCGATGAGCTTTAAAGCGTTTCTTCCGAATATCTTGAATCACTTCTTCAGATTCTTTATAAACTTCATTTTCAATGCCGAGCGTTTTAATAGTTTTTGCGCCATCGATGCATTCTGCTAGCCATCGAACATAATTAGAATATGCATTTCGCGCGATGCGATGTTCCTTCAATATCCATTTTTGGAATAGTGGAACGATGATGATTAAAATGGGTAGTGAACAGATGATGACGAGAGATAATCTCCAATCAAAGCTGAACATTGTTATCACCGTGAACACGATGTCAAACAACGCCCAGATAGCAGTGACTAGACCCCACGAGAGAATGTCGCCGATATCAGCGGTGTCATTCTGCATTCTGGCGATGAGCCAGCCACTTGGAGTGCGGTCAAAATATGAAAATGGCAACTCCTGTATTTTTATAAACGCATCTCTTCTTAAAGAATTCATGATTTTCATGGAGAGATAGTTCGTGATAAAAAACGTGATGAAAATGGATAGCGATCGCACTAGTATTCCCACGATGAAAAGCAAAACATACTGTGTGAAATTAGCTTGAAATGTTATGCCAAAAATCAATTTGATGTCAAAAACGACACTGGTGATATCGGTTGAAGAGGAAGTGGCATTGTTGTTTATGACATCGATCGTCGCCTTAGTGAGGGAAGGAATAAAACTTGAATCGTAGAAAGAAGTGATCATCATCAGCAACAAAAGCGCGATTAAAAGAGGCCATGACTTGAGAGCGTAGGCGCCGATTTTTTGCCATACGCCGACGTTGAGACGTTTTGGCGTGTTTTCTTCTTGGAAAGAAAAATTATTTGTAGCCATATTTATGTCATCCTCGTCTGTATTTCATAAATTCTTTTATAGAGACCTGGTTTTATCACTAATTCATCGTGGCTCCCCATCTCAGAGACCTGTCCATCTTCCAAAACGATGATTAAATCAGCATCCTTCGCTGTAGCGACGCGGTGCGTAATAATCAATGTTGTCGTGTTTTTTTGCCTGTCTTTTAACCGCTGTCTGATACGGTAATCGGTCTCAGTATCGACTGCGCTTAAAGAATCATCAAAAATCAAGATGGGAGAATTATCGAGAATCGTTCTAGCGATGGCCACTCTTTGTTTTTGACCGCCGGAGAGGGTGACGCCTTTTTCGCCGACCTCCGTGTTATATCCTGATTGAAATGACGAGATGGATTCGTGGATGTCAGCGATGTCAGCGGCTTTATATACTTGTTCCTCCGTCGCTTCTTTATGCGCGACGCGGATATTGTTCATGATGGATTTAGAAAAGAGAAAAGGCTCTTGCAAAACTGTCGAGACATTTTTTCTCAGATATTCCTTGGCGATTGTCGACAATTCGATCCCGTCAATTCTGATCGAACCAGATGTGTAATCATAAAGGCGCGTTAAAAGATACGCTATCGTCGATTTTCCACTTCCAGTTTTACCCATGATCGCCACTGTTTGCCCGGCTTTTATTTTAAAAGACACATTCTTGATAAACGATGTGTTTGAGTCATCAAATTTGAAGCTGACATTATCAAAGATAATCTCCCCATTTATCGGCGGTTTGACGCCGGTGACGATATCTTCAATCGGTTCTTTGATGATCAAGTTTATTCGATCGATAGAAACTAAAGCCTTTGCTAGGTTGGAAAGAATGGTGGCGACATCTCTGAGAGGCCACACCATCATCTCGACATACGAGAATGAAACGACAACTGTTCCAGCAGAAATTTCTCCAGTGAGAGCGAGATATAATCCAAAAATCAGAGTGAGAACGATCGTTCCGAAGACAAAGATATCGGAGCTGGAGAAGAAGAAACTCGATAATCCTCGCCACCTGATGAACTTATGTTTGTAATCATCGAGGTTCTTATCAAATTCACCTATCTCATAACTCTCGTTATTATAGGCCTTTACAATTCTCACTGCGTTCAGATTCTCTTGCATTCTTCCAGTGATGATGGCATCAGATTCATCCGTCGCTTTATAGCGGCTTCGAACGCTTTTGATCAGAAAGAAAGAATAGATGAAGAGAACAGGCAAAAGAATGAGTGGCACCAAGGCGATTTTCCAACTTAAAGATAATAGAATAGCCACGCTAAAGCATACGATATAGAAAGTGTATACGATAGAAAAAGTATCGGCGACCATGAACTTTCTCAATTCGGTTTCATCTCTCGTGCAGATCTGAATTAAATTTCCGCTGTCATGGCGTTTAAAATAAGAGTATGGGAAACGATCGATATGTTCAAATAGCGTCAGCTGAATATTTTTTCCGATGCTCGTTGAAGCATATGTTCGCAAGATGAGCCTTGCGCACGAGATTAAAGCCACCGCGAGTGCGATGCCGATGATGATGATGGAAAAGATCCAGAGATTATTGCTAAGAAATTCAGGACCGCCAAACAAAGAAGCGACGAATAGTTCCAACTGTCCGACTTTTTCTGGTGAATTGATGATGTCTTTGGTCAATGTATCGACCAGCACTTTTAGCATGAAAGTCGAAAGAACTGATAATCCGACGGCCAAAAATAAAACGATGAAACAAAAAAGATAACCCAGTCGTGCCCCTTTTGTCATTTGAAACATTGTTTTAAAGTATTTTTTCATAAAATTATCTAGATAATTATTCTATCATGTTAATCGAAATATTGGTCTTAAAATGAAATTTAATAATCGTTCTGGTTTATCGACAGAAGATTGAACCTTCGAAAAGGAATATATATAGCGATGGCGATGATGGCGCATCCAACTCCTTGAATCAGATCAAAGCCGGCATAATATATCTGGTTAAAACCTAGATAGATCCAATAACTTGGCAAATAAGTCGCCGCCATGAGAATTGCGCCGATGAAAGGAAATATATATTTTATAAATCTAATTCTGTTGGTCTTGAAAATCTGAAAGAAAAATCCGCCGACAAAGGCCATCAATGTTTTAGCGACGATGGTGAATGGAATGAAGTTGGCGTATCCAGAATACAAATCGCCGAATATGCCACCGATCAATCCCACCAAGATGCCTTCAATCGGACCGATATAGATTGAGATAAAAACAATGAATACATCGCCGAAATTGAAATAGCCGACATCGTTTGGATAAGGTATTTTCAAAAAGGCATTGACAACGAAGCACAGCGCCCCGAAAATAGCGCTGATTGTCATTCGCAAAATAATCTTTTTATTTCTGCTCATTTTTGACCTCTATAAGCATAGAGATTTCATTTTCGCTATAAACTTTTATTCCGCGCTTCTTCAAATATCGCGCGGTTATTCCTTGACCATCGATCAAGCGATTGTGAAACCCACCATCGTATATCTGGTGTACTCCACAAGATGGAGAATTATCTTTTAAAATAGCCTTTTTAATGCCTAGATATGAACAGATGCTCATGGCTTTTTCGGCCCCTAGTTCAAACTTTGCTGTATTGTCGATATTCTGCGCATTGATAACTTGGTTATTCTTAATTTCACTAGGAATGCGCGGCACTTTTAAACCACCTTCGACTTCCGGACAAAAAGGAACCAGCTCATATCTCTCGAGAAGAGCTTCAATTTCTGGGCAATAACTCCCTTTTCCATCGTAACGACACTTGTCGCCGACGAGGCAAGCGCTAATTAATATCTTTTCCACGCAAAAGATTTTATCTTTTTTCTTAATGATTTGCAATTATTGTATATAATTAATCTATGCAAAAAACATTCGAATATGCACAAAATGGTAAGTTATACGAAGTATGTGTCACTTATAAATTCATTAGAAATATTATTTTTCGCTATCGGAATGGTCGATTTGTGATCAGCGCCCCTTATCTGACGTCAAAAGGTCAAATAATCGATAATTTAACAAAGTTTTACCCGCGTTTGATAAAAGAAAAAAGCCCTCTGCCATCACCCATTGATGAAAATGGTATCTATCTATTTGGAAATCTTTATCCGATCATTCAAAAAAGCGATGGAGAAAAGGAAGTTGCCGGTCACTTTTCATATCGCAACGACGACGATTTAAAAAAGCAGCTCAAACATCTTTTATTAGAAGAGATCACTCCGCTAGTTCGCTCGCATGAGCAGCAGATGAACATCGAAAAGCCGTATCGCCTTCGCATCAGCGAAATGAAGACGAGATACGGAACGAATTCAAAGAGAACACACACGATTGCCATCGAATATCACATGGTGCATTTCGATCCCGCCATCATCGATAGTTTATTGATACATGAATTAGCCCACGACAAGTATTTCGATCACTCCAAAATGTTCTATGACTATGTCTTAAAATTCTGTCCCGATTACCGCGATCTGCACAAGAAGCTCAGAAAGAAGGTTTTTAAACTATGAAAACGATTGATTCCAAAGACAACAAACAGATCAAAGAAGCAATCTCGCTTTATTTTAATAAAGAAAGACAGTTGAAAGGCTTGTTTTTAATCGAAGGTTTTCACACTTTAGAAATGGCGTTACAGGCTAAAAAAGTGGTGAGAGTTTTTTCGCTCAAGCCAATCGATAACCTGCCAGAATCAGTTGAGCAGTACATCGTGAATGAGAGCGTCATGAAAAAGCTTTCCAAAAATCCTGCCCCGCAAGGAGTGGTGGCGATTTGTCATCTTCTCGAGGCGGAACCAATTATTGGCAACGCCATCTATCTCGATGAAATTTCTGATCCTGGCAATCTCGGAACGATCTTGCGCAGCGCTTTAGCCTTCGGCTTCATCAATGTCATCATCAGTTCCAATTCCGTTTCTCCATATAACGAAAAAGTAGTCGCTTCATCGCAAGGAGCTATCTTCAAATTGAATATTATCGTCGATGGCGATGAGACCCTTTCTTCATTGCACAAAAATGGATACTTTATTTGTGGCACTTCGCTCGATGAAAACTCTTCCGATTATCGCAGCATCAAGTTGAAGAAACCTTTTGTCCTCGCCTTTGGAAACGAATCGCGAGGTCTCTCGGATAAAGTGAAGAAGAATTGCGATAAAAATGTGATGATCAAGATTGCTGATATCGACTCCTTAAATGTTGGAGTGGCAGCAGGAATACTCTTGAATTATTATTCAAACGATTAGTCAGTTTATGTTTGATAGTAGTATTTTCTATGTTAATATAGAAAGAGCGTTGAAGAGAACTAGTAATCAGCATCAAATCGCAGATGAGGGAGAAACGAACAGTGAGACCGTTTCATGCGCCATACTGATGAATTCATCTCTGAGCTGGATGCCAAAAACACCCCGTATATCTGCGTTAAAGAGTAGTGCGTAATTTATTACGAATTAGGATGGCACCACGGTTGTAATCGTTCCTTGTGTGCCTTTTATTTTTGGAGGATAACATCCATGAAAGAGAATCTCGAAACAAAGCTAGAATCAATCAAACAGAAGGCTTTTGATGATATCAAAAAAGCTAATTCTTTAGCGACTCTTACTGAAGTAAGAAACGCTTTTCTTTCAAAGAAGAGCGAGCTCAATTCGATGATGCAACTCTTTGATGGGATGTCTCCGGAAGAGAGAAAGACATTCGGTCAAATCATCAACGATGTTCGCAATAGCATCGTTTCAATGTTAAACGAAAAGATGAGAGAGTGCGCTGAAGCTGAGATCAATGAAAAACTCAAACGCGAAACGATCGACATTTCCCTCCCGGGAATCAAAAGAGAAATAGGACATGAAAATCCATTGCTCGTCGTCCAGGATGAAATCGTCGACATCTTTATAAAGATGGGATATACAGTCAAAGAAGGCGGGGATGTCGAACTCGATCACTATAATTTCGAGCTGATGAATATTCCTAAAGATCATCCGAGCCGCGATATGCAAGATTCATTCTATATCAATGAGAAAACTTTGCTGAGAACTCATACTTCTCCCGCTCAAGCTCGAGCGATGGAAGAAGCAAAAGGGGAGCCGATTCGAATCATTTGTCCAGGGAAATGCTATCGCCGAGATGATGATGACATGACGCATTCGCATCAATTTTCACAGATCGAAGGTTTGGTCGTGGACAAAAATATCAACATCGGCAACCTCGAAGCTACTCTGTCGCTCTTCATCAAGCACATGTTTGGCGAAAAGCGTGAAATTAGACTTCGCAGCTCTTACTTCCCCTTCACCGAACCTTCGGTTGAAGTAGATGTCACCTGTGCTGAATGCAATGGGGAAGGTTGCCCATTGTGCAAAGGCACTGGTTATATTGAGATCTTAGGTGCGGGAATGGTTCATCCCAACGTTTTAAAGATGAATGGCTATGACCCAGAAAAATATACGGGATTCGCTTTTGGCATCGGACTTGAAAGAGTCGCGATGCTCCGATACGGAATAGATGATATTCGTCGTTTTTATCAAAACGACATGCGTTTTATAAACCAATTCAAGAGAGGTGAGTAAAAATGAAAGCTAGCATCAATGTATTAAAAACTTTTGTCGATATCGAAGGCTTGAGTGCGGAAGAGATAGCGAAGAAGTTGACTTTTGCTGGAATTGAAGTCGAATCCATCTCTCATCTCGCCTATGGCGAAGGACTCGTCATCGGCGAAGTTTTGAAATGTGAAAAAATGGTCGGCTCAGACCATCTTCACATCTGCCAAGTCGATATGGGAAAGAAGTGCGGAGTCCATCAAATTGTGTGTGGCGCGCCCAATGTTGCCATAAAAGAAAAAGTGATCGTCGCTCGCGATGGAGCAAAACTTCTCGGAGGCACGATAAAAAAAGGCCTGATTCGCAATGTCGAATCAGATGGGATGCTGTGCTCTTATCGCGAACTCGGCGTCGATGATAAATTCCTTTCGGATAAAGAAAAAGAAGGCATAGCCTTACTCGATAAAAAATCTCCGGTTGGGGAAGAAGATGTTCTCTCATATCTCGGCCTCGATGATAGCGTTCTCGAATTAAAGATATTAGCTAATCGAAGCGATTTGATGTCCTTAGCCAATATCGCTAAAGAAATCGCACTTTTGTTCAATCGAAAACTCATCGCACAAACCTGTGAAGTCAAAGAGACTTTTAAAAGTGATTTTAAAGTTGGCTCCGAGACAAAAGCGTGCCCTCAGTTTTCAATAAGAGTTATCAAAGGAATAAGAGTCGGACCATCACCGAGATGGATGAAAGACGCTCTGCGCTCAATGGGAATTCGCTCCATCAACAACATCGTTGACGTGGGCAATTATGTGATGCTTGTCACCGGGCAGCCTTTGCATATGTACGATTTGGAAAAAATTCCTGCTCATGAATTGATTGTCAAAGACAATCTATGCACAAAATGGATTGCCCTCGATGGAAATGAATATCTCGTGGAAAAAGATGATCTCACCGTGACGAGCAAGAATCGAATAATGTGTTTAGGTGGAGTGATGGGCTCATTGGAATCCGCTGTCGATGAAAAGACTCATGACATAGTCATCGAAGCGGCTAATTTTGATTTCGCCCGCATTCGTCGCACATCCAATCGTCTGGGTCTCGCCAGCGAGTCATCGCTGCGCTTTTCAAAAGGAATCAATCCTAATCAGTACACTGACGTTCTCAACATGGCTTCATTCTTTGTTAGGCAGATATGCGGTGCTGATGGAATCTCCAACATCATCACATCCGATGCTCTATCTCATCAGCCATTAGTTGTAAGAACAACTATCAGTAAAATCAATAATCGTCTCGGCACTGATTTTTCATATGCGGAGATCGCTGATATTTTGAAGAAGGACTATTTGGATGTGGCCTCCTCTAATAAAGAAGAATTAACCATCCGCATCCCATCATCGCGAATCGATATCTCTAGCGATGCTGATATCAGCGAAGAAGTGATCAGGTTGTTCGGCTTTGACAGAGTCAAGAAAGAGTTGCCAAGACTCGAGCTCACCATCGGTCATCTCTCAGAAAACTATGCCAAAAAAAGATGTGTTCGCGACTATTTGAAAGGATGCGGTTTAGATGAGGTGGTCTCATACTCTCTCATCAAAAAAGATGAGACTGCGAAGATGGCGATATTGTCATCTAGCAAAGCCTATCGAATCATCAATCCGATGACGGATGAACATGAATACATGCGCACTAATCTCATGCACTCGCTTCTCGCGATCGCGTCATACAATGTCGCTCATCAAAATAGTGACTTGCACTTCTTTGAAGTGAGCGACGTCTTTTCACCGGATGGCGACGATATCAGGATGGGAATCGTTCTCTTGGGAAAAGAAGAGTATCAGCACAAAATGAATGACTTGCCATATTCTTTTTACCACATGAAAGGCTATCTCGCTGGTGCGATGCACGTTTTAGGATTAGATGATAGTCGCTATTCGCTCGTGAAAAATGATGGATTAGTGAAAGAGCTTCACCCGGGAAAGAGCGCGTTGATTCAAATCGGCAAAGATACGATCGGATATCTCGGAGAACTGCACCCTAACAAAGTTAAGGAATACGATTTAGGCAAAAGTAGTGCGATTGTGCTAGAGCTTGATCTATCCGCTGTATTCGCTCAGCGCTTTTCATTGAAAAAATTTGTGGCTCCCAGCCGTTATCCGAGCGTGCGCAGAGATATCGCTTTGCTTTTAAGCAAAGATATATCGAGTAAAGATGTGATCTCCTGCATCAAAAAATGTGATAGAAGCTTAGTGAAAGAAGCGGATGTTTTTGATGAGTATATCGATGAAAAGCTCTCAGCCGAAAATAAGAAATCATTGGCGATAAGCATCGTCTATTCTTCAAAAGAAGAAACTCTTAAAGATGAGACGATAAACGCCCTTGAACAGAAGATTGTCGATTCATTGAAAAAAGAATTTGCAGCGGAATTAAGAAAATGATTGTTTTCCACAGCCAAATTGTCGAAGGGAAGCCATTCAAGACATCATTCATAACAAGTTATGCTGATGAAAGATTTGCCAATCTGCACCCTCTTGTGAGCGTCAAGCCATCCAAAGTGGAGGTGGAGATATTAGAAGTGGGCGATATTTTGACCATTTCCTTTAAAGGAAAAATCTCAGTAGTTTTGGAATGTTCTTATACGCTTGAGAAGATCAGCAGCGTGATCAACATCGATGAATCGCTCGAATTCTCGACTGATGTTAGCGATAATGAATTAGATCATCTAAAAGATGATAACAGGATTGATTTAGACGATTATTTCTTTTCTGCTCTGCTGCCAAACATTCCAATGCGCGTAAAGAAGAGTGGAATAGGGAGACTCAAGAGCGGAGTTGGCTATGATGTCATCGATGAAGACGAATACGCTAAGATGAAGCGCAATAAAAGCGATGATAGACTTTCAAAATTGAATGACATAGAAATCGATTAAACATAGTTTAACATATACTAAAATAATACTAATTAAATACTATGATGCCATATATATCCAAATCAAGATAGAATCATAAAGAATCAAAAGATTGTTTAATTAGTTATAATTTTATGATGCGTTGAGCTCTCTTTAATTTGAGCTTAAAGATTGTCAAAGAGAGGTGCCGCTCTTTAAATCTATTTAAAAGTCACTCTCCCTTTCTGATCGGTTTTCGCTGTGGGCACAAAAATTGCTACTGAAGAATATTTTCAAAAAGTTATCTTTAGATAAAGAAAGCTGTTGTGAAAAAGTCTATTTACAAAAAAACGAGATTATAGTTATAATTGAATTGCAAACGTGGTTGAAAGTGGGGAAAAGTGGAAATGTTCTTCGGAAAGTTCTATCACAACCTAGATGACAAAGGTCGCTTGATGATCCCTAGCAAAATGAGGGAGCAAGCTGGTAGCCGTGTTTATGTCATCCGTGGATTCGAGGGTTGCCTCTCCGTGTACAAGGAAGCCGATTTCCAGACATATGCCGCCTCTCTTTCTAATCTTTCTTTTACTCACAAACAGACTCGTGATGTCCAGCGTCTCGGATTGTCGAGCACACTGGAATTAGATGTCGACAAGCAAGGACGAATTCAAATTCCTTCTCAAACTCTCGTCGAATATCATTTTTCAAAAAATGTTGTCATCGTCGGAGTGATGAATCACTTCGAAATATGGGATGAAGAAGCGTGGAAGAAATACGAAGACAGCAACTCTAAGAAATATGAAGAGATAGCTGAAACGCTGCCTCTTTGATAGATATGGACTCTCATATCCCTGTATTGCTAGGCAAAGCAATAGATTATCTAAACATCAAGCCTTCTGGAACTTATGTCGATCTCACAATCGGCAGAGCAGGGCACTCGAAAGAGATACTCCGGAAATTATCGCAGCAAGGTCGTCTCATCGGATTCGATCAAGACGAAAGGGCCATCTTCGAAAGCAATAATGCCCTTTCTCAAATTGGCAAAAACTTCACGCTCGTTCACGACAACTTCAAGAACCTGCGCCAAGATTTGCATAAACTAGATATCACATGCGTCGATGGATTCTTAATGGATCTTGGGGTCAGTTCCCCCCAACTCGACGAGATCTCACGAGGATTCTCTTACAAAGAGAAAGCGAAGCTCGATATGAGAATGAATATCGCTCAACCATTAACGGCGGAATACATTGTCAACAATTATTCCCTCAAAGAGTTGAGCAGAATATTCCGGGACTATGGCGAAGATAAGTACGCATATCAAGTAGCCAAAAAAATCATTCAGATTCGAGAGGATCATCCGATCGAATACACGAGTCAGCTCGTGGACATCATCAAGTCGGCAAAGCCGATGAAGGAATTAGCCAAAAAAGGCCACCCCGCTAAGCAAATATTTCAAGCTCTGCGTATCGAAGTAAATGATGAATTTGGGGTCCTGAAGACAGCTTTAGAGGAAGCACTTGATATCCTCAACAAAGGCGGTCGACTAATTGTTATCACCTTCCATTCTGGAGAAGATCGAATTGTCAAAGAGATGTTTCGCTCTCGCACCGTGATCGAAGGGACAAGAAAGAATGTCTTCCAACTACCTAGCGAAGACAAAAAACCATCATATCGTTTGGTCAATAACAAAGTTATCGTTCCGAGCGAAGAAGAAGTCGTCTCAAATCATCGTGCTCACAGCGCGAAAATGAGAATAATCGAGAAATTATAGGGAGAGAGAATTATGAAAGACAAGCTGGTCAAGTACCATCACAAAGCCATCTACTATAGGATCAAAAAAACATTGGTAGCGTTGAGCTTTCTTATAGGCGCAGCAGTTGTCTTCACCGTCCCAGTTTCTATTATTCTTTCGATGAATAATTCATCTTCGAGGGCCGAAAACGATTCTTCGACCTCGCAAGTGAGTGATTTATCGATAACATCACTTGAATAAGGTCTATATCCTTTTTCTTAAAAAATTCCGTATTCTCTACTGGATACGGTTTTTCTTTTTATTACATAAAAAAGGTTATATAATAGCGTGGTAATTATGTTTGCTACCATCTCGGTGATCGTCGCATTCTCACTATCCGCCATCGGGATGATCGTCTCGACTATATATTTTCCTCGAGTGAGGATTGGAAAGGTCACCATCACGACCTTCTGGTGGTTTCCTCTCTTCTTCGCTATTCTCATCCTCGCCTTTCGCTTTGTGGATGTCTCCGCTTTCATCGATTCTTTACTAGCGAAGGGCAATATTAACCCGTTAGAGATTCTAGCCCTTTTCTTATCGATGAGTTTCCTATCGATCGTGCTCGACGAAGTTGGCTTTTTTGAGCGATTAGCCTATATTGCGAGCAAGAAGGCGGGAAAGAGTCAGATCGCTCTGTTCTTCATCCTTTATGCTCTCATCTCTCTTCTCACCATTTTTACATCTAATGATATTATCATTATCACCTTTACTCCGTTCATCATCTTCTTCTCGAAAAATGCCAAGATCAATCCCATCCCTTACTTGATAATGGAATTCGTCGCGGCGAATACTTGGTCTTTGCTATTCATCATCGGCAATCCGACTAATATCTATCTAGCCTCCAGCCAAGGAATCGACTTTATTTCCTATTTTAAAATCATGTATCTCCCAACTATTTTTGGGGGATTAACCTCTTTAGGATTGCTTTTTTTGCTCTTTCATAAATCTCTTAAGAAACCGATCGTTATCACGGCGAATGAAGAGCCGAGAATTAAAGATAAAATTATTTTAATAATTTCGTTATCGTTTCTTTCCATCACGATCATTTTGATGGCCATCGCTTCATTCATTCAGATCAGCATGTGGATCATCTGTGCGATAGCTGCCTGTGCTTTAGTCCTCTTTTTACTCATATATTCCATTTTCAAGCATCAAGCGATCATCACGACTGGGCATTCTCTCAAACGCATCCCTTACGATATCATCCCATTTATTCTGTCGATGTTTCTCATCGTCTTTTCATTGCAATACAATGGCATAAGCTCGATGCTCGTAAACTTATTTTCGAACAATTACCCAATTTTGACTTATGGGACATCGGGCTTTTTGCTATGCAATATAATCAATAATATCCCGATGAGCGTTTTGTATTCATCGCTGATAAGCCAGACGGGAAATACCACTTTGATTTATCAACAGATCTACGCTTCTATCATCGCGAGCAACATCGGAGCATTTTTGACTCCAGTGGGCGCTCTTGCGGGCATCATGTGGTCCTCCATTTTAAAGAATCACGACGTCAAGATGACCTATCCTAAATTCATTCTCTATGGGGTGATGATCTCTATCCCCACACTCGCGATGTCTCTCTTGGGATTATTTATCGTCCTTCACTAAATTGCTTTCGCTATTATCTAAAAAAGATATATATTATATATGTTGTTGTTTATCATCCGTATAATTTCGTTTTTTAATCGACATAAAGGGAGGTAACATATCATGTATGAACCTAAGATGTCGCTCACTCCAGAACAATTGGATATTCTCCACGGAAAGCGAGGAGAGAGCAAAGCGAAGATAATGGAGTCAATCGTCCGATTCGGCGATATTTTTGATGCTCCGAGACTGGTAAAAGTGACTCATTCAGAGGGCCATCTCGTGACCTCCTTTGGCATCAGCATGCTCAAACCGCTGTTCGCCATGATGGATCAACTCGTGGCAGACAAGGTTACTGTCGAAGGTAAATTTACGATGGATCCTCGCCCGGTTGATTATGAAAATGTGAAATGCAATCTCTTGGATAGACTCATTTTTTCTAAAGTGCTCTATTCTCAGCAAGCTCGCTATGAAAAACAGCTCGCATTGGTAGGTTTAAAGAATAAAAATGCCTTTACTTGCACTTGCTATTTAGATGAAGTGGGCAACATCCCTCAATACGGCGATATTCTATCCTGGGCGGAATCGAGCGCAGTCGTCTATGCCAATTCCGTATTGGGAGCCAGGTGCAATCGCAATTCGGGAATCATAGAACTTTTCGGTTCTATCATCGGCTATGTGCCAGAATTCGGTCTTTTGCTCGACGAGGGAAGAAAAGCGAAATGGCGAGTGATCGTCAAGACGAACAAAATCCCTGAAGCGCAGATTCTCGGCAGCGCCATCGGCATGAAGGTGATGGAGGATGTTTCTTATGTCATCGGTCTCGATCGATGGATCGGCGATGAGCTCTCGCCGACCGCTAAGAGCTATTTAAAAGATTTCGGAGCCGCGACAGCCTCTAATGGCGCCGTCGGTCTCTTTCACATCGATAATCTGACCCCAGAAGCCAAAAAATTCGGTGATAAACTCATCGATCCAGATGCCGAGGAATATATCATCGATGATGCTGAACTCGAGAGAGTATATCACAGCTATCCGATCATGTGGAAAGACAAAGAAAAGAAAGGTGCGAGAGCGTTTATCGGTTGCCCTCACCTGACTTTTGCCCAACTCAATGAGTGGTCCGAAAGCATTCTTGACGGACTAAAAGAAATGGGCAAGAAAAAAGTGACAAAAATCGTCGTTTTTACCACTGCTCCAGATGTGGCAGAAGAATTCAGAAAAACAGAGAACTATAAGCGAATTTATGAGGCGGGGATAAGAGTATCGAGCATCTGTCCATTGATGTACATGTCAAATCCCCTAGCCAAAAAACGTCGCATCATGACGAATTCAAATAAGCTGAGGACGTATTCCACAGCCCGCTATTATAAAGATCAAGATCTACTAGACATTCTCGTCGGAAAGAAGGTTGGCTAACCATGAAATCATTTAAAGGAAGAGCGATCGCTTCTGGATACTATAAAGGCGAAGCCGTCGTCTCTCATCAAGGCGTCAACACTTTGGCGACTTTTCAATCCAGCGTTTTGAAAAATGCGAAAGAGGTGATCGTCAGCGATCAAAATAACCCTGATATCTACGGCGTGAACATCACCGGAAAAGCGCTGTGCTTACCGATTACAATCGGTTCGACGACAGGAGGACTCGTCATTCAGACGGTGTGCTCCATGAACTCCAATCCAGCCTGTTTCCTGTTCAGTGAACACATCGATTCTCTAGCGGCGAGCGGCATCGTGCTCAGCACCGTTTGGGAGCACTCCAAAGTCATCGCCATCGATCAATTGGGCAAAGAGTTTCTTAACGCTGTTAAAACTGGCGATATCATTGAAGTTCTCAACGATGGAACAGTAAATATTCTTTAAAAAAATACGCTCATATATCAAAGAGAAGCATGACTTTTGCTTCTTTTTTCATATTTGTCATCTAATTGTGTTTGCGAACGATGTTCTTTCTATATATAATATAGACAAGTTATCAAAAAATATGGAAGAAAATACCGTTGCCGCTTTAGAAATAACATCTTCGTGCCTAAAACTAGTTTTAGGTTATCAACATCAGGGCAAAGTGGTGGTCCTTTATGCGATCGCTCGCCCGATCGATGGTCTAATCGATGGCGGGAATATTATCGATCTTCCTAAACTCAGCGAAGAAATCAAAGAATTGTCTCATATAAAAGATTCTACTGCTAAGCTCAAAATCGTTATCGGAGAAGTAATTCTCATCGTCCCTCCCCTCGGCTTAGAAGTCTATAAAAATGACAAGACGACAACCGTTGTTTCACCGACGGGAATGATCGCCAATATCGATGTCACAAATGTTCTTTCTCTCGTGAAAAAGGAGCAAGTTCCACAGATCGGCAATGAGATCGTCGATATCATCCCAGAAAAATTTACGCTCGATAAAGGGAGATCATTTTTGAACCCACCGATCAATGAGCAGAGCGCATTTTTAAGCGTTCACGCTTCGATATATTCGCTTCCGAGCAGAATCGTAAATGATTATCGCAACGCTGTTCAATCAGCGGGTCTCCACGTGCGGCGCGTCGTCGTGTCAAGCTATGGTGTCAGCGAGCTATTCTGCACTTATGAAAACATCCCTTCCGCATATCTCTATGTCGATTATGGCGATAGCATCACCAGCGTTTCTCTCATCTCCAAATCAGTCGTTTTTGGTTCGAGTTATTTTCTTCTCGGTGGAAAACAGATCTCAAATGCTTTGATGAACCAATTTAACATCCCTTTTATCGATGCCGAGAAATTAAAGCGCAAAATCGGCCTCGACAAGAGAGAATTATCATATGTTCCCGTCCTTTTAACGAGTGTCGACATCAGAGGCAAAAACTGCAATTATTCGATAAAAGATGTCAATGCTGTCATCGAGAAGCAATTAGATGATTTTTCAAAATCGCTCGACAACTGCATCAAAAATGTTCTGAGCGATTACGACATCTCCTATCGCGATATGCCGATCGTCCTCGGTGGTGGCAGTTCTCGTCTCAGAGGATTAAAAGAGTATTTAAGAGAGAAGTTTACATTGACGAAAGATATCATCAACGTCGTTCCGACCTCAATCGGTGCGAGGAATGAATCGTTTACCAATTGTTTGGGTGCGATATATGCGCAGAGCAAGAGGCGAGGTTCTCTCGAAGATGAGAAATCAATCGTCACACCGGTATCGCGCGATGATTTAACCATCAAAAATGAAAATAGTGGTGGTTTGAGCCGAGATGAGCTTTAAACAGGAGGATGAGATATGGACAATTATGATTTAGATTCTTATGAACCGGCAGCCCGCATCGTCGTGATCGGCGTTGGTGGCGCAGGCTCCAATGCGGTGAACCGCATGATCGATGAAAATATTTCATCGGTTGAATTTTTCGTCGCTAACAGCGATAAACAATCCCTCTCTACCTCTAAAGCTCCTAATCGCATCGTTCTCGGCGCGAATGTCACGGGTGGATTAGGCGCTGGTGGCGAACCCGCGGTCGGTGAAGCGAGCGCCAAAGCTAGCGAAGATGATATTCGAAATATTGTCAAAGGCGCCAACATGGTGTTCATCGCGGCTGGTATGGGCGGTGGAACAGGCACCGGAGCAGCTCCTGTCATCGCGAGCATCGCCAAAGAAGAAGGCGCTCTAGTCGTGGCTATCGTCACTCGCCCTTTCTCCTTCGAAGGCAAAAAAAGAGTGGCAAACTCAGTTGAAGGATTGAACAAATTAAAAGATCAAGTCGACGCTATCATCGTCGTCTCGAACGATAAATTATTGATGTGCGCTGGAACAGCGCCGATCAGCGAAGCGTTTAGTGAAGCTGATCGCGTGTTGGCACAATCGGTTAAAACGGTGACCGATTTGATATTGATGCCAGCGGTGATCAATCTCGATTTCGCCGATGTGCGGAACACGCTTAAAGATTCCGGCATCGCCATCATCGGATTTGGTCTTGGACAAGGACCAAACAAGGCGCAAGACGCCGCAAATAACGCTATTAATTCCCCTCTTTTAGAGGCTTCAGTTCACGGAGCGAGACGCGCTATCTGTGCTGTCACGTGCGGATCGAATGTTTCGCTATATGAAGCTCAAGAAGCGGTCGGGCGAATAATTGAAGCGGCTGGAGGAGAGATAGATGTAAAGTTCGGTGTCGCGATCAATGAGCAGCTCGCCGATACGCTTCTCGTCAGCATCATCGCCAGCGATTTCAGCGAAGATGTCGATTTCACAAGCGTTCCGACCTATGTGCCTCTCGAGAGTAAAACCGAAGATAAGAAACCGGATAATTTTTCTCTTAATGGAGATGAAAATAAAGATTCGAAAGTGGAAGTTAAAGGGGTCGATGAACCAGTTGAAGCATCGATACTTCCTAACTTCTTAAAAGATTCGAACAATGATGATGGAACAGATCGATGATGCAGAAACATTCTCTTCGCTTAATCACATTTCTGAGCATCCTATCGCTTCTCGCTTCCTGCGGTGATGTTTCCAGCGAAAGCGCAAGCATCAACCCGAGTGATGATTCAACCTCGATCAGCACAAGCGATATCTCCTCTGACCCATCGATCAGTGAGCAAGGACGAGTGACAACTCCGAGCAATGTTGCTATTTCAGGGTCTATCCTCTCTTGGGATGCCGTTGAGCACTCCACCGGATACGAAATCTATGTCACTTCCGTTAGAAGAGCGACAGCCACCTCTTTATCCTACGATTTAGCTCAGCTCAATATCGTTGCCCCCGGAACTTATCAAGTGGCCGTAAAAGCCCTTGGTGGCGATGGCTATTTAGATTCAGAAATGTCAGGCTCCGTTCAATATATCGTCACGATACAATTGCTCGCTCCGACGATCTATCAATTTCAGGACACGGTGCGATGGAACGCCGTCAATAATGCCTCCTCGTATCAAATTTTTGTCGATGGCGATGAGCATGTGACAGTCAATGTTCCGAGTTGGAATGTTGATTTTTCCGAAAGCGGCACATATCCGATCGCTGTCAAAGCGATCTCTTCAAATGCAAATTATTCGAGCTCCGATTTTTCCAATGCGCTCCAATTCGAATATGTGAAAGAGGAATTGTATTCGATCTATGTCGAAGTGGACAGCATTATTTCTAACGATTGGTCTCTGCCATATCTCTACGCTGATTTCGAAGGCGACTTTCAATATTATCCACTTCAAAATGATGCGGAAGATCGATACGTCTTGAACCTTGATATGGCCGATGGCACTTATCATTACAATTCATTTCTAGGCACGATCATCAATGTCGATACAGACTATCCCGCCACTTCGAATCAAACCGGTGGCAATGAATTCATCGTCGATGATGAGACGAGCCAAGAGATTCATGTTTCATTTTTGCAAGAGCCGGATGAACCGACGAAATATAACTATGATTACTCTTCCTATTACAGCGCGATCACATCGTGGACCGATTCGACCGATCTTCTTGGCAAATTGAACGCGTTAGTAAATACAGATGTGAAATCACCTATCGCTAATACAAATCTAGATTTCGATAGTGGAACTGATCGGTGGAACGTCTTAGCTAATGCCGATCAGAATTTATCATCTTTGGATTTTGTCGATTTGGCATATGTCAATTTCAACACTGTCAAGAATGACACCAACAATAGTTCTCGCGGCTGGCAAAGAGAGCATGCCTTTGGGCAAGCTTTGGGCAATTTCGATGCGAGCAACACTCGCGGAGATTCCAATCTCGTTAAGATAATGCGCTCCGATTGGCACAATCTATTCGCTAGCGATGGCAGCGCGAATGGTTCTCGCAGCAATATGAATTTGGGCAATGTCGATCCGAATGCCGGCGTTATTTCATATTGCTCCAATTCGAAAGGCGATCGCGCTCTCTACTCAGAAGGAAAATATATCGAAGGAATTCAAATCTTTGAACCTGGAGATATCGATAAAGGAAAACTTGCTCGCGCCATATTCTACATGGCGACGAGATATAGCGATCTACAAATCGTCGAAGAGCTCGTCACCGATATGCGACAAGGAAAAATCGGCTGTTTGAACGACCTTCTTTCTTGGGCGGACACCTTTGATGTTTCACGCAGCGAATATCAACATAATTCCGTCGTATACTCCTATCAGAATAATCGCAACCCATTCGTCGATTATCCAGAGCTCGTCGATTTTGCTTTTGGAAGCAAGAAGAACGTCTCTGTGAGCAATTTTCAATATCTCAAACCTTCGCACGAAACGGTTGTGGGCATCAATGCATCAGCGCACGCCAATTATGCGACACAGACGATCAATCCGACCAGCGCGAATATCAAAACGCAAATCGAGTATGAAGTCGGTTCGACGTTCGATGGCAGCGCGGTCCAAGTCTACGATGTCACTCGCGATTTTAGTAAATCGCTGTATGTTGGTTCATACACTTCAAGCCCTTCGCAAGGACATGTTTTCTCCTCTAGCGATGTCGGCGCGATCACTTCCGCGACATTCACGATTGGGGATGAAGTGATCACTTATCCGCTCGTCGTCGTCGATGCTGATCCGACATCGAGTTGTTCATATTCACACGTCGTGACAGGAACAGCTAATGGAAAAGATTTTAATGCCTATAAGAATTCAACCGGCCCATTCACCGCCGATGTGACGCTGGATGGAATCGCGTGGAAAGTCCATCTCGATCATGGTCAGATTCTTTCGACCTATGCCAATGGAACAGCTTTTGGCAAAGAAGAAGCGGCTTGTGGAATGGTGTACTTTGAGACGACTGGTTTCAACAATGTGGGAACGCTCATCGATAAAATCTATGTCAAAGCCGATATCTCTGGCACGCAGTCGCCATCGGTAAAAATCTATCTCGATGATAGCAGTACCGCCATTTATTCAGCGACGATAATCAGAAATGGTTCGACGGCACAAACTTACGGAACAAATCTGACTGGAAGCGCCATCGCCCCTCACAAGATCAAGATCGAATTTTCGAATTTGACCGCTGCCCTTCGCATCTATGGACTCTATATCAACAATCAAAATGCCTAGAAGAGATTATTTGCATTAACAAGATTTATCTTGTATTATCTATCTAGCGTTGAAGAAGACAAGTTGAACTCAAATCTAGCGAGTGGTGGATAGTGAAAGCACGACATCGAGATTCAATATCACTTCTGAGCCCCCTTCCGAAAATCTTTTAAGAAGTGGCGAAGAGACCGCGTTAAGGTTAACTAAGAGCAACATTTCGATGTTGAATTAAGGTGGTACCGCGTTAATAGCGTCCTTATAGATGGGGACGCTTTTATATTTTAGGAGGCACATCATGGAATTAAAAGACAGCTTACAGATGCCCAAGACAAACTTTGAGATGAGAGGAAATCTCATCAATAAAGAGCCGCTTCTCATCAAAAAATGGGACGATGAAAAGCTCTATGACGAGATATTGAAATGGAGAACAAACGCTCCCGTTTTTATGCTTCACGATGGGCCACCATACGCCAATGGCAACATGCATTGTGGCCATATGCTCAATCGTTTGCTAAAAGATTTTGTCATCCGTCATAAAGCTATGGATGGATATAAAACGCCATTCGTCTTCGGTTGGGATACCCATGGTTTGCCGATTGAAAATCAAGTCACTAAATCAGGAGTCAACCGAAAGCTTACGCCGATCATCGATTTTCGCAAAAAATGCCAAGAATATGCTCTAAAACAAGTCGAAGTTCAAAAGGAACAGATTCATCGCTTGGGTTTATTGGGAGATTTCTCACACCCATATCTCACCCTTCAAAAAGAGTATGAAGCGCGACAAGTCGAAGTGTTTGCTGAGATGGCTCTTCAGGGGTTGATCTTTAAAGGATTAAAGCCCGTATACTGGTCTCCGAGCAGCGAATCAGCACTAGCGGAAGCGGAGATCGAATATTACGATGTCGAATCGTATTCGATCTACGTCGCCTTCAAAATCAAAGATGGTCTTGGAGTGGTTGATAACGACGCCAGCATCATCATCTGGACGACGACCCCGTGGACTCTTCCGGCGAACTTAGCCGTCTCCTTAAATCCAAATTTTGTCTATGGCGAATTCATGACCGATAGAGGAAAATTCATCTTCTTGAAAGACTTCGCTGATAAGCTCAAAGAAGAGTTGGGATTCAAAGAAGTAAAACTATTAAAAGAATTTAAAGGGCAAGATCTCGATCGAGGGATTCTACGACACCCTTTCTATAATCGCGATTCCTTGATTCTCTGCGGTGCTCACGTCACGAATGATTCGGGGACGGGCTGCGTTCACACCGCTCCTGGCCATGGTGTCGATGATTTCATCGTCTCAGCGAAATATGGTATCCTGCCATATTGCCCTGTCGATTCCAAAGGATATTTTACTGCGGAGGCGGGAGATGAATTAGCGGGAAGTTTTTATGAGGATGCCAACGCGATTGTTCTCGAGATGCTAAAAAGAAATAGTGCTTTGTTAAAGGTCAGCAAATTCACCCATTCCTATCCACATGATTGGCGGACCAAAAAACCTCTCATCTTCAGAGCGACACCGCAATGGTTCTGCTCGATCGAACCGATCAGAAAGAGGCTGTTAAAACAAGTCGATGAAGTTCAATGGTATCCATCGTGGGGAAAACTTCGCATGGAGAATATGATTAAGGATCGCGATGATTGGTGTATTTCAAGGCAGCGCGCCTGGGGTGTACCTCTACCTATTATATATAAGGAGAACGGCGAGCCCATCATCGATAAAGAAGTCTTTGAATACATCGAAAAACTATTTCGCGCTAACGGTTCAAATGTCTGGTATGAAAAAGAGGCGATTGAATTATTGCCACAGAATTATTTGCGCCTCCATGGAAAAGAGAAATACACGAAAGAAGTCGACATCATGGATGTCTGGTTCGATTCCGGATCATCATTCAACGGCGTGTTAACCGAGCGAGGGCTGAAATACCCAGCCGATCTATATTTGGAGGGCAACGATCAGTATCGCGGTTGGTTCAATTCATCCTTGATACTATCGACGTCCACTCATAATGTCTCGCCCTTCAAGACATGCGTGACGCACGGCTTTGTCGTCGACGAGAATTGGAATAAGATGTCGAAGAGCAGCGGCAATGGCATCGATCCGAGCAAAGTCGCCAATCAATTCGGCGCGGATATCCTTCGCCTATGGGCCGCGACCATCGATTATCAACAGGATGTTCGCATCTCCGAAGGCATCATCACCCAAGTGAGCGAAATCTATCGAAAGATACGCAACACCTTCAAATTCATGCTGGGAAATATCAATGACTATTCATTGCGAGATGCGCCAAAAAAATATGCGATGGTCGATGAATATATTCTAGCGGAACTCGAGAGGGTCAAAAATGCCGCTATCGGATATTATGATGAATACAATTTTGCCAAAGCCGCCAGCGAGATGATGACTTTCATGTCCTTTGACCTATCGAGCTTTTATCTCGATTACGCCAAGGACATCCTGTACTGCGATGGCAAGGATTCGCTCAGAAGAAAACAAGTGGTGGCGACGATCTATCGCTGCGCTGACACTCTTCTTCGCTTATGGAATCCAATTCTTCCTTTCACCATGGAAGAAGTTTATATCAATATGCCTCTTCGCGATAAGATGTCACCTCAATTATTGGACTTTCCAAAGGCGAGCCATACATACGATGAAAAAGTTTTAAAAGATTATAAAGAATTCTCGGCTCTGCGCGATTCCATTCTCAAAGAGCTCGAAGTGGCGAGAAGCAGCACCTTGATCGGTTCAAGTCAAGAAGCCGAGGTGCTGATCTCCCTTCCAAAAGAGAAGATGCTCCACGAGCTGAAATCGCTATCGAACGAAGAATTAGCGAGGCTTTTTATCGTCTCAAAAGTGACGCTGAGCGAAGGTGAAAAATCGATCGCTGTGAGCAAAGCGGCTGGTCAGAAATGTCCGCGCTGCTGGAATTATGTTGATAAACTAGTAAAAGTGGGCGATTATGAAGTATGCTCGAGATGTGGAGAGGTGCTCAAACATGAATAAAGACAAGATTCTATCCAATCTCAAATCATTTTTATTCTCTTTCGTCTGGCTCATGATCGTCATCGTTGCCGCTGATCAGATGAGCAAATGGATAGTGCAAAACAGCCTCTCTGAAGGACAATTAGTCCCGATTATACCAGGCTTCTTTAATTTCACTTTAACGCATAATGTCGGAGCGGCATTCAGTCTCGGAGCCAATGGCGATATCGGCTGGAGATTCTTCTTCATTGCCACCAGCGCTCTCATCGGCTTCGGTCTCCTCATCTATTTCATAATAAAATATAAGACTCTCACATCGTGGTATAAGGCCACTTATGCTCTGATCATCGCCGGAGCCTTAGGCAATCTCGTCGATCGCGCATGCTATTGGGATTCGACCGTCGGCTTCAATGGCGTTATCGACTGGATCGACTTCCAACTCGGATCTTGGCATTTCGCGACCTTTAACATCGCGGATGCTTCGCTCGTCGTCGGAGTCGCCATCCTCATCATCATCTTCCTCGTCGAAGCGATCAAACAATCGATCGAAGAGAATAAAAAGGGAACCTATTCTATTCCTCCCGATGAACTAGCCAAAAAAGAACAGGCTCAAACAGCGCATAAAGCTGACGATCACGATGAGTCAAAATAAATCCTATATCGTTCATGATCACATCGGAGAGAGGCTGGACAAAGTCTTAACCTATTTTATCAATGATAAAACCAGAAGTTTCTTAACCAAATTGATCGCTGAGAAAAAAGTTTTTGTGAATGGACGAGATACCAGTGCGTCTTACAAGGTGAAATTAAACGATGTCATCACCATGGATTCTCTCTGCTTAGCGCCCTCTCAATTAAAGAAAGAAAATATCCCGCTCGATATCATATATGAAGATGGCGATCTCTTGATCGTCAATAAGCCTCGCGGCATGGTCGTCCATCCCGGCGTGGGCAATCGCGAAGGGACGCTCGCTAACGCTTTAGCGTATCACTATTCTTCTCTAAGCGGGCTCAACGGCTCGTTTCGACCGGGAATAGTCCATCGCCTAGACAAAGACACTTCCGGGCTTCTAATCGTCGCTAAAAACGATTTTTCGCACGCTTTCT
>JBAZGG010000001.1:0-136109 GCA_041653015.1 Bacilli bacterium | reverse complement strand
TTTTTCTCATAGAAAAACCTCCTATTATTTGGATGAAATAATGACTATTTTCATCAATTACAATTTATTCCATAAATGCTGATGTGTCAACAAAGCAGGTGAGGAGGACAATATTTTTCTCAATTTATAAGAACGAAAATTCGTTTCTATTTTTTGTCTGTTTCACTTAGAGCCTTAACGGCCACCATTTTACGGCTTAGCTGCTTGATCAGATTAACGATTAGTTGTTTTTGATCAACAGATAATGTCTTATACTTTGAATGAATTTTTCTCAAAAATTGTATAAAATTTTTGCTGGCACTGCGGATTGTTTTTGTCCCTGTCGACTCAACCATTGAATAAAGCGAATCGACGAGTTCTTTTCTTTCTTGAATGGACATCTGATTCAAAGTATCCATAACGGCAACGTGCACTCTCCGAGAGAGCTTGCTCAATCTTTTAGCATATTTAAACGTTGTTCCTACAACTTGCCATGTGTATATGTCATGTTGCATAAAGCCGATTCCGGACGATGATATAACTTCAAATTTGTCATTGCGTTCAAGCATCATTCCAACGATGGAATAAGACGGAATAATACTTATTATTCGCTCTCGAATTCTCTGATATCCTTCTTGGTCGATGATCTGTTGAAAAAAACCCGGACCATCAAAATTAAGAACGCGAACGATTCTATCTTGCACTTCTCTGCTCGCAAATGATGCGCCATACATGGCTAAATTTCCACCCTTGGAATGACCGCCGACATATATTTTTGCATCAGGGTATAACAGAGCGATTTGTTCGATGTATGATACGGCTAACTTCTGAGCGGGGGTTTCGCTCATAAAAGATAAATTAAAATCTTCTTTCCATCCAAGCCACGTCAAGTCTGTACCACGAAAAGCGATGTATACGCAATTAGTCTTTTGAGACAGAAATGACGCAGCAGCAAATTGTTCTTGTTTTTCTTCATCCATGATGGTTAAGCAACAAGTAACTTCAACATTTTTATAGCGACGAGCTTTCATCACTACTTTTGCAAAATTCGCATCTTTTTTTGGAAAAACGCAGATCTCATTTATGTCCTTGCGAGAAAGAAAAGATGATAAAAGTGATTCGCAAGTTTCTGACTTAGAAAAGCCATCGCTTATCAAAGGGATATATACGACACCTGTCAAAACCAAAGCGTCAATTATATTGGCGGGATTCTCATCAAATGTTCTATCGCCATATTTGTTGATATAGCCAAGCATATTCATGCTTCTACTTTATATAAAAACTGGATTGATGAAAAGAAAAAACACATTTGAAATAGTTTAATATCGTTCGCTTCAGAGAAGTTCATCGATCTGTTTCATAACTAGTTTAAGGTTTCTATTGTTATGACATTTAAGAAAAACGCCTTCGATATCGCGAATGAGTGAAAAACGATCAGAGAATTTTAATTTGTCTGCCAGTTTATCGAGATAAAAACGAGCATCATTTTTCCGCAGTTCACACGAAAGAAGATAAACGATTCGCAGAGTATCCATTTCGCTTATGCGCAAAGAATTAATCAAAAATTCCAATTCATCGGCGAGCACCTTTTCTTTTTCTTCGATAAACAAGAATACTTTTTCATCTAGGCTTGGCAATTTAATCCACTTCTGTCTAAAATTCCTTTTGTTAAAAGAAGCGGAACTAAAACGCATTCGATAATCGCTTATTACGTTTGAGAATTTATCGCTTATAGTGACAAACGCTTCAAGGCATTCTCCCTTGTCAACGACATCTCCATGAAGGCGATATAGAAAAAGAGAATCGCGCTTATTAAATGATTTGATCAATTCCTCAATCGAAGCCGAATTCAACTCATATTTAATAAAATTAAATGTGATGCAATTTAAATTTGTTGGATACGATGGATCCAGCAAATACAAGGCATCTTTCCCGATTGATATCGTGTAATGAAATATTGATTTATGCAATTCGTATAGAATTATTTCGGTAGCGATAAACCAGTCGTTCAAAAGAGGCTTTTCAAGCGAATTGGTGTTCTTCATGCGCATTTCAGCTATTGAGTTTTTCACTTTAAAAAACCTCATCATAGATGATTCTCGTAATCGACTTATTACATTTTTCTTTGCACAAAAATTTTGCGAGTTTAATCTTGTCAATTCTATTCTCGATTAAACGAAACGATCTAATAGCGAAATGATATAGCGATCTGTCAATTTTATTGCGATTTTTTATCAAGCAGATCAAAGACTTTTCTAAGCAATATACTTTCAATTCCACGCCATTATACTCGAGTAGATTGACACCCTCAAAAAGATTATCTACAAAAAATTGATGAACATTTTTATCTCGGATTCTTGTTGAATTTTTTTTACATGCTAAGCAGTATTTGTCTGGCAAATTGTCTATTAACCCATAAAAAAATAATGAAGAAGTAAAAGTGAAGACAGAGTTGGGAAACTTCTTAGCTATATACTCGATCGGTGAATAATTCTCGCTATTAGAGTAAATTCCATCGAACAATTTACATATTGTGCCTTTTTTTATTTCTTTTGCTATTTGATAAGCGGAGCCTAAATGAGCGAGCAATTCTTTGTAAGTATATATCATAAATTAGATATTACACTATTTCGTCCAATATTACATTATTTTTATGTATATTTAGTTTAATATTCAACAAAAAATCACAGAACATTGGTCGCTTTCAAAGAGCAAAAAAACAGAATTAATCGAGCATTATTGATAGCAAAGAAAAATATCTATGAAAATGTATGACAGGAGATGCTTATAAATTAGAATGGTTTTAGTGCTAAAAACACGTCGGATAATTTCTTGGAGGAAACATGATTAATGTTAAAAAGCGCGATGGAACTATCGTTGAATTTGATTTAAAGAAAATAGAGACTGCCATCGCTAAAGCATTTGATGCATGCCACAAAGCATTTACTGATGATATCATTGAACTTGTAGCTCTTAAAGTGACCGCCAATTTTTCTGAAAAAATAAAAGATGGTGTCGTTTCTATTGAAGACATTCAAGATAGTGTGGAATTAATCTTGATTCAGTGTGGTTATGTCGATGTTGCAAAAGCATATATCATCTATAGAAAGCAACATGAAAATTTGCGACAGATTCGCTCCACAAATCTCGATTATAAAAAAGCTGTCGATAACTATTTGAAAATAAGCGACTGGCGAGTCAAAGAGAATTCCACTGTCACGTATTCTGTTGGCGGTTTGATCCTATCGAACTCAGGAGCGGTAACAGCTAATTATTGGCTGAGCGAGGTGTACGATCCTGAGATTGAACAAGCGCATCGAAATGCCGATATTCATATTCATGATCTATCTATGCTCACCGGTTATTGCGCTGGGTGGTCTTTGAAACAGCTAATACAAGAGGGATTAGGAGGCGTTTCAGGTAAAATTACCTCTTCTCCTGCTAATCACCTTTCGACTCTTTGCAATCAGATGGTCAATTTTCTTGGGATTATGCAAAATGAATGGGCTGGCGCGCAAGCGTTCTCATCTTTCGACACGTATCTTGCACCGTTTGTAAAAAAGGACAACTTATCTTATGAGCAAGTGAAGCAGTGCATTCAATCCTTTATATATGGCGTTAACACTCCAAGCCGTTGGGGAACACAAGCGCCATTTACCAATATCACCTTAGATTGGATTGTGCCTAGTGACATGGCTGAATTAAACGCCATTATCGGCGGCAAAGAATGTGATTTCAAATACAAAGACTGCAAAAAAGAGATGGATATGATCAATAAAGCTTTCATCGAAATCATGATTGAAGGCGATGCAAATGGACGAGGATTTCAATACCCAATTCCAACATATTCAATAACAAAAAACTTCGATTGGACTGAAACAGAAAATAATAAACTTCTTTTTGAAATGACAGCCAAATACGGCACCCCATATTTTTCTAATTACATCAATTCGGATATGGAACCTAGCGATGTTCGCTCGATGTGCTGTCGACTTAGACTCGATCTGCGCGAATTGAG
The DNA here is from genome assembly GCA_041653015.1 of Bacilli bacterium. Classification (GTDB taxonomy): domain Bacteria; phylum Bacillota_I; class Bacilli_A; order RFN20; family CAG-826; genus JBAZGG01. The sequence goes on along the minus strand of JBAZGG010000001.1, from coordinate 132,112 downwards.
AAAAAAATCCGGTGGCTTCTTTGGAAGCGGTGAATCAACCGGATCTATCGGCGTCGTCACAATCAATATGCCGCGCATTGCCTATTTAGCCACTGATGAAAAGGATTTTTATGCCAAACTTGAACGCATGATGAACCTATCGGCGAGATCTTTAAAAATCAAGCGGAATGTCATCACGACGTTTATGAACGCCGGACTCTATCCATATACAAAACGATACTTGGGAAAATTTGATAATCATTTCTCCACTATTGGATTGGTCGGCATGAACGAAGCGTGTTTAAACGCGCGATGGTTGAAGTCCGATTTAACTCATAAAGAAGCTCAAGAATTTACAAAAAATGTTCTCAATTTTATGCGAGATAAACTAAGCGATTATCAAGAGCAATACGGAGATTTATATAACCTGGAAGCAACTCCGGCTGAATCGACAGCTTATCGCCTTGCAAAGCATGACAAGGAAAGGTTCCCAGATATCATTTCGGCAAGCGATAGCAAAGAAACACCATATTACACTAATTCATCTCATCTTCCAGTTGGATACACAGATGATATTTTTGCGGCCCTCGATATTCAAGATGAACTGCAAGTTCTCTACACATCTGGAACGGTGTTCCATGCCTTTCTGGGGCAAAAATTGCCATCGTGGAAATCCTGTATGAACTTAGTGAAGAAAATCGCTGATAATTATCACATTCCTTACTACACAATTTCTCCAACATATTCAATCTGTAAAGACCATGGGTATATTTCTGGAGAAGTTTGTGTTTGTCCAAAATGTGGCGCTAAAACAGAAGTTTATTCAAGAATAACTGGATATTATCGCCCCGTTCAAAATTGGAATGAGGGAAAAACAGAAGAGTTTAAAGAGCGAAAAGTCTATAACGTGGAGACATCAAAAATATCGCATAGTCCAAAAAGCGAACATTTAACGAAAAATAGTGAGCCTCAGCACAAAGTGAATGAGATAATGCTCTTTGCGACAAAGACATGCCCAAACTGCATGATGGCAAAGATGCTGCTCGATAAGGCTGGCATCGCCTATAAGGTCATCGATGCTGAAAGCGATAAAGAGTTAACAATTTCATATGGGATAAAAAAGGCTCCGACGCTTTTAGTTCCAAGTGGAGATTCATTCAAGTCATATGAAAATGCCAGCCTCATCAAAGCTTATATAGAAAACAGACAAAAATTATGACAGATATTATTATTATCGGCGGTGGTCCTTCTGGGATGAGCGCGGCCTTATATGCGCTCAGAGCAGGAAAAAGCGTTTTAATTCTTGAAAAAGAAAATTTCGGCGGGCAAATCGCCAATTCTCCTCGAGTTGAAAATTATCCATCGATAAAAGAGATCAGCGGAATAGAATTTTCCAATAATTTATTTGAACAGATTCTCGCGTTAGGTGCGAAATTTGAATTGGAAGAAGTTGAACGAATCGAGAAAAATGCTGACATTTTTGTCGTCAAAACAAATTATGATCAACACTCAGCTAAATCCGTGATAATCGCTAACGGGGTAAAACACCGGCACGTCGGGATAGCTCGCGAAGAAGAACTCGCTGGAAAAGGGATATCATATTGCGCTGTTTGCGATGGCGCCTTCTACAAAAATGAAGATGTCATTCTAATCGGTGATGCCAATACCGCTTTGCAATACGCTCTCTTGCTCTCAAACTATTGTCGAAAGGTCTTTGTTGCAACTCTATTTGATCGTTTTTTTGCAGATAATATTCTTGTTGAAAGGCTAAAAAATAAATCAAATATTGAATATAGACATAATCTTTCAATGAAAGAATTTCTCGGAATTGATGAAATCACTGGAGCTATTTTTATCGACACCAAAACAAGAGAAGAGATCAAGTACAATGCAAAAGCGATATTCATCGCTATCGGGCAGATTCCTGACAACGATAAGTATTCAAATTTAGTCGATTTAGAAAAGGGATATATTGTTACAAACAATAAAATGGAGACCAAAACAGCGGGACTGTTTGCAATTGGGGATACGAGAAAAAAAGATGTCAGGCAGTTGGTTACAGCAACATCCGATGGTGCAATTGGAGCTCTATCGGCAATACGATATCTGAATTAATAGCCTCTAAGAAAAACTTGATTAACAGATGGTTTGAGAATCTCAACAAATTCTTGAGCCGTTTTTATATTCACTTCGTGAAGATTATCTTGTATGCATGTGCCGCGATCCACAAATTTCTGCAAGAATATTTTTTTGGCACCCGCAATCTCTTTGGCCATCATCTGTATGGAAAAAGAATCGTGAAATTCATTGACTAAAGTAGTTCGAAATTCGTAGTCAATAGAACTCGTTATCAATAGAGTGATGCTTTCTTTTATCTTTGATAAATCAAGACTTGTTCCAATTGTAGACGAGTACTTAGCAGATGAATTCTTGATATCCATCGCAATGTAATCAACAAGATTTAAATCGATCAGTTCTTTGATGATTTCAGGATGGGAACCGTTTGTATCCAGTTTAATAAGAAAACCCATCGCTTTGATTTTAGAAATTCTTTCAATCAGATCCGGCATCAATGTCGGTTCTCCGCCGGAGATGACTACTGCATCAATCGCATTTCTTCTCTTTTTTAAATATGTGAGAATATCTTGAAATGGCAAGGCTGTTTGAGCATCACCACAAACCAGCGCGGCATTGTGACAAAAAGGACACCTAAAATTACATTTCTCTGCAAAGAGCACGCAGCTAACTTTGCCATCGTAATCAACCAGGGAAAATTTTTCTATTCCAACAAACTCCATAATACTATGTATTATAGCATGGTAACCATGCTCGATATATAATTGACGTAAAGAACTGCTACATAGGTTTCAAATTTTGTTCTAATCTATGAATTATTTTTTCTAATCGACTCTTTTTAACTTCTTCCGATTTGGCATCTCGATAGAATAAAACATAAGTTTTCTTTACTGAAAAAGACATATTGCTGTAGTTTTTGAATGCCATTTCATTCTCTTTGAGCAATTCAGAAAAATTCGTGATCATCTCATCATTAAATTCATTTTTTTGAACAGTAGCCCACATTCCATTATGTTTTGCGTTTTCAATCGCTTCCAGACCTTGCTGGGTTATTAAATTTTTCTTTTCTAAATCGATTGCCAGTTTTTTATTTTTTTCTGACCATTTACTATTTTTTGTTCTTTTGGCGAAATATTTTTTATATTTGGAAGAATCGATTTTTTTCATCACACCATCAATCCAACCAAAACATAATGCCTCTTCTAGCGCTTCATTAGCAGATAGCGACAGCCCTTTTTCAAAAACAATCCAAATTCCACTACTCGTCTTTGAATTCCGATCAAGCCAACTTCTAAAATCGCGTCTTGTTTTAAAACATAATTCTTCACTCATTGTCATTCCTCGCTATCACTAGATTAAACTCGATAGATTCTGTTTCCGTGTCTCTTCATCGCTATTTGCACAGAGACGATTCGCTATAATCAAACTATTGGTACCATGTTACACAATCCAATATTCTTGGAATAATTTCAGATATTTGGTGGAGCTGACGGGGATCGAACCCGCTACCTCATCGTTGCGAACGATGCGCTCTCCCAGATGAGCTACAGCCCCAAAGCCAACGCTTTATATTCTATATAATGACCACAAGAAATTCAATTGCTAGATATATTGCTATCATTAATTTCTACTTTTTTGACTTCCTCATCCTTTTTTTCAATCTCATTGACCCCGCCACTCATAGCAATTTTATTAAATTTCCTATCAATGTTATCAACTCGCTGATCAAGGCTATCCTTCGCATTTTTAACAGACGTAAGATTTTTAGAAAGCTTGCTCCAATCTTCACCAAATTTTCGAAAATCAATAGATAGATGATTGAGTTGATCAATAATTAATTGAGCATTTTTATTTCTTTCGTAGTTCATTCTAAATATTTGGATGGAGGCGAGAACAGCTTGGAGAGTTGCAGGCGAAGTCACATTGACGTGTTCTTCTGTGCGTATTCAATCAAATCTTGAAACGTGACGTGAATATAAGCAAAGATGCCGTCGTTGGGAATAAACATGATCGCTTGTTCAATCGTTTTTCCTTTTAAAATATACTTTCCAGCGATTGTGTCGATGTGCTTTTTGATATCGCTTTTAAAAGTTTTATCAAGAGCAAGTTTTTCTGTGTCGCTCAATTCATTAGCGAAGAGCCGTTGATAATTTTGAAATGGAAATTTTGAATCGATGCATACCATCTTGTAAGGATCTGGTAAAAACACCACGGCATCAGGTCTAATAGTATCTTCTTCAGTCGAACCTTTTTTAATGGTGTACTGCATCTCAAACAGACCGACGGTATCGCCAAAAACGTTGTGCAAAATAGACTCGAGTTGAAACTCGCCATACTGACCTCGTGCTTGATTGTTTTCTAAAACATTTTTTAATGAAACGACTTCTCCGGACAGGGTTTCAATGTTTTTCTGAGCTTCATCAATTTTGGCGAGGCGTTCCATAACGCTCGTGAATGTCTCATTGGTGTTCTTAAACCCGCCTTCAAGCCTTTCGTTTACCTGTTTATTGATTTCAAGAAGCTTATTTTGAACGAGTTCATTTAAAGCGGTAAACTTTTTTTCTATCGATTCATTTATTCCAGTTTGAAATTTGATTAACCGCTGATTCGAATCCTCATTTGTTTGAATTTGATTCTTCTGCAAATTAATCATTTCTTGCTGTATTTGAAGTTTTATCTCTTGAGTCAAATCCTTATCGAGGTTTTTAATTTGCTCGCCCAATGCACCGAATTGAATATCATTTGAATGATCAACCTCATGTTTTGGTTTTTTCAAAAATAAAATTATTAAGATCAAAACACCGACAAGAGCTAGAGCAGATAAAACGATTGGGACGATTTCCATAATTACTATTATGATAGCATAAGAAATCAGTATTTATTCCAGAAATTAAAAAGTTTTGAATATGTTTAAAAATAGCGACAGAATTATTTATAATTTATGTATGGAAAGAAATATTGCTGTTATTGATTTAAAAAGTTTTTTTGCCTCCGTTGAATGCGTAGAGAGAGGCTTAGATCCCTTAAAAGCGCTATTAGTCGTATGCGACACATCGCGTGGAGAGAGCACATTGGTGCTTTCTGCGTCAGCTGCACTTAAATCCAGATATGGCGTAAGCAATATCTCAAGAAAAAGGAGTTTACCCAAAGTGGATGGGTTGATATACGCAACACCTCGAATGAAACTATATGTAAAAAAATCGGCGCAAGTTGTAAACATCTTTCTCGATTTCGTTGGAGAAGACGATATTCATGTCTATTCAATCGATGAAGCTTTTTTAAATCTAGAACCATATCTTAAACTATACAGATGTACCGCGATGGAATTGGTGCAAAAAATCTTATTAAAAATTAAAGCTGATCTCGGCTTGATCGCCACAGCAGGAATTGGTCCGAATATGTTTTTGGCAAAGAGCGCACTAGATAATGACGCAAAAAACAAAAAGGATTTTATTGCGGAATGGGCTGAGAAGGACGTAAAAGAAAAGCTCTGGAGATTGAGACCTTTATCCAAAATGTGGGGAATATCGACCGGTTTAGAAAAAAGACTAAATGCTCTAGGAATTCAAAGCGTCGGTGAACTCGCTATTTATCCAAAAGAAATTCTACGGCAAAAATTAGGCCAGATAGGTGAGGATTTATGGGAACACGCCAATGGAATAGACAATAGTGATATAAGGAAGAAATACATCCCTAAAAACACTAGTTTATCGAATTTTCAAGTGCTGATGAGAGACTATCTAATCGATGAAACTCGATTAATAATCAAAGAAATGGCTGATACTCTGTCTTGGAGAATGAGACTTGAAGAAAAAATGACCTCAAACGTTGGGTTGTCAATCTCATATTCAAATGACAATTTGAAGGGCTTCTCTCAAAGAATTTCACTCAATTATCCAACTAGCGACAATGATGAGATATACAAGGCGCTGGTTTTAATTTTTGATAAATACGTCGAAAACTATCCGATTAGAAGAATTGGCATAGTGTTTGGAAAGCTTGTTTCGGCTAGATATGAACAAGTCGATATCTTCATAGGCGACAAAGAACAAGAGAAAAGACATAGTTTAAGAGAGACATTGGATAAAATCCAGCTCTTGTATGGCAAAAATACAGTTTTGCGCACTTCTTCTTTGAGCAAGGAATCAACGATAAAAACAAGAAATAATCAAATTGGGGGACACAGAAAATGAGCGATCGCGGTATGAAAAAATGGGCACCATTCGTATCATTAAATGAGCAAAAATCTGAACTTGCCAAAATGACGAATAAGAGGAAAAGCCAGGAGAGACCACAAATTAGTCAAGATGCCATAGACAAAATCAATCTTGTGTTTATAAATTACTCAAATGAGGTCGTGACTATTAAATATTTCCATGATGGATACATTGACGAAATTTTGACATCATTCACCATTGATATACATGACAAAAAGATCGAGACAAGCAATGGATTGCGCATTAATTTTATCGACATACTTGATATAAATTGAAAGATAAAGAATAATATTAAAGAATGAAAATAAAACAAGTTCTCTTATCCGTTATTTTATTAAGTGCCCTGTCCACAGTTGGACTGGTCTCATTTTCTCATTATTTTAGCGATAGCGTTGAAACGTCAACAAACGCATCAGAAGGAACATATTATGATGGGATTGCTGACACTCTTACTGGTAGTTCATTAAGAAGCGCATTAAATACTCTTAACTCGAGCAAAAGACAGCGGACTGTTGGTTATAAGCAAATGTTTACTTATTATCCATATACAGATCCAGATCCGAGCAACTCTAGTAAAATTTTAGGTTTCTATTCTGGGATTGGCTATTCATCGAGTCAAATGAACAAAGAACACGTCTGGCCTAAATCGCGTGGAGGAAGCACAGTAGATTCTGATATTCACATGGTAAGGCCAACATCTAATAGTGATAATAGCGCGCGCGGAAACTCCTATTACGCTGAAGGATATAAGGTGAATGGAAATGGTCAAAACGATAATGAAGGTTGGGATCCACGCACATACAATTCGAGTTGGCCCGTTCAATATCGAGGTCAAGCCGCAAGAATTATTTTTTATTGCATGATCGCCAACACAAATTTAGATCTTGTCGATAATTTGAATACAAAAAGTAGCTCGCAAGGAAGCGCCTATTCTAAAACGATGGGAAAACTCTCTGATCTATTGAAATGGAATCTGGAGAATCCCATATCAAATACTGAAATGACGAGAAACGAGGCTATTGCTAACACGGTTGTGAGCGGTAGCGTTATCCAAGGAAACCGGAATCCATTCATTGATCATCCTGAATACGCATGCAAAATATGGTCAAATGTCAGCGAAGGAACAAGAAGTGTATGCAACTCGTACTCTGGACTATCTTTAAAATACCAAAATGGCTCATCGTACGTGAGCGTCAGTGATGAAATGACAATAAAAACTAATTCAACATTAAATGTGAAAGCCTATTTGAGCAATATCGAAACAAATGCTGTCGCGTGGTCTAGCAGCAATGAATCAGTTGCGACGGTATCATCTGGAACAGTCTCATCAAAAAATGTTGCAGGCAATACGACGATTAAAGCAACCTTGACATCAGATACAAGCAAATCATCATCATTTTTACTAAGAGTTGAAAAGGATACCGTTCTTGAAAGTATTTCTATCGAGGGGACTCCAGATCAAGTCGTCTATGAACAAGGACAATCGTTTGATCCCAGCGGATTAAATGTCATAGGCCATTACGATGATGAAACAATGAGTGAAATTGAAGTATCTAAATGCTCTTGGGACCCAAACCCATTGACTGAAGGAACCACCTTTGTCACATGCAACTATAAAGGAAAAACAGCCATTGTAAATGGAATTTCAATAGGCACCATTATTCATGTGACAGGGATAAATATCAATGCATCAAATGTCGATTCATATTTAAATGAATCAATGAAAATTGAAGCCGTAATCATGCCAGAAAACGCTTCAAACAAACGAATTTTGTGGTCAAGTAGCGATACGAGCATCGTATCAATTGATGAATACGGAATTACAACCGGACTAAAAGCGGGTAGCGCGACAATAACAGCAACAACAAAAGACGGTGGATTCATCGCCACTTGTGTGATCACCATAAGCGAATCTCGCCCGATTAATATCCCATTGATCGTTTCTTTGTCAATCATTGGAGGCGTCATTCTTATTGGCGGTGGAATTGCGTCATTTTTAGTAATTAAAAAGCGAATGATACATAAATAACTCTGCTAATACCAATAAAATATCGAATAATTGTGTTAATAATATGCAGTGAACACATAGCTGCATAGAGGTGAATGGGCATCCCTATTCTATATTAATTTATAGGCCCATTCCCTCTTCCTTTTTTGTTCAGTGCAGCCATAGATTTTTGGTGAAACTATGCAATCATAGTATAATTTTATTATCCAAATAGGGAAAATGCATGGATAAACTAGAAAAGGCAATCGTAAGGCTGCAAAAAGGTGAATCCAATTCACTAGGCATAATTTATGATTTGACTTCAAAAGGTGTATTTAGTTTTGTTCTAACAATACTTCGCGACTATCAATTAGCGGAAGATGTGATGCAGCAAACATACATTAAAATCTATGAGAATATTAAATCATATAAAAAGGACACAAATGCCAGAAACTGGATTCTGACAATCGCAAAAAACACTGCATTGACATTGATCAGAAAGAGACACAGGGAAATAAGTGTCGACTTCTCGCATGATACTATTCAGGATGGGATATATTGTCTAGATAAAGATTTCGATACACCATTGATTTCTTTAGCGAATAAAATACTCACGGAAGATGAGTTAAAGATTGTGCTATTGTTCGCTATCGGTGAATATAAGCATCGCGAAATTGCTGAAATGCTGAATTTACCGTTGGGAACAGTTACATGGAAATACAACAATGCTTTAAAAAAACTCAGAGGGGCAGTTGAAAAAAACAAAGCGGCTTATGAAAGAAGAAAAGAAGTTATTTAAAAAAATCAAAAAGGAAGGTAATGCTCTTGTACCTAATCTTAAAGCCGATATTTTTGTTTCGCTTGGAATTAATCAAAGGAAGAAAGAACTATCGAATTACATTGAAAGCGAAACGATTAAAGCTGAAAAAGATAAATTTGTTCCAGATGTTAAATCTCGATTATACAGCCATTTAGATATAAAACAGAAGCACAGCATTTCAAGTTTTTTAAGAAAACCAGTTGTCATTGGATCTTTGGCATCTTTTTTAGTATTTGCAATCGTGAGCGGAACTCTTATCTATACAATCAATAAAAGCATTTATGATCATTCAAATGACGGAAGTGACAGCGCATCCACTAATCCCGTTCCGATTGATTTAGCTTTGATGAAAGTAAACATCATTTCTGCTGATTCAGGTATCGGCAAAATTAGTCCAGTATACCAAAGTGGCATTGCGTCAAATGGAAAATTGGATCCTTCAAATATTATAAAAAATGAAACAGCCGATTATATATGTGCAACATATTCAATCAATGAAGATAATGTATATCCTACTGACTATTTAGAAAAAATGCTCGTTGGATCTTTAAAAGAAAACTATATTTCTTGTTCAAATTCTAAAGGAGTGGGTCATATTGATATCACTATTAACACTTTGGATTCAGACTATTTCGCAAAAATTGAATTATTGCTGAAAAACATCATATATAATTTCGTTTTGAATAATTATGTATATCTAACATATAGTATCAATACTGAAGAAGAATATTCTGAAAACGTCGCGAATTACCTTGCAAATCATGATTTAACCGATGAAGAAAAACAAAAAGTATCGATTATTTCAAATCTTTACGAGTATGTTTTTGATAGAGTTTCTAATGATCCAAATCCCATCATCAACACATCAAATTTCGATGATTGGGTCAACAAATTTATTTTCTGTTCTCTCTATAATTTAGTAAGAGTGGTTGATAAAATATCAGCAATTTGCAACAAAGGTTATAGTCCCGAAAATGAATCAAATCTCATCGGTCAATTGGTTGTCGAATTTGAAGATACAATTGAAAGGCAGAGGGGATTTGATATTACTCAGTTTAATCAAAAGTTGTTAACTTTTAAAAATAAGCTTAAGGAATTTGTTAAGAAAAACGTTCATGATAAAATTGATGATGAATCATACTTCGACAAATACTATCCATTGAAATTTAACCATCCACTTTTCGAATTCGAGATGAGTGATGATGAAATTTCGCAGCTTAGTCATAATGATAAAGCAATGCTCGAAAGATCAATTGCGTATTTTATTGCGTATCGCAACAGCGCACCAGACTTTGATATCGCTTATGATAAAATGTTCGCTGAGTTTAACATGGAGAAATATCCTCCAAATGATGATTATGTCGATCACCACAACCACGGTGATGGCAGAAATCATGGCGATGATAGTTATTGGGAAGATGATTTTTATGATTGGTTTGATCACATTTACGGTTCGCATTAATTACAGTTTTGGAATTCGTTTCTACTTCTTTTCCTAATTTATATGACGAATAGTGTCGATAAAATGGGAGTTTAATTTTTTATTTGGAAACGAAACTTGCATTTAGTCCTAAAAAGCGCATAATTTATGATGTCATCCTTGAAATGAGGTAAAAATATGGCTAGTTACACAAGAAAAGACATCTTAAAAATCGCTAAAGATGAAAACGTGAGGTATGTGAGACTACAATTCACTGACATGCTCGGAACAATCAAGGCTGTTGAAATTCCCGTGTCAAAGCTTGATGACGCTCTAAACAATAAAATAATGTTTGATGGATCATCTATCGAAGGATTTGTCAGAATAAAAGAAGCAGATATGTACTTAAAGCCGGATTTGGATAGCTGGTTAATTTTGACATTTGAAAATATTAATTACGGAAAGGTCGCACGGCTAATATGCGACGTATACACTCCTTATGGAAAGCCTTTTCCTGGTGATCCACGCTTCATATTAAAAAGGCAGATTAAAATCATGAATCAAATGGGTTTTGGGTCATTAAATATTGGATTTGAACCTGAATTTTATCTTTTTAAAGAAGACGAAAAGGGGAACCCAATTCTTGAACCAAACGATAAGGGAAGTTATTTTGATTTATCACCACTTGATGGTAGTGAATTCGTTCGACGAGATATTTCTATTGAACTTGAACGGCTCGGTTTCGTTGTGCAAACAGCACATCATGAAGTAGGACCAGGACAAAATGAGATTAATTTTAGGTTTACAGATGTTTTGCGCGCTTGTGATAATGTTCAGACATTTAAACAAGTTGTTAAGGTTGTGGCGAGAAAACATGGATATATTGCCTCCTTTATGCCAAAACCTATCGCGCAATTAGCCGGAAGTGGAATGCACACTAATTGCTCTTTGACAGACATGGAAGGAAACAACATATTTTTTGATACAAAGGATCCGATGAAACTATCATCTCTGGCAAGAAAATGGATTACAGGTATATTGGTTCATTCGCGAAGTTTGTGCGCATTAACAAACCCTGTTGTTAATTCTTACAAAAGATTAATCCCTGGATATGAAGCGCCGTGCTATGCATGTTGGAGTGACGCAAATAGATCATCAATGATTAGAATTCCCGCAATTAGAGACGATTCGACAAGAACTGAATTAAGAAACGTTGATCCGATGGCTAATCCATATTTAGCTCTCGCTGGAATACTCGCCTGCGGTCTCGATGGAATAAAAAATTTAAAAGAATCAGAATTAATTCCACCTGTTTATGACAATATTTTTGCATTATCTAGAGAGCAAAGAGAAGCAAAAGGGATACCTAATCTTCCAGAAAATCTTAAAGATGCTATGAAGGAATTAAAGAAAGATGCTCTTCTCCAAGAAGCACTTGGCGATCACACATTTGAGAAATACTCGATAGCAAAGGATCTTGAATGGGAACAGTACAGAAAATTAATTACGGATTGGGAACTCAATACATATCTAGAAAAATAGAAAAGAAAAGAACTGCATCAAATTGCAGTTATTTTTTTAATAATTAAACTAAATTGACCAGTTTCCGTTTTTAAAAATTTGAACATCTCTTCCATCAGAGGTGTGGCCAATAATACTCAAATCCTTGCTTCCAATCATGAAATCAACGTGAACCATTGAATCATTAATACCCATTTTCTTGAGTTCTTCTAATGAATATTTACTATAATTTCTGATCGTATTCGTAAAACCCATTCCTAAAGCCAAGTGACAAGAAGCATTCTCGTCATACAGAGTATTCCAAAAAAGAATGCCAGATTCAGAAATTGGTGAATTGTGCGGAACTAGAGCGCATTCTCCCAAATAGCTTGCATCAGGATCCATCGAAATGATTTGTTTGAGAAGGTTTTCATTCTTTTCAGCATGAACTTCAACCGCTTTGCCTTCTTTGAATTTTATCCAAAAATTCTCAATCAATTCACCGCGATAGGAAAGTGGTTTCGTTGAATAAACAATTCCTTCAGCTGCTCCTTTTTTTGGAGATGTAAAGCACTCTTCGGTTGGTATATTAGGGTTGAAAGAAATACCGCTAAGAGTAGTTTCCACACCACCAATGAAATCGGCATTTGATAATAATCCAACCGTTAAATCTGTTCCATTCTTCGAAGAATAGTGAAGTGAAACAAGTGCTAATTTGTTCAACTTCTGGCACTGATTTTTAATAAAATCATTATGCTCTTGCCATTCTTTGATTGGATTGTTTAGTGCTCTAGATGTAAAGAGAATAGATTCCCACAATTTTTCTGTTGCTTCTTTTTTTCGCAATTCCGGAAATACCTTTTTGGCCCACTCAGGGGAAGCGGCACCAACGATTGTCCATTGTTGTTTGTTATCTCGTTGATCATGAAATGGCTTTAAAATTGGATATACCTTCATACCAACTTTAGCAATTTTTTCCTGGTTAATTCCCTTCATCCCATCTGGATCCGCACTCTCGATATATATAAGTGCAGGCAAAGTCTCAACATAATACTTTTCTCTTTCAATGACCCAATTTGGCACTTTCGAAAGCGCTCCTATTGATGCTTTTCTAGAAGTGATTTTATCGACATTATTACACTGCCATTTAATGGTGACAATATTCGCTTTTCGTTTGTAACACTCGCTGACAATATATTCAACGAGCAAAGATTGATCGGTTTCAGCGTTAATAATAACATCTTGACCCCTCTGGACATTAGCACCAATTTGTACAATTAGTTCTGCGTATTTTTTGAGAATAGTTTTTTTCATATATTACTCCTTTAACAATCGTTAATTTATATATTGAAGAATTTAAATTTTAAAGCTATAGCTTATCAACGCCTGTCAATTCTTTAAAATGTGGCAAAGCATCACACCATATGCAGAATTTCTTCCATTCATCAAGCTTATGATTGCGTCTTTGCAAATACATAGTTTTAAGTTGCTGGTAATTAGTAGTCATCGTAGCTCCAAGACAGAAACCAGAGGGCAGAGAAGCGATTAATTCTTTCCACTTATCAATCTTGGTTGAATCACCATCAGGAAGAGCTAAATATTTTCTTACAAGCTCATCAATGATTTTGATAACATCTTTATTTGTTTCATCAACACATTGTGTTTGAATATCGAATTTTAACAAACAATGCATCGTCGATTGAGAAGAAACAAAGTCAAACCAATGATAGCGTTGGGCTTGCTTCCACCAATATAGGGGCGCAACAACATCAAGATGAACTAAAATTCCTTTAAGAAAATTATCATGACCTTCTCCGTTTCGAGCATTTCCCAAACGTTGAGCGCGCAAAAAATCCTTATCGTTTGTGACGCTTGCGTCTATTGTTGTTCGCATCGGATTTCCGGATGCCTTGACTGCTCTTTCAAGACCATAGACATAAAAATTTGAAATACTAAATTGCATTTTTGTAAGCCTCCAATAAATTCTCAATAAGAGTTATTCGTGTCAACAAGCCAACTCCACCTGGAACTGGTGTTTGCAACTTAACTTTTAAACTTGGTTTTGCATCGCCAAAAAGTTTTCCATCTTCTCTATTGATTCCAACATCAATAACAACAGCAGACGATTTCAAAATTTGATTATTCAAAAACCATTTCTTTCCTATTGCAACAACAATTATATCAGCATGTGCAAGATAAAAATTCATATCTTCGAAAGACGTTTTTGAATGCAGAACTGTCACATTGCAGTTTTCTTTTAATAACAACTTGGCTGTTGGCTTACCAACGATATTACTTCGACCAATAACAACAGCGTTTTTACCGGAAAAATCGAATTTTTCTTCTTTTAAATAATTAATAATTCCTTTCGGAGTGCAAGGATCATATAGCGATTGCGGATGAAATCCATCAACATCTTTTGCTGGATCAATCGCAAGTTTTATTTTATTCTCATCAATTTGTTGTGGAAGCGGCATTTGAACTATCAAGCCATGAACAGATGAATCTGCATTTTTGCTTTTTATCAAAGAAATTAGCTCTTCTTCCGAAATATTACTTGAGAGTTTAATAAGCGATGCATCGATGTTAACCTCAGCCGCATCTTTTAGTTTGCCTTTGATATAAGCATTGGAGGCATCATCGTCATTTACTTGGATAATGACAAGATGAGGTTTTATAACCAAAGAAACGATGTCTCTTTTTATCATTTCTTTCCGATTGGAAACATAATCTTTTATCTCCATAGCTAGTAGCCTCCTATTTCACAACATATTTTATCAAAGATAGATATATGACACTATATTATATTAAAAGCCAGCATTAAGCTGGCTCAATTGGCAAATTGGAAATTAATGAATAACGCTTTGCAAAACGCGGGCTGCTGCGGATACTTCATCAGCAGAAGACGACGATTGCATAATTGCAACTATAATAGCGATAAAAAAGAAAATAATAGCAAATGCAAAAGTGAGCCAAGTGACCACTAATTCAGAGCCTCTTTCTTTTGTTTTTACAAAGATATTCATTCCACCGCCAGTAATGGCACCAGAGGCGCCTTGTGATTTTCCGCCTTGAAGTAAAGACAAAACAATAATGATTAATGCCACTATCATAAATACTATGTCATACCAATTCATAAGTTTTACCTTTCCTTGTCCATTTACGCTTTAATATAATTGCATAATTTTCAATATAAAACAACGTTTTTATTAATCAATAGTTGCTCTGATTTCCAATATAATATCACGAATTTCAGCGGCGCGTTCAAAATCATAGTTTTTTGCGGCTTCGCGCATTTCTTTTTCGAGATTTTTTAGTTTAGCCTGAATTTCGCTGCGAGAAGACTTCTTTGTCACATTAAGAAGAGAGTTCATATCGTTTTGAGAATTCTTTAGAGGAAGCCTAATCTCTTTAATAATTGTTTCTGGGATTATTCCATTATCATCGTTATACTTCTCTTGTATTTGCCTTCGCCTATTAGTTTCTCCAATCGCTTCTCTCATCGAGTCTGTAATTCTATCGGCATACATGATAACCTTGCCATTTTTATTCCTTGCAGCACGACCTGTTACTTGAATAAGCGATCTGGTTGATCGCAGAAAGCCTTCTTTATCGGCATCAAGAATTGCTATCAGTGACACTTCGGGTATATCAAGACCTTCTCTCAAAAGATTTATGCCAACTAAAACGTCATATTTCCCTTTTCTAAGTTGATATATAATCTCCGTTCTTTCCAGCGTTTTCGTCTCATTATGAAGATAGGCTATTTTGAATCCTTTTTCTTTAAAATAAGCTGTCAAATCTTCAGCCATGCGAATTGTTAAAGTTATGATCATAGTTCTTTCGTGATTTGCAATACGCTTTGAGATCTCGTACATCAAATCGTCAATCTGGCCCAAAGTCTTCCTTACTTCAATTATGGGGTCAAGTAAGCCAGTAGGCCTGATAATTTGCTCAACCACTTTATGATCACATTTGGAAAGTTCGTAATCACCTGGAGTTGCAGATGTGCAAATAGTCTGGGGCATCAATGTCTCAAACTCAGAAAAATTTAAAGGTCGATTATCAAGAGCGCTTGGCAAACGGAATCCAAACTCTACAAGAGTTTCTTTTCTAGAGCGGTCACCATTATACATGCCTCTTATTTGCGGAAAGGTAACATGTGATTCGTCGACAATAAGCAAAAAATCTCTCGGAAAATAGTCGATTAAAGTATATGGTCTTGTTCCGGGTTTTCTCTTATCAATATGTCGAGAATAATTCTCAATTCCGGGGCACATTCCAAATTCGAGCATGCTCTCCATATCTTGACGCGTTCTTAAGTCAAGTCGTTCCGCTTCCAAAAGCTGACCACGATTTCGGAAATAATCCAAGCGTTCTCCTAATTCCAATTTTATAGTCTTTACAGCTTCTCCGATTCTCTGTCTCGTTGAAGCGTGATCGTATGCAGGAAATACAGGATATGTCGAATAATTCTTTCTGATCTCACCAGTTGTTTTATCAATTTGATAAATATGTTCTACTTCATCACCAAAAGTATCAATTTTTATATAGTATTCATTCGTATGAGGGGGCGCAATCTCAATAATGTCACCACGAACTCTAAATGTTCCTGAATTCAATTCGAGATTATTTCGCTCATATTGAGCGTCGATCAACCGCAACAACAACTCTTTTCGATTAAGTTCTTCGCCGACGCGTATTTCAAAGACAAGATTTCGGTATTCATCAGGATCTGTCAAACCATAAATTGAAGCGACAGAAGCAACAACAATTGTGTCTTTTCGTTCTAAAACTGAATTAATAGCACTCGTTCGAAGCATTTCAATTTCTTCGTTCATCACAGCACTTTTATCGATGTATGTGTCAGATTTTGGAAGATATGCTTCAGGTTGATAAAAATCAAAATTTGAAACGAAGTACTCAACGCGATTATTTGGAAACAATTCTTTAAATTCGGAATATAGTTGACCTGCAAGAGTTTTATTATGAACGAGAACTAGGGTCGGCTTTTGAATACTGTTGATAATGTTTGATACAGTAAATGTCTTCCCTGTTCCGGTCGCTCCAAGAAGGACTTGAACTCTCTTGCCATTAAGAAGCCCTTGCAAAAGTTCTTTAATAGCCTTTGGTTGATCGCCTGTAGGCTTATAATTTGAGATTAATTCAAATTTTTCGTTCATGATAATATCTCTGCAAAACTCAACTATTTGGTTTGTCCTTTTCTTTATTTTTCCCGATTCTTAGTTTTGGCTTATGCGGGTCAAAACCAGCACCAATAACAGCTTTGGACTGTGTGATTGTCATAAATGCTTTCGTGTCAATTCTGGCGATAAAATCTTTCAAAGAAATCGACTGATATTTACTGCACGCAATGCGGATTATTTTTCGGTCGTCATTCTTGTATCCACCTTTAGCATCGATATAGGTGACACCACGTCCGAGAACATCTTGAACAAAAACTGACACTTCTTTCCATTTGTCAGTGATGACTTCAACGACGTAATATGTGTTTGTCTGTATGTATATGAACTGGATCATAATTGCACTCATCAAAGCTGATAGGATACCGATGAAAGATGGTATAACATTATCCAAAATGAGCATGCCAACAATGATGATTGTCGCATCGAGAGCAAATGATGTGATTGATTGTTTGATTCCAATATATTTCTCAACAATAAAATATATGATATCAACTCCGCCGCTAGAACCACCGCCAATAAATGTTAATGCACATCCAACACCGATGATTGCACCACCAAACAGTCCTGCTAGGAGAACATTAACTGATGGTATCACTCCATCGACTGGAGCAGTGATTTCTAATATCAAAGAATCGAACAAGTGAAATCGAGTAAAAAGCATAAACATTAAAGGATAAACAATTGTCGCAAGAAGTGTCTTTAGCGAAAATTTCTTCCCTAGAAAAATCAATCCAATAAAAAACAACACCCATGTCAATATGCCAATTGTTATATCGACTGAATCAAAACCTGGATACGACATTTGGACGTAATGATCAACGATAAGTGCAATGCCAGATAATCCGCCGGCGATAATTTTACATGGAACAAGAAAAACGGCTGAACCAAAAGCTATTAGCACTGTTCCAGCGATTATTAAACCATATCTACCCAAGACTTTAAAAATATCTGTTTTATTCATTGTCTTAAATTTATTTATTACCATTGTTTTTTGCCTCCATTTCTAAGAACGCATACATAAATTCATCTAGTTTTCCATCCATTACTGATGCAACATCACTATCTTGAAAACCCGTCCTATTATCCTTTACTAATGTATATGGACAAAACACATAAGACCGAATTTGGCTTCCCCACTCAATTGTCTTTTGTTCACCGACAATCGAACTGATTTCTTGACGTTTTTTTGCTTCTTCGAGTTCATATAGTTTCGCTTTGAGCATGTTCATCGCAAGATCTTTATTTGATAGCTGAGAGCGTTCAATTTGACATGATGTAACTATCCCAGTAGGAATGTGAGTTATTCTAACTGCCGTTTCAACTTTGTTTACATTTTGACCGCCGGCACCACCACTTCGATAGGTATCAATTTTCAAATCTTTTTCATTAATAACGATGTCAATACTGCTGTCTAATTCTGGTATCACGTTAACTGAGGCAAATGAAGTGTGACGTCGTTTATTTGCATCAAAAGGAGAAATTCTTACTAGTCTATGAACACCTTTCTCGCTTTTTAGCAAACCATATGCGTTGTGCCCTCGTATGTTAATTGCTACAGACTTAATCCCTGCTTCTTCACCGACTTGATAATCCATGACCATACACTTAAACCCATGTTTGTCCGACCAACGAGAGTACATTCGATAAAGCATATCAGCCCAATCTTGTGATTCGGTGCCACCTGCGCCCGAATGAATTTCTATAATGGCATTATTCGCATCAAATTTTCCACTAAACAAAATCTTAGTCTGGAGCTTTTTTGTCATCGTTGAAGTTTGTTCCATAGATTCATCAAGAAGGGAAATCATATCTGAATCGCCCTCATTTGTTACTAGAAGGAGTTCATCGATATCAGCAATATTTTTTGCAATTGTGCGATATAAAGAAAGATTTTCTTTTAAACTATTATATTCATCAACAACTTTCATTGACGCTCTTTGATCATTCCAAAAATCATCTCTCGTTTGAAGAGCTTCTAGTTCACCAATTCGATTATTTATAAAGTCAAAGTCAAAGAGAATCACCGAGTTGGTCGATGGAAATTTTTAATGCACTTTGCAGTGATTTTATTTCTGATAACTCTTTCATACTATTCCTCTTCTTTGCCTACTTTTTTGTTGTTAAATCAATTTCAGAAACTGGCTTTGGATTAGAATCAACTGGTCCAGAATCTTCCTTCTTTTCTATTTGTATAATAACATTTAACAGCTTCCACGTCGTGTCAATTGCGACAACATCAAGCATTTCTCTAAATAATTGATATCCTTCATTCACATAGGCTTGCAAAGGATCTGTATTGCCATAACTTCGAAGATGTATACCTTCGCGCAACCGAGACATTGTATCAATATGTTTCGTCCAATTCTGATCAATTGTTTGAAGGGTAATTTGTCTTTCGACTTGCCCAGCAATTTCAGCAGGCCATTGTTTTCGACGTTTTAAATACAAATCATATAATGTATCGCCTAAATCTTGGCCAGCCTCTTCAAATGGAGACTCATCATATGCACTCATTGACAAAGTATTCTCCTTCATAAATCTTGGCTCAATGATTTTTTTCAGAAGCTCGCTAGAAATCAAGCCATCATTACTTCCTTGAGGAATGGCTTTGTTGCATAATGCAATACCAGCTGATTGAAACATATCAAGGATTAAATCATTAATATCTTTCCCAAACAATATAGCATCGCGTTTTTCATAAACAATTTTTCTTTGTTTTGCGATTACATCATCATAATCGAGCAAATTTTTCCTAATATCGAAATTCTTTCCTTCGATTTGTTTTTGAGCACTAGTAATAACATTCGTAACAATGCTTGACTCGATTGGCTGATCTCCGAAACTCTCAAAATACTTCACCATTCTTTCGTTTGCAAATCTTTTCATCAACTCATCATCCATAGAGACGTAAAAGCGAGAAAAACCTGGATCGCCTTGACGACCACTTCGACCACGCAATTGATTATCGATACGACGAGATTCATGACGTTCAGTTCCAAAAACACATAATCCGCCAAGTGATTTCACATCATCATTAATCTTAATATCAGTACCTCGACCAGCCATATTTGTCGCAATTGTAATCTGTCCTTTTTGTCCAGCTAATTTTATAATTTCAGCTTCTCTTGCGTGATTTTTCGCATTTAGAACCTCATGTCTCAAACCTTCTGAGTCAAGTAATCTAGATACTTCTTCAGAAGACTCTACGGAGACAGTCCCAATTAGTATTGGCTGTCCTTTTTCATGGCGCTCTTTTACTTCAGCAATTAAAGCTTTAAGTTTTTGATCTTTATGTGCGAAAACACTATCGATTGCATCGTTGCGTACAACTGGCATATTCGTAGGGATTGAAACGACGCGCATATTGTATATCTTGCGAAATTCTTCTTCTTCCGTTTTTGCCGTTCCCGTCATACCAGAGAGTTTTTTATATAGACGGAAAAAATTCTGATAAGTAATTGTAGCAAGTGTAACAGTCTCTTGCTTTATTTTGACATTTTCTTTAGCCTGAATCGCTTGTTGCAATCCATCAGAATATTCTCTTCCTTTCAAAATTCGACCAGTGAATTGGTCGATGAGTTGGATTTCACCTTCAGAATCAACCATGTATTCAACATCGCGTGACATAATATAATTTGCTTTAAGTGCTTGATGTATTCGATGAACGAGATCAGCATGCTCTGGATCATATAGATTCCTAATTCCAAACATTCTCTCGGCTTTCGAGTTGCCATCATCAGTTAAACTACATGTTTTCGTTTTAATATCAATTGAAAAATCCTTGTCTTTTTTAAGTGTTTTTACAAATCTATCCGCCACTGTATATTGAGATGCACTAGCCTTTGCACCGCCTGAAATAATTAGAGGGGTTCTGCTCTCATCAACTAAAATTGAATCTGCTTCATCAATAACAGCATATTTTAAACCTCTGAGAACACGACCTTCAACATTGGCTACCATGTTATCTCTAAGATAGTCGAATCCAACTTCCGAGTTAGTTGTGTACGTAATATCACAAAGAAATGCTTCTTTTTTCTCAGAAGGTGTTTTCTCGCGCAAATTTACCCCTACTGTCATACCTAAGAAACGATATATTTGACCCATCCA
This sequence comes from Bacilli bacterium, assembly GCA_041653015.1. Classification (GTDB taxonomy): domain Bacteria; phylum Bacillota_I; class Bacilli_A; order RFN20; family CAG-826; genus JBAZGG01. Next base: position 110,799 of record JBAZGG010000001.1, on the reverse strand, counting down.
TTCAGCATCGCGTTGTGCGAGGTATTCATTAACAGTAACAACATGAACGCCTTCGCCATTTAAAGCGTTTAAATAAACAGCCATAGTTGCTGTGAGAGTTTTGCCTTCACCAGTTTTCATTTCTGCGACATCACCTTGGTTTAATACTAAAGCGCCAACAACTTGAACTTTGAAAGGAAATTGATTAAGGGTGCGACGCGCTGCTTCTCTAGCAACTGCATACGCCTCATATTTAATGTCTTCAAGGGTTTTTCCTTGTTTCAAAAGCGTACGAAATTCATCAGTTTTTGAACGCAATTGTTCGTCGTTTAAAAGATGAATCTTATCTTCATAAGCAATTACTTTTTCTGATTGCTTTGAATATTTGTTCAAGGCGCGCTGATCAAATCTAAATACTTTTTCTATAAAATTAGCCATAACTACCTCTCAGAAAGTTAACTATTCAAGTTTACCATTAAAGATAATGGTATGCAATTCAATCATTTGTTTCTAAACAGGGGTGAGAAATTACAAGAATTTTTATGCTTTTTGGTGATGCACTTTTTAAAAGATTTACACACGCTTTCAAAGTCGAACCCGTTGTGTATACATCATCAACTAGCAGAATTCTTTTAGCACGAATTAAACTTGCGTTTGTTAATGAAAATTTACTACCCACCATTTCGCGTTCTTTCCTGTTCAAATCAGATTGTTTAAATCTCGTATTTTTGATTATTGGCGTAATAATAGGCATTTTCATAAATCTAAAAATCTCTTGAACGTGATTGAAGCCTCTTATGTTGTCATCTTCAATATTGCTCGGAGCAGGAACTATAACGTAGTTTAAGTAAAAAAGTTTATATGGAAATAATCTATGTGACAAGAAAACAGAAGCAATTTCAATATCGCCACACCCTTTTAACTTATATAAGATTTCTTTTAGAAAATCATTGTAGTCATACAGAACTATTCCATTTATTCCCTCAACAGTGAATTTCCTGTCAATTGTTTTTAATTTTTGAAAACAACTGTGACACAAATAATTGCTGTTCGAAAAAAGCGAATGATATGAGTTGCTTTCGATTTCTTTAAAACACACTTTGCAAATGCTCGTTACACTCTTTGATTGTTGCCAATGCATTGCGCATTGCATCATTCTCCTTGTTTGCAAGAAAAATGACTTCACCATATGTTTCATCTTTGCTTCTCCCAACTCTTCCAGCGATTTGGATTAATGAATATTCGTCAAAAATTGCATCATCTGCATCCACAACGATAACTTGCAGTGATTTTATAGTAATTCCACGTTCCAAGATTGAGGTTGATACTAAGTATGAATATTTGTTCGCTTTGAATTCATTAATAATGTGACTCGAATTTTTAACTTTTGAATTAACATAGTTTCCCCCAGATATGAATCTCGAAACGATCCTAAAAACCGATATACTTTTTTCAATTGTGGGGACGAAAATTATGACTTTTTTCGCGTTAGCTATGAATTTTTTAAGTTTCTTAAGCAAAACAAAATACTTCAAAAATCCAATCACAAACATCATCGATGGCTCAGGAATGGGCATGTGATGAAATCGAGTCTTTAATTCAAAGATTTCGCACTCGTTTTCTCGAAGTTGTTTAATAATGTTGGCATCAGGTGTCGCTGACATCATGACATAATTGCCTTTAACACTTCTTACAAACATATTATAAAGCAGTTCATCATCTTTGAACGGAAAGGCATCAATTTCGTCAAGAATTAGCAAGTCGAAATATGATGGATATCGATATATCTGGTGTGTTGTTAAAACGATTATATCTCCTGTCAGAACTGACGTATTTCCACCATATACTGCAATTACATTATTAAGTGGAAAAGCTCTTTTTAATCTCGAGTATATTTCTTGAACTACTTCGCGTCTTGGTATTGCAAATCCAACCTGAAGTCCGTTTTCTATCGCATATTTTATTGTTTCAAAGACAATTTCCGTTTTACCAGCGCCACAAACGGCATGAATCAGAACGTTTTTTCTTTTTTTAAATGAGGCTAGAACCTTGTTAGAAATGTTGCTTTGTTCAGATGTTAATTCGTATGGTAATTCAAATTTCACTGAACCTTTTGATAATGGTATCTTTTGTGCTTTTTCTCCTTGCATTGATATGCATTTTCGACAATATGGTTTTCCGTTTTTAAAACCTACAAATAGTAAGTCTGTATTTCCACATTTTTTACAAACGAATTCGTTCATATATATAATTAGATAAAAAAGTAGAGGCTGTGCCCCTACTCGCTTTGAATCAATCACTTGCTCTTATCTAAATCTTATCTATCATGTCAACGCGGATTTGGTGCCTGCCACCATCAAAAGAAGTTTTAAGAAAAATGTCCACACGCTTCATAGCATCATCCACCGAAATAAATGCCTGACCAAAGGCAATTATATTCGCATTATTATGCTGGCGCATTAATCTAGTGACATCGTCATTATATCCAATTCCACAACGAACCCCTCGCACTTTATTAGCAACTATGCACACTCCCTCGCCAGAAGTGCATACGAGAACTCCAAAATCCGTTTCTTTTGTCGAAACTGACTTTGCAACTTTCAATGCATATATTGGATAATGTACAGAATCTTTTGTAAAAGTGCCGAAATCTTCAACATTATGTCCGAGTTTAAGCAAATGATCTTTAATGGCGTTCTTCAGTTCAAGACCACCATGGTCGCAGCCAACCGCTATCTTCATTTTTGTTCCTCCAGTGCATGTAAAACCATCTCTTTAGAAATTGAACCAACTCTTATAATAGATATTTTATCACATGTATCAACAACTGTAGATGGCATACTTGAACTACATTTTCCTTTTACTATCGCATCTACATCGTTATAAAACTCTTTACTAACATCATCGAACGTAACAAGAGCTGGCTGCCCACTTCTGTTTGCACTCGTAACTAAAAGGGGCTTGCCAACAGTGCAAATGAGTGATCTCACATAATTATCATCAGGAATTCTGATACCAATTTTGCCTGTGTGCAAGGAAACCCACCACGGAAGCGAGGATTTGCCATCCATTATCAAAGTAATCTCGCCCGGCATAAACTTTGCAACAAGCTTTTCAGCGTTCGGGTTTGGTTTAGCATAGAAATGGATGTCCTTAGGATTTGCGACCATCATTGAAAATGGTTTATCTGGGGAACGTCCTTTTATTCGAACTAATCTGTCAAATGAAAGTTTGTTATCATAGATAACTGCCAATCCGTATACGGTTTCTGTCGCAAAAGCAACAAGCCCACCTCTGCTCAAACACTCTGCAGCTATTTCAATATCTTTTTTTTCTAATATTTTGCTCATAATTATTTATAATACACTTATACTTTTTCAACTGAAACGAATAATATTCGCTCATTTTGGTTAATGTCCTTAACTATTTCATAATGCGCTTCTGGCAAATACTTTTTCAATAGTTCTTCTAGATCGTTAATTATATCGGGTGAAATTTCGAATAACATATAACCTGGACTATTCAAAACGTGTTTACAGTTGCGAAAGATGTCTTCATAAAAGTCTGTGCCGTGTTTCGCAAAAAGTGCAACGTGAGGTTCAAAATCAAAAACACTGCCAGCAATTGGAAAGTTTTCTTTTATATAAGGCGGATTCGACACAATGGCATCCAACTTAATATCATTATCAATCAAAGGATATAATATATCTCCATGAAGGAACGAAACATTTGATTTCAGATGTTTATTATTCAATTTAGCAATCTTGAGCGCATCGAGTGAAATATCAGTTGCAATGCACGAAATATTCAAATCTAGTGAGAGAGAAATTGCAATGCAGCCAGAGCCAGTCCCAATATCCGCAACTAAAAATTCTTTTTTATTGAGAGATACGAGCTTATTCTCTACATATTTGACCAATTCTTCAGTTTCATTTCTCGGAATGAGAACATCGTGCGAAACAATGAACTCACGCCCTAAAAAATTGGATTTGCCGACAATGTATTCAACGGGTTCAGAATCAATTAAACGCGCTAAATCGGAATGAAATCTCTGCAAATCAAAGATTTTTTTATCAAAGTTAACGAACAATTCGCTCATGGAATTTAGATTGTTGTTCGCGCAGAGAAGAACTCTGACATCATTTTCCACTTGGTTATCAGCTGATAAAGAAGCGATCGTTTTAATATATACTTCACGCAGTGTTGGATTATTCATTTTTTTCTTCGAGCATTTTGCTTTCTTGATCAAAATGTATTAAAGCTTCAATTATTTCATCTAGTTCACCATCCATAACGCGATCGAGTTTTTGAATAGAAAAGCCAATTCGATGATCAGTGACGCGATTTTGCGGATAATTGTAAGTTCTAATTTTCTCACTTCTTTCACCAGTGCCAACTTTAAGTTTCCGTTCATTGCCTCTTTTTTCTTGCTGTTCATCGAGCATCTTTTGGTAAACTTTTGCTCTTATCATATTCATACAGATTTCTCGATTTTGAATTTGCGACTTTTCGGTTTGGCAAGAGACTACTAGGCCTGTCGGTATATGCGTAATTCGGACAGCAGATTCAGTTTTGTTAACATTTTGGCCACCTGCGCCTTGTGATCGATAAGTATCAACATGAAGATCGGAAGGATTGATTGCCACGTCTATTTCTTCTGCTTCAGGCATTACCAAAATGGTAGCCGTTGAAGTGTGGATACGTCCTGAAGCTTCAGTCTTTGGAACGCGTTGAACTCTATGCGCCCCACTTTCAAATTTCAATTTTGAATAGACACTTTTCCCTTTAATTATAAAAGAGATGAACGAATAGCCACCAGCCTCAGAAATAGACTCATCAATGATTTGAATTTTCCAGTTGTTTTTTTCAGCAAAACGCGCGTACATTCTAAATAGATCACCGGCAAAGATATTTGCTTCATCTCCTCCAGCAGCGCCTCTTATTTCAACAACGATATTTTTATCATCATCCGGGTCTTTTGGCAAAAGCATAACTTTAAGATCAGCAATAATGTCGTCCATCCGCTGCAGCAGACGCTTGTGCTCTTCTTTTCCAAGTTCGGCAAGTTCAGAATCGGACTCATTTTGCATCAATAAAGAATCGTTGGCGTCATTTTCGCATTTTTGATATTCATGGTAAAGCTCAACAATCGGTCCAAAATACGCGTGTTCTTTTGACATATTTCGAAAATTACTCTTATCATCACTAACATTCGGCTTCATGAGTTCTTCCGAAATCTCATTAAACCTCTGTTCAGTTATTACTAAGCGTCTTTTCATGCTTTCTTCCATGTTATTCACCTGTGATAAAAAATTATATCAAATAACATGTCCAAAGAAAAGATAAGACGAATAATTATAGGAATGCAAATACCGCAGTAAAAAATCTTAAATTGCTTCTAAAAAATCTCTTTCTTTTTCTTTATTAATAAAGGAAAAACAATTATAATCTCTATAGGTATTGTTTATGGCATATAAAGCATTGTACAGAACTTATCGACCATCGACATTTGATGAGGTCGCTGGGCAAAAGCACATTGTAAAAACTTTAAGAAATGCGTTAGAAAAAAACAGAATAGCTCACGCATATCTTTTTTGTGGTCCTCGCGGAACAGGAAAAACTACAATGGCAAAACTCTTTGCAAAGGCTCTTAATTGTGAAAGCGGAATTGGGCAACAATGCAATAAATGTTCCAACTGCATAGGTATCAATGACGGCTCGCATCCAGATGTAATAGAAATAGATGCTGCATCTAATAATGGCGTTGAAGAAGTTCGCAATATTATAGAGAGGGTTAGATACTTGCCTATCAAAGGGAAGTATAAAGTATATATCATTGATGAAGTTCATATGATGTCGAGTGGCGCCTTCAACGCTTTATTAAAGACTTTAGAAGAACCACCTGCACACGTTGTCTTTATTCTTGCAACAACCGAACCATACAAAGTTCTTCCAACAATAATTTCTCGATGCCAACGATACGACTTCACAAAAGTGAGCGACGGAGATATTTTGGAAAAAATGATTGAAATTTTGAAAAAAGAAAATATCCAATATGAGATAGAGGCGCTGAACACAATAGTAGAATTGTCTGATGGCGGTGTAAGAGATGCGCTCTCAATGCTTGATCAAGTTTTGGCCTATTCATCAAATGAAGTAAAACTCTCCGATGTTCTCGATCTTTTTGGCATCACTTCAAAAAACGAAAAAATTTCTCTTATTCGTTCTCTCGCTAATAGCGATATTAAAGTCGTTTTGACAAAACTCGATCAGTTCATAAAATCTGGTATAGACATAAAACGTTTGACTTCCGAATTGTTAGAGATATTGAGGGATTTATTGGTGTTTGAAAGCGGCGGTGACAGTTATCAAATGCCAACATTAAAAGAAGATGAGGCTGAACAATTAGCTCAATGTATTGATAAACGCGAATGCAATCAAATGATTGACGTCTTGTTAAAAGCACAGTCAGACTATAAAATGGTCTCCAATATCAATTCGCTCTTTGAAATCATATTGTTAAAATTATGTACTTTAGACAAAAACATCTCCGAAAAAAAGGATGATAGGAAATGTATTGATAGCAAAAACGTCGAGCAATCTAAAAAAGATGAAGAGTCAAAATTCGTTGTCGAAGAGCCTATTAAAAAAGGCGAATTAACAAATGCAAGCAATGACGGTGACAAGCGAGACAAACCGCACGAGTCATCATCAGTTTCAAAGCCGACAAAAGTTAAAGAAAAAATACCAGATTGGCTTCTTGAAGAGGATGATGGACCGCACAAATATAGAGAAATTGATGACGACACTATGATAAAAATCATGGTATTAGGAAAAAAAGAATCTCGCCAAAAAATGACAGATAAATGGGGCGATTTGGAATCGTTAATCGGTCACCCAAAAATGGGAAAATTCGCATCTATTCTAAGAGATGGTCATCCATTTGTTGTAACCGATAATATCATCATTCTCGAATACGATTTCGATCGGCTTGTCAAAAAAATTAATGATGAAAAGAATGGTGAGGATTTGAAACGATTAATAGAAACGGCATTTGGAACGAGAATGGATTTATTCGCTATAACGCGTTCCGATTCAATTAGATTAAGAAAACTATTTAGCAATTTGAGTCAGATTTCGAAATTGCCAAAAAGAGAAACAATTAAAATTGATGTATTTAATAAAGAGGAGAAATAACGATGAACATGCAAGCGATAATGGCTCAAGCCCAAAAGATGCAGAGAGATTTAAAAAAAGCGAATGAAGAATTAGCTAAACAAGAGTTTAGAGTGAGCAAAAGTGGCGCAATAGAAGTAGTTGTTTTAGGCAATAAAACGATAAGCGAGGTCCATATTTCAGAAGATGCATTTGAAACAGACAATAGAGAAATGGTTGAAGAAATGATCAGACTAGCTATCAATGATGCCTTTAAGAATATAGACAAGGCAATCGAGGACATCAATGAGCGAATCACAGGGAGACGCGAAGGAATAGGCATGTGATGAAAGAATTAAAATCATTGGAGAGGCTAATTGATTCTTTAGCAAAGTTGCCAAGCGTGGGAAGAAAATCCGCTGAGCGAATGGCATATGCGCTATTAGATATGCCTGAAGAAGACATCAAAGAATTCTCCGATTCACTATTAGGCATAAAAATTCATATTAAAAAATGTCCAGTTTGCGGAATTTACACAGAGGATGACATCTGCGAAATATGCAAAGACAGCAGCAGAGACGATGAATCATTATTAGTTGTCTCATCTACAAAAGATGTGGTCGCTTTCGAAAAAATGGGAAAATATCATGGGAAGTATCACGTTTTAGGCGGTGTTCTTTCCGCAACTCAAGGAGTATCCGTCGACAATCTTAACATCGATTCTCTAATCAAAAGAACTGAACGCGCAAATACGAAGGAAGTAATACTTGCGACAAATCCAACAATTGAAGGAGAAACTACTGCCCTTTATATTGCAAAACTTTTAGAAGATAAAAATATTGTCGTATCACGCTTAGCATATGGACTTCCAATGGGCGGTCATCTCGATTATGCGGATTCATTAACTCTCAATAGAGCATTAGAAGGTAGGAGGAAAGTGTAATTATGTTTATCACATTTGAAGGACCTGAAGGCAGTGGAAAAACAAGTGTCGCACACAAAATATGCGATATGTTGCAAAGAGATGGTTACTCAGTTATTTTTACTCGTGAACCAGGTGGAACGCCAATCTCAGAGCAGATAAGAAACATCATTCTCGACAAGAATAACAAATTGCTCGATCCGAGAGCGGAAGCTCTTCTTTATGCCGCGTCAAGAAGACAGCATCTAGTTGAAAAAGTGTGGCCGGCTTTAAAAGATGGAAAAATTGTCATTTGCGATCGATTTGTCGATTCATCTCTGGCGTATCAGGGAGGGGCAAGAAATCTAGGTATTGACAACGTTTTAAACGTTAATCTTTTTGCGACCGAAAATACTTATCCTGATCTGACGCTTCTGCTCGACATAGATCCTGAATTAGGTCTAAAAAGAATAGCGGCAAACGCATCAAGAGAAGTAAATCGTTTAGATCTTGAACAATTGGGTTTCCATAAAGAAGTGCGCAAAACTTTTTTAGAGTTAGCAAAAAGATACAAAAAAAGATATGTAGTAATTGATGCATCCGGAAAATTGGATGATGTTGTGAAGAGCGCATATGAGGTCATAACTAAAAAGTTATCCAGTACCAATGGATGTTAAATCGTATTTAGAAAATTACCAAAAAGTCGCGTGTCGCGTATTTTCTAATGCCATACAAAGAAATCAGTTTTCCCATGCATATTTGCTTTCTGGAACGTCAGGAATTCCTTTGATGTCAATCGCGAAATATCTCGCTAAATCATTGGTTTGTCAAAATCCATCTCCATTAGCTTGTTGCAAATGCTTGCCATGCGCAAGAATCGAGGATGAAAACTATGCTGATTTGATCGTCCTTGATGGTAAGGAAAGAACGATTAAAAAAGGTGATATAGAAGAGATAACGAGTAATTATTCAAGAACTGCAATCGAAGCAAATGGAAAAATGATATACATTCTTAATTTGGTTGAAAACATGACAGCGGAAGCTGTTAACTCAATTCTCAAGTTTCTCGAAGAGCCAGGAAATGATATCTATGCGATACTGACGACAGAAAATGAAGCCAAAGTCCTTCCGACAATACTTTCAAGAGCACAAGTAGTTCGATTAAAATTAATCGAGCAAAAAATTATCATTGAGGAAGCAATAAAATTAGGAGCGAGCAAGGAAGATGCCGAAATATTAAGCAATTTTTATAACGATGCATCTCTGGTTATTGATGAATCAAAAAATGATGTTTATCGCAGTTTTAAAGATGCACTAAATCAGTTTTTAATGGCGATCAATGACTCAAGAAATAATGCTTTCTACACTGAACAAACAGCCGTCGCACCTCTTTTGAAAAAAAAGGAGGATGCCAAACTCTTTCTTGATATGCTCACCATCGTCTTTCATGACATAGCGAATATAAAAATAGGCAATTCGGTAATTTTGTCTTCGTATGATACAATACTTAATGAGCTTTGTATAAAGCTAAGGCACATTGAAGATAGTCTTCTCGCAATCATGAGTGCAAGAAATGAATTAGACTTAAACTTGAATGTCACACTGGTCTTAGATAGATTGACATCGCAAATAACAAAGGAGTGATTATGGTGGAAGAAAATCAATATTTTATCGGCGTTAGATTCGGCAAGAGTTCAAAAGCATATTTCTTTAGTTTTGATGAGGAGATTGCCCTCGACACTCCCGTAGTTGTGGAGACTATTCGCGGTATCGAGCTCGCTCACGCCTGCACTCCCTCTATTTCTATTGACGAATACAAATCTTCGTTCGAATTAAAATCTATACTAAGAATAGCCACCGCAAAAGATCTTGCGCTCGCAGAAAACAATGAAAAAAAAGCCGAGTTCGCATTGGCTGTATGCGAAAAAGAAATACAGAGATTAAATCTTGATATGAGATTGGTCGATTCATCATATATTCTTGATGGTTCAAAAGTGACAATCTCATACGTTGCTGACGAGCGAGTTGATTTTAGAGAACTACTAAAAATATTGGCTCCTCAGCTCAAATGCCGTGTTGAACTTCGACAGATAGGCGCAAGAGATAAAGCAAAAGAGATCGGTGGTATTGGAATCTGCGGATTACCTCTATGCTGTTCAACTTTTCTTGAGTCTTTTGATGGAATCTCCATCAATCGAGCAAAAAATCAAATGCTCGCTCTCAACATTCCAAAATTAAGCGGACAATGTGGTAAACTCATCTGTTGTCTTTTATATGAAGATAAAGCTTATGAAGATGCTAAAAAGGATTTCCCAAATGTTGGAAAAAGGTTCGTCAAAGACAACATTGAGTACAAAATTACTTCAATTAATGTTCTGTCTCGATTGATTAAGATTGAATCGAGCGAAGGCATCCAGTTTGTGCCATTAGAGGATATTCAAAAATACTTATGAAAAATAGAGAGTTAAATTTTACAGGCGATCGACCAATTTTATACATCGTCGCAAGTCCAATCGGCAATTTAAACGAGGTCTCTCCTCGCGTTTTAGATACTTTAAATGACTGCGATATCATCGCTTGCGAAGATACGAGAGTCAGCGCTAAATTGCTGGCGCATTTCAATATCAAAAAAGAATTGATATCTTGCCGCGAACACAATGAAGAAGAGACGAGTATAAAACTGATTGAATTGATTAAGGAAGGCAAAAAAATTGCTTATTTAAGCGATGCTGGATATCCATGTATATCCGATCCCGGAAATAGATTGATCATCGACGCTCTGAACAGCGATATTAAAATCTCCGTCATCTCTGGTTCGAACGCAGCGATTAATGCTCTCGTCGGCTCCGGTCTATCCACTGATAAATTTTATTTCCATGGTTTTTTAAATCCTAAACATAATGTGAGAGTCGAAGAGTTGCGCTGCTTGTTTTTACGAAAAGAAACGCTAATATTCTATGAAGCACCTCATCGCATAGGCGATACGTTAAACGATCTATATAGCGTTTTCGGTTCGCGAAAAGCTTGCATAGCGAGAGAACTAACTAAAAAGCACGAGGAATTTATACGCGGAAATCTTGAAGAATTGAAAATTATTGATCCGAAGACATTAAAGGGTGAAATGGTTGTTGTTGTCGAAGGAAATGATGATGAACAACCGATTAATATGAATGATGAAGATATTCGAAAAATGGTTCGCAATTTGACCGACATCGGGGTGTCTGCAAAGGACGCGATTAGACAAGTGAGTGAATTATTAAATATTAAAAAGAATTACATTTACAAAATATATCACACCAATTGATTACTTTTGAATTTGGTATTTTTTTCTTCGCTTATTTTCAATAACGACCCCACCAGCGATTGTTCCTCCAAATAAAAGAAATGAAACAAGCGAGACAGGAAGAGAGATATTGATATATTTTGTGGTATATGACACGTCATATGTAGTTTGACCATTTAATGACATAAATCCGACGAACCCACCTTGAGCATTGTAATACGAGAGCGATGCTGTCTCTCCGTTGTTTTTCCTCGCTTTGATACTCCATCCTTTTTCATAGGCGAGTTGAAGAACAATAAATCGGCTTTGTTCAAAATCAGTCGTAAATGTATATCGATTAACATCATTCGTAACATTCTCAAGCGGGTATTGTTTAAATTCATTTATTCGAGACATATATGTTGAATAACTCTCGGCATATAATTCCGGTTTAGAGACGAGTGTCGTGCTATATGGAACAATGACCATACGTTTAACTTTTTCCTTTCCATAAAAACCTCGCAATCGCTTATATGAGTTGGTAAAACCAGGATTTGTATGATTATCCGAGCATAGAGGAGCGCTCGCATCATCGCCATACAGATAAATCGCAGCATTATAATTTTTGTCTGAATTGCGGTATAAAGGGTAATTGAGAATAAAATATGTCTCCTCATCATCAATGTTTAAATACGCACCACTTTTTGCCGTAATTTCAAGAACGGTAGAATTTGGAACAACGGGATCATCGCCTGTTTTGATATGACCTTTTTCCAAATAATAAGTCGAATTGAATGGATCGAAAATGCGATCGCATGTATATATGTTGTAATTGACGCTGAGTTGGACGGCATCGCGCGCTGGTGCGACCACGTAATTTAAATCAGGGGTTGCCATTCTGATTTCATTGGCATCGGCGTTGTTCAAAATTGCTCCTTTTAAATATGCTTCTTCATTGCGAATCGGAGCGATTGTGTTGTCGATTATGCTATTGAAATCATTTAGAACGCTATCTTCGACATCGCCTTTGTAATAGATCGTGTCGTAGCTGAACCCGAGATCGATATGATTCGCATTGACAAAAACGCGATATTCATCACTGAAATCTTCGTTCAAAACTTCCTCAAAGCCAAAAGGAATATTTGGCTCAGTATATTTGAATATCGTCCCTTTGTTATAGCTGATACGATTATCAATTTTTCTCGTGATGTAATATTTCACGCCCAAAAATTCATCTAAGTTAATTCTTTTCTCAACGATCCCGCCAATCCATGTGTTCTCGCTTTTGAAAACGTGAGACATCCTGTTGAAATCACCAGTGTAGTAGTTATATAAGGAATGAAAAGTTGAGACACCATTATATCCTTCGCGAAGTTGAATATTTTCATTGCCTTGGTACGCTCTTGTAGAATACATTCTATAGTAGCTTCCATCACTATTTTTTATCGCGTTGATCGTCTGCGTTTCTTTCATGACGTTTGCATATCCACCATTGGTGCTATTCTCATACGAGATAATACCTTGGCATTGCTGTGTAATATTGCCCATTACAATCGCTTCAAGAGCAAAGAATCCCATCATAATTTTGCTTAAATATTCCTTTTTCCATGTAATAAATATGACTGCTGACTCGACTAAGCACAGAACGATCTCATAAATGAAAATATAATTCATGCTATCTGTGTATGTCGCAGTTGAACTAGGATTATATACGACCGTTCTCACAATGATGTAAGCGGAAGTCATGAAAAGCAGAGTAAGAATTGTGCTAGTGATGAAAAACCATTTTGGCATTTCAAATCGCTCGTCAAAGTTTATTGCACAATACGTTACTATGCTTATAACACATATGATTTGCCACCTTCCATAAATCTCTGTAAATCCATGAAACGCATAATAGAAAAATGGAACAAACAAACAAATTATAAAGAAAGCAATAGGGATGAGATGGAGAAATTTTTTCTTTCGAATTGAATTGAATAACGAGACGAAAAACAATAGACAAGTCGGGATAAAAACAAATAGGCTTGAACCGATATTCCAACCATTCCCACCATCAGTGTTAATAAATGTGACATAGCGGCATGACATGGTGGGGTAAAAGAAACTGATCAAAGGGTAATAAACAGCAGATGTACTAGTATTCCAGCCGGTGAACACTTTGGCAAAAACTTCACTCCATTTTCCTTCATTGACTAAAACTTGCAGACTTTGCAAATATGAACTATCTGCTCTAGACGATTCAAGAGCCGTTAGATAGCCTGGAATGATGACAAATGCCGCCATGCCAAGAGCCAGAGCAAAAGATCCAATACCCATCGATATCGCAACAATATTCTGTTTTCCCGTTCTCGTTTTAAAAGTCTGAAAATATCTGAATAACGCATATAGAACACCGAAAATACAGATTGTGAACAAAAAGAAATAATTCGTTACGGCTTCAAGAAATAAGGCCGTGATTAAAACCCAAGGTTTTCGCTCCTTCAAAACGATTTCGATTCCTAAGAGCAAGAGAGGCAAAAATGTTGCTACTTCCGCAAATGTGTTATACCAGAAATAAAAGGCGACCCAGCCACAAACAGCATAGGCGAGGGCGAAAGCTCGCGCTGTAAATTCTTTCACATCGAATCGTTTTAAATAAAGGCGCATTAATAATCCGGCCACAACAACTTTTAAAATCGATTCGATTGCCATTATTTGAGGAATCCAGTCTCTTGGGAACAATAACGTCACCATAAAAAATGGATTAAAAAGGCAATAAAAGGAATTGGAACCGATATTGTCAACACCGAGATACATCGATTCATCCCACATAACAAATTTGCCTGTTTTAAAAAATGTCCACCAATCATCATACGAATTATAGAAGAGCGGAATTTCTTGTTGAGTGTAATCGCCACCAAATGGAGTTGTCCACCATTGCGTTATCAAAGCATATCCATAAAATCCTATTCCAACAACTATCAGAACGAGAACAAAATAAAAGAGCGACCAAGGATTATTAATGGCGCGTTTTAGAGAGATAGTAAACTTCCACCACGCTGTTTCAAATTTATGTTTAAGAAGATTCATATTCTATTTATAAAAACATCTTTAATGTTATTGATAATATACCACGAATGGATAGATTAACTATCATTTTATCGCATAATAAAAAACGTTTTTTCTCACATTTATATAAAGGGTGCTCTTAGAACTCCAAAATAATATTATTTTGTCTCAATACCAACAACATCGTCAACCGGGATTGAAAAGGCGATGCCTTGACCTTTTGTTTCGAGTCCAGCATCTTTGTATATTTCATTTAGGACATGGTCTTTAATCTCTTTCGGAATAAGAATTATTACCACTTCTTTTTCAGGAGTAATCACGATGCCAAAGAAATCTTCCATATCTTTTTTTCCGGTCCCTCGACCATGGAATACAGTGCCACCTTTTGCTCCAGCTCTCGTTGCTGCCCCCATAACGAGATCAGCAAAGCCACTATTCACAACGCACATAATCATCTCGTAATCATTTTGTCTTTCCATGTTTTTTTATCTCCTTATTTTCTCTTGTATCAGTCAAAAATTTGTATATTGATACTCCAATTATGCTCGATATTTTTAATGAAAACGCAACACCCTTTGCGGCATTAGAAACATGAAATCGGCTTTCGAGATAACCGATGATTTCATCGATACTTTGCTCATTGATTAAAGCGATAATCATCTGTTTTTTGGGATTGCCAAAACCGAGAAGTTCATAGCTTTCTTGTTTTGCCGTTCCCTGAGCATTTGTCACCACTGAGCAAGCGCATCCCAATTCATGCAAACGAGCGATAACGCTATCAGCTTGACCATCATTCACGATAACAAAAAATAATTTCATTTTTTTCAATGGATGATCATGCTCATATGGAACAAATTTTTTATCTTGTTTTTCTGTCATAATTTAACCTATTCAAAATGAATAATTTGAGCATCGTTTTCCTCTCTGATTCTATATCTCGCATTCTTGAGCGCAATCCTTCTTTTAATCGTGGAATCAAGACCGATAATCTGCATAGATATAATCGGTGCTAATGTCACCAACGAAACGATGCCAAAAGCATCGCTCATAATAGCTGATGAACTTTGTTCTGTTCCATTTAAAACATAGCACGCACCAACAGCAAAAGGCAAAATAAATGTTGTGTTCATCACTCCCGAAGCAACAGTTCCCGCATCAAATGCTACGGCGGTGTATATGTCAGAAACAAAGAAAGACAAAAACATGGCTAGAGCATAGCCGGGAACCAAGAAATAAATTAAAGGAATGTGAAAACAAATTCTCACCATCGATAAGCACACAGCACTGGCAACACCGGTGCATAGAGCAATGAAAATTGGGCGCTTTTTAATCGCACCATCGGAAACGTTCTGCACCTGTGAAATGAGAATTGGCACAGCCGGTTCGACAAGAACGGTAAACAGACCGAGGAAAAAGCCTATTAAAGGAAGCAGCCACATAGCATTTCCGTTTTGACCTAAGTCCATGCCTATTGACTTGCCAATCGGTAAAAAACCGACTTGAACAGCGGTTAAGAAAACGACTAAACCAGAATATGTATATATGAGACCGATCAATATTTTTAAAATAGTTTTTGCGGGCAGTTTAATAAAAATCGCTTGATAGATTATGAAAAAAACCATGATTGGTAAAATAGATAGCAAGGCTTGAAAAGCGGCGTTGCCGAATCCATAGAGATATGCTTGGAATAAATTGTCTCCAATCGAGTTAAGCTCGAATGTGTAATTCAATTGCGACTTGTCCATCAACATCGAAAAAATCATGACAGTGATAATTGGTCCTATTGAACATAGGGCGGTTAAGCCGAAAGAGTCTGAGTCCGAATGTTCGCCAGCGCGCGAGGAGGAAATGCCGATTCCGATGGCCATAATGAATGGAACGGTCAACGGACCAGTTGCGACTCCACCAGCATCGAATGAAATCGGAATAAATGATTTATCGACGAGACACGCTAGAGCAAAAAGCAAACCATAGAATGCTAAAAGCCATAGTTTTAAACTTTTTCGAAATAGAATTCGCAATACGCCAATTAATAAGAAAAAACCTACGCCGAGACCAACGCAAACAATAAATAGCCATTTATTAATTGGCACTTGTTCAGCAAGCACTGACAAAGCGGGCTCGGCAATCGTTATAAAAATGCCTAATAAAAAAAACAGAAATATTATTAAAATGAGACTTTTTCTCTTCGTGATTGATGATCCAACATATTCGCCAATTTTAGAGATCGAGGTCTCTGTCCCATTGGTAAATAGTCCCATTCCAAACACTATGAGAACACAAGATACTGAAAAGGCAATCGTTTCATTGATACTCAATGGAGATAGACCAGTAAAATTTAAAAGCAAGACAATTACAAAAATTGGCAAAACCGACAGTAGTGAGTCTTTAAATTTTAATAGCCATTGCATAGTCTTCTCTCAATTCATAGTAAACTAAAAGTTTAAATAATCAATTCCAAATTCCTATTTTACATTCTTTTGTGGGAACATTTTTTTGAATTCTTGAGGCATCTTCGCGCGAAACTCATACTTCTTTTTGCTAAAAGGATGTATAAAAACTAATTCATAAGCGTGTAAACCTAACCTGTTTAGAGGGTTGGTCGGCTCACCATATTTATCATCTCCAATGACAAAGTGCCCAATGTGTCCAAGTTGAACTCTAATCTGATTTTTCCGACCTGAATCGATGTGAATTTCTAGTAGAGAATGATCATTGTTTTCATTCATAACTTTATAATGAGTGATACATAATTTACCATTCTTCTTATCGTCGGAGATATACATCATATTATTCTTGTTCTCTTTGAGATAATCGCTGAGAGTCTCTTCGTTATTTTTCATTTTTCCATCGACAATCGCATAATACCCTCGCGATTTAACGATCTCTTGCCAATTATCTTGCATCGCATCGCGAAGTTTTCCATTTTTAGCAACGACTAAAACACCGGAAGTGTCTTCATCTAAACGATGAACGACAAAAATGCGATTATGTCGATCTTTGCTCTGAACATAGTCGGTTAAAATGCGGTAGACAGTCTTGCCTTTCTCTCTATCGCTCGCGATGCTTAATAGCCCGGATGGCTTATCGACAACAATAAACTCTTCATCTTCATAAATAATTGGGATTGATTCATCTTTTCTTTTGCCTATTTTCCGTTTAGAAACAATTACTGTATCCTCTTTATAAAGTTTGAAATCGTATTGTGATATCGGCGCGCCATCAACCGCAACTTGGTGGTGTGACAAAATTGATTTGACATTATTCCGAGAAAGTCCAGGCATTTTTTCGATTAAAAACGGCAAAAGTTCGCATTCATGGTACACTTCAAATTCTTTAAAATCATTTGGTCTATGTTGAGAACTGTGCGTGCGCTTTTTATTTTTATTCATGGAGATATACCTCAAGTTTTGTTAACAGATTGTGGCAATCATTTCGCCCTTTTTCATATAGTGATATTATCTTTTCTTTATCTCTGACATCATCTATGGCGATAGGAGATTTGGGACGGATGACGAACACCATACCTTTTTGTTCACACTCGCCAACATATTTAAGACAATTATTGTAGAGACTATTTTGATTTCTGTATGCCTCAAGAAAATGTGGATAATCCCGATATCGACGTTTTGCGATCGACAGATGATTTTTCTTATTTTCATCTTTTTGGAATGACGCATCTCTTGTCATGATCACAACTATCTTTTTATTGCCATCTTCCATCGCTTTTTTGAGAGGAATTGTAGCGCTGACACCACCATCGAGACATGGAGTATCACCAACAAAGACAGGCTTTGAGACTAGCGGTAATGATGCCGAGGCTTTGATAGCGAGATCGATATCGTATTCAGCGCATCCTTTTTCAAAATAGATGGGACGTCCCGTTTCAAGATTGGTCGCACAAGCGATATATCTCATTTTGTTTTCATAAAATCTCTCATAATCAAAAGGAACAATCACTTCTTTTATGCCACTAAAAAGATAGTCAAAATTATAGATTGAACCGCATTTCAAAATGTTTTTTAATGAGTAGATTTTTTTATTTGAAGATAGTTCGATGAAAATAGATTTCGATCTCCCGATTTGTTTCGAGACATAGTTCATCCCATTCATCGCTCCCGCTGAGACACCCAGAACGTAATCAGCCCAAAAATTATGCTCCATTAAGACATCTAAAACACCCGCGGTATAAGCTCCTCTGATACCACCGCCCTGTAAAACTAACGCAAACCCATCGGACATATAATGAGTATACCATCTATTGACAAACTATGAACATTTCAAACGATAATTTTTATTAGTATTTGGCTTATTTGTTACTTTGATATAAAGTAAAGACATCAATAATATGAGGATAAACATGAAAAAATCTTTAGGTCTATTATTTGTTTCAGTACTCCTAGCTCTCGCTTCATGCAATGGAGGAGCATCGAACGAATCAGTCGCATCGGAATGGCAACCGGTCGACTGGAATAATCCGCAGTATGGAGAAAGCGTTTTAACAGAGGGAGCAACTCTCGATGTCTATGGATTAAATGACACTCATGGCTCATGTGAATATCTGCCAGATAATTATGAACCGGGAATAAATAGACTCGCCACATACATTCTTGATCAAGAGGAGACAAATCCATCTGGCAATGTTCTCATCGCAAGCGGCGATATGTTTCAAGGAAGCTTAGATTCAAACATTGAATATGGATCGATAATGATCGATTGGATGAAATACATGAAAGTGGACGCGATGACACTTGGAAATCATGAATTTGACTGGGGTGTACAAAAGCTTGAAGAGAATGTCACAAAATTAGAGAAAACCGAAAATGGGGAATGGGGAATTCCATTTTTGGCTTGCAATGTCTATAAAGATAACAAACAGGTGATCGGTACAACTTCTACGGCGTTTATTAAAAATGGTTTCAAAGTGGGAATCATCGGAAGTATCGCATCATCAGTGAGAACATCTATCGATTCAACAATTGTTGAAGGTTATGATTTCAAAACGCCGACCAAAATGGTTATCGACGAGGCAGAAAGACTACGTTCCTATGGCGCAAATATCATTATTTACGCTACTCACGGAGGAGAGAACACTGTACAAAGTAAAATTGCTGACTATGTTGATTTGGTGCTTTTAGGCCACGACCACCAATATCAAAATTTAGCTCTTTCCGGCAATAGTAAAACCATCCCGATGCTCGAAGCGGGTTGCAATGGAAGATATCTCGATCACGCTGAGTTTAAATACGCAAATGGAGAAATAAAATACGCCAGTTCCGATGTCTATGGTCCTGTTATCAGTGCCACTCCAGACGAAGATCCAGGCTCTAAGGCCATCTATGATCGGTATTTAGCTAAGAGTTACGTCGATGGCACCATCTCTGGCACGCTACTCGAATTAAAGACGAACGTCATCGGTTCAGTTACATCTAGCGGAGGAGAGACATATATCTCGCAAACAGGAGTGTGTTCGTTATTCGTGAGTGAACAATTGAAACAATATACCACCTCTGATTCTGTCATCGCATCATTTTATAATGCTGCTCGAGCGTCATGGGTTACAGGCAATAAAACATACGAAGATGTCTATAAGGCTTTCCCTTTCGACAACACAACTTTGATTTTGACCGCCACGGGAGAGCAACTTCAAAATTGGTCGAGCGTGCCATCGGCCTTCGCTGATGGTTATAGCTTTGCTAATCTGGTGAGATCGACAACATATCAAATTGTGACTTGCACATTCGTCATCAATAATCTGAGCGTGCCTTATTCAAGCATTTCAAAAGAGTATGCCGGAGTATATCAAAGACACGTTATGTATAACGCTTTTCAAGACGCTGATAACCACGAATTATTCGTCGCTTAATTAATCTAGCAAATATTTATTTTTGCTTCTTGTTCGCATGAACTCTGATGATATCTTTATAAAATTCTGGTCGGCGATCTCTAAATACGCCCCATGAATATCTCTTTTTCGCTATCGCTTCTAAATCAAACTTTTGAACGATGTATCCCTCTTCCGTTCTGTTTAGTTCCTCGACGATGTCGCCTTCTTCATCGGCAATAAAAGAGCTACCAAAAAAAGTCATGGATGAACTTTTGTCTTTTTCGATGCCCACCCGGTTTGAGGCTACAACCGGCATAATATTTGCCGCCGCATGCCCTTTCATAACATTCTGCCAATGGTTTTTGGAATCCTTTGGAAGAATTGGTTCACTGCCAATCGCGGTTGGATAAAGCAGTATCTCTGCGCCATTTAAAGCGAGCGACCTCGCCGTTTCTGGGAACCACTGATCCCAGCAAATTCCAATTCCTATTTTCCCAAATTTAGTATGAAAAACCTTAAAGCCGGTGTCACCAGGAGCGAAATAAAACTTCTCTTCATAACATTCGCCAGTCGGGATGTGCGTCTTGCGATAGATGCCCAAACATTTTCCATCGGCATCCATCATCGCGATAGAGTTAAAGAATACATTGCCTTGCTTTTCAAAGAACGAAATCGGAAGAACGACATTTAATTCTTTAGCGAGTTCAGCATAATGTTTTAAAAATGGTGAAGTAGAAAAGTCTTCTGCTAGAGAAAAATAATCATAGTTCTCAATTTGACAGAAATATGGCGTTTTAAAAAGTTCTGGTAAAAGGATGATATTAGCTCCTGATCGAGCAGCCTTTCTCACCATTTCATCAGCTTTTCGAATATTGGACTCGATATCCCAAGAAAGAGACATCTGCGTCGCAGCCACTTTTATGATCATTTGATAACCTCCGGGCTCGGCAATTGCATTGTGATGCAATGAATATTCCCACCACCGAGCAGTATTTCTCGAGAATAGATCTGAATAATCTCTTTATCTGGATACAATTTAGAAATTGCTTTACGCGCCACTTCATCCTCTTTGTCGCCAAAGGCGGGTATGATTACAAAATCCTTGCCTTGATAGAAATTAATATAAGAGGCCGCTAATCGCGAATTAGCTTCTCTATGCTTTGCATTATATCTAGATTTGCTGATGTGTTTTGCTTCTTTTTCTGTCATGTATTGAGGCGATGGCAATTTGATTTTGACAATCTCAAGTTTTCTTCCTTTTGCATCCGTCTCTTTTGACAGAACTCTGTAGGCTTCGTTTGAATATGTATATTGAGTGTCATTTTTGTCGTCACACCATGCGAGTGCCACCACTCCTGGGCGGATAAAACACACCATATTATCGACATGCTCATTAGTCTCATCCTGATATATGCCATGAGGAACCCAAATGACTTTTTCGACATTGAGATAGGTCTTTAAAACTTCTTCGATGTCGTTTTTATCGAGAGTGGGGTTTCGCCCTGGAGACAAGAGACAAGCTTCAGTGACTAAGCAGGTGCCTTCGCCATCGACATTTATCGAGCCACCTTCGAGAACAAAATCATTGATATAATAGTTATCAAGATTTAGTTTTTTGGCGATGAAACTAGACAATCGATCATCATCCTTATAATTGCTATATAAACCATCGAAATTTCCACCCCAGGCATTAAAACGGAAGTCGATCGTTCTAAGTTTTTCTCCATTCGAGGCAAATAGAGGCATATTGTCTCTTGCCCAGGCGTCGTTGTATTTTACTTTCATACATTCGACATTTTCAATGCTGGCAAATTCATCGATAACTTTGTCATATATGACGGGGTGAATACCGAGGATGACCCTCTCGTGTCTGGCAATCGCTTGAATCACCTCTTTGAAAGTGTCGCGAGCTGGTTTAGCCGCTCTTCTCCAAGTATCTTTTCTAAATGGAAGAAGCATTAATGTCGCATCGTGTTTGCATCCCTCAAACGGAACAAAGAAATGGTCATTTGTAGGATTTGTTTTGCGATTGTTAAAATAATCGACGAGATGTTTTTCATAATCCGAATAATGTTTCCATTTATCGCGATCGATGACGTTGACAGTCCCATCGTGATAATCGCTCAAAATAGTGATTCCTATCTTTTGATAACTCTGCAACCTTTCAATAATCTCGGGAGTAAAGACTTCACCGGGGACAATCAAAGGGATTCCCGGAGGATAAATCATAATTTGCTCTTTCGAGATTTCAAACGCCGCATTCTCTATTTTCATGCGCTTGCTCGGAGAGTGGAAAGAGGCGCGAGGACGAATGAGAGGAAATGGAAAATCCAAAGCGTAATGATGCTTAGGGTATGACATATTCTTATGATAGTGCTCTTTAGAGATTTCTTTTAATGCATTGATGAGTTTTCGAACGTGTTCCCTTTTAGTTCCAATTGCAAAAATGCAAAGAAAGACATACGTTTCAGCGAGTTCAATTTGAATATCATATCTATTTTTAAGCAGGCGATATAGATCAAAACCAGACATATCAATGCGGTCTAATTCGATGACGAGTTTTGTCTCATCGTAATCGAAACAACCATGCTTTACAAAATAGTCTTTATTACATGGTATAAAGCCTTTGATATTAGCGATTTGCTCTCGTGCATAATGGCAGAGTTCAATCGTTTGATACAGTTCTTTTTGTCCTTCGGTCGCCATATATGAGCGCGCAGCATCGAGGCTCGCCATCAAAATCGTGCTAGGAGAAGTGGTATTGATCATATTTAAGGATTTTTGCACTTCGCAACTGGAAAAACGATTTCCTTTTATCAATAAGGCGCTCGATTGAGTCAAGGACCCCCCAGTTTTATGAAAGCTTACACTCGACATATCGGCGCCAGCTTGCATCGCCGAGAGCGGTCCGCTCTCATTAAAATAATAGTGACATCCATGCGCTTCATCCACTAGAACAGCAACATTATGAGCGTGGGCGAAATCAACCAATGTTTTTAAATCGTTGACCGCACCAAAGTATGTTGGATTGATAACAAAGATAGCCTTTGCGCTCGGATAGCGAATGATGGCTTTCTTATAATCATCGACGGTCGGTTGATTGGCAATCTCTAGTTGCATGTCAATCCTCGGCATCACATAGACTGGCATCGCACCAGAAATCACCAGTGCATTGACGACAGACTTATGTATGTTTCGTGGAAGGATAATTTTGTCATTTGCTCTGCACGCCGTTAGAATCATTGCAAGAATTCCGCTGGTGGTGCCATTGATTAAAAAGAAGGCATCGTCTGCATGGCAAGCATTCGCCATCAGGAGTTCCGCCTCTCGTAAACAACCGTTAGGATTAGCTAAATTATCTAGGCCCAACGGAGCATTAATGTCGCATTCAAATAACCTCTTTCCAACAAAATCTTTTAATTTATTCGGCACATTTCCCATGTGATGTCCAGGGACATCAAATGGAGTAACTTCGTGACTTAGGTAATTCTTTAACGCATCAAGGTACGGAGTCCGTTTTTGATCAATCTTTCCCACTTTATGACCTCGGTTTCGACTTACATTATATATAATATATTTTGCATTTCAATCATAAATATAACAATGTTTTAATGTTGATTCATAAAAATATTTTCTAGAAACTTTATCATTTCATCAGTGGCATTAATCGCTTCCCGGTCTTTCAATTCGACAATATCAAAGATATGTTGTTTTCTTATGCATCTATCCCGATTAAAGATGAATTCATAACGACCATCCATCCTATTTAATTCATTGTCCAAAATGATGGAATGATTAGCATAGAAATTACGGCTGTTCACAGTTATAAAAATCGGTGAAATAATGTCGATGCTTAAATATGTTTTTGGATTAAATTTCTTTCGATAATCCTCATTTTGTATGGATGAAGAAAAAATGCAAGAAAGAGCGGACTCACAAATATTTTTCGAAAGCGAATCATACAGATTATCCAAATCATAGATCGGCGAGTCTAAAAGAAGAGAGGAGATTTTGATTCTCTCTGAAATTTTGATATCAAATTCTTTCTGCAATTCTTTCGAATTGACAATCTCGGTGATCAAAAGGGCGAGATAACCGCCATAGCCATCTCCTTTTAACACCACTTTATCAAAAGAAAAGCCAAATTTTCTTCTCTCCTTATAACAATGAGATATGCAGGAGATGATGTCTTTGATAGCATTCAAAACTCCATCATCTTTTTTTTCATCGATCAATTCATAATTCATCGCCGCGATGATAAAACCTCTTTTTGCAAGAGCGATATCCTGTTCGTAATTGCTGACATTTGAACCTTTGCGAACACCACCGTGAATATCAAAGATGATGATGCCATTAGAATTCTTAATTGGACAGTACAGATTGAAAGAATGAACATCGCTATCGTCGAGAGCGTATGGTATGCCAATTAATTCAGTAAAATTTTCTTCGTTTCTTTGCTTGAGACGAGCGAAATGATTTTCATGGGTGAGCGATGAAATCCAATAAATAAATTCGATTGCCAACCTTCCATATTTCATATATTACATCATAACATAGTTAATAATACTGATGACTGAAGCAAGTTATTTGTTGATATTAGCGAGCATCAATTTAATTCGATTCTCTTGATTTACTTTTGTGGCGCCAGGATCATAATCAATCGCCGCAATGTTAACTTTGGGAAACGCGTCTTTAATGGGTCTGATCATTCCCTTGCCAACGATATGATTAGGAAGACAGCCAAAAGGCTGAGCGCAGACGATATTATTGACATGATGTTTTGCCAAAGAGGCCATTTCCGCAGGAATAAGCCATCCCTCACCCATCTTTACTCCTTGATGGATAAATGTGTCGGCATTGTGCCTCAACTCCTCAAAATCGTGCGGAGCGTCAAAGCGGCCATCTCTGGATAAGAACATGATCTGTTCTTTTTGTTTCTTATAAAGAAACCTATACACAATTTTCCAAAAGACATATGTTTTTTTATTCATCTTATATAGCTTGTGATCATTGAGGTTATTCACTATGCAATACAAGCAGAAATCGAGCAAGCCTGGAACAACCGGCTCACAGCCTTCAGAGATGAGAAAATCTTCGAGATGATTGTTCGCCAATGGAGAATATTTGACATAGATCTCCCCCACTATCCCAACTCTCGGCTTTTTCATCGTCGTTCTCTCCATATTGGAAAAATCATTGCATATCATGCGATAAATCGATTTTGTTCTCTTGTAGCGTTTCGAATTAAATGTTAGACAGATTTTGCCTTGCAAGTTTTGCAAAATAGTCGCGCTATCGCCTTTGTTTACTTCGTATGGCCGCGATTGATTGTATATGGACATGAGCATATCGCCATATAGAGCGGCATAGGCGAGTTTGGTGATCATCGATAATGATAACTTAAAGCCAGAGCCCTTTTCGAGCCCGGAAAAATTCAAAGAGATGACAGGTACTTCCGGATACTCTCTCGCCAAAGCTTTTCTTAAAAGAAAAATATAGTTCGAAGCTCGACAACCACCGCCGGTTTGAGTTATTAAAACAGCTGTTTTTCTCGGATTATACTTCCCACTCTTAAAAGCGTTGATGAATTGACCGATGACGAGCAGTGCGGGATAACAGGTATCGTTGTGAACGTTTTTAAGACCTTCATCCACCACTTCTCGAGATGAAGTCTGCAAAAGTTCAAGATCATAACCATAACTTTTTAAAATAGAAATGATCAAAGAGAAA
The DNA here is from genome assembly GCA_041653015.1 of Bacilli bacterium. Classification (GTDB taxonomy): domain Bacteria; phylum Bacillota_I; class Bacilli_A; order RFN20; family CAG-826; genus JBAZGG01. The sequence continues at coordinate 84,894 of JBAZGG010000001.1, read as the reverse complement.
TGAATCGGTAGCATGTCGGGGACAAGTATCTTGTGAGTGCGCTTCATGTCTTTAGTAAATTTAGTATATTCCATATTCACTCTCGTTCTTTCGCTTGCTCCATCGCGGCCTTAAGGCTTCTTAATCTTATCTTAATTGCACCCAAATTTGAAATCTCATCAATTTTTAATTGGGTATAGAATTTGCCTTTCTCTTCAAGAATTCTTCTCACTTCATCCGTCGTGATCGCATCGATGCCACAGCCGAACGATACCAGTTGAACCAACTGCATATCATCTTGGGTTGTGACATATTTAGCCGCGCGATATAGACGAGAATGATATGTCCATTGATTGAGGACATTAACCTCAACTTTGCTATCAATTTTACGGAAGACAGAGTCTTCGGTGACGACAGCCATGTCCAAGGAGGTCAATAGTTTCTGAACCCCATGATTTATCTCAGGATCGATATGGTATGGTCTACCCGCGACAACAATTATTTTTTTATTATTCTTTCTCGCTTCTAGAATTATCCTATCGGCTTCATTTTGAATGTCTTCATAATATCTGTTTAAAGCGGCAAAACCTTTCAATAAAGCGAAATATATCTGCTGTTTACTAAAGTTATACTTTGATAAAGCTCTCGCTAAAGTCACCGCGCTTTGTTTGCGATTGTTGATATCGATATATGGATGAATAAAATTATCGCTCGACAATCGATGGTTGTTTCCTTTTAAAAGCTCAGGATAATAAGCGACGACCGGGCAGTTGTAATGGTTGTCGGAGAATTCTTCATCTAAATTGTATGATTCGCTGGGATAAAATATGAAATTCACATCTTTATCGAGCAAGTCCTCGATGTGCCCATGGGCTAATTTTGCAGGATAACAGACCGTATCAGACGCGATAGTGTGCTGCCCTTTAAAATATAGTTGACGGCTGGATTCACTCGATATAACCACCTCAAAACCGAGCATTTCAAAGAAAGTTCTCCACAGCGGCAATTGCTCGTAGAAAATGAGACATATCGGCAATCCAACAGTGGCTATGGGATTAAGCGCTTTGTGCGATCCATCAAACAAACGCTTATACTTATATTCGAAAAGATTATAATTGTTGCTTTCGAGTTTGAGACCTGCACCTTTTTCACATCTGTTGCCGGAAATATATTTACCGCCATTGTTGAATGAGACAATGGTCAAATTGCAATGTGCAGTGCAACCATTGCACACAAATCCTAAAGATTTATAAGAAAAATTATCGAGTTCCGATTTTGTTATCAGATGCGATGGTCCGCCTCTCTGTTTCGCATACAAAGCCGCACCAAAAGCACCCATTAACCCAGCGATAGATGGGCGAATAACCTCATGCCCAACTTCTCTTTCAAAAGCCCTGAGAATGGCATCGTTTAAAAATGTTCCGCCTTGGCAGACAATGTTTTTACCCAGATCATCGGGAGATTTGAAACGTATCACTTTATAGATGGCATTTTTTACGATGGAGGATGATAATCCGCTTGAAATATCTTCTATAGAAGCTCCTTCTTTTTGAGCCTGTTTTACAGATGAATTCATAAACACGGTGCATCTCGAACCCAATTCCACAGGTCTTTTTGCAAACAGACCCAATTTCGAAAATTCATCGATGGGAATATTCAAAGCTGAAGCAAAGGTTTGAATGAATGACCCACATCCAGAAGAACATGCTTCGTTCAGCATGATGGAATCGATCGCATGGTTTTTTATTTTAAAACATTTGATATCTTGACCACCGATGTCAATTATGAAATCAACATCCGGTTGAAAGTGAGAAGCCGCTTTAAAATGAGCGACGGTCTCCACCAATCCATAATCTGTTCTCATCCCTGATTTGATCAAATCTTCACCATAACCAGTTACGGCGCTGGCTTCAATTATCATCTTCGCATTTGATTTAGAATACAAATCTCTCAATTGTGCCACTATCGCTTCAAGAGGCTGTCCTTTATTATTTGCATATCGCGAGTAGAGAATCTCTTCATTCTCACCGAGAAGAACCATCTTGGTCGTCGTGCTGCCAGCATCTATTCCTAAATAAGCCTTTCCGATGTATGTTGTTAGATCTCCTCTATGAACATCCATTTTATTATGTCTTTTTTTAAATTCTTCATATTCTTCAGAATTTTTGAATAGAGGGTCAGAAGTGATAATCTCATCGGACAAATCGGCTTTTTCAATGGCTTGTGCGATGTCATCAATCGAAAATGTCTGGTCGAGCTTATCCGCAAAAAGTGCAGATCCGATGGCCATAAAGCACGAGGCGTATTCGGGGAAAATTGCATTTTCATTCGAAATCTTCAATGTATCGATAAAGGCCTTTTGTAAACCTTTTAGAAACGATAATGGACCTCCGAGAAATAGTACTTTACCATGAATTTTTCGTCCTTGGGCAAGCCCGACGATCGTTTGATCCACCACCGCTTTATATATCGACATGGCGATGTCTTCTCTCTTCGCTCCTTGATTTAAAAGAGGCTGAATATCGCTTTTCGCAAAGACGCCACAGCGAGAAGCGATCGGGTATATTTTTTCGGCTTTTAATGACATCTCGTCCATCGTTGCAACATCAATGTTTAACAATATTGCCATCTGATCGATAAATGCTCCGGTTCCACCAGCGCATGAACCGTTCATCCTCTGCTCGACTCCACCGGTCAAGAAAATAATCTTCGCATCTTCGCCACCTAACTCGATGACGACATCAGCATCGCCATAGTATTTCTTAACGCCGAGAAAAGCTGCCTGAACCTCTTGAACGAATGGCAATTTTGCTTTTGATGACAACCCTAGCCCTGCAGAGCCAGTGATGCAAACCTTAAATTCAGTATTCGAAAATCGTTCTTTGACTTCATTTATCTGCGTTAAAACGCATTCTTTAACGCGTGAAAAATGTCTCTTATAATTGTGATAGACTATTTTTTCATCAGGCGAAATGACGACGACTTTTACGGTCGTTGATCCGACATCGATGCCTAATAGATTACTGGTGAACATTTGCAAAAGCTTAACATAGTTAAACCTATTATGTATCTTACAACATATGTGAAAATTGTGATATAGCTAATATCCGCACAAAAACTTTTATTTGTTTCGACGAGCGACTATCGATGCTAAATGGTCATAAAAGTGAGAGTCGCTGTTCCCGTTGATGAATTGACATTAAACGTGACGGAATAATTAATCGAAGAACCACTATTCATTTTACCAGAATTATAGAAGAATTCACTATATGCAGACATCGTAAATGTATCATTATTATCAAATAGATCAGCGGCCGTTAAATATCTCGGTGAAGCTGAGCTAGTCGAGAACGTATTGGATGAAGAACCGGCTTGAATGAGTTGAACGATTCGGTAATTGCGCAAAGATGCGACACGTGAAGAATAATCGGCGTCTCCAGCGGTTGTATTTTTCATAATTACTTCGTAATAAGGATATGATGAATTGTATGTTTCCATATCAGTGGCAAAGGTATTGTATGCACTTGAAGAACGACGATATAGACGAGCATCGATATGATACAGCCTTATGCCATAAGCGTTGGGTCCTTGTGGATACCCATCATAAGTATTATGATTCACATCGAATTGATTCATGCCTGTTGGAGCGTATAGTTCAAAGAGTAAATACTCTGTGAATGGCGATTGATTCCAACTCGATCCACTGCTGAAGAGAACGATGGTTTGATTTTGAACTGTCGAGCACGCGGAAATAGTGATTTGGGCGTTGCCGGTAACGACATAAGGTTTTGTCCAGCCAAGAGCCATTTTAGAGAATGAATTATAGTCACCAACGTTATAATCTTGCATATCAAATCCACCTGCGAAGCACTCTGTCGATGATGAATCATAGTTATAGTAGTCATCAAGGCCCATACAATGACCGTATTCGTGAATATAAGTGTGGGCGTCGATGGTGATATAATTCGATCCATTCATAAAATTGTAACTAGCCCACATATATGCGTTCGCCACAGGAGAAGAGACGTTCGCGTTGCTATTCTGTTGCCAATATGTGTAAGCCCATAGATTTGTCATGTCATTGTCGTTCTCAGCTCTTGTATTTGTCGTGTCGCTATAAATTAAACAGACGGTGTCTATCCAACCATTGCTATCAGCGTCGAATTGTGTGCAATTTGAAGTGTATGTCGTTTTATACCAAGCCACGGCAGCATCGACTAATGTTGCCATATAAGTGTCTGTCGATAACTGCGACCTAGTATAACCGCAATCATACCAATCAGTGACAGTGCCGGTGACACTTAGTGCGCCATAGCTAGCCGCGGCAAAATATTGTCGCAAAGACACCCAACCAGTGTCAGAAGTCTGTTCGGAGAAGAATGCCTTTTCAATCTTTGTTTTGTTCGCTGCCGTAGCGTTTGATGTCCCGCTAATTTTGACAGGAATAACTAGTAGGTTGATATTTCCCGTCGATGGGGCGGTGTCAAGAGTCCAATATCCTTTGTCGATTACGTCAGAATAATCATATTTCAAATTAACACTTGAAGGAGAAATATAGTTATCGAGTGGAACAGTGACTACGCTCACCGAACAAGTATCGGTAAAGCCTCCATCGGCTGTCGTTACACGAATGGTCGCTGTGCCTGCGGCAACACCGCTCACAAGCCCTGAAGAGGATATGGTAGCACAACCGCTAGGTGATGAGTTTATAACACTCCATGTCACGGATTTATTCGTCGCATCTTCTGGAGTGATTGTCGCAGTCAAAGATGATGAACTTCCAACAATCACCTCGAGTTCTTCTGGAATTGAAACGCCAGTGACAGCAACTGGTGCGGCCGCCCCTACTGTAAGCGTCAAAGAATTGAGAAAGAAACGATGTTTGCCTGATGGACACGAGATTGTCAACGAGGTCGATGCTGTTGTATCGCTTGAAAAATCATATGTGAGATTCCCAGTCGCCACAGTATTAACTAAGGATGTATTATTGCCATTTGTTTTGATAGTGACGTCCGTAGAGTCGGTTCCAAAAATCGCGACATTAGCCACCACTTTTGAAATTAGTATCTCCGAAAAAGCAAATATGATCTGTCCATTAGATGAGGAACCAAATCTGATTCTAGTTTGGTTTACGCCTAAAAAGCCAGATCCTGTTGCGCTTGAAAGAGAAATGACACCAGCGTCCCAATCAAAATCGGAAGTTGAAAGAGATCCGGCAACATTTGTGTTTTCGTTTGCATATGACGAGTTAACCGTGATGATGCCTTCTTGTTGAGAAGAAACAGCGCGGCAGAGATAATTGATAACAACGCTTGTGATCGTCACCGAGTTAGAGGTATCGCTGATCAGCCTCAGATAATACGGGTATGTTGATGTCGTTGAATAAGAGACTCCAGAAGTTAATGCGACAGAGGATGAATAAGTTGATGAATCGGTTGAGGTGGCGATCAACAAGGTGCCACTCGTCGAAAAAACGACAGTGACAGAAGAAATTGAGGTTATTTGCGTCTTTGCCCCATAAGTGCCGGCTTCAGTCGAGTTGTTATTATAAAGAATACCATTCGGGCCGAGTTGAACATGTTCTCCGTCTACTTTTCTGGCATTCGTGTATCTAAAGACAACGCCATGGCGGTCGATGACACCACCGCTAGAAGTATATTCGGATTTCGAAATATCTGGTGCGTTATCTTGATTGAGGGTGATAACAGAGTTATCTGAACTCATCGTTGGCATAGATAGATCAGGAAGAATGCCGCCGAGAATACCTAAGCACACACAAATAGTTACTGCAGAAGTAAAAATTGTGACCGGAAGAACGCGAACTTTGCTACGATTATTTTTCATAAAAAACACACTGTACCCTTTCTAGAAATAAGACTAAACGAATACAATTAAATAATTCCTTTGGCAGTCAGAATGTTCCAAACGACTAAACCGATGCCAGGAATGGCGAGGAAAACACCGACAACAATCGGTCCCGCCTCAACAGAAAATGGATAGTTATCATTCCAACCAAGATTTACGGAAACACCATAAAATACTTGGGTGCAAAAAAATAATATCGCTGCCACAATACAAAGTATTCCAGCAGTTAAAAGTGACCACTTCCATCTAAAAACCAACTTGTGCAGCAATGATAAAATTAAGGCGACTAAAACAAACACGAAAGCAACTGTGAGTGGAATAATTGGGGTTCTTATCGAAGAACCGACATTGCTAAACCCAAAAATCAAATTGTACGAACTGTTGCTTGAATAGACTGGCAAAAACATGAACATTAGAGCGGAAAATACTAATACTGCAGCAACAATCGCAATTGTTTCGGGAGTTCTTTTTTGTTTATTTGACATAAAAATACCCTCCGTTTAAAAACAACATATAAATATAATATAAATCATTTTATATAAAAATCTATTCATTTATAAACCAAATCGCAGAAACGGAAACATCGGAATTTCCAGCGGAAACTTGGAAATAAGAATAACCGCTCAATAAAAACACGCCATTGTAAGACGGCAAAGTTTTCAAAGATGATCTGCTGTTTCCTGCTAACAGCGAGAAATTTGATAAAGAACTATACCCTTTTAAATATAAATATTTAATGGGCGACGACGCTCCTGATGAATTATAAAATTGTCCACTATTTCTTTTAAACCATATTTTGCTATTACTTTTCATGATGTATGAAAGGATGCATGACATGTTATTGATTGTGATCGAAGAAGGGGCGACATAGGATGATGGACAATCATTTGGATTCAAAGCATATGAGGCGCTCGTTGGTATCGGTAAACCACCACCAGCTGTAGAACGATGTGCAGAAATAGTGAAAACATAAGAATCTTCGTACTCTTCATAATAGGCAAATCTCAACTCAATATATGGCGATTCATTTTGATCGATCAAATCTTTTCGATAGCAATACCAGTTTATCCCATCTTCATCTTCCTCGCTTGAGGATGGAAGATATCCTTCGTATAACGCCTTTGCGGCATAGAGAATTGATAAATTATAGCCCGGATTGTCAATCGATGATGCGATGTAAGGAATGGTCCGAGAACTATCCTCGTAACCGATTTCATATTCTTGAGAGGTTCCAAAAGAATAGATATAGGGTAATTCCTCGCCGATAATCACCATCATTTGGTAGGATATTTCTTCATCCCATCTGTTCTCTAAATCAACTGAAATAGAAGGAATATCAATCGATATTTCAGAATCGTCGGTTGATTCCTCGGACGAAACGCTCTGCGAAGAATCATCACCGCTAGTCTCAGACGAATACCCTGATGTCGATGGGAATAGCGAATTAAAATCAACCCCGCATGAGGCGACGAGCGGAATGAGCAAGATCGGCATGATTTTGTGACATTTTTTCATATCGATATTATTATATCGCTCTCTATCAGCAATAAATAGCCAATGTTGTCTTTGGCGGCGTTAAATAATCTGCGCCCTGAAAATTTCTATGATTCCAACAGTTTATTTGCTTTTGTTGATCGCTTGAAATGCTATTTTGTACAACTCTTCGACACCAAAATGAACTTTTGTGACATTAAATCTTTTATCGGTTGGGAATAGATAATATGTGTTGTCATCATCCGAAAAACTTATGCAATTGCCTTTGCCAAAATAATCGAATTCAATGTGAACACCATAGTTTTCAAGAACTACTTTGTGCAGATGCAGTTCCTCTTTGTCATCGAATACAGCATCGAGATGAAAGCCATCGATATTATGAGTGAGTCTCCCTTTTCCGAGCCGATAATAACCGGTGCTGTTTGGAAGGCAATCAACATCCACTTCGATATCGACACCATATGTTTGATTTTCAATTTCTTTTTTAACTTCTTCTCTCTCCCACTCATACCAATCAGGTATATGCGGAAACTCGCATGTTCCATCACTGCTGTGCAGTTCTCCCACTTCATCCATCTCATAAGTTTTATGACAGTGTTCGCACCACAGTTTATTACCATCGCTGTACATGCCGTGTTCATCTGAGCAGTGAGGACACTTATACAAAACTTTATGAAGGCCTTTAGCTCGGTCTTTATTCTTGATGCGAATATTGTGTTCTTTTTGATAGCGATAATCATCGTATTCAAAAGCCTTATGAATTCTCTGATTGATCTCTTCAACGCTCAAAGACTCAATTTCATCAGAAGAGACAATGCACGTCATATCGGCCGATGTTTTAACTCTGCGCTTATTTAAATTCCATACAGGCTGTCGCAGATGATGACCGTGGCAGATCAATGTGACAACTGGACGTTTTAATAGTTTCGCCATCTTGCCGAGACTATCCGGTAGAATGGCGGTCGTCCCCACCAATGAATACCTGGCTTCGGGATAGATTGCGCATATATATTTATTCTTATTTAAACCATAGATAATATTTCTCACTAGTCTCACATCGGAAATGAATTTACGCTTTGCAAAACAGCCGACATTTCGAAGCAATTTCTCTCTTCCGATAAAGCCGTCAATCGCCACGACATAATTCGCGTTTCTTGGAAACATCGCTTTCACTGAGACCTTAAAGTCAATAAAACTATTATGGTTACATAAAAGGAGATATGGGCCTTTGACTCCATCCATATCATGTTTATTTATTTTCGCTCTAGTAGCTATGGTCTCTGGATAGCTGAGAAGCCAGATGAGAGGTTTCAAATACCATCTCACTTTTCGAGGGGGGCTAATCATATCAAAAGGTTGAAGGGCGTTCACTTCATTTAGAGTCGCATAATTTATATCGCTTAATTTCATGATGTTCTCCATAACTTGTTATAAAACAAAGTGAGATGGCAAGCAAACTTGCTTAATAAAAATACCAAACGAGAAAATCTTCTTAGAAATAATTATATCTCATATTTGTTCTATTTATGTCTAAATATAATTTAAATGCCGATATAATCGGCATTACTAAACTATTGGTGGAGTCGGCGAGAATCGAACTCGCGTCCAAGGAAGGCTCTACAATAACGTCTACAGTTTAGACGATATTATGTTTAACGCATTTTTTCATATCGACAAAGAATAATGCGCGAGACCAGTGTTTTTTCTTGTTATTAGAGTAAGTCTTCTTAATAACCATATTCTCTTGTTATGACACACTACCTAAACGTGAGAGACTAAACCTTAGGGTGCGTACCGCCCGGCCCAGAGGGTCGGAACCTATTTCGGTGCTATTAAGCAGCGGCGAATGCAACATTTCTGTTGCTCATATAACTGTTATCAGTTATTTGGTTTTGATGATTACGTCATCACTCGACTGCAATTAAAGCCAAGCACATCCATGTCGAAACCTGATCGACCCCGTGATGCTTATTTAAAAGCATATGAAATATAGCAAAAATGCAATTTTTTTACAAGAGTTATACGAAAACAATTATTGTTTGATTTTTCTGTCGCACCAGAGAAGGCACGAAGAGACTAAAGAAAGAATGAGACCACAACTGGCTCCGACCGTCATGATGTAATAGCCATAATCAAGCGTGGTTCCATCAAGGATAAAATTTGGAGAAGCCAACGAAATCAATAATGGGCTTAACCACATGCCGATCACGCCTATTAAAAGAATTAAGCAGGAAAAGAACATCGTCTTATAATTTCTGAACCCGATAAAACAAGCGATGCTCCCCACAACAACGAATTGCATGGCGATGATCAGAATGGCGTTGAGATAAAATGTGATACCGTATGTGATACCGGATGAAATTATCGATGCCGTTCCACCAAAAAATACTAGATATCCAGGAATATTTATTACGGCATAATCCGAAGTCAAAACAAAGGCGTAAGAAAAGAGAATTCCGATACATGATAAAATAGCGATGCTCCCTCCGAGATAGGCGAGTGATGTGGGCAAAGATTTTTGTTTGAACATGTCGATTCCTTTTTCTATCAAACAAAGTCTATCATAAAAAATAAGAAAACTACTAGCAATAGAAAGCGAGAATATATGCCTACATTTCACGGCCATTATCAAAAAAAGACAATTTGTTTTCATTTGCTTTTAAATAGTTATATGTAATATACTTAATCACGCGAAAGAAAAATCTATGAAAACATTTAAATTACTACTCTCAAGTTTATACAAAAATGATTCTTGTATTGAAGGCGGACGTTCCAAACCATGGTTCTTTGCCATTATTATGGCAATTTTATCATTAATTCTCGCTGTCATTCCTATCACCTTCAACCAATTGAACGTATCTGGGGCTGGTTTTATCTCTGGATCATCAACATACGGTTATGAAGTCGGACTGACGAGGTTTACTGAAACAATATACAATAACAATATTCATCTAATCGTTAAAGAGGATAGCAACGGCATTCATTATTTAGAATGCGAGAAAGAAAATGATGTCTCTGCTTGGGAAACAACTTTTGCATCCAATCCCGCAACGCGTTATGAACATCGCGATTCATCTTCGACGATTGATTTTTGTGTATATTATACAACAGCTATTGGCGATGCTTATTCCACATATGTCTCTCGAGTCAAGAGCGGTGTCAACCCAATCGATGGTTCAGCTCTAGTAGAAGGTGAAACTTCTGTTTACACTCACTTCATCGTCTTAGGCAAATATCAAGTCCAGTCCTATATATATAAGCCGGGCAGCACAACAGAGAATGGATCGGTCAAAGGTGATTACGATCACATTAATGTTGGATATGATCTATATAATTTATCCATCGTGAGAATCGTCGACAACAACGACGCAAATATCATATATACTATGACACCTGATTCTCAAGGCAATGAATATGGACTATTCATGTCCGGTTCATTCAATCTTTGGAAAGATTTCTTTTATAACTCATATATCGCTGCTAGAAATACAGCGACGTGGCAAACGACTCTATTAATGCTTGGAATCGACGCTCTGCTTGTAATATTTATGGGATTAATGATTTTCATCCTCACTCGCGGAAAGAAGAACCCATTTAGAATTTACACGTTCTGGGAGACGCAAAAAATTGCTTATTGGGCCAGTATTGCTCCTGCCATACTATCGCTCATTCTAGGCTTCATTCTGTCAACTTATGCCGTTATGATGTTCATATTGATTCTCGGCGTTCGAGTCATGTGGATGTCGATGAAGTCATTGAGACCTATTCAATAGATTTTTTGCTAAAAAGTTTTTCAATATTTGGTGCTGTATCCCAATGATACTGCACCTTTTCTTTCATATATTGCGAGACGACGTGCTTGAAGACGTTCATATCGTCGTCGTTGCTGACACCAACATGCATCCGCGAAAGTTTTAATAGGTAAAGAACTCTCGCATCCTTGCTAGCGATTGGAGCATATATGATGTGAAACTTCATTGGGCTGTTTTTTAAAACGCTAGAAATATACTCATATGTTCCTTGAGGAATCACGCTTAAAACGATCAGATATGTATCCTGAATGCTATGCCGAGATAGATTCTGTAACACAATATCGAGATTCGTTTTAAAAAGTTGCTCATCAGGAGAAGTCAGTGTCAATATAACAATTTTGTTAGGTCTTATTGCGTCTTTGGCATTCGTCGTAAAACGGATATGCTCTAAATTTTCTTTAAGAAGAGTGTCCAATTGTTGATCATCTGTGTTGAAAAATCCATGTTTATAATCCGCAATCCTCAATTTCTCATCTCCAAGACAAATAACATCGTTGCAGTATGAGGCTAATATTGCCGCATAAGCTAGCGCTTGATAATCTGTTCCGATAATAGTTATGTTCATCGGTAGAAAATCTCCTATTGTTAATTGTGATAACAGAAAACAATTATTATACTTATATTCTCAACCAGTGGGAGAAAATATGCAAATCAAGTGCCTGTTATTTTTCCAAATAAGTGATCATCTCAGCAAGCGTTGGCGATGATTTTGATGATCCTTGTCTCGTCACCGAAATTGACGCGGCTAAACAAGCGAAGCGCAAGGAACTTTTAATGTCTTCACCACATGATAACTCATAAGAAAAAGCGCCGACAAAAGTATCGCCCGCACCAGTCGTGTCGATGGCGTGAACCTTGATAGCATGATCCGATATTATTCCATTTAAATCTTGATAGCGGTATCCTTTTTCTCCAAGCGTTATGAGCAGAGAACTAACCCCGATTTTTTTATAAGCATCATCTAAAGATGAATTGGCGAGATGCGCTACTTCAATCTCATTCGGAATGAGGTAATCAATACTACTTTTTGCTTCCAAAATTCTCGCGTTCGCCGGAGCAGGATTGAGGATAGTGATCAAACCTTTTTTCTTTGCTTGTCTCAACGCGTAAAGAGTGGCGTCGATATTATTTTCTAATTGAGAGAGAAAAATATCGCCAGATTTTGCTGGCAAAAGAAATTTGTCGATGTCTTTTTCTTCAATCTTTAAATTGGCTCCGAGATCAAGGACGATTCGATTATTTCCATTGACCACAATAATAATCGCAACTCCGCTTGGTAATTTATCCACGATTTTAATATTTCTAGTATCAACTCCGTGGCTTTCCAGTTCGTCCTTCATTTCTTTTCCAAAGGAATCGTTTCCAATCGCGCCAAGAAAATGAACTTTCCCACCTAATTTTGCAATAGCGATCGCTTGGTTTAATCCCTTACCACCTGGACAAGTTGTAAAATTGTTGCCAGAGAGCGTTTCGCCTTCTTGAGGAAAATACTTTGATCTAATCGCTAAATCCATGTTCAAGGAGCCCAAAACAAATATGCTCTTCATATCAATAACGCTTTAATCCCTCTTCGATGATATTCCAATACTTTTTAACATCGATTCGGGTAGCGACATAAACATTGGGCTGGCGATGTAGATAATTGAAGCGATCACAATTAGTTCTCCCATAACTCGGGCCGCGTGAAATGTCGATTTCGACATTCATGTATTCGAAGTGCACCACTTTTTTATCGATCAATGAAACGATGGTCACGGGGTCGTGCAACGGCGCGCCATCAAAACCAAATATTTTTTTCTGATTCGCATTGAAAACTCTCATTAAATCCACAAAAAGTTTTGATGCATCATTATGAATCTTATTCATGCGCTCAATAACTTCTTTGAGAACGAGAACCTCCCGCGTGACATCTAGACCGCACATTTTAATGATGCATCCAGATCGAAAAACAATATCGGCCGCTTCGGGATCTGTCAAAATGTTAAACTCAGCAGCTGGAGAAACATTTCCAGATCCGATAGAACCACCCATCAGCACTATTTCCTTGATATGCAATTTAATTAATGGCTCATTTTTAAGTGCTAAAGCAATATTGGTTAATGGTCCGGTCGCAACGATTGTGACATCATCATATTTCATTAATGAATTGACAATAAAATCACTAGCTCTCTCTCTTTGTAAATGGGTTCTGTTTATAGGAAAAGTGAATCCATCCAATCCAGATTCACCGTGAATTTGTGCACAGATGACTCGCTCTTTGATCAAGGGTTCGCTAGCACCAGCAAATACTGGAACGTCGAGCTTTAAATACTCCACAACATTCAAGGCGTTTTGTGCTGTTTTCTCAATCGTTTGATTACCAGCCACCACCGTTATTCCGAGCAAATCAATACTCGGTGATTTTCCGGCGAGCATTATAGCAATCGCATCATCATGCCCTGGGTCACAGTCTAAAATCATCCTTCTTTGTTCCATCTTTTTTACTCTTTTAATCGCCATAATCTGAACCTCTTGAATTGTTGTCTACAATCAAACCGAGTTTATTAGTTATATCTTCAATTTCGCAATAAATATAACCATCTTTTCTTGTGAGGGGGTTTTCAAAATCGGAAGTAAATATGACATTATGATTAATTTTGACTATTATACTCATCTCATTTATAATGAGGCAATAACTTTGGGGGAAATGTGCTTTCATACCTTGAAGTTGTGAATAAAAAGCGGGTTCGATATAGAATTTATCGCCGCTTGATAACTCGTATAAAGTAGAAAATGGATTATTCCTATCAATTAGTGTAGTTAAATCTGACCACTCTTCGTATGCCATGACACTACTATAAATGAGTTTAATGAAATTAACAAGAAAGGAGGAACAATGAAAAAACTTGATATTAAAATCGTATTTACTGATATTGATATGACACTTTTTTCTCATCGAACAAAACAAGTTCCACCGAGTGCGATTGAAGCCATTAAAAAGCTTCAAGCAAAAGGTGTTCTCGTATTTCTTTGCTCAGGACGAAATCAGTATCTAATCAGAAAAACTGGTATCCTCGACATAGTAAAACCCGACGGATTGATTACGATGAATGGTGCGAATGCGATAATTGGCGATAAAATTATCTACAAATATCCAATACCGTCTGAAACTGTCGATACGATCATTAAGTTCGCAAAAAGGCTTAAATTCGGTTTAACTCTGATCGAAGAAAAAGAAGGACACATCAATATGATTGATGATCGAGTCATATCCGCACATGAAAAATACGGGACAAGATTCCCTCAACCGCGTTCATTTCCAGATCATTACGATCGAGTCGTCTACCAGATGATAGCGTTTTGTGATGGGCTTGATGAATCTCTATTCTTGCCTCATCTAAATAACTGCAAATCAGCGAGATGGGATGAATATGCGGTAGATATAATGCCTGAAGATAGCGATAAAGCAAAAGGAATTATGGCTGTATTAGAACATTACGGCTGGAAAACTGAAAATGCCATATCGTTAGGCGACAATCCAAACGATGTCGAAATGCTGATGTTTACTGGCACTTCTGTTGCGATGGGAAATGCATCCCCAGAAGCAAAAGCTGTTGCCGATTTTGTCACCGACGATATCGACAGAGATGGTTGGGCTAAAGCGATGAGACATTTTGGAATAATCGACTAGAGAGCACATCGATAAAATGTTTCATTTATGGTAGGTTTCATTATTTAAAACTTTGAAACTGCGATAGATTTGTTCTAACAGGATAACACGTGTCATTTGGTGAGTGAATGTCAACTCGCTGAGTGATATTTTTTTATTGGCTCTTCCCAAGATGCTTTCGCTGAGACCCAAAGAGCCGCCGATGACAAAGCAGATTGAAGAACCGCCATCGATTAAGCATCGCGACAAAAAGCGAGAAAAGCCTAAACTGTCCAATTGGTTTTCTTTAAGAGTTAAAGCGATAACATATTCTTTATTCGAAATCTTTTGTAAGAGTTTGTGTCCTTCTTTTTCTTTTATCAAAAGCTCTTCTTTTTCCGAAGCATCACGAGGAGCCTTCTCGTCATCAACTTCAACAATTTCAACTTTCGTAAAAGCAGATAATCGCTTGATATATTCAGCAATTGCGTCTCTCCAAAAAGACTCTTTTATTTTTCCAACAGCGAGTATGCGAATCGTCATTACTCATCGCCTCCACAGACTGAATGGTGCTGATTGGCACAGAAAATCTGATAGTTATTAATATTGATTTTGCGAAAGCGAAAAATGCGATTATAAGCGGATAGCGCCGTTTCTGGCGTGTTCGCCTCTTCCGATAGATGGGCGAGCACTATTTGCTTTGTTTTTGGGCCGATCATCTCCGTGATCGTTAAAGCGGAATCTTCGTTTGATAGATGCCCAACATCGCTTAGAATTCGCGCTTTTAATTCTGGTGGTCGATTTGTTTTAAGCAACATTTTGATGTCGTGATTAGATTCGATGATATAGTAATCGCAATTATAAAACACTTTGATGTTCTGTTCTGAAACATATCCGGTGTCTGTTATATATCCAATCTTAGATTCCTGACCTTTGATCAAAAATCCTAGCGGATTATATGCATCATGAGAGACTGATATCGGAGTTACTTCAAATCCGGAGATGACATACTTTTTGTATGGTTCAAGAATGTGGTCGGGAAGAAGTGTCGTCGTGTTTTCGCTCGCAAAAACCAACTCGTCATCAAAAAAATCTCTACCTTTCAAATGATCGATATGATTATGGGTAAATAATACGGCATTGATATCCGAAAATTTCATGCCCAATTTTTTCATTTCTTCGAGTAGAGTCGACTTTGTAATCCCCATGTCGATGAGAATGACTTTGCCATTTTCTTCTATGAGAGTCGCATTACCTTTTGAACCGCTTTCGATTATATCGAATCGCATGTTAATCGACGCTTAATCCTTCGGTCATTTCATCTATGCGTTTTTTCTCGGCTAAAAACTCTGGAGAAGGGTCCATGAATAAACCATAATTTTTCGCAAAGTGAAGCGAGACATCATCTGTCGCACCATTTCTGTTCTTGGCCACAATTAACGTGATAGGAACAGTATTGTTAGTTATCAGACCGCTATATAATTTTTGATAAGCGGCCTCTTTTGTTTTCGCCAATTTCTCATCTCGCACCATCGAAGGACTCCTCTTGATGCTGATCTCTCCAGAGGATTTATACTTATATTCATCGTAGAGAAGCATGACGACATCAGCATCTTGTTCAATAGCGCCCGACTCGCGCAAATCAGAGAGCAATGGGCGTTTATTATCGCGTTTCTCCGAGTCTCTCGATAACTGACAAATGACGAGAATAGGAATGTTGAGTTCGCGTGCCAATTGTTTGAGCAAACGCGAGATATCACTGACTTCTTGCTGTCGACTTTCAACATTCTTCTCACTAGTTTTTACAAGTCCGATATAATCTATGATTATTAATCCTAAATCAGGGCAATTAACCTTGAGTTTTCGTGATTTCGCCATCAGATCCATCAGTTTAATGTTCGGTGATTCATCGATATATATTTTTGTCTTTGCGATATTTCTAATCGCTTCTTGAACAGCGTATCGTTCGCCATCTGTCAGCTTGTTGGACATAATTTTAGAAAGATTTATTTTAGACTCAGCCGATATCAAACGTTTTACTAAAGTAACCGCTGGCATCTCAGCCGAAAAAATAGCAACCGGAACATCTCGACGAGAAATCTTGTAGGCAAAGTTGAGGGCTAAGGCTGTTTTTCCAACGCTTGGACGGGCGGCGAGAATGAGCATGTCGCTTTTTTGAAAACCTAACGTCAATCTATTCAGTTTGCTATACCCTGTGTCAAGACCGGTTATTCCATCACCTTGAGAAATGGTGTTATCAATTGATTCTTTGACTCTCTTTGCTAGCTCTTCACTATTTAAAAAAGTCGAAATGGATCTTCCTTCAGCAACTTTATTTATTCTCTCTTCTGCTGAAGCCACAAAATCGCTGATATCGATTATTTCTTCCTTCGAATATTCTTGTTCAATCTTATCCATGGCAACGAGAAGATTGCGGAGAACCGCTTGATCTTTAACGAGTCTGATATAATGTTCGAGATTTGACAATGAAATAGCAGAGTCGCATAGTTCGGCCAAATACTCAAGCCCACCAACGCTTTCCGCTTCTTTCATGTTGATCAATTCATCGCCGACCGTCTGTGCATCAACAGGAATGTGTTTATCTTGCAATTGCCGCATGGCACGAAACACCAATTTGTTAGAAGGGGGATCGTCATAAAACATATCTTCTTCTAAAGAGCCCAGACAATCATTCAAGGCTTCAGGAGAGATCAACATCGCGCCTAAAATTGCTTTTTCAGCTTCAGTATTTCGAGGCAAATTTACTTTGGCCATACTATCACACCTTCTCTTTAACTAAAATGGTAATGATGGCAGTTACATCCTTACAGAGTTCAATATTTAAACGAGAGTAACCCAACGTATTGATAGTATATTTATCAATGAATTTGCGCTTATCAATTAAAATTCCGTATTTATTTTTAAGTTCATCTTCTATCTGCTTGGGCGAAATAGAACCAAACATCTTGCCCTCTTTTCCGGCTGGAACTTCAAACGTGACAGTTACTTTTTCCAATTTTTTTGCCGTTTCTAAAGCTTCAAGTTTTATTTTTTCATTCGATAATCTTTCATTTTCTTTTTCTCTTTCAAATTGTGCATTTGTTTGAGGGGTGTCCAATACGGCTAATTTCTTCGGTATCAAAAAATTTGCTCCGTATCCATCAGAAACAACAATTTTTTGTCCTTTTTTTCCTAAATTCTTAACATCTTGTAATAAAATTATTCTCATTATGGCTGATCCTCCTCTGATGAGCTGATTTTAGCTTGTGATAAATAGATATTTAACGTATCGATCAAAACATCTTTTGCGTGCTGAACACTAGAATTTTTAAATGCGACAGCCGCACTTGTGAAGTGACCGCCACCACCCATTTTTTCCGCTAGTAATTGGACGTTGACTGAACCGTCGCTTCGAGCAGAAATACGCGTTTCTCTGTCTTGCGAGTTGCCGATTACAAAACACGCCTTAATATCCTTCATCTGCATGCATTGATTAGCGACTTTCGACATTGTAGCCCGCTCGATAACGTCACCTTCATCGGCCGTGCAATAGACGATGCCATATGCATACGTTTCCATTTTGGAGATGATGTTAGTAATAAGAGAAAACTCCTCAAACTCGTCTTTGAGATAATTATCCGCTTGAGTGTTATCGGCGCCATACTCTTTTAAAATCATAGAGGCTTCAAATGTTCTTATTCCACATGATTTTGCCTTGAAGAAATTAGAATCCAGGAAGATGCCAGATAGCATGATTGTAGCAAACTTGGATGGCAAATTTATCCTTGGGTTCGCAGAAGCAAATCTGATGAGATCGGCGACGAGTTCACATGCGCTTGATGCGGATGGCTCAATAAACCTAAAAACAGGGTTTTCAATCGATATTTCAGCGAGGCGGTGATGATCGATAACAGCAACTTTTGTTGCCTTTTCTACCACTTTAGGCGCAAGAGCGAGCTCAGGGCTGCTCGTATCGCAAACCACAACGAGAGTGTTGGATTTTGTCTCATCTAAAGCTTCGCGCGATGAAAGCATAATCTTTTTCATTTCTTCATTGGAAAAAGCATCCGAAATAGCATATCTCGTTTTCTTTTCCGTTATTTTCGGATCATAGACAATGCTCGCTGGAATGGAGAGATAATCGCACATAGCTTTGACACCTAGGCATGAACCAAAAGCATCCATATCCATATCGCTATGCCCCATTATTACAACATTGCTGGAATCGCGGATTAAATTCAATAACGTGTCGGCCATAACGCGAACACGAACATTGTTGCGCTTCTCAACCGCCGCTGTTTTTCCACCGAAGAATAGTAGATCTTCACCGTGTTTCGAAACGATGGCCTGATCTCCACCTCTCGACAACGCCATGTCAATCGCGGTGTTCGTCATCTCGTTAATTTTATTAACATTTGGAAATCCATGAGCAAAAGCTATTGAGAGAGTCGGAGGATTGTCAGCATCTGTTTGCACCAACTTCACTTTTTCAAGAATTGAGAATTTATCATCTTTCATGCGCTGCAATGAGCTATAATCACAAATCGCATAATAGGCATTGGACTTATAACTTCGCAAGAACACATTGTATTGTTTGCAATAATCGAGAATGATGGTTTTAACTTGGGAAAGAGTGTCAGTGGCCTCGTTTGCGGTGATTACATCATCGCTATAGTTATCGATCATGATGATGCCGAGAACCATCGCTTCTCGCTTATAGTGATTGTAAAGATCTTCATATTCAGAGGTATCTTTAAAAATGTATAAACCGGCATCAGACAAATATTTCACTTCATAATTCTTTGAATCTATCTCCAGTTTTACCGGCTCTCCCGTGTTGCTTTCGACGAGATCGCGCAACTTGGGCTGCCAGTCGAGGATATTCAAATCGAGAATTTTTAGCTGTCTATCTCTTATTAATTGATTAACCCATAAAACAACATTGTTCTCATCTACCACAACTAGTCCAAGCATTCCAAAGTTATAGGCTTCTTGAACATCAGAGCCAATCAATTCAGCGGCTTTTAAATCACTGTTGTGTCTGATGCTTGACACTTTGCCAAATATAACAATCGTACTGATGATGTTAAGAATGATAACGGATGCTAGAATTATAAAAAAGACACCAGCGTTGCCAGCATTTAAAAAGTCTTTAAGACTAAAGGTGTTCGTATAATAAAAAATAACAAATAAAGCAGCCGCGATTAACTCAAGACTGACAATTATTAACGAATTAATTCTTAACGATCGAAGCGCTTTTGTCATATGGATACCAATCTCTCATATTATAGCAAATTACTTAAAGTAAATCGTAGAAAGATTTATTGTTTCAAAGCAGTATGAAATAATGTGCAAATGAATTTAGAACTTTTTAAATAAAAAGACCGAGCATCACAAAAAAGGATACAAGGTCTTATATCAAGAACAAAGAATGAATTTTTACTCAGCAGTATAGACCGAGATATAGTTGATAACGATTCGATTTGTGAATGCAAATGCCAAAACATTAGAGGCACTCGCCAATTCGATTGATACAGCTTCAACAGTTGCTGCTGCACCTCCTTGTGTAGGAGTTACGGCAGCGCCACCATTAATAGCAATCGTATCAGTATTTGGAGATGCCCAACCAGCACATCCTAAAACGACTCTAGTAATCTGTGTACCAGCATCAAAAGTAAGTGTTACAGCGGCTGCTCCACCACTTTTTCCAACTTTTATTCCATTGAATTGAGGTCCGTAGGTAATATCACCAGATTGTTCGGCGGCATAAATATTAGTCTCACCAGATGAAGAAGCTAACTTTTCTGTTCCACCAGCAACAAGTTTTGTCTTTAAAAATGTAGCGAAAGCTCCTACTTCATACTTGACTGATCCAGTGGAATAAGGAGTACGAACTTGATCACTCAAATCATACTTTGCTAACAAACCAGTCTCTTCTTCAGAAGTAGATGTGGATCCGCTATCCGATACTGATTCGCTGTCTGGTACTGATTCGCTGTCGGGTACTGATTCGCTATCTGGAACAGATTCACTGCCGAGCACAGATTCACTTTCTTCACTGTCAGGGGCAGATCCACTATCAGGGGATCCGTTGCTTACTTGACCACCACAAGCGGCAAGAAGAAGTAGCATAGCAGGTAATACAACCAATGATTTTTTCATTATAAATTCCTCCAATGTATTAACATATACATTATACTCGTGTCTAGAAGCACCGTAAAGACAATGATTTTGGTGCTGCTATGATAAGAATGACGGCAGTAAAATAAAACAAAAATGCACATTTTTTGTGCATTAATTTAGATTGTAATCAGCTTTAAAAATAATAAGTCTTATTTTTTGTTTCTATTATCGTGCGAATAGTTACTTCTTCCGTGAAAAGAAGACTTTCCACCATCTGGTCTATCGTGATGTGAACTATGATACCCAGATCCTCTTCTATCCGATGGATGACTTCCACGAAATGAACGATTAGAATGTCCAGTTTCTTTGGTTTTTCTTTCGCTCAATTCAACGCGAACATCGCGAGAGCCATATGTCGTTCCATTGATTTTTTCCATAATCGCTGAAGTGTCATCTTTGGGAAGTTCAAAAAAAGAAAATGTGTTCTTGATATATATATCAGAGAAATCGCTATCTTTGATTTCTGGAACATATTTGCTAACAAAATTCATAAGTTCTTTATTGTTGAGTCCATCGACTTCTCCAATATTTATAAAAAATCTTTGGGCATTTGGATTTGAAGGAAATTGTTTCCTTTCAGGTCTTTCAGATCTTTCAAAAGAAGGTCTTTCTTTCGATCTCGAAAAATCTTTTCTTTCTCTCACATAGCCATCATCTGGTTTTGATACTTGCGCATCCTTGATTGACACCAACTCTTTTAAAAGAGCCGCTGCCAGTTTTGCGGAATCGCACGAAATACCGCTTCTCTCCCATTCAGCTAGCGTTTCACCGACCAATGTTTCGGTTTCTTCTAAATGACTATCTTTGATAGAATTCTTCACATTCTCTAAAACTTTCTTCATGTCCATATTTTCCTTCTCCTTTTTTGATAATAAGGAATACCTTTTGATAACATCGCCAGTCAGCGATTCATAAACCTTCAACATGCTCCTCTGATTGGTGTTAATAAACGTAAATGCTTTTCCTTCCGTATTCGCACGACCCGTTCGCCCAATTCGATGAAGATAAAACTCATCTTGATCTGGGAGAGAATAATTGACTACGAAATCAACGTTTGAGACATCGATTCCTCTCGCAGCAACATCTGTAGCGATCAGTATTTTGTTTTCACGAGATTTAAATGCCCTCATGTTATCATCGCGTTTCTTTTGCGGTAAATCACCATGAAGGTAGCTGATTTTATATCCTAATTTTTTGAGACTGTTTTGTAACTTATCAACATTTCTTTTAGTTCGGCAAAAAACAAACACGCTATCATACGAAAAGGTATCGAGCATCATGCGCAGCGTATCTAATTTATTATCTTCTTTTACATCGATATAATACTGTGCGATCAACTTCGATTCATTCTCTTTCTGACCGGTTCTAATTACTTTTGCATCATTCTTCAGATATTTCTTTGATATCTTAGCAATTTCTTTTGAAATAGTTGCAGAGAATAAGACGCTTTGATGCTCACAATGAATGCAGCTTTCAATCTTGTCGACGCTCGGGGCAAAACCCATATCGAGCATTTCATCGCATTCATCGAGAACAAACATTTTAATATTGTCCAGTTTAATGGTGCGCCTCTCGATATGATCGAGGATTCTTCCTGGAGTGCCAACGATTATTTTCGGTCTTTTTTTCAACTGTAAAATTTGGCGATGAATATCTTGTCCGCCATATATGGGAAGCACTCCGACATTTTCAGTGTGGGTCAGAACTTTACGAATTTCATCTGCGCTCTGAATAGCGAGCTCACGGGTAGGACACAGAACAAGAGCCTGAATATTTTCATTTGTTAGATCGAGATTTTGAATTAAAGGCAAAGCATAAGCGAGGGTCTTGCCCGTGCCGGTGGGAGCTTCTCCCATGACATCAAAGCCATCGAGAAGAAAATTGATACTCTGCTCTTGTATTGGCGTTAAATCGAGATAATTAAGGTCATCGATAGAATGCAGTATGTTCTCATTAAGTTTTAATTCTTTAAATTTCATAGCGACTAACTATACCATGAAAAATAAACAAAACAACTATTATTTAATAAATAAACTATCGCTTATGCGAAAAAAATTGACGTGAATCTCAAATATTCTTTTACAGATTTTTGCAAATGGATAAAAAGAAAAGCACACGGATGTGCCATACTTTGTATATTAAATAAAAACACCCCGCGTTAATTGCAAGGTGCTTCTATGTATTTTCTGTGCGTTATTGATTGACAGAATTATTGCCTCATTCGTGATAAATGGGGTTGTCTTGTCACAAAGATTTTGTGGGAGAACAATCCCCTTTTCCCTCAAAGGAACAAACTGAATTTCCCTGGACGCTCCCACCGAACGCACCGATAACTGACACCGACCGAACGCACCACTACCGAAGTACTGCTAATGATAAGAAAGGGCTCGCACAAGAACATATTTTTATGAAGATAATTGCTTTTCAAATAAAGAAAATGGTACTGCAAAATATTTTTGAATGAGATTAACATTCTGAAATGATGCTGCATACAAAAATTCATCGTTCTTACTATATTTGTTCAATGTAGAGACATTAATAGAAATTTCTTTGCTCAAGTATGGAATGCTTACTCTCTTTGAATCACATAAAAGACGAAGTATCGTTTTTTCCATCTCAATCTCATTAAATCTTATAAAAAGAGAAGAATAATCCATTTCATGATAAGTCCCATACATGCCAATCAATCTATCTAATGGTAATTTCAAAAGCAAATATGATAATGATTTATGGGTTCTCTCAAGTAGATAATAATATGCTGTCCCACACCAGTAGGAATCATCATATATACCAAAACTACTATCATTTGTAACATATAGACCTGTTATCTTATTGAACAAATCTATAAGAGAAACAATCTCGTTGTCAGTTCCAATAACTAGATCATCGAAGTTCATAAGCATAATTGAAAAAGATCTCAGATTAACTTTTTGAAGTTTACACAAAACAAAAAGACGGGAGAAATATTCTTTATTTATCTTCATCATTCATCACCAAGTCACGAAGTCTTTTGCCTTTGCTATAACGGTCTTGTTCTAATAAATCAGTGAAAATCTTATCAGCACTATTTTTACGGGAATAATAGTCTTTTCTCGATTCTTCATCTACAGCGAAATAGCCTTTGAAATGAATGTTGTTAAACGCCCTTTGAGAAATCAGAACATATTGTTTGCCTAAATCACCAGCAGCGAAAATCTTTTGTAGAGAATCAAAAGTGATTTCACTTCTTACAAATGCTTCTGGAAATTGAAAATAACTATCATCAGCACGATAACCAATCACCACATCGTATTCTTTCACATCTATTAGATATTGTTTTTCTAAATATCCAAGTTCACGAAGATATTTTGTTCTTGTCTCATTAGAAAGTTCGCGGTTATGCATCAAAAGAGCAACCCAATAAAGAACACTACCAAATGGTGGCTTAGTCAAGTCCAAAATCTTAAATCGATCGTCACGGAGAACATATCGATTTACATAACCGACACCATTCTTCCTTGATCCCCATTCTTTTGCCAGACGTTCAATCGTAGTGCAATAAAAACCCAGCCCATAATCATTATGAATATTGCCAACATTAGACATTGGTTTTTCAACAATTCTATCACTTCCATGATATAACTTTCTATTCATACATTTATATATTAATTTGTGTACTTATATTTGTCAATGTATTCTACTCTAGTACCATGTTAAACGTTTTTTAGGTACACAGTTTGATTTTGTCTAAGAACAAAAAAGACCACTGGTTAGAGTGATCTTAATTAGTTTGTGAGGAAAGTGAAGATTGTTCTTTTCAGGGAAACGACCTTTGTTCCTCCACAGATTTTGCTTATTCAGAAACGTATGGAATAAGTCCCATAAAGCGTGCTTTTTTGATTGCAACAGCAAGCTCTCTTTGGTGACCAGCACATGCGCCTGTCACACGACGAGGAAGAATTTTTCCATTTGGAGAAATGTATCTCGCTAATAGCTCGACATTTTTGTAATCGATATAAACAGTTTTTTCTTTACAGAATGCGCACACTTTTTTGCGTGGTCTAATTTTTTTAAAGCCCATTTTTATTAACCTTTCTAAAACGGCAAGTCATCATCGACAATATCGATAGACTTGAGGTTTTTACTATCTTCTTTTGCGGGTTCATCAGGTTCAAAACCAGCTGCCGCTTCTAGATTAGCAGCGACTTCTTTTCCTTCGCTTTTTGGCTCGAGAAATTGAACTGAATCGCAAATAACTTCTAAAACGTTGGCTTTTGTGCCATCTTTTCGATCGTAGCTGCGTTGATTCAAACGGCCCTCAACTCCAACCAAAGAACCTTTTCTTGTAAATTTAACTACGTTATCGGCTTGAGCATTCCAAACTTGGCAAGGAATGAAACTGGCGGTCTTCTGACCATCAGCACCTTTACCGCGATTATCGACAGCGAGCGTGAAGGAAGCGACTGATGTGTCGGTTGCGGTTTTTCTAAGCTCTGGATCACGTGTTAAACGTCCTACTAATACTACACGATTAATCATAATTAATCCTCCTAATATCAGTCTTTATCAACGGTGATAAGATTTCTTAGCATATCAGGGTTGATTTTTGCTAAGCGTTCAAATTCTTTCAAAGCCGCTTCTTCTGCTGCTACTTTAATAACAACATAGAAGCCTTTCAATTCATCCTTGATAGGATAAGCAAAATCGCGAAGTCCAATCTGATTAACTTTTGCAATTTTTGCACCTTTTGATAGAAGAGACGCGTGAATTTTTTCAATTGCTGCTGCGCGAGCTTCATCATTAAGGTTGGCTTTGAGAATATACATTATCTCATACTTTTTCATTAATACACCTCCCATTTGGTCATCTGGCCAACATCGATATGTGTTGGCAGAGAGAAACGCGATTATCTATAGTCCTTCAAATCGCTTTTTAATAATATATTATAAGTCAAGTATAGTAAAGTTTTTTTGCGCGCTCGTGAGCGTAAAGACTTAACCGCTCGTGATGTCCCTCCAACAATAAGTAG
This sequence comes from Bacilli bacterium, assembly GCA_041653015.1. GTDB lineage: Bacteria > Bacillota_I > Bacilli_A > RFN20 > CAG-826 > JBAZGG01. The sequence goes on along the minus strand of JBAZGG010000001.1, from coordinate 58,925 downwards.
TATTAAATAACAGGGTCGCGCCCTGTTATTTAAATTACCAACGCTTTTTGAGAAATTTATTTATCGCGCATGCATGGAAAAAGAATTACTTCTCTTATCGATGTTTGATTAGCTAACAGCATCACAAAGCGATCAATGCCGATGCCAATACCACCAGCAGGAGGCATTCCGTATTCAAGAGCTTCAACAAAATCAGTGTCCATCTCGTTGGCTTCATCATCCCCCAACGCTTTTGCTTTAAGTTGATCTTCAAATCTTTCCTTTTGGTCCATCGGGTCATTCAATTCAGTATAGGCATTGCCAAATTCAAGACCATTGATAAATATTTCGAAGCGTTCAGTGAATCTTGAGTCTTCGCACTTTTTAGTCAGAGGCGAAACCTCGATTGGATAGGTATGAACAAAAGTTGGCTGAACGAGTTCTCCTTCACAAAAAGTTTCGAAGAATGCGTTTAAAATGTGCCCTACTCCCGTCATGTGTTTCTCCACTTTGATCTTATTCTGTTTGGCATAACCACAAGCTTCTTCGTATGAGATTTTTTTCGTAAAATCAATACCGGTTTTTTCTTTGACTAATTCAGACATTGAAACCCATCTAAAAGGTTTCCCTAAATCAATCGTTTTATCTCCCCAGGGAATCGTTGTTGTCCCGAGCACAGATTGAGCAGTACTTCTGAAAACATTCTCTGCGATGTGCCTCATGTCTTGCAAATCGCCATAGGCTTGATAGAGTTCAACTGTGGTAAATTCAGGATTATGTCTCGTATCCATCCCTTCATTTCTAAATAGACGACCAAATTCATACACCCTCTCTAATCCGCCGACCAAAAGTCGCTTTAGTGGTAATTCGGTCGCAATTCTCAAATAAAAATCTCTGTCGAGCGAGTTGTGATGGGTAACAAATGGTTTAGCATTGGCACCGCCAAGAATTGGTGATAGCACGCTCGTTTCAACTTCGACAAAACCTTGCTCATCAAAATAGCGTTGCATAGCTCTGATGATCTGCGGTCTAAGCAAAGCGATTCGGCGCGATTCATCATTGACTATCAAATCGAGATATCTTCTGCGGTATCTTTCTTCAACATCGGTTAATCCATGAAATTTTTCAGGTAAAGGGCGCAAAGCTTTAGTCAAATGGGTGTATTTCTCCACGCGGATGGTCAATTCGCCCGTTCGAGTGCGCATCAATCTTCCATAAAGGCCAACGATATCGCCGATATCCGCGAGTTTAAAAACATCATATGAATGCTCTCCGACAACATCTATTCCGATGTAACCTTGAATATCTCCATTTTTATCCTTGATGTTGATGAAAGAGGCTTTCCCCATGCGCCTTATTGCCATAATTCTCCCAGCGACCGAAACATAAATTTGTTTTGCTTCGAGTTCTTCGTTGCTCAAAGCATCGGTTTTATTATGAATGCTGAAAGAATCATCTGTTCTCTCGTATTTTCCACCATACGGATCCACACCGAGAGCCTTATATTTTGCAAGTTTGTCTCTTCTGGCTTGCTCTTGATCGGTAAATTGTTGTTCTTTTTCCATTGCTTTGACCTCTTTAATATATTACGAGCAAAAATGAAGTAAGTAAACTTACACTTTGCTGAGAATTTCTTTGTCGATGGCTTTTAAATCGTCGAGAGTTTTCAAATCAGTGCTCATTTTTGTTTTGAATTGTTTTAATCCAGAATAATGATTCAAAAACTTGGGTGCTATCCCCCGCAAAATCATCATCGCTGTCCGCTCGCCTTTTTCTTTGACTAGCATTTCAGCATAGTTTTCTAAATACCTAAGGTTCTCATCTAATGATGGATTAGGCAGAATAATTCCGTTATCAAAATACTCATTTATCTGTCGTATTAACATTGGATTTCCAATACCGCCTCGAGCGATCATAACAGCGTCGGCTCCCGTGATTTTGATGGCATTAATCGCATCTTCTAAAGAGTAGATATCACCGCTGACAATCAATGGAACAGACATGTGTTTTCTCATATCTCTTATCGATTCATAATTTGGTATTCCAGAATATAATTGCTTGGTCGTTCGAGCATGTATTGAAATAGCTTTGACACCGGCTTTTTCGAGCAACGAGACAATTTCAAAAACATTGATCGATTTCTCATCCCATCCTAATCGTATCTTTGCAGTTACAGGTTTTGTGCTAGTTTCGCATATCGCTTTCATGTATGAGAAAAGTCCTTGTGGATCTTTGAGCCATGCGGAACCAGCTCCCGTTTTGACAACCTTAAATACGGGGCATCCCAAATTGATATCTAGAACATCGTATGGAATCTTATTATCTTGTAAAATTTTAATCGCCTTTAGAGTTTTATCTATTTTGCTGCCAAACAACTGTAGACCTACTGGATGGTCAATACCTGAAAAGGTTAGGTATTCATATGTTTTAGAATTGTTATATGAGAGGCCGCAGTCACTTATCATTTCGGTATATGAAAGGCCGACGCCAAATGGTTTCATGAATTCTCGATACGCTAAAGATGTAATTCCTGCCATCGGTGCAAGAACAACTTTGCTGACGACTCTGATGTCACCAATTTTCCACATAAGAAAATAGGGAGAATTTTTCTCCCTACTCACCATCTTTCTTAATATCTTTTTTATCTTTTTTCACCGCAGGAGGTTCTTCAATAGGTTTCGTTTCTTTGTCAGTTTTCTCTTGTTTTGAAACATTCACACCGGCGAGAACAGATTCAATTTCTTCTGCTGTAATCGTTTCTTTCTCAAGAAGCGTTTCCGCGATTAACACAACTTGGTCGCGATGATCTTTAATTATCTTTAGCGCTTGCTTGTGTGCATCATCGATAATCTTTCGCACTTCGCTATCAATCTCATAAGCGACTTGAGTTGAAAAGTTCTTTTGTGTAGATGTGTAATCACGACCTAAGAAGACCGAACTAGAGTCTTTTTCATATTGAATAGGACCCAGCGAAGACATTCCATACTCAGTGACCATCAAACGAGCGATATGTGTCGCCATCTCAATATCATTGTGCGCACCAGTTGAAACATCATTGAAGAAAACTTCTTCTGATGATCTTCCACCAAGATACCCAACGATTCTCGCTTCGAGTTCCTTTTTGGTGAGAAGGAAACGATCTTCATCAGGAGTCATAAGAACATGACCGCCTGTGTTTCCTCGAGGAATAATAGTGATTTTTTGAACTCTATCAGAATGTGGCAAAGACAAACCGATGATGGCATGACCCGCCTCATGATATGCGATTGATTTTCGCTCAGTCGTATTGAGAGCACGCGAAGATTTTGCAGGTCCTGCAATTCGTCGGTCAATAGCTTCGTCAATCTCCTTGATCGTGACCGAGTTTTTGTTCCCGCGAACAGCCAAAATTGCTGCTTCGTTCAAAATATTTTCAATATCGGCTCCAGAGAATCCGACTGTTCGTTTGGCTAGTGCATCAAAATCCACCAATGGATCAATTGTTTTATTTCTCGCATGAACACGAAAAATAGCAGCACGCCCACGTCTATCAGGCAATGAAACAGTAATTTGACGGTCGAAACGTCCGGCTCTTAATAGCGCTGGATCTAAAACGTCTTCTCTATTCGTCGCGGCGATGACTATAATTCCTGAATTATCAGAGAAACCATCCATTTCAACAAGCAATTGGTTTAGAGTCTGCTCGCGTTCATCGTTGCCGCCACCTAAACCAGCACCACGCTGGCGACCGACAGCATCGATTTCATCGATAAAAATTAAGCATGGAGCCGTTTGCTTTGCACGTTTAAACATGTCGCGAACTCGCCCAGCACCAACACCGACAAACATCTCGACGAAATCAGAACCTGAAATTGAATAGAATGGAACACCAGCTTCACCAGCAACAGCTTTTGCAAGAAGCGTTTTTCCCGTTCCAGGTGGCCCGACAAGAAGAATTCCTTTTGGCAATTTCGCACCAAATTTCGAAAACTTTTTTGGCTCCTTAAGATATGATACAATCTCCACCATTTCAGCTTTTTCTTCATCGCATCCAGCCACATCGGTGAAGCGAATTTTTGAAGCATCTTCTCTTCTAGCGCGCGACTTATTGAATTCTAGCGCTTTATTATTTGTGCTATTAACCGACGAACTGAGCCTTGAAAACAAGAATATGGCGACGATGATTGTTCCGGCGAGAAGAATGATTGTTGGTCCCCATGAATCCCACCACGATACTTCGAAAGCGTTGCCGACTTGGAATTTCGCACCAGTCGCCTCTTCAGGATGCGCAACTTTATATGCATCTATTTCATAGCGGAATAAAGATTGCCAGCTTTGATGGGTTTTTGTCGTCTCTGGGTTTTCCAAATCAACAACTGAGAATGAATCGTTGTACTCATTGTTATCAACGCGCACAGAATAAGCAAAAAGGACTCCATCGCCTCTTCGGTATTGCCCTTCAATTAAAGTCGTCTCGTAATTTGTATTCGTATAGGCAGTTTTGACTTCATAGGTCGAAAGCTGCTGATCAAGAGTATCGGCAGTCCAATGATCAACATTAGAACTATTATTTAAAATAATGAGTGTAGCAAATCCCCCTATTGCAAGGAGCAAAAGAATATATGGCAAAATGGAGAGGAATATATTGCGTTTTGGTTGTGTGTTATCTTTCATCAGACGACCTCCGTTTTTCTCTAAAATCTAAATAGACTCTACTAACAAATGTTAGTTAGCAATATTATATACAAATCGTTTTACAAAACATAACAAAATGATTTTAGGCATTAAAGTTTAATCAAAAACTTGCTTTTGTGCTCATCAACAAAACTCTTTTTATATCTTGGTATATAAATTATTTTACCATTACAATTACAGACGATCGGCCAAATATTCCTCAAACGCATAGGCATCTTCCAATCGATAAATAATCTCCTTATTTCACAAACATAGTCGCCGACTGGATATCGATCGTCAATCAATGGGCTTCTTATCATTAATGGATAGTCTTGGATGTGAATGTTCCGATCCGCCGCACCTTTGGAAAAATCAATAGAAAACTCTTCAGTCTCTAATTTTCCAGGCTTTTTCATGTAGTAGGAATATGGATGACATTTCACATCGAATTGAATCTGAAGAATGTCATACTCTTTCACGATGAATTTACAATCGCATAATTTCATTGAAAGGTTGGGTTCCGATGAAAGACACAACTTACGAATTTCTGAAATTTGTCCTTTGCTCAATTTTACAAAAGGTTCGGTTTTATTAACAAATTTTCTTATTGTTTCTGAAAATTCGATCTCGGAAAATGCGATGATTGTTCGAATGTCTAATTCATCGCTCGACGCAATCCTCTTATCGATAAGACAGCTTAGTTCAGAAGCGCCTTTATTCTCGAGATTGATTTCGTTGAGTATGTTCTCGCGATCGATAGCTGATAACTTATTAATAACGTCTTGTCGAATGCGATTGCGCGCTAGTTTTCTGTCAAAATTAGATTGATCAATAGCGTATGGTATTTTGTTTTCTATACAATAATAATGCAAATCCTTTTTTGTGTAATTTAAAAGTGGCCTGACAATTTTCATTCCTCGGAAATATGAAATGCGCTTCAACCCATATGTGCTAACTTTTGCATTGCGACTTTTTTGCAAAAAGTATGTTTCGATCAAATCATCTTGGTGGTGTGCTACAAAGATGCACTCCGCGTTATACTTTGCGTACATTTGCTGAAAAAACATGTAGCGCACTTCTCGTGCCCAGGCTTCGAAATTCCCTTGAATCTTAATCGTTCTAGCATCGAGAGATTCCATAATCAATCTGTTTTCCTCACAAAAGATTTTGAGATTTTTTTCTTCTTGTTCTGATTCAGGTCGAGCATGGTAATCAACGTGGCACACAATCGGTTTAATACCTTGAGCCATAATCATGTGTAATAGGGCCATAGAATCTGGTCCATAAGAGCAAGCGATCAAATATTCACGATCTGGTTCAAATTTGTATGAAAACATGTGATTCATAATCAAATATTCCTATTCATTTTCTCATCTATTATAATGCTATACATACTATTGCATTCATAAATAGAAGCTGATTCTCTAATTAAGAGCACTTCACACAAGATATGTCTATCATCAAAAAACAATTCAATTTTGTCGCCAATAACGACATCAGTTGATGGCTTTGCTGTTTTGCCATTGACTAAAATATAACTTGAAATAGCCAATTCTTTTGCAATAGAACGTCTTTTGATAATTCTAGATATTTTTAAATATTTATCTAAGCGCATATTTTGTTCTAATTATTTTACACTACCTTCAAACAATTTAATAATGATACGTAAAACCTCATCTAATTCCTCAATCCATCCTTCCTTTTTCTTTAAACGAATTTTCAAAATGCGGTTCACATAAGTTACTTTTATGGAATCGAGGTGAGAAATCAATAGATCAAACATTTTTGAACCAATGCCATTAATAGTAGAAAATGCTATCGACATCGATACATCAATGTATTCGTGTCCCTCGTCAATTTTTTCGAAAGCAGGGTTTTCTAATAACAGATCAATTTTCCTTTTTTTAATAAGGAGGAGTACTTCACTTGGAATCTTACCGTAAATATCTCTTATCCGCTTTTTAATTAATTCTAGTTCTGTCGATGATTTTACATTTTCTATCTCTTGGTATATCTCAATTTTATCAGGCTTATCTGCGTATTCTTGAGGTATGTAAGCATCAATATTAAAAAGGGTGACTGGTTTTTTTATTTCTTCAGATTTGCCGGTGATGGCTTCATTCAGCAATTTCAAATACAAGTCAATGCCAATTGAATCAATATATCCAGCTTGTTCGGGACCTAAAATATCCCCTGCACCACGTATCATTAAATCTCTTTGTGCAATTTTGTATCCACTGCCTAATTCCGTAAACTCTTGAATTGCTTTTAATCTTTTTGTAGCTTTGTCATTAAGTTCTTTGTATGGTCTATACAACAGATAAGCGTATGCTATTCTATCTCCCCGACCAACCCGTCCTTTGATTTGATAAAGCTGTGCGAGACCAAATGTATCCGCATCTTCAACAATAATCATATTTGCGTTTTGAATATCAATTCCGTTTTCGATAATCGAAGTGCAAACCAATATATTCAATTCACCAGAATAAAATTGCATCATTACATCTTCGATATCGTCACGCTGCATCTGGCCGTGAACAACACCAATTTTTGCTCCTTTAATTTCACTTTGAAGTCTGCTTGCAATCATGCGTATTGACGATACTTTGTTATAAACATAAAAAACCTGACCATTCCGAGCCAATTCTCTTTCGATTAACTCCTTGATCACATCATCCTTATGTGCGATGACATATGTTTGAATTGGATTGCGATTTTCTGGAGCGGTGTTAATCTGCGAAAATTGTCGTAAACCGATTAATGACATCTGAAGTGTTCGTGGAATAGGAGTAGCACTTAATGTGAGAACATCCACATTTGTTTTCTTTGTTTTAATGCGCTCTTTTTGTTCCACACCAAATCTTTGCTCTTCATCAACAATCAATAAGCCGAGTTCTTTGTATTTGATCTCTTTAGAAAGAAGCCTGTGAGTTCCTATAATTAAATCAATTTCTCCTTTTGCAATTTGCTCCATATAATTTTTTTGGACATGATTTGGAATCAGCCTTGAAAAAATAGCTATTCTAATGCCAAATTGATCAAATCTTTTGCGAGCGACTTCATAGTGCTGTCTTGCCAACAGCGTTGTCGGACAAAGAATTGCTACTTGTTTTCCACTATTAATAGCTTTGAATGCTGCAGTAAAAGCAACTTCGGTTTTGCCAAACCCAACATCTCCACAGAGAAGGCGATCCATTGGATGTGGTTGTTCCATATCGTGTTTAATTTCTTCAATTGCTTTTTTTTGATCGTCTGTTAATTCGTATTCAAAACTATTTTCAAACATTTTTTGAATCTCGTCGTCAGTTGGAAAAGCATATCCCGATATCGCAATTCTCTCTTTATATAGTGCTAATAGATGCTCCGCTAGCTCATTTACACGCTTTTTAATTTTTGATTTGCGTTTCTCCCATTCACCCGAATTCAAATGATTCAGTTTTGGAGCAGCGCCTTCGCGCCCGGCATATTTACGAACTAATCGAAATTGAGAGAGCGGAACATATAAAACATCGCTCCCAGCATACGCAATATGCAGAAAATCTCTATGAATACCATCAACTTCTATGGTTTTGATATCGATATATTGACCGATTCCATGAAACTCGTGAACAATAAAATCGCCAGGATTAAGCTCATCATATGATTTCAAAATTGTTGCTTCTTTAAATCTGCCTGACAGACGAGAATTATGATATTGCTGTCCAAAAAGTTCTGCGCTTGTCAAAACTGTGACTGATGACTCCGGCAATTCAAAGCCTTCTTTCATGGCTCTCAAAAGAAGCCCAATTTGTTTTGCAGGAAGCGACAATTCAGCTAGTTTGCTGTACTCAATTTTTAACTCATTCAAAATTTGTGAGATCGCATCATATTGTTGAATGTTACTCAGTGAAATTATGATTTTCTTTGAATGAGCAATGTATGATTTGATCGTCGGTTCAATTTGTGAAAAACTACTTCCGGAACACACGATTGGAAGAACTGTAAAATCATTACTAGAAGTGCCATAAAAACTCGAAATTCCATAGACTATATTTCGTCTGTTCCCCAAAATACTATCTACATTTCGAAAAACGCTCAAATGTGACATGATTCGACCTTGTTCAAACAACTCATTCAGATATTGGTTAGCTTCTTCATATAACAAATGAGCAGACTCTTCAAATTGCTTTTTGTTCGCAACAACAATCACTGAAGGTTTTACATAATCAAGAATTGAATTTAACTCATTTTTTGCGTAGGAATAAAATCTGTATAATGATGGGCTATATTCGCCTGATTTCAACAATTCATAGTCTCTTTCAAAGTTGTTATAAATCTCAACAGCAACTGCAGGACCGATAATCTCTCTATCCTTTTGAATCTGTTTAATCGCTGACTCACGCAGTCGCTCAATTTCGTCTTTGTTATATAAAGTGTCTGTCGCAGGAATAATTTCAACACTATCTACTGAGTCTTGAGAATTTTGTGAAGCTATGTCGAAATATTTAATCGATTCAACTTCATCATCATTAAAATTTATTCTAATCGGGCGATTGTAATTGACAGAGAAAATATCCAAAATGTTACCGCGAGAAGCATACTGCAGGCTTTGGTCAATCTTTGAAACACGAGAATATCCACTGGCAAACAGAAATTCCTTTAAAAGGCGAAGGTTGTAATGTAAACCCACTTGAATTCTCATCGATCGCGAACGAAATTCTTCAATAGGTGGTAAATATCTCATTAATGATGCTGGATAAGCGATGATGATTTTCGGTTTTGTGTCCAGCAAAGAGTTTAAAACACATAATCTTTGTGATAAAAATTCCTTTGATGATGTCAATGTCTCACTTCTGAGCAATTCATCATTTGGAAACAGCAGAACTTCATCATCTTTGACAAAGCCAGAAACAATATCAAAGATTCGCTGTGCATTGTACATATTTGAAGCAAAAACTATGCAATTCTCGTGTTTTTTAGCAAAAAAAGCCGAAACGACAAGAGCGACGCCAATAGTGTCATCAATAGTAAAAGACCCTTTTCCATCTTGAAGGGGGGTCATAATCTTGGAATCTTGAATCAACTTCAACAAATCATTCAATAAAATGCTCTCCTAATTAAATGATGACATTGCATGATGAAATCCGTAAGACAAATAATCTTCAACCGCTTTTGCGGCTTTTTCGACTGATTCATCAGTAACTATTTTGTCTTTATCAGCAACTTTTCCTAATACGTAATTAATAGGATCTGAAACGGGTTCACCAACCCCAACGCGAATTCTTTTAATGGCATCTGTGCCGAGAAAATCAATAATGTTTTGAATGCCCTTGTGCCCGCCACTGCTTCCTTGTTCTCGCAGTCTGATTTGACCTGGGGGTAAAGCCATGTCGTCATAAATAATCAATAAATCCTGTGTCGAAACTTTAAAAAAATGTGAAATTTCTTGTACTGATTGACCAGAAAGATTCATAAATGTTGTTGGCTTCAGCAAAACAATGTCCTCGCCATCAATTTTTCTTTTTCCATAGACGCCATCAAAATCAATTATTTTGATTTCAGTTTTTAGTTTTATAGAAAGACAGTCTAGAACTCGATACCCCATGTTATGACGAGATAATTCATATTCTTTGCCTGGATTTCCTAAACCGACAATAATTTTCATAAAAACCTACTTACGTGATTATATCACATAAGAATAAATAATTTTTTATCAAGTTTAAAAATATTACTCATTGTGTATAATTATATAGATATGAAACAAAATAAATTTAGGAATTGGCTCATCAGTTTTTGCAAAGGTATCGGCATCGGTGTTGCAGCAGTCATCCCAGGAGTTAGTGGCGGCACTGCAGCTGTTTTGCTACGCTGTTATGACTCAATTGTTAATGCTGTAAGCAAATTGTTTAAGCAGTTTGGAAAATCGTTCATCATTCTTTTGCCAATCGCTCTCGGCTGTCTCTTTGCAATCGTTCCGATGTGGTTTTTAATGAAACTCGCTACTGAACATATGCTGTTTGCCACAATCTCATTGTTTGCGGGGTTAATTATCGGTGGCTCGCCCAGCATTATTGATGAAATGAAAAAAACTGATAGAATTCGTCCATTTCAGATTGTTATCGCAATCATTTCGTGCATTATAGCCATCGCTATGGGGGCAATCTCTGTATTATTCCTCGTTTCTGGTGGATACGATGTGCAAGACTTGTTTAATTCTCATCCATGGTGGCTTTATTTAGTGATGTTTCCAGTTGGAATTGTTGCATCCTTAGCTTTAATAATCCCCGGAATATCAGGTTCGTTATTTCTGTTGGTAATCGGTTTTTACACTCCCATATTAAACATACCAACTACAATCCAAAATGGCACGATAAGCATCTTTACAGGGTTAGGTCTTGTCGGATGTCTAGCAGCCGGCGTTTTAACAGGATTTTTTCTTTTTTCAAAACTGATGTCATACTTGCTGAATAAACATAGAACAATAACTTTTTTCGGCATTTTTGGTTTTATAATTGGTTCAATTGTTGCAATATACTTCAATCAAGAAGCATGGAAATATTATGCTGAACACGGGGTCGCAGTCTGGGAATTTATTGTCGCAGCTATATTATTAGTCGTTGGAGCAGTACTGGCATTCGTGCTAGTTTTGATGGTAAAAAAACAGGAAACAACGCAATTGGAGGATAAGAAAAATGACATTAATTGATGAATTCAGCACCGGTTATAATTTCTGGCACATGAACTGGGAATTAGATATGCTTTGGTGGATCAATGCAAACTGGCACGGAACATGGATTGATTTTATTTTCTTATTTATTTCGATAATTTGTGATGGGGGTATTTTTTGGATTCTGCTCTCAATTGTTTTTCTTTTCATCAAAAAGTGGAGAAAAACAGGAGTATTAATGCTCGCTTTGCTCCTATGCGTTGAATTATTTAATAATTTAGTTCTAAAAAATGTCGCTGACAGATCGCGACCATTTTATTGGGATGATTATATGCTGACCACAACCGGCAATAAAGCCTATGATTTATATGTTTATGTAAAAAGTTTGTTCACATTAAACAATGGCAATGGCTTCCTTTTTGGCTTTGGTGGAATTCCAGACAAACAATCGTTTGTGTCCGGTCATACAATGTCGAGTCTCGGCTGTGCAACAATCATCTTTCTATGCCACAAGAAAGTTGGAATTGCAGCCTTAGTCTTCGCATCATTAGTAGCTTTCTCTAGAGTTTATCTCTGCGTACATTGGCCCACTGATGTTCTCGCTGGTGCAATCATAGGAATTGGATTCGGAATTGGCTTATACTATCTCGGCAATTTTTTGGAGCCAAAAATCATTTCTTTTATTAACAAGACTATAAACAAGAAATCGCAAGACACGACAAAGTAGATTATTTCGCATTTGAAACGAGATTGTAATAAGCAATTGAATATTGCTTTTCAATAAATAATAGAAGTGCAATAATATTCTCATTATGCAAGGAAGGAAACTTGTTAATGATAAAATTATTGAGATATCTTAAACCATACTGGTGGCAAACAATCATCGTTATTGTATTTTTGGTTTTTCAATCTTATCTTTCTCTTTTGCTTCCTGATTGCATGAGTAAGATAGCATCGATGATTACGAGCGGTGATGGAGTATCATACAATCCTGAAAGCATAGCTGGGTTGACTAATTTTGTTCCTTTTGTTGTTTTGGACGGAACAAGCAGATCAATTACTGGAGATATATGGATTGTCGGAATTTACATGATAATTATTTCGGGTTTGGTTTTTCTTTCCACTATTTTAGTTTCGTTGACTGTTTCTTATATTGGAGCCGGCTTTGGGAAAAAGATTCGTGCCGATATCTTCGAAAAAGTAAATTCATTTTCTTTGGGTGAATATGAAAAGATTGGAACGGCATCGTTAATAACAAGAACAACTAACGACGTTGAACAAGTTCAGCAACTGGTAGTTATGGGCTTAAGAATAATAATTGCTTCGCCTGTTACACTCATCGTCGCCATAATTATGATTTTGACAAAAGATGCCCGATTGGCACTGATAATTGCAATTACAATACCTGTTATTTTAATTGTAGTAATCGTTCTTTTAGCAATTGCTAGTCCACTTTTCAAGAAGATCCAGGAGGCAACCGATAGAGTAACGATGGTGCTTAGAGAATCATTGACTGGCATCAGAGTCATTCGCGCATTTAATCAGGAAGAAAAAGAAGCTAGGAGATTTGATGAAGCAAATCTAGACATGACCAAAATCATGACAAAAGTGGGGCGTGTGATGAGCGTTGCTAATCCAATCATTTCGATTTTGTTCAACTTGACTTATATCGCCATTTATTTTTTCGGATTCACATTGATTGATGGAACTGTTTTTAATCCATTACTCAACAATCAAAATGCCGCAATGGCTAATTTAGGAAATATAATGGCTTCAGCCCAATACGCTATGCAGATCATGATGGCGTTCATGATGATGTCATTCCTATTAATAATGATTCCGCGAGCAACCACCTCAGCCAAGCGAATAAATGAGGTTCTTGATATAAATAATGCAATTATTGACCCCAAAATGCCAGTCGACTCAAACACTGAAATGAAAGGTGTTGTTGAGTTCAAAAACGTCACATTTACTTTTCCAGATGCCGCAGTGCCAACGTTGTCAAATATTTCCTTTAAAACAAAGCCTGGCAGCACCACCGCTATCATCGGTTCAACCGGAAGTGGCAAATCATCAATCATCAATTTAATACCACGTTTCTTTGATGTGACCCAAGGAGAAGTTTTAGTAGACGGAATCAGAACCGATCAATATAAACAAATCGATTTGCGCAACAAAATTGGTTTTGTTCCACAGCAAGCATTGCTCTTCAGCGGAACTATCAAGGAAAATGTTCGATTCGGTAACCCAAACGCTTCTGACGAAGAGATTCAGTCAGTTCTTGATGTTGCACAAGCGTCACATTTCGTATCCAAAAAAGAAAATGGAATTAACTCTCCTGTATCACAGGGTGGAAAAAATTTCTCTGGTGGACAAAAGCAAAGACTTGCTATCGCTAGAGCACTCGCAAGAAAGGCTGAAATTTATGTTTTCGATGACTCGTTTTCGGCTTTGGATTTTAAAACTGACATCAAGCTTAGAACCGCTTTGAAAGAATATACCAAAAACTCCTCTGTTATCATTGTTGCACAACGAGTATCAACAATAATTGATGCCGATGACATCATCGTTCTAAATGATGGCAAAATAGTCGGTCAGGGTACGCACAATTCACTTTTGAATTCGTGTGAAGTATACAAGGAGATAGTATTTTCTCAACTAGACAAAGACGAAATAAAGAAAACAATCGAATTAAGTAAACAAGTTTCGGATGTAGAAGGAGGTATTTAATCATGGCACGCCCAAATCGAAAGCAAGAAAAAGCGCAACATTTTGGTCCTACAACTAAGCGATTAGTTGCATATTTCAAGCGACAACTACCTCAGTTTATCATAGTATTAATAGTTCTTGTTATTTCAGCTGTTCTATCGATTGTTTCGCCTGTGATTTTAAGAAATGTTTTAAATAATTTTTCAAGTCAATATTTAATATGGTCATATCAGCAAGACGGAACAATATTAATCAATGTCGCTTGGTCCGAATTATTCTCTGCATTTGGCTTAATGCTCGGATTATATACCCTATCAGCACTCTTGAGTTGGACTGCCGAGTTTATTGTCGTGAAAATTTCTTCAATATATGCATATCAAATGCGAAGGGAAATCAAGGCAAAATTAGATAGATTACCCTTGTCTTATTTTGATAGTCATACATATGGTGAAATCCTCTCTAGAGGCACAAATGATGTCGATAATATATCACGAAATTTGAGTGCCATTGTTAATGAAAGCGTTCTTAGCCTTGCTCAATTTGTTGGAGTTGTTGTGGCGATGTTTATCATTTCGTGGCAACTTTCACTAGTAGTTATCGCAACTCTTCCTTTAACAATTTTAATCGTAACGTTAATCGGTGTGAATTCTCAAAAACAGTTTACTCTCTATAGAAGTAAACTCGGCGGATTGAACACTGTTATTGAAGAAACATATGGCGGACACAAAATCATTAAATTATTCAATAGGGAAAAGGATGTTTACAATCAATTTGAAGAAATTAACGAGGATATGGCGAAATCAGACAGAATGTCACAATGGCTTTCAGGGTTTATTTTCCCTGCAATGAGGTTTGTAAACAATCTAGGATTCGTTGCCGTTTCTGTTGTCGGTGGTCTGATGGGATCAATTGGTGATATGGTCGCTTTTTTCTTATTCATGCAATTATTCCAGACACCATTCCAACAAATCGGTCAAATAATCGGCACGATTCAATCCGTAATCGCCTCGGCTGAACGAGTCTTTGAGGTTTTTGATGAGAAAGAATTTACTCCTGATCAAATTGAGGCCATCGATTCAGAAGATTCAATTAAAGGCGAAATCAAGATCTCTCATGTGAATTTTGCATACTCGCAGGATAAACCTTTGATTCAAGACTTTAATCTCGATGTAAAACCCGGAGATAGTATTGCCATTGTTGGGCCGACGGGGGCTGGAAAAACCACTATTGTTAACCTTTTGATGAGATTCTATGAAGTTGACAGTGGTTCAATTGATTTAGATGGTCATAACATCATCAGTTACACAAGAAAGGCTCTGCGCGGTTCAATCGGTATGGTTTTGCAAGATACTTGGTTGTTCCATGGAAGCATTAAAGACAACATTCGCTATGGACGTAGTGAGGCGACAGATGATGAGATTGTTGAGGCGGCTAAAAGTGCTTATGCACACCACTTCATTGAGACCTTGCCTGGAGGATACGATTTCATTTTAAACGAGGATGGAACGAATATTTCTCAAGGGCAAAGACAATTGCTTACTATTGCACGCGCCATAGTGTCAAAACCAAAAATTCTTATTCTTGATGAAGCTACCTCAAGCGTTGATACGCGAACAGAGCAAGCAATTCAAAACGCTATGAATACGATGATGAAAGGAAAAACAAGTTTTGTCATCGCGCATCGTTTATCAACTATTAAAAATGCTAAATTAATCTTGGTTATGAATAAAGGTAAAATTGTTGAAACAGGTAACCATCAACAACTTCTCTCGTTAAACGGTTTTTATGCAGATTTATACAATGCACAATTTTTAGGCAAAAATCCTCTTGCAAAGCAAGAAAGTGAATCTTAAAACTCGATTGAATTATACTCTTTGATTTTTCGATAAATTGTTTTTAGTTCGGGATACATTTGTTGATAGGCATTATGAAAAAGATAGTCATAGCGCTGGTGAATTTGGATATTAGGAATAAAGGTATCAGTTTTTTGAACCATTGATTTAATAGCTTCCTCTGGTGAAGCAAAAACCTTTGCTGCTAAGAAGCCCGCAATAGCTGCTCCCAAACTTGATGTCTCGTATGTTTGAACACGCGATACTGGAAGACCGAAGATATCTGCCGTAATTTGACATATAGCATCACTTTGTGATCCTCCGCCAGAAATCATCAAACTCGTGATTTTGTGATGGAGAGTTTTTTCAAAGCCTTCTAATGCGTCTCGCAAAGCGTAGGCAATTCCTTCGACAATCGCTCGATACAAGTGCTCTTTTGTGTGTACATCGCTAAAACCAATAATTGCCCCTTTTGCTAATGGTCGTCTCAGCCCTGGTCCCCAATATGGTTGGAGAACAAGTCCATCAGATCCAGGCGAAATAGACATCATTTTTTTATTCATTTCTTCTAGAATTACGGCTTTTTCGATTGCACTTTCAATGCTCTCTCCACCCGCAAATTGATCGACAAACCAATTGAGCATCCAGTATCCTCGATAAATCTGAACGTCCATATTATAATAATTCGGTATGCAGGCAGGATAGGATGGCAAAAACTTCTCTGAATCATGATATTTTTTCGTCGTTACTTCTATCGTTGAAGCTGTGCCATATGAAATAGATCCCACATCCTCATTTAAGACACCGGTTCCAAGAGTCTCGCAACTCTTATCTGAACCAACAGAAAACAAAGGTAGTCCATATGGCATTCCTGTCAGTTCTGAAGCCTTTTTCGATATTGAAGCAATTATCTCACCAACTGGAATTAATTCGCACAATTTATCATGAGAAATACCAAAGATTTGGCCTTTTATACTCTTGTCAGATTTATACCAAGCACGGTTTTTAAAATCGATTGGGTAATGACCGGCTTGATTAGATGGAGAATCTTTTAATTGCTCAGTTAATAGAAAAGTAAAATATGTTGAAATTGATACATATTTATGAACTTTCGACCAAACCTCGGGTTCGTTTTCTTTTATCCAATGAGCTACTGTGCGTTTCCGATTTAAAACGATTGTGTCTGTCATTCCGACAAGACGAAAAGCAGCTCTGCTCAACAAAGGCATTTTTTCTTTTGCTTCGGCTTGCCTTTGATCGAGCCACAAAATAGATGGCCTTATGACTTTCATCTGTTTGTCGAGAAGAACTGCCGTATCTCTAAAACAAGTCATCGACACACCGACGATATCATTCATAAAAGCTGGGTTCTTAGCTCTTAATGCGAGACTGCATTTACACATGCATTCAAAATAGTAATCAGGATTTTGCTCAGCATATCCGGGTTTCGTTGAAAAATATGCGGGTGAATATCTTTGCTTTTCTAAAGCAATCGTCTCTCCTTTTTTATTAAATAGCGCAACTCGAACAGATTGTGTTCCAAAATCGATAGTCAAAATTAATGGTTCTTTCATATTTATAATAAATATATCACATAATTTAACTTTTTTAGTAATAGAGATTATATCGTAGATAGCGGTTACATTATGTTTTTCTTTATTCTTAATAAATATCTATGATATTATCTTTGTTGCGGGTGTTGAGAGTCATCTCAACAACTCAAGTCATTTATAGGAGGTTATAAAATGGCAAAACAATATGTCTATAACTTCAAAGAAGCCTATGGTTTAGGCAAGGAGCTTCTTGGAGGCAAAGGCGCAGGCTTAGCAGAAATGATTCACATTGGAGTTCCAATTCCACAGGGTTTCACCATTACTACAGAGGCTTGTACACTTTATTATAAAAGTGGCAAAATGCTTCCAGATTATTTAATCAAAGATATTTTTCAAGCCGTTGAGGCTATCGAAAAGGAAACTGGCAAAACATTTGGCGGAAATCATAATCCACTATTGGTCAGTGTTCGCTCTGGAGCGCGCATTTCAATGCCTGGAATGATGGATACAATCCTTAATCTTGGATTAAACGATGTAACTGTCGCCGCTTTAGCAAAAGAAACAAACAACGAGAGATTTGCTTATGATAGTTATAGACGTTTCATTCTCATGTTCACAAACATCGCAAAAGGAATTAGAAGAGATGAGATGGACGCTATGCTTGAGGGCCTTAAAAAAGAAAAGGGCTATAAACTGGATACAGAAATATCCTCTTCTGAGTTAAAAGAACTCGTCAAGAAATATAAAGCTTATTATCAGGCCAAATTTAAGGAGCCATTCCCTACCGATCCAAAAGTTCAATTAATTGAAGCAATTACGGCAGTTTTCCGTTCATGGGATAACGATCGTGCCAATTCATACAGACATATGAACAACATACCATACGAATGGGGTACTGCTGTCAATGTCCAATCAATGGCATTCGGAAACAAGGGTGAAACAAGTGGCACCGGTGTCGCCTTCTCAAGATCTCCGTCAACAGGAGACAGCAAAGTATTTGCTGAATATTTACCAAACGCTCAAGGAGAAGATGTCGTCGCTGGCATCCGCACTCCTCTTCATATCGAAGAATTGCAAAAAAGAATGCCTGCTGTTTATAAACAATTTATCGAAATCATTAAAATGATGGAGAAACATTATAAAGATATGCAGGATATGGAATTTACTGTTGAAGAAGGCAAACTATATTTTTTGCAGACTCGTAACGGCAAAAGAACTGCTGCTGCTGCATTAAAAATCGCTTGCGATTTAATGGATGAAGGACTGATCACAGAGAAAGAAGCTGTGTTAAAAGTCGAACCAAAATCGCTCGATTCTCTACTGCATCCGACTTTCGATCCTGCTCAATTGAAAAAAATGCAACCAGCCGCTGTTGGTCTACCAGCTTCACCTGGTGCCGCAACTGGCAAAATAGCATTTGATGCAAAAGAAGCAAAAGAAAGACACGGAAAAGGCGAAAAGATTATTCTTGTCCGCGCTGAAACATCGCCAGAAGATATCGATGGTATGGTGGCAGCTGAAGGCATTCTCACAAAACGCGGTGGCATGACATCACACGCGGCAGTCGTTGCTCGTGGAATGGGCAAATGCTGTGTCGCAGGTTGTGGCGAGGTTGTTGTCGATGAAGAAAAACGCGTTGTTGTTATTGCTGGAAAGACGCTGACTGAAAAAGACGTGATTTCTATTGACGGATCAACCGGAAGTGTTTATATCGGCGATATCAAAAAAGTTGATGCTGAATTATCTGGTGATTTCGCCCGAATTATGAAATTAGCAGACAAATTCAGGACTTTGCATGTTCGCACAAACGCCGATACTCCTCATGACGCACAAGTTGCCGAGAAATTCGGCGCAGAAGGCATCGGATTATGCCGAACAGAGCATATGTTCTTTAATTCTGATCGAATTTTCCATATGCGAAAAATGATTCTTTCTGAAACAGTTAAAGGAAGAGAAAAAGCATTAGAGGAGTTATTACCTTATCAAAGAGATGACTTCTATGGCTTATATATGGCGATGAAAGGAATGAACGTTAATGTTCGTTTGCTCGATCCACCTCTACACGAGTTTTTGCCTCAAGAAAAAGACAAAATTAGAGAACTCGCAGAAGCTCTTCATCTTTCACAAAAACACATTAGAGAAAGAATTGATTATCTGCATGAATTCAACCCGATGATGGGTCATCGCGGATGCCGTCTCGACATATCCTATCCAGAAATTGGTCGCATGCAAACACGCGCAATTATTGAAGCGGCATTAAAAGCTCAAAAAGATCTTGGAAAACCAATTGTTCCAGAAATTATGATTCCTCTCACTCTTGATGTAAAAGAATTTCTTTATGTAAAAGAGATCATTTGCACTGAAGCAGATAAAATAATTAAGGCTTCAAAAGAAAAATTGGATTATAAAGTTGGCACCATGATTGAGATTCCTCGCGCTGCTTTATTGGCTGGAGAGATCGGTAAGGAAGCGGCATTCTTCAGTTTTGGCACAAACGATCTAACACAGATGACTTACGGCTTCTCAAGAGATGATGCTGGAAAATTCTTGCCAGATTACTATTCGAAAAAGATATTCGAACAAGATCCGTTCCAAACTGTCGATCAAAAAGGTGTCGGCAAGCTTATTGAAATGGCTGTCTCGGATGGTCGAACCGCCAACCATGAACTTCACGTCGGCGTCTGTGGAGAACACGGAGGCGATCCTCTGTCAATTGAGTTCTTCAACAAAGCTGGTTTGGATTATGTTAGCTGCTCGCCATTCCGCGTTCCAGTTGCAAGACTTGCAGCTGCTCAAGCGGCATTAAAGGCTAAGCAATCTAAATAATAGTCAATAAAAATGCCTGGGTTTACTACCGGGCATTTTTTGTTGCGTTATTTATGACTTGTAAGGGCGCTGCCTTTAAATACTAAATCGTTGCTTCCATTGACATGTCCAACACATTTTTCATGAAAATATATATCGCCAATGTCATCGATATATCCAATGGACTCATCTTCTTTATACATGTCTCCATTATCATCTAATTCGCCAAATTTGTGTCCGCTGATATACATTTCACCATTTTTTGTAATGTAACCAACTAATTCATTGTCAATGTAGATGTTTTTCCCATATGTATCAATAAACAGCATGTTATTTTTTACTCTTTTCAATCGCTTTTTGTCGAAGTATTTTGGCGTAACCAGGTTTATTTTCCTGACGAGCACGAGCAATAGCCATATCATTTTTCTTCACATCGCGATTAATTGTTGACCCTGCAGCAATAAACGCTGCGTCTTCAATCACAACGGGCGAGATAATCGTTGTGCCAGAACCGACAAAGACGTCATTGCCAATTTTCGATTTTAGTTTATTGACACCATCATAGTTAGCGATTATCGTTCCACAACCAATATTTGTTCTCTCTCCGATTTCGGCATCGCCCAAATAGGATAGATGTGCCATCTTCGCATCATCGTGGACAATCACACCTTTTAATTCAACAAAATTACCTGCCTTAACACGATTTTTAATATCGACATGCCCACGCATACGAGCGTATGGCCCAACAACATTTTCATTTCCAATCTTTGAATCGATTAGGTGGGAGCAAATAATTTTATTGTTGTCACCAATCTCCATGTTGTTTAAAAAAGTATTTGGGCCAATTTCATTAAAACAGCCGATTGATGTGTTGCCAACAATGTAACAGCCAGGCATAAGCAGTGAATCTTGACCGATTCTAACATATGGCCCCACATAAGTATTTTCGGGGTCAACAATAGTGATGCCCGAAAGCATTAATCGATTGTTAATCTCTCTTTTCATGATGGATAAAGCTTCGGCGAGTTGTTTGCGATCATTAATTCCAAGCATTTCATGATAATCATCCATTAAAGAAACACCGACGCGCAGATTGTCATCAACAAACATTTTAATCAAGTCGGTTAAGTAGTATTCGCCTTGAGCGTTGTTCGGTTTTAACTTCGCTAAATAATTAAACAATAAAACATTGTCGAATGCACAAACACCGGTATTCACTTCATCAATTGCATCGATTTCTTTACTGGCATCAGCTTGTTCACAAATTTTCTGAACAGAACCATCATTCTTGCGCACAATTCTTCCATAACCATGGGGATTTGGGACTTTTGCAGACATAATCGTCAAGGAATTTTTCGATTCGATATGATTTTTAATAAATTTTTCAAGGGTAGATGTTTTGAGAAGAGGGGTATCTCCACAAAGAACGATTGTACAGCCTTCTTTCTTCTCAAGAATTGAAGATGCTTGCATGACCGCATGACCAGTTCCTTTTTGTTCCTTTTGCCACACCACCATCGATTGATTTTCAACGATTTTGGTCGTCGTTTCACCACCAAAACCAACGACAACGACTGTGGTCGCAATTTTTAAAGGCATTAATGAGTTTAGAACATGTTGAACAAGAGGTACTCCGAGTATCTCAAAACTCACCTTAGACTTGTCCGCAAGAAGTGACTTCATTCTCGTCCCTCTTCCTGCCGCTAAAACTATTGCAAATATATCCATAACTGCCTCCTTTTATTTAATTTTTGTTAAGACAACATCATAGCCCAATTTTTCATATTTCTTCACTAATTTGGACAATTTATGATGATCTGTGGAAAGAGCAAAAACAGAGCTTCCAGAGCCGCTCATCAAAACAATATATAGACCATCAGAATGTAGACTGTCTTTGATTGTTTGAATTTCCGGCAGCATTGAAATAGAGGCATTTTCTAAAGAGTTTTTAGCAGAGGTTGCGAGAGCTTTTTCATCACCGAGCGCCAATGCATCGATGACTCTATCAATATCGCAATTTTCAACCGCTTTTTTATTCGACATTTCATAAACTTCTTTAGTCGAAAGCCCTTGTTCAGGCTTAACGATTAAAACACTATATTTTGTCTTCACAGAAATTGGTTCGAGTATTTCACCGGTGCCTTTGACTCGTGAAGGAACATTAAACATGCAAAAAGGAACGTCAGATCCAACAGATTTCGCTAGATCGATAATATCATCATAAGATGGCTGAATTTTTAAAAGATGAAAAATTGCATTCAAAACTGCGGCGGCATTTGAGCTCCCTCCGCCGAGACCAGCAGAAATCGGAATTTCTTTATGAATAATAATGTCAAAATTATTTTTAAAGTGGTATTTATCTCGAGCCTTATTTATGGCGGTTTGAACTATATTATATTTCCCACCAGAAAGAGAGACTTCATCGCACGTAATATAAGTATCAGAGGCATTTGGCATGATTTCCACCTCGATAGCATCATGAAGTTCGAGAGGTAATACAATCATATCTAAATCGTGATACCCATCTTTCCGAACATTGAGTACGTTCAAGGCGACATTTATCTTTGCAAAAGCTTTTATATACATAGGATACCTATCAATCTTTCATTTTACTTATTTATAAGTATTCGTGCAAATGTTTTGTTAAAGCAACAAAATCAGAAAGAGATAATTCCTCTGGGCGCTTCTTGGGATCAATTCCTGATGATAATAGAATCGCGGAGGCTGCTACCGATTCATTAATAAATTTTTTCAAATTATTAAAGATTGTTTTTCTTCTATACATAAACATCGCTTTTGCAACAATGAATAATTTCGATTTGTAATCATTGTTTTGCTTAATTTCCATCGAAAACACGATAGAATCAACGTGCGGCTGAGGAACAAAGGACTGGCGCGAAACATTTAATATTCTATCAACAACGCCCATATATTCAACGAGAATAGCTAATGGACCGTATTCTTTCTGTCCCGGCCTTGCTATTATTCTTGAAAAAGCATCCTTTTGTACCATAATAACCATCTTCTTTAATGAATTTGCTTCGAGCAAAACTTTTTCGATGATTCCTGTCGTGATGTAATATGGCAAGTTGCCTATTATTTTTGTAAATGAAGACATATTCTGTGTAAAAATATTAGAATTTGTCACTTTTTGATCCTTTGTAAATGCACTATTCGAAATAACAAATTCAATTGGTCGTTGATCGATATCAATGAGTAAGCAATCGCTGGCTTGTTTAAGAATGAAATACGACAGAGAACCATATCCGCATCCAATTTCCAAAACTTTGTCCTCATTAGAAATTCCGAGACTATTCACAATAGTTTCACATATCGAGCTGTCCACAAGAAAATTCTGTCCCAACTCCTTTTGAGCCAAAAACTTAAATGATTTGATCGTTTCAAAATATTGCTTAGTGTCCATTTATACAATCTTCAATTTCATTATATGATATGTTGAATCGATTTGCTCTTTTTACTAATGTTTTGGCGTTAACATAGCCCAAATGAAAATGCTCAGAAAGAGTTTTGCGCTTTAATTTTGATTCAGGAAATCCAACGAGGCGAAGTTTATACAAATCATGCATTGAGAGGGAACCGCTTTTGCCACTACGAGTTATCGGAATTAGTTTTATGGCATTTAATATCTCATCTTTTGTTGATTCGGCAACTCCAACTTTGCCACCTTTAATCGACACTTCTTTTCGAATGAATGCATGGTGCAAATTCGAGATATGTTCATCAAGAGTTTTTCTTATGGATAACCCAGGGTAATCAGGGTCAGATAAAACGATAATTTCTCGATAGCAAGACGCTTTCTTCAAGTACTCAATTGTTCCACGTGGAATAGCCGTTCCATTTGTAGATACGATTTCACAATCCAAAAACGAATTGACGAACGCTACATCTGATTTACCTTCAACAACTAGTATTGCATTAATAATCGTTTTCATTTTGTTTTCACGTGGAACAATTGTTCAAAGTTTTTAGTCGTTATCTCGTCTACTGTTTCTATAGAAACATTGTGTAAATTAGCAATTTCTTTTGCAACCAGCATTACATTCACAGGAAAGTTTATATTTCCACGAAACGGTTCAGGTGATAGGTATGGCGAATCGGTTTCAACAAATAATTTTGAGAGTGGCACAGTAGAAGCAACACTTTTTGGTTTTTTCGCATTGCTGAAAGTGACAGGTCCACCGAGCGAAATATACATTCCGAGTTTAATATATTCAGAGGCGGCTTCAGCGCTTGATGAATAGCAATGCATGATACCTCCACAAATAGGTCTATTTCTTTTTAATACTTCAAGCATATTTTGATCTGCATTTCTCGAGTGAACAAGAATAGGCATTCTATGCTTATTTGCAAGATTGATTTGTCGTAAAAAATTTTCAGTCTGCTTTTTTTGATCTTCTATTGTTTTATTCCAATAAAAATCGAGGCCTATTTCGCCAATTGCAATCACTTTCGAATTCTGAAGTAAAGATTCGATTCGATCATAATCGCAACTCGTTGCTTTTAGGCTATCTGTAGGATGAATGCCCACTGCGGCATACACACAATCAAATCTATTGGCCAGATCAACTGCTTTTTCTGACGACTTAACATCCCAACCCACAACCAAAAAAGTATTTACTCCAGCTTTTTTCGCTTCCTCAATATAAAAATCGGCTCTAGGATATAGATCGTCATGGTTTAGATGGCAATGGGTATCAATCATTATTTTCCAACACAAAATTTGGAAAATATCTCTTTTTCCAAATCTATGATGGTTCCTTCACCATGTAAAATTGCGCTGATATTCTCATGTGCTGCCATTATGTTGACGAATAAAATGTCTACTGTCGCATCGTTTTCTGCATCGCGCAGCGCCTCGTCCAAATTCAAGCGAGCTTCTTCGAGTAAACCGATTTGCCGGGCATTATTCAGGCTTGCGTTGTTAAAAACATCTTCCGAAATTCCAACGCATTTGTTTATCTCGTTGAGAAGCGGATTGATGTCTTTGAATAAAGCGGAAATGTAGATTCGATCTGGATTCTTGTTTTTGATTAGATCTGATTTATTATAAACAACGATTGTCTTCTTGTTTTTAATGACATCGTTAAAATTATCGACGGTATCATCTTCATTAAGGACCACGATAATAATATCAGCTTCTTGGGCTTTTTTCGTGGCCTTATTCATCCCAATTTTTTCGATTTCATCATCTGATTCATGCAATCCAGCAGTGTCAACAACATGATAGATGATCCCTTTGTAAGAAAATTCACCTTCAATCAAATCTCTTGTCGTTCCTGGAATGCTGGTCACTATTGCTTTATCTTGATTCAAAAGTGCATTCAAAATGGATGATTTACCAACGTTTGGTCTACCCACAATGACGAGGTTGATGCCTTCTTTAATGATTCTGCCTTGTTTTCCCGATTTTATGAGGAGACTAATTTTGCATATAATATCTTTGCAAATTGCGACTATTTCTTTTTTTGTAGCTACTTCGATGTCGGTTTCTTCAGGATAGTCAATGTTGGCTTCGATATGAGCTAATAATTCAGCTAATTCTCTTTCGATTGGATTTAATAAACTCGTTGCTTCACCTTTAAGAGCCTTCATTGAAATAAGCTCGGATTCGCGAGTTGAGGCATTTATGACATCATTGATAGCTTCAGCCTGTATCAAATCAATTTTTCCATTCATAAAAGCCCGTGATGAATATTCGCCATTGATAGCGAGACGCGCGCCATGCTTTATCAACAATTCAACAATAGAATTCGCAATTAGCAAAGAGCCATGGCATATTATTTCTACAGCATTTTCACCAGTGAATGAATGCGGCTCTTTGTAAGCAACGATAACAACTTCATCAATAATGCTCCCATCGTCATCAATTCTTCCGACAAAGACTTTTGATGTTTCTATTTGAGAAATATCTTTGGAAAAAATCTTCGAAACAATAGTTAAAGCTCTATCGCCAGAGACTCTGACAATAGCGAGCGCACTCTTCATCGGTGCGGTAGCTAGGGCAACAATTGTGTCTTTCATTTTTTTATAAAAGGGGCATGAATGCCCCTGTCTATTTTACTCAATATATTTAATCACTATCGCACGATTCTGACCATCGCCTTCAGATTCGGTTTTGATGTGGGAAAACTCTGATAATGCATTGTGGACTATTCGTCGCTCATCCGGAGTCATCGGGTCAAGTTTTACATCAACTTTTGATTTTTGAACTTGCTTAGCGACAATCCGAGCATTTCTAATAATTCGCGAATATTTAACATTTTTATAATCATTGACGTCGAGCAAGATTCTGAATCTTCTTTTAAATCTAGCATTGACTGCGAGTTTAACTAATTCATTGAGAGATTGAAGCGTTCTGCCGTTTTTTCCAATGAGAATTGGATTGTGATCGCTGTTGATCGTAATATGAATAATTTCATCCTGATATGATGCTGTCGCTTCGACAGTTAGTCCGAGAGCGGTAACAGAAGTGATGACATATTCTTTAGCAAAATCAATAACATCAGCAATTTCGTAGACGTTAATGACGGCTTTCTTGCTGAAAAGACCTTTTTTTTCGTCTTGAATTTCGAACAAGAGATCCTTTTCTTCAATGTTTAGTTCTTGACACGCCTCTTTAATAGCTTCCTCAAGATTCTTTGCTGTGTAGGTTTTCATAGTTATACTCCTTAAATTATTTACTGTGTTTTTTCTTTTTCATCGTGTACGACATTACAAATTGAACAACAATTGTCTGGATAATAGAGACAATAGCACCTATCAACCAATACACGCCCATCGCGGAAGGTAGCGAAAAGCCCATGATAATAACGAACACCAACATTATGTTGCTCATCCATTTCATTGTTTTCGCTTGCTTATCTTGAGCAGGATTTTTGCTTGTTTTTGTCACATTCTTGCTCTTAAATTTTTGAATAAAATTTGGTAACTTCATGGATAAGAACTGGAATCCAGCCATGAGAATAAAGAGAACGACGGCGGTCCACCAACCTCCAACATTGGCTGTAAATCCTCCTTTGGCGATGTATTCAATCAAAATCGTTCCTATACTATCGCTTAAGCGCAATCCGAGAAGAGATCCCGATGACAAAACCGCCGAGCCTGTCATCGCGCCCCAAACCGCAATAAATATTGGAAATTGGACAATCAGTATAAAAATTGATGAAAGCGGGTTAATCTTGTTTTTCTTATAAAGCGCCATTTGCTCTTGAGCGAGACGTTGTTTCTCGGCACTATTAGTGTTTGAATTAGGGTATTTTTGTTGAATTTTTGCCAACTCTGGCTGTAATAGAGTCATTTTTTGCTGACCGAGTGTTGACTTAAAAGAAACGATCATCAAAAATCCTCTAACGATTAACGTGACGAGAATAATTGCCCAGATTTGTGGCAATGCAGATGTGTTTGTGCCAGAAAACCCAAGACCGATAGCGAATGAATCAACGAGATAAGATACAGGGTAGACCAACAATCCTTCGATAAAACCTTTTGACCAAGCATATGACCAATCTTTTGATTGAATATAAACCGATGTCTTGTCAATATCGTTATCACCATACGCACCATAATCTCCTTCTTGCGTAGCGATGCACGCTCTCGCAGATGAGATAGAGGCGTTCATTTTGGATATGTATAGATTCTGAAAATCATTGTTGGGGACATTTTCCAAACCGAGAGTTTGTTTCAACTCAATTGTCCAATTATTCCAGTTTTCCCATACTGACGAAGTGTTATACGCACCGAAAAATTTCAAATATCCATAATGTTTCAAAAGTGTGTTGGAGGCAAATTCGGCCGTGACATCAACTTTTGCTTTTTTTCCACTCTCTGGTAGTGGTTCATTATATTTATTTAAGGCAGCATTTAAAACATGCAAATCAATTTGCTCCCAATATGCGATTGATGGAACATCATAACTGCTTCCAACAGCCTGATCTTCTACAATCCACGTCAATTTACTGGAATAGTGCAGCGATACAGTTTTGTATAGATTATCAAAACCATCACCGACTGAAACAGGTGTAAGAGTGATGGAGGAATCCTTTGGGTCAACAAAAACTTCACTCGAGTTATCGCAGTAGCGAGTGGCACCTTGTTCGTATGGATACATCATCCTTGCTTTGTCTAGTTCTGAACAAAAAGAAGACGTACAACCGCTTATTAAAATGGTTGCTAAACCAAGGGTGGCGATTCCTAATGTCATCTTTATATTTTTTTTCACTTAATGTTGGCTCCTGTTTTTTTTAAGAGTTCGCGTAGAACTTGCTCATTGCTTTGAAAGTTACCAATCGAATAATCTTTTCTTGTAATAATTACCATATCGAGCGGAGAATCTAGCACTAGAGAAGAGGCGATCATAGCTTTAATCTGTCTCTTGATTCTATTTCTGACAACCGCGTTGCCTGTTTTTGTCGGAATAGATACACCAATACGGGTGTAACCCAACTCATTTCTTTTGAATGACAACGAGAATTGATCGCATCTGATTTTTTTTCCGAAATTCAAAATGTTTTCGAAATCCTTTTGCTTCTTAATTCTGTTCTCAACTTTCATCAAAAAATCCAATTAAACAGAAAGTGTATCTCTGCCTTTGGCACGACGTGAAGCAATCACTTTACGACCGTTAGCCGTTGACATTCTTGATCTAAAACCATGTGTTGCTTTGCGATGTTTGTTGCTTGGTTGATATGTTCTTTTCATAACTTATACTCCTATATTTGTATATGCGAAAAGATTATATTATTTATTCTACATAAAATCAATTGTTATTAATAGCGAGCACACATAACAAGCACGCGCAATACAAAAATCAAGTTGTTCACAAATCAATTATGACAAAGCGATAAAAATTGACAATAAAGATGTCGAAAATAAGAAATCTACATCGCTGTGAATTATCAAATATTTGTTGTTATTATCATGGATTAATACCGACAAACACTTGTCTTTATTGCAGTTGAAAACTTTCAATAATGTGCCAAACAATTAACAAGATTGTACACCAGTGGAGTCAAATCACTTATCCACAAATTATCCACAATACAAAGTCGTGGATTTCCTGTAAAAACAGGTTTTTCCAAGCGTTTTCTCATCCTGAACGGTGGAAAACTTTTTTTAGAGCGACATTTTGATGAAACACAGTGGTGGATATGTTATTATTTTTTTATAAAATGAGGGTACTTTTATGGCCAATCAAGTTGTTGAAATTGCTAAACTGTGGGAACGCATACTCGACAAGATTAAAGAAAGATTTGACGATCAACGCGTTTTCGAGTCCTTTTTAAGCGAATCCTATCTCCACAGCATTGATGGCAACATCATGGTTGTTGTTGTTAATTCTGGACTCGCTGTAGATTTATTGGGCAAAAAGTATATTGACCTTATCGCCGGCGCAGTCCGAGAGTGTACTGAATCTGATTATAGAGTGAAATTTGTTCAAGCCGCTGATGTAAAAACAGCGATTAAAGATATATCAGAGAAGCCAAAGTTTTTTGCTGATTTATACATCAATTCAAAACTCACTTTTGACAACTTTGTTGTCGGCCCTTCTAATCGCGAAGCTTATCAAGCCGCTCTTGTCATAGCATCTAACTTAGGAAAAATGTATAACCCTTTATTTTTGTATTCACAGTCTGGATTAGGCAAAACACATCTTCTCCATTCAATCGGTAATTATATTAAGGAAAATGCACCGAGCAAATCAGCTCTTTATCTTCCTGCTCAAGAATTTTTTGATGAATATGTAAAATATGTTCGTGGCGAACAAGAGGGTGAGGATTTAAGAGCGTTCTTCAAAGGAGTGGATGTTTTATTGATTGACGATATTCAATACCTAAGCGGAAAACACGGAACATCCGACATGTTTTTTACAATTTTCTCTGGGATGATAAACGCCGGAAAACAAGTTGTTATTACAAGCGATAAACATCCAAATGAATTACAGGATCTCGAAGCGCGACTCATCTCTAGATTCAACGCCGGTCTCTCTGTAAACATCAAATCACCAGATTATGCTACATGTATAGAAATTCTAAAGCTGAAAATTGAATCTTTGGGGCTTCCTTTGTCGTTTTTTGATGAAGCTGTATTGAGTTTCTTCTCAGAGAAATTTTCTCGCAACGTAAGAGATTTAGAAGGGGCTTTAAACAGATTGATATTTTACACAACAAACATAAAGCAGGTTCAGCACATCGACTTGGACACGGCGATGGAGGCTGTGCAAAACGAAATCGATGTAAAAGAGGCAAAAACAAAATTGAGCGAATCAAAAATAATCAGCGTTGTCGCCGATTATTATAATTTATCGCCATATCAATTAACCGGAAGAGCTCGCCCAAGTCAAGTCACGCTGCCACGGCACATAGCGATGTACCTCATCAGGTCGATGCTCGATGTCTCGTACGCAAAAATCGGTCAAACATTCGGAGGCAAAGATCATTCGACTGTTATAAATGGTGTAGAAAAGGTGGAAAAAGCGTTGAAAACCGACACAGCTCTTCAATCCGCCATCAGCGAGTTAAAGAAAAGACTAAAATGTTAATTATTTATTTTTAATAAAGGTTGTTTAATACGCTAACAATTTGTGATACAATTATTAAAGGCAAACCATTCAACAAATTAGAGTTATCCACCAATTACACCACAATTATTATTAATTTTCTTTAAGTCAAAACATAAATAAATATCTTTCAAGGAGAAGCAAAATGAGATTTACGATCAGCAGAGAACATTTCGTAAAAGGATTAGGCGTCGCTTCTAAAGCGATCGTCTCTAAGACACCCGTCCCACTTTTAATGAATCTGAAACTCACGCTCGATAACCGAGGTTTGGTAGTGGTGGGTAGCAACGGAGAAATGACCATTCAATCAATTATTCCATACAAAATTGGAAATGAAGACATCATTCGCAACGCATCAAAAGGAGAAACTCTTGTCGGCAGTAAAATTATTACAGATATTGCAAGATGCGTAGAAGGCAAAGAAATAACTCTTGAAGTGGTCGATGACACAATTATTAAAATCGATGATGGAAAATCGAGTTTTCAACTGAATTCCATACGCGCTGAAGAATACCCTGAAATAAATCTAGATGTTGAAGGGACACAATTTGATATCGATTGTTCAATGCTCTCAGCGATTGTCGATCAGACAGCATTTGCTGCATCCACCAAAGACCAAAGACCGATTCTCAAAGCGCTGAATCTCGAAATAGCAGAAGGATTTTTATCCGCAACAGCAACAGACTCGGCAAGAATGGCCAAGAAACAACTGCCTATCGATATCAATGACTCAATCGCTGCTAACATATCGGCAAAAACTATTGTTGATATCACGAGATTATTTGAAAATGAAAAAAGCGCGCATGTGTCGATCAGCGAAAAGAAGATCATGTTTATTTTTGGGAGCACTACCGTCTCTGCAACGCTGATTAATGGCGAATACCCAAACACAAAAAACATCGTCCCAAAGAACTTCAGTTACTTTCTCGAAGCCAACGCGCAGGAACTCGTTAGTGCCATGGAGCGAGTGGCGTTGATTTCTGGGGAAAAAGAAAATGTTATTAAACTCACTATGACAGAAGATGCAATCGAGGTTTCTGCGAAATCTTCACAAACGGGATCCGCAAGCGAAAATATCGGAACGTTCCAGTATTCCGGAGAGCGCCTCGAAATAAGTTTTAACTGTAATTATGTCATCTCTGCGATTCGTGCGATTAAAAGCGAGGACGTCACTTTAGCATTTATAGGCGAAATGAAGCCGTTTGTTATCCGGAACGACAAAGATGACAGTGTGATTCAACTCGTTACACCGTTGCGCACGTATTGATTGAAAATAAGCGTTTTAGGAAATAGAAATAAGGGAATAAATTTATTCCCTTTTCTTTTTATCTATGATAAAATAATTCATAGAAAGAGAAAAGCGTTTTTTATGATTGATAAAACAAAAGAAATTATTATTGCGACACCCTATCTTACGCTTGGTCAATTATTAAAAATCGCTGACATAATCAATTCTGGTGGACAAGCTAAAGAATTTCTCAAAACTGCAAAAATTGCTGTCAATGACATCAGTGAGAGCAGAAGAGGTCGAAAGCTTTATCCTGGCGACAAAATTGTTTGTGGCGATCAAAAGATTGTAATTAAAGCAAATGCTGATTAAATCTCTTTCTTTAACTAATTTTCGTTCCTATGAATCTGCTTCGATCGAGTTTGGAACAAGAATTAATGTTATCTGTGGCAAGAATGGTGCTGGCAAAACAAATCTTGTTGAGGCGATACACTATCTCTCGCTTGCGAAATCGTTTAGATTGGTCGAAGACAAGGAAATGATTAAGCACGGGTGTGAATTCGCAAAGATTGACTCTGTTGTCGATGATGATGGACTCCAAAAACAAATATCCATCATGATTACTTCTTCAGGGAAAAGCATCTCATGCAATGGGAAAAAGATTCAAAAACTCTCGGATTTGGCGAAATTAACAAATGTCATTGTTTTTGAGCCAAAGGATGTTCTCTTCTTTCGAGATTCTCCTACCACTAGAAGAAGATTTCTGGATATAAGCATTGCTAAACGCTCGCCCACATATCTAGAAGAGTTGTCTCGTTATGAGAAAACATTGAAGGAAAGAAACGAGCTTCTAAAATCAACTAAAGTTGATGAAAAGCATCTATCGATTCTAACGAGCGAATTGATTCGTGCTGCTGAACCAATTGTGCGTGCGCGCACGCGATTCATTAAAGAAATTAACGAGATTTTAGGGAAAATCTTTCAGTTATTATCGATGAAAGACGAAGAAATCGAATTAATCTATACTCCGTTCGTGGAACAAGGAGACGGCTATCGGAATAACGCTTCAGACGCGTTTAAGAGGTCATTAGAAAGCGATTTAAAGAAAAAGACAACAAATATAGGGCCCCATAGAGAAGACTTCTCAATGACCCTAAATTACCACAGCGTTTCAATCTCTGGCTCGCAAGGAGAAAACAGGATTGCGATACTGTCGTTGATACTCGCCCCTTATTTCTTGATTAAAGAGAGTGAAAAGCGCCCAATTATTGTTCTTGATGATGTCATGTCAGAACTCGACGCCAATCACAAAGAAAAACTGGTTGCCTTTCTAGAGAAATTACAGCAAGTATTTATAACCACTACACAAACACAAAAGATTGATGCGTCATTCTATGACGTTATGAATAACAAAATTACAAGGAGGAATTCGTAAATGGAAGAAGAAAAAATTGAGGGGATGGAAATCACTGCGATGGACAACAGTGAAAGCGAAAAAGATCGTGAAAAAGCTGATGCGCGATATACTGCCACCAACATTCAGGTTCTCGAAGGCTTAGAGGCTGTTCGAAAACGCCCTGGGATGTACATAGGTACAACATCTTCACCTGGCTTACATCATCTCGTGTGGGAAATCGTCGACAACTCAATCGATGAATCTCTCGCTGGATATTGTACCCAAATCACTGTCAGAGTAAATAAAGGCAATACGGTCACAGTCATCGACAATGGTCGAGGTATTCCTGTTGATATAGTTGAAAAAACAGGGCTGTCTGGAGTCGAAACTGTCTATACGATATTACATGCCGGTGGAAAATTTGGCGAAGGTGGCGGTTACAAAGTATCCGGCGGTCTTCACGGTGTTGGCGCTTCTGTTGTCAATGCGCTTTCTGAATGGCTCGAAGTCAACGTCCACAAAGATGGTGGCGACTACTATTTAAAATTTGGTCGAGGTGGAAAGCCGATCGGACATTTAGTGAGAGTCGGAGACGCTTTGGACACAGGGACGATTGTGACGTTCAAACCAGATAACACAATCTTCACTGAGACAACCGAATTTAGTTTTGACATCATTCGCGATAGATTGCGCCAAATGGCCTATCTTAACGGCGGAGTTCGCATCATCGCTATCGATGATCGCGGAGAGGTGCCAGCACAAGAAGAGTTTTGCTACGAAGGCGGAATCAAGGAATATGTTCAATATATCAACAAAAACAAGATTCCGGTCGTTGAAGACATAATCTATTGTTCAGGTCGTGAAAAAGTTAAATTTTCAAATGGAAAAGAAGAAATTGTTTATGTGGAAGTTGCGATGCAATATAACGATTCTTATTCTCCGAATGTTTATTCGTTCTGCAACAATATTCATACGCATGAAGGTGGAACACACGAAGAAGGGTTCCGCTTAGCTATGAACAGAGTCATAAATGATTATGCAAGAGGTTTTAAATTTCTTAAAGATGGTGAGGAAAATCTTTCGACCGATGATATCTGTGAAGGGTTGACAGCAATTATTTCTGTCAAACACCCCGATCCACAATACGAAGGACAAACAAAAACGAAATTAGGCAATTCGGAAGTTCGCAAGATTGTCTCCGGTGTCGTTGGAGAGCAACTCAACCGCTATCTTCTTGAAAATCCTAAATCAGCAAAAATCGTAATCGATAAAATTGTTCTCGCAGCAAACGCTCGACTCGCCGCTCGATTAGCCCGAGAAAAAGTTCGCAAAACAGCGCTTGATATCACTACTCTTCCCGGCAAATTAGCCGATTGTTCAAGCAGAGACCCTTCTAAGTGTGAACTCTACATAGTTGAGGGCAACTCCGCTGGTGGTTCAGCTAAAAATGGTCGCGATCGAGAAACTCAGGCCATTCTTCCGTTGCGTGGAAAAATTCTTAATGTTGAAAAGGCGGCTTTGAACAAAGTTTTTGAAAATGGTGAAATTGGAAACATGATCACAGCGATAGGAGCCGGTTTTGGTCCTGAATTCAATCTAGCTAACATCCGTTACCACAAGATAGTGATTATGACGGATGCTGATGTTGATGGAAGTCATATCAGGATTCTTTTGTTAACGTTCTTTTTCCGCTTTATGAAGCCATTGATTGAAAATGGTAATGTCTATATCGCTCAACCCCCTCTTTATAAAGTTGATGTTCGCGGCAAGCCTTACTATTGCTATAACGACGAACAATTGGAAACCTTAAAGAAGGATTTGCAACTTAAATCAGGGTTCCCATTCCAAAGATACAAAGGTCTTGGCGAAATGGATGCCCATCAACTTTGGGAAACAACTATGGATCCCAAAGGTAGAAAGATGATGAGAGTTACTATTCAAGACGCAATCGATGCGGAAACAGCTCTTAGCGAACTGATGGGTGACGATGTCAATCCTCGCAAGGATTTCATCAGCAAAAACGCCGTGTTTGTTAAGAATTTGGATATTTAGTTGAGAAAGGAGCAATAACATGTTTGATGATAAAAAAGATTTAAATCTTGAAACTCAAGAAAACAAAGATGAAACTCAAGAATCAAATGGTTCGATGAGCGATGATGAAATTGAGAAAGTTGAGGCAGGAATAGTTCCCGGTCTCACCGATGTTGATATGGCAGGAATTGTCAAGAGCAGTTTCTTGGATTATGCCATGTCCGTAATCGTTTCTCGTGCTATTCCAGATGTGAGAGATGGTTTTAAGCCCGTTCACCGTCGAATTATTTTCGGTATGAATGAATCGGGGATGACTCCCAATACTCCGCACAAAAAATGCGCAAGAATCGTTGGAGATGTCATGGGAAAGTATCACCCGCACGGTGATGCTGCAATCTATTCAACTCTCGTTAGACTAGCTCAGCCGTTTTCGATGAGATATATTCTTGTCGATGGTCATGGTAACTTTGGAAGTGTCGATGGCGATGAAGCTGCCGCGATGCGTTATACTGAAGCGCGAATGTCGAAATTAGCTATGGAAATGGTTCGCGACATCGATGATAATACGGTTGAATTTGTGGATAACTATGATGGATCAGAGAAAGAACCGTCTGTTCTCCCTTCACGGTTTCCTAACCTTTTGGTCAATGGCTCTTCCGGTATCGCTGTCGGTATGGCGACAAACATCCCTACCCACAACATCGGCGAAACGATTGATGCGGTGGTGGCAATTTCGAAAAATCCAGAAATGACTCCGTTAGAGATCATGAACACCTGTTTGTTCGGTCCTGATTTTCCTACCGGTGGTACAATACTTGGTCGCGATGGAATTAAAGATGCTTATGAAACAGGCGTCGGCACAATCTATATTCGAAGCAAAGCACACATCGAGGAAAACGATTTGGGGAAAAAGCGAATAATTGTTACTGAAATTCCTTATCAGGTAAATAAAGCCAAAATGATTGAAGGAATCGCTTTGCTCGTCAAAGACAAAATTATTGATGGCATCACCGATGTGCGCGATGAATCAAATAAAGAAGGTATTCGTGTCGTCATCGAAGTTAGACGCGATGTTATACCTGAAGTAATAATTAATCAATTATACAAACATACTCAGTTACAAATCAGCTATGGAATCATTATGCTTTGCCTTGATAAAGGCGAGCCTAAAGTCATGTCCATTACTGATATCTTAAAGAAATATCTCGAATTTCAGATTGAAGTTGTCGAGAGAAGAACGCATTTTCTCTTAGATAAAGACGAAGCGAGAGATCATATTGTCGTCGGATTGTTGACCGCCATTGATAATATTGATGATGTCATCAATTTGATAAGAAAAGCTTCGACTCCAGAAGAAGCCGCGAAACAGCTCAATGTTAAATATGGACTCGACGATTTGCAGTCACAGGCTATACTAGCCATGACTTTCCGACGCTTAACGGGCTTGGAGAGCAAGAAGTTGGTTGACGAAAGGGCAGAGTTAGACAAAAATATTTCGTATTACAAAAATCTCCTTTCGAGTCGGCAGAACATAATCGATGTTGTCGTAAATGAACTCATCGAAATTAAAAATCGTTTTGGAGATGAAAGAAAAACCGAAATTACGAGTGATTTAGCCACTATTGAAGATGAATCATTAATTCCTGAGGAAGAGATCGTCATCACTTTGACAAAAAATGGCTATATCAAGAGACTTACAACTGATACTTTTAGAACTCAGAATCGCGGTGGTCGTGGTGTGAAGGGAATGTCGACAAACGAAAATGATGTCGTGAGCATTCTTTTACATACGAAAACCCATACAGATATCCTGTTTTTTACTAATACAGGTAAGGTATATCGCCTGCGTGGATATGTCGTTCCGGAAAGTGGAAGAAACTCTAAAGGCTTTCCAGTTCAAAATCTTCTCAACCTCGAAAAAGATGAAAAAGTCATGTCGATTATTGCACTCGATGAATATTCAGATAGCAATTTCCTCTTCTTCATCACGAAGCGCGGCATTGTGAAGAGAACAAAAATTGAAGAGTACAAATCAATTCGTCAAAATGGAAAAATTGCTATTTCTTTGCGCGAAGGCGATCAATTGCTCGATGTGAAGCATACGAACGGCGAATGTGTTATCGGCATAGCTTCAAGTCAAGGCAAAATGGCAAGTTTTAATGAGAGAGATGTAAGATCGATGGGGAGAACCGCGTCTGGTGTGAAAGGCATGAGCGTTAGTGGTGATGCTGAAGTTGTCGCCGCCACAACATCGCTAGAAGGCAGTCTTATCTTAGCTATTACCCAAAAGGGATATGGCAAAATGTCAGAGGCTTCAGACTATCGTTTAACAAAGCGAGGCACGAAAGGTGTTTTAACGGTTAATGCGACTCCAAAGAATGGTAAATTGGTCTCTGTTCACGCTGTGAAAGGCGATGAAGATTTAATGGTCATTACCGCGAGTGGTATTGTCATCAGAATTCCATTATCACAGATAAAGATTAGTGGTCGCAACACCCAAGGTGTTCGCGTTATCAGATTAGAGGATAGACAAAAAGTCTCTTCGATTGCCATCGTTCCTCATGAAGATGAAATTGAAGGCGATGAAGTTATTGATGCAGTTCAAGATCAATTAGAAACTGTGGAAACCGATTCTTCTGAAGACACGCCATTCGAGAACACTGAATTAGGAAAAACAGACGAATAAAAGAATATGAAAGTACTCGTTTATTATCAAACTTCTAATCGCAAAGATATCTATGAAGCTATGCGATTGAGGAAAAACCTTAAAGGGGCTTGTGAATTAGCTGGTATTACTCATGTTAAAAGTGCACTGGATCAATATGATTTGGTGCACTTTATCTCTTCCAATGATGAATCCGCTATCAATGATGCGATCGAAAACCATAAACCGGTTTGCATCTCTGCTCTTATGTGCGAATCCGATCCGACAGCAAAAATGATAGTCTCAACGAGCAAAGGAGATTACTTATCCAGTAAAGCGCTACGCGTTTTAAACAAAGTGGATATGGTCTTTGTCTCATCTATGCAAGCGATGTCATTTTTGAAGTCACAAGGTGTTACTTCGGATATTCGATTTTTGCCAAGCGGCGTAAATCTATCAAGATTTCAACCGGTGAGTGAAACAGAAAAAGAAATATTCTACCGTTATTTCAGCGCGAATAAAGCAGATAAGATTGTTGTTTCAGTTGCGGAATACGATACGCAGGATGAAGTAGATAAATTTATCGAAATCGCAAAGAGATGTCCTGACGTCAAGTTTTATTTCATCGGGCAGTCGAAACGGCCCACCTCATTATCGCGCAAAATTAAAAAAATCATGCGCAGAACACCCACTAATGTAAATTTGAATCCGATTCTTGACGATGACGTTTATCGCTCCTTAATGATGAATTCGGATATATATTTATCCCTGAGCCCACTCAAAGCTGATTCCGTGACAATTTTAGATGCGATGGCCGCGAAGGCACAAATCATCGCTTTTAAAAGCGATCAAACGAGCGATTCATTTTTAACTTCTGATGTTGCATATTTTGGAAAAAACATCGATGAAGTTGCGAATATTATTAAACTATACCTTGCTAACGGACTAACACCTACAGCTGATAAAGCGTATGATATTGCTAAAGAATTTAGTTTGTACGAAATCGGTAAAAAACTAAAACTTTATTATTCAGAACTTTTTGAAAAAACGGAGGAAAGAAAACATGATTGACATCAAACTGATTATTGAAAACCCTGAGAAAGTACAACGGCTGCTAGCAAAAAAAGGTTTTGATGTTTCGTTTTCATCTCTTTTAAAACTTAATGAAGAACGAAAGACAATACTTATGAAAGTTGAGTCTTCGAAGGCTGAGCAAAACAAATTATCGGCTAGTGTCCCCTTGTTAAAAAAGGAAGGGAAGGACGTCTCTGGGATTTTTAAAAAAGTCAAGCAGCTATCTGATGATAATAAGAGTGATGTTTTAAAATTAGAGAAGATTGAAAAGGATATTTACGATATCTTGGTCGTTCTCCCTAATCTTCCAGACGAAGATTTGCTTCCCGGAGGAAAAGAAAACAATAAAGTCATACACACATATGGTAAAAAGCCTGTTTTTGCATTTAAAGCGAAAGATCATGTCGAACTTTGCGAATCACTCGGATTGGTCGATTATCAACGCGCTGCGAAAATTTCCGGTTCAGGGACATGGATATATACAAATTTAGGAGCGAGACTCGAATGGGCGATTCTAAATTTCTTTATTTCAGAGCATTTGAAAGATGGCTACGAATTTATTATTCCTCCTCACATTTTGAATTACGAATCCGGCTTAGTCGCGGGTCAATTTCCAAAATTTGAAGAAGATGTGTTTTGGCTTGAAGGAATTTCACCGAGAAAGTTTATTTTACCCACAGCCGAAACAGCGCTGGTCAATCTCCATCGAAACGAAATACTCAAAGAGGAAGACTTACCAAAGAAATATTTTGCCTATACGCCATGTTATCGCAAGGAAGCTGGTTCATATAGGACCGAAGAACGTGGCATGATACGTGGATATCAGTTTAATAAAGTTGAAATGGTTCAATATACGACTGAAGAAGGATCTAACGCAGCTTTTGAAGAGTTAGTTCAAAAAGCGGCAAAGCTGGTTGAAAAGCTCGGTTTGCATTTCCAAATTTCAAAGCTCGCTGCTGGTGATTGTTCGCATTCTATGGCCAGAACATATGATATCGAAGTTTATGTCCCGAGCATGGATATATTTAAAGAAGTTTCAAGCGCGAGCAATGCGCGTGATTATCAGGCGAGGCGCGGAATGATTCGATACAAGGATAAAAGTGGTAAGACAAAATTTTGCCACACTTTGAACGCTTCCGGACTTGCTACTAGCCGTGTGTTTCCTGCCATACTTGAACAGTGTCAGCAGGAAGATGGATCGGTCAAAATCCCTGAAGCCCTTGTCCCATTTATGGGTGGAATCAAGGTTTTAAAACCGATTAAATAATTGCTATAACTACGGTATTCAACAAATAATGGTCATTTTTTGGCGTCTTTGCTATAATAACTCTGCCATCGCGATAGGTGAGTTGTGAACCAGGTCAGGACGGGAACGTAGCAGCCTTAAATAGCAAGCTTGTGTGCGATGGTTTATTAATATGAAAACAAAATATTCAACCGATGAGAAATATATGCTTGAAGCGATTAAACAAGCAAGGCTCGCCGCCAAACATGGGGATGTCCCAATTGGCGCGGTTATCATCTGCGATGGAAAGATTATTGCTCGTGGCTATAATAAGCGAGAAAAAGAGCATAATTCAATTTTGCATGCCGAGATCGATGCTATTCAAAAAGCCTGCAAAACTCAAGCGAATTGGCGTTTAACGGGGGCAAAAATATATGTGACAATCGAGCCATGCCCAATGTGCGCTGGCGCCATTTTGTTGTCGCGTATCGCTGAAGTATACTATGGAGCGAGAGATCCAAAAGGTGGAGCTCTGGGAAGCTCATTCAATCTGTTTGAGCAAAAGCACTTGAATCACCATCCCAAAATAGTTGGAGGTGTTCTCGAAATTAAATGCTCACAACTGCTCACAACGTTTTTTAAAGAAAGGCGTAATAAGATATAGATTATGTCTCTTTTGCATTTAGCAAAGTAATGTATAATGTTTATAAGTGTAAAATTTATGTTTGAATTGCTTCACATTACGAAAGATTATTACATCGATGGGAACCCATTCCGTGCTTTAAATGATGTCAGTTTAACATTTGAGAACAAAGGCTTTATTTCTATTTTGGGTCCTTCAGGATGTGGCAAGACGACACTTTTGAACATCATTGGCGGTCTCGATCATTATACAGATGGCGACCTGCTCATCGATGGTCGTTCAACAAAAACCTTCAAAGACAAAGATTGGGATTTTTATCGAAATCGGAGAATTGGCTTTGTTTTTCAAACATATAATCTCATCCCTCATCTATCAATAAGCGAAAATGTTCAACTGTCTTTGACACTTACAGGAGTCAATAAATCTAATCGCGTAATGAAAACGAAGCGAGTTCTCGAATTAGTTGGTCTGGGTGACACGATGTCAAAACGTCCTAATCAACTATCTGGAGGACAGATGCAAAGAGTGGCTATTGCAAGAGCTCTTGTCAACGATCCTGACATTATTTTAGCTGATGAACCAACAGGTGCTCTAGATTCAAAGACATCAATGCAAGTAATTGATATTCTGAATGAAATAGCCAAGGAAAAACTCGTTATTATGGTCACTCATAATAAGGAGATTGCGGATCGATATTCGACTCGAATTATAACGTTGAATGATGGTCAAATTACTTCAGATTCAAGCCACATCCCCATGATAACTCATGGTGAAAAGATTGAAGTTGCTGTTACTGGTAAAACCAATATGTCATTTTTTACGGCACTTCGCACCTCTGCGAAAAATTTGTTAACAAAAAAAGGACGGACAATTTTAACGGCAGTCGCCTCATCCTTCGGTATAATCGGTGTTGCCTTGGTTCTCGCTATGCAAAACGGATTTACGAATTATGTTAATCAAATCGAGACACAAACCGCCGCTTCTCTTCCGATAACAATACAGCCTTATACAACCAAACTTCTATCGCAACCAAGCGGTGATTCAGATTCAGAATACCCAGACGATGGTTTCGTCCATGTTTATAATCCCTCTTCAAAATCGTCAATCGCACACAGAAACAATTTCACGCCGGAATATATTGATTATATAAAT
Organism: Bacilli bacterium; assembly: GCA_041653015.1. Taxonomy (GTDB): domain Bacteria; phylum Bacillota_I; class Bacilli_A; order RFN20; family CAG-826; genus JBAZGG01. The sequence continues at coordinate 16,779 of JBAZGG010000001.1, read as the reverse complement.
CAAATGGCAAAAGATAATCTCACTGGAAGCATTCTCTACAATCGCAACGGATTAGATTTTAACATTCTTGCAAAAAAAGTAAGCAGCGATAATAACATTATGAAAGTACAGCAGTATTATGATGCATCAACCACCTCTGGACTTATTTCTTCTGTGACTTCTCTTCCTGGGACTGTTTTCCACGAAATGTATGGCGATCAGAATTACACAGAAAGCATGTATCAAATTATCGATGGAAAATATCCAACAAAGAGAAATGAACTCGTTTTGATTCTCAATAAATATAATCAAGTATATGCATCCACTCTTTACCAATTAGGGATCATTGAATCACCTGATGTAAGCATTGATACAATCCCTTTTGCCGATATCTATAATCATGAATATCGTGCCTATAACCCCGATATTTATATGGGAAATCCAGTTTCTTCTGTAGACTACAACACTTATGAAATTGATACGACAAAAACAATTGCAAAAGTCATTCTTAAAGGCGGTAAAAATATTACTGTCGATGATTTGGTTAGAAAAGACGCTACGAAAACAATTTACAAATATGAACGCAAAGACGATCAAACTTATGTTGATGAATTCAATAAAGGCGCACTCAATGAGCTGTACTATGATAATTCGCTTAAAGAGGGAACTGATTATCTTTCTTTGCACGTAGTGGGCGTGCTTAGAGTAAAAGAAGAAACATATATAAATCTGATGCCTTCAAGCATTGGCTATTTGAGTTCATTGAAGGATTATTTTTCTGAAAAATATAGTTCCAGTCTAATATCGGAACACATGAGCACGAATTGGTATATTCCCAGAACTGATGATGCTTGGACGAATTTTTGTGATGCCATCACGAGTGTAATCAATGGAAGTGTCTCCAATACAGCAAAGTTAATGGAGGATGTCAATAATTCCATTGTTTGTGAGAATATTTACTACGGAGCTGAAAATCCGAATAATATCTCAACATTTATGACTCAATCAGCAAGATTTGGTGTCGATTTCCCAGTTAACGATCAAATAGTCATGGGTAATTATGAAAACATGTCTGATGAAGAAATGTTAGATCTTTTTGGGAGTATTAATACTGACTTGATGAACTATATCGTTTACTACCTAGGATACTCGACGATTACAAGCATTATTATTTTTCCTCTATCATTAACAACTAAGGCACAAGTTATCGAAAGGTTGGACAATTATAATAAGGATCGATCAGATCTTGAACAAATTGTTTATACGGATATTGTGGGCTCAATAACCGACAGCATCGGCGTTATGATTCAAGTCATTTCTGCCGTTTTAATTGTTTTTGCTTCAATCTCACTTGTCGTTTCGTGTGTTATGACTGGGATTATCATTTATGTTTCAGTTTTAGAAAGAACAAAGGAAATTGGCATTTTGCGTGCGATTGGTGCCCGCAAAAAAGATATTGGAAGATTGTTCGAAGCCGAAAGTGTTATCATCGGTTTTGTTGCGGGAGCGATAGGCATCGTTACTTCATATTTATTGTGTATTCCCGTTAACATTATCCTCGACAATATGTTTCCTAAAGATAATGTTGGGCAAATTGCAAATTTACATCCATTAGCAGCTTTGACTTTAATAGGTATATCCGTTGTTTTGACATTTATTGCAGGTTTTTTCCCATCGCGATTTGCGGCGAAAAAAGATCCGGTTGAGGCTTTAAGAAGCGAATGATCAAACTTAGGAAAATCTCAATTAAAGAAGCAATAAAAAATGAACCATATTTAAAATGCGATTATCGAAAAGGGCTTACGTCCGATCAAGTTAGAGATTACGACCAAAAAGGTCTGATCAACAAAACAAAAAAGCATTTCAACAAATCCTATGTAAAAATAATTATTACTAACCTTTTTTCATATTTTAATTTTCTGTTAGTCGCCATTGCCATTTTTATGGCTTTTGCTCAATTATATTCCGGAATGTTTTTTGTCGTTATCCTGTTTGCAAATATTGCTATTGGTTTAATTCAAGATATTCGAGCGCGAAGATTGACTGATAAACTTCGCATTGTCACCGAACCAAAAGCAAGAGTGATTCGCGATGGTTCTGAAACGCTTATTTCCACGTCAGAACTCGTTTATAATGATGTTATTTTGGTGAAGGCTGGGAATCAAATTCCATCGGATGCAATCGTTATAAATGGCGCTGTAAAAATTAATGAATCCATGCTCACTGGTGAATCTGCAGATGTTCTTAGAGGTCCTGGGAGTCAAACATATGCGGGATCATATGTTACAAGTGGGACTGCATATTTACAGATTAATCGCATAGGTATTCTAAATTACGCTGAACAATTGAGAAATCGCGCTTCTGATTTCAAACGTCCCAAATCCGAAATTCTTCGATCTACCAATATTTTGTTTCGAGTTATTTGTATCATTGTGACAATCCTAGGTATCGCCATGATAGTAACATCTTCGTTACAAAATGGATTTATTGATTCTGCTTCGCAATCTGGCAGCATTAAGTATATATCGGGTTCAATGGTTTCAATGATCCCCTCCGGAATGTATCTTTTAACTTCACTTACTTTGGCTGTTGGAGTCATTACACTCGCTTATCGTCGGATGTTAGTTCAAGACCTTTATTGCATTGAGACGTTGGCACGAGTCGATGTTTTGTGCCTCGATAAAACTGGTACCCTAACAGATGGAACGATGTCTGTAAAAGAAGTAATTTATGTGAATGAAGAAAAAAAAGAGATCGTTGGTTCATATATTCGTTCTTTGCTAGAAGCTACTCAAGATGAGAATTCAACCGCTATCGCGATGCGCAACTATTTTCAATCTAGTAATTTGTTAAACTCGATTGCGGCCGTTCCCTTTTCAAGCGACAACAAATATTCTGCGGCAACTTTGAAAAATGGTAAAACAATCATTATTGGAGCTCCTGAGTTTGTAACGAAAAGTATACCAATGGATGTTCAAATCATTAACGATTCATATATTAAAAAAGGCTATAGAACTCTAGTGGTTAATACTTCTGATTTACCCATTCACGATGATGTTATCCCCGATGATTCATCAATCGCTGCCCTAATCGTGATTAAGGATAATATATGCAAAGATGCACGCGAAAACATTAATTGGTTTAGAAACAACGGTGTAAAAATCAAGATTATCAGTGGCGACAATCCAATCACAGTTAGTGAAATTGCAAAGGAAGTCGGGGTCGAAGGTGCTGATAAATTCATATCATTAGAAGGCAAATCGAATGATGAGATAAAGAGACTTGTTTTTGCTTACGATGTTTTTGGACGAGTGACGCCTGAACAAAAAGAATTGATCGTTGAGGTTCTTCGCGAAGAAGGACATGTTGTGGCTATGACAGGTGATGGTGTGAATGATATTTTGGCTTTAAAAAGAGCGGATTGTTCAATCGCCATGGCAAGAGGCTCAGATGCGGCAAAAGATGTGTCATATCTAGTTTCGTTAGATTCAAATTTTTCTTCCTTGCCGAAAGTCGTTCAAGAAGGTCGAAGAGTAATCAATAATCTTCAAAGAACGTGTTCGCTTTTTCTAGTCAAAACTGTTTTTGCGATTACTTTGACAGCCATATTTCTAATAGGCTCATGGGTTGACTCAACCATTGTCTACCCATTCTCAACGAATAATATGTACGTCTGGGAAATATTGACAATCGGCATCGCAGCATTCTTTTTAGCCCTCCAAAGAAATGATGAAAGATTACAGGGCAGTTTTCTGTTTAATATTATTTTAAAGGCACTTCCGGCGGCATTTATAGAAATAGCAATCGTTGCAACCTTCTTTATCGCCTGCAGAGTTAATTCATCAGTTTTCACACCAGAATCGGCAAAAACTTTATCTGTCATAGGTTTCACTTTTCTCAGTTATGTTATATTATTAAGAATAAGTTGGCCATTCGATGAATATCGAATCATATTATTTGCCTCGCTTTCGTTGCTTGGAATAACACTATTTGTGGTTGACGGACTTCTCCTAAATGGAAAGATGTTCGAAATAGATTATTCAAGTTTAAATGGAGCGCCTCTGTTGCTTTTAATCCTATCTCTGCTCATTGCTACCCCGCTGTATTTCGTGATAGATTACTTGCTTCGACACCTAGTATTTATTGTTAAAAGGAGAAAGCTTTTATGATGATTGTTAACAAAAGAGTGAAAGATGCTTTGATTGAAGGCAAACCAATTGTTGCTCTTGAATCAACGATCATTTCTCATGGGATGCCATATCCTAAAAATGTTGAAACAGCTTTGCTTGTTGAAAAAACAATTATTGATAATGGCTCTATTCCTGCGACGATTGGAATTATTGATGGCGACATCATCGTTGGCATGACACGAGATCAAATAGAATTATTCGGCAAGAAAAAAGGGATAAGCAAAGTATCCCGCCGCGATTTGCCGATTGTCACTTCACAAAAAATGTGGGGCGCTACTACAGTCTCAGCAACAATGATCATCGCATCGATGGCTGGCATCGAGGTGTTTGTTACGGGTGGCATCGGTGGTGTTCATCGCGGAGCAGAAAAAAACTTTGATATTTCGGCTGATTTGGATGAGATGGCAAAAAGCGATGTAACAGTTGTGTGCGCCGGTGCTAAAGCGATTCTCGATTTGCCAAAAACCCTCGAGTACTTAGAAACAAAAGGAGTTCCTGTCCTGTCTTATAAAACTGATGAATTTGCCGATTTTTATACAAGAAGTTCTGGCTTAAAAGTTGATTACGTATTCAATACCCCGCAAGAGGCTGCGCTAATTATTAAAGAGAAAAGAAATCTGAAGCTTCAAGGCGCAGTATTAATCTCCAATCCCATTGAGAAAGAGTATGCGATGAGCAAACAAAACATCGACCAAGCAATTTCTCAAGCCCTTGCTGATGCCGACAAAAACGGCGTCAAAGGCAAAGATATAACACCATTTCTACTGAAAACAATCGTTGAATTAACGAAAGGAAAATCTTTAGAAGCAAACATCCATCTAGTCGTGAATAATGCCAAACTAGGTGCGAGAATTGCAAAAGCACTCGTTGAATAAACAATAGGGGGAGCGGTATGAAAACTGAGGAGAGGTTGCAAGAGGGAATCAAGCAAATGGTTTTAAAGATTCCTGTCGATGAGATTACAGTGACTAGCTTATGTGAATTTTGTGGAACCAATAGACAAACTTTTTATTATCACTATTGCGATATTTATGACTTGGTTCAAAGCATTTTTATGAAGCGATCACAAGTATTTATAACAAACATCACCAGATGGGACGATGCCATGTGCTTTTTAATCTCTTATATCAGAGAAAACAAAGTATGCATAAGCGCTCTGATGAAATCAAGTTTCTCACAGATATTGAAGGATTTCTTTTACGATATTATCTATGTAAAAATGTATCGCGAGCACTTGATTGCTTCCGATTTTAAAGATTTAACAAACGAGGATGCGAAGTTTATCGCGCGATTCTATGCTGCGGGTTTTTCCTCTGAAATTTGCCATTTTATCGATATCGATGATGATTTCAATCAAGAAGAAATGATACGCAAGTTTCATGTTTTTTCAAAAGCTGGAGTCCCCGCATCAGTTCACTTTGCTGTATCCTCATATAAAAAAGATGAAAACATTTGATTATATTTCTCCAACAAAGATACTTTTTGGCAGGAATCGAGAGGACGAGATCGGCAGTATTCTCGCTTCTTTTTATGCAAAAAATATTTTGCTCATCTATGGTGGAAAGTCGATTCATTTGAATAATCTTTATAATCGAGTAATAAATTCGTTGAGCAAAGCCAATATTAAATATTGTGAGCTCGGTGGCATCAGACCAAATCCGACAAGGTCCGTCGTCACTGTCGGTATAGAAAAAGCCAAAAAGGCAAATATCGATTATATTTTAGCCATCGGTGGTGGTTCTGTCATCGATACAGCCAAATCTATTGCTTGCGGCGTTTATTATAATGGTGATGCTTTCGATTTTAATCTCTATTTAGCCACTCCAAAGAAAGCACTTCCAATCGGCGTTATCCTCACGATTGCCGCTTCGGGTTCTGAGCTTTCATCGTCATGTGTAATCTCCGACGATACAAATGGGATTAAGCAAGGTTTTAATAGCGATTTAGTCCGCCCACAATTCGTCATTGAAAATCCTGAGTTAACCTTTTCTGTTAACAAATATCAAACAGCCTGTGGAATTGTTGACATAATATCGCATTCTCTTGAACGCTTCTTTATTCAAAGCGATGGCGATATGTTTTGCGATGCTCTCGCCTTGGCGCTCATCAAAAACACGATTGCGAATGGTCGCATCGCAATCAACAATCCAAACGACTATGAAGCGAGAGCCAATTTGATGATCGCTAGCTCATATTCGCATAGTGGATTGACCTCTTTAGGAAAAATTCAAAGCATGCCCATTCACAAGATTGAACATGCGCTAAGCGGATCAAAACCATCCGTTGCTCATGGCGCTGGATTAGCGGTGTTGATCCCATCTTGGATGAAGTCCGTTTTTCATCATGATTTAGCAAAATTCGCGCGCTTTGGAAGAGAGGTTTTTGATATTCGCTTTGCGAGCGATGAGGAAAGTGCTATCATTGGAATACGCTGTTTGGGGCAGTTCTTTAAAGAACTCGGTATGCCCACAACATTGCGAGAGTTCGGTTTTCTTAAATCTGACATTCCAATTTTGGCAAATAAAATAACACAGAACGGCACACGTGTGGTTGGCCATAGTGTTAAACCATTGACAAAAGAAGAACTGGAAATTATGCTATTGTCCTGCTTCTAAAGGAGTTCACATGAGAAAAGAAGATATCGCTAGTTTAATTGTGTATGTCGCCATGGTTGTTTTAGCTGTTGTCATCGGATTTGTTGTTCTGCTTCCAGTGATGAACAATTTAGCGAGTGTATCGATGCCATTTAACAATTCTTTTCTATTCGCAATTGTAACGATATTGGTGGCGATTGTATTCAACGCTATTCTCATTGAAGTAGGGCATCTTCTCGGTGCTAAACTCGGGGGATATAAAATCGCAATGCTCAATATTTTAGGAATAACATTTTTTCGCAAAGCGAACAAAATAAAATTTGGCTTCAAAGGATTCGATGGCTTAACGGGCGAGACTAAAGTGTTTCCTTATAAAGAGAATTCGAATCCCAAAGCGTATCTTTGGTTTCCTCTTCTTTTCTACATCATCGAAATCGGCTTTGTCGTCGGGATCTGCACATGGGCCAATGGGGTTAAAGATCAAGACTTGTTGAAGAGCATTATGTGGCTGATGGCAGCATCGATCATGTTCGCTTGTATCGGAGGCATAATCATTCTTTACAATTATGTTCCATACCGTCTCGACTCGATGACTGATGGATATAAACTCACGCTGTTGAGCAAGCCGATCAACAAGGTTGCGTATAATGAAATGCTAAGAATTGAATATGATGAATTTGAAGGTATCGCTACCAACGACACGATGGTATTTGATGAAATAACTGATTTTACCGCTCGTGTAAATACGATTAAAGTTTACTTTTATCTCGCAAAAAAAGATTATAAAAAAGCGATTGATCTATTGACTAAAATCGTCGCAGTTCCTAAAAATATAAGCGTTGATACATATAATATTTCGCAAGCGCAGATCGTCTCTTTGAAATTATTGAGCGGCGAAAACGTTAAAGAAGTTGAAGAGTATTACACCTCTTTGCCTTCCTATACCAAGAAAGCTATTTCGGAAGCGGTGAGCATTGAGTGCGATCGCGCTTATTTGCTCGTCTCTGGCCTCATCGAAGATTCTAATGGCGAAACAAACTACGCTTTCGGCAAATACTCTAAAGCGATTAAAAGATGTTTGGAATCGCGCATTCCAGTCGAAAAAGAGTTGTTTGATCTATCCTGCGAAAGAATAAAAGCTAAACATCCGGATTGGATTATTGCGCGGAGCGAGAACTAATTATAAAATAATTGTAGAGAATAATTGATGCTGATTGAAAAAAGGAGCGCAAACATGGCAAAGATTAAAATTAAAAAACAACACAATCTATGGAAAGAATTTAAAGCATTCATCTCACGAGGCAGTGTTCTAGATATGGCCGTAGGCGTTGTCATCGGCGGAGCTTTTGGTGCAATAGTCACCGCTCTCGTCAATATTTTATTGAGCGTCTGCGCATGGGGTGTACCAGGTGGTATCGGCGGTCTTGTCACTCCTCTTCCGGCTTTGAGTTCAGCTCAACACGCCCCAGCTGGTTATTTCGATAGTTATTCCATTCTTGAGTTCATCACTCTTTCAAAAACGTGGTCAGTTGCTGAGCAATCGATGTACACCAAATATGGTGGTTCCTACTACTATAATGGAATCGCTTTGATAAATTGGGGAGCATTGATCAACGCTGTGATCAGTTTCGTAATCATCGCGTTAGTTTTATTTGTCATCATTAAAGTTGTTGCCGTTCTTAAAGCAAAGCGTCTTGAACTCGATGCGAGGATTAAAGAGCAATACTACGCTAAGCACCCTGAAGAGAGACCAGTTGCCCCTGTTCCAGGAAAACCGGCCCCGACTCAAATTGAACTTCTCACACAAATTCGTGATTCATTAGTAAAGCAGAAAAATAAATAACTGAATATCTATCCCTCATAGCAAAGATGCTTCCTTTACAAAGGACATTTCTCACTTTATAATTTTTAAGGAGACATGCGATGAATAAAGTTGTCATCTTTGCAGATTCAACGATTGATCTAAACCCAGAAGATTATAAAAAATATGATATTCATGTCATTCCCCTTTTGGTCTCTCAAGAGGGAAATGTTTATAAAGATGGCGTCGATATTTTTTCTGATGAATTATTCGCTGTGGTCGATAGAACAGGACAATTGCCCAAAACATCAGCTGAATCCCCAGGAACATTCATCGAATCATATAGACCTTGGATTGAAAAAGATTACGATATCGTCTTTGTTGGCATCGGCGAAAAACTTTCGGCGACTGTCACCTCATCAAAACTAGCTGCTGCAGAGCTCGGTGAAGATCGAATCTTTACGATTAATTCAAACAATCTCTCAAGCGCGAGCGGTATTTTAGCGATGAAGTGTTGCAAACTTCGCGATGAGGGAAAAAGCGCTGAACAGATCTATAATGAAGTGCAAAAGATGGCGCCGAAATTAGTCGCCATGTTTGCTGTTGAAACACTCGATTACCTATACAAAGGCGGAAGATGTAGTGGAACGGCTCGATTGATTGGAAAGATGCTACATATTCATCCGGTGATAAAAGTGGTGGACGGAACCTTAATCGTCTATAAAAAACCGCGCGGCAAAATGCAAAAAGCCATCAATGAGCAAGTCTTTGAATTAAAGCACGATCTGCCGAACGTGGATACGGATCACATCATGATCACCTATTCTGGAGTGACGCCTGAGATCAAAAAATATTTTTTTGAAACCATCAGCAAATATGTCGATCCTTCATCAATACACTTAAGTCGAACAGGCTGCGTGATATCGTCGCATTGCGGCTATGGCACAATCGGACTTCTCTATCTAAAAACGAAATAAAAAAACGAGGTTATGAAAAGCCTCGTTTTCAATATATTAATTACTCGCTTGTTATCACTAGCGATTTGACTAAGATGCTCGGTGAAGTTATCGACGAAGGCATCAGCTCACTATTATTAGCGACACCCTGCACTCCCTCAAACATCTCCAATAAATTGCCCGCTACAGTCATCATGCTTAAAGGCTTGTCAATCTTGCCATCAACAATGATGAATCCTTCGGCTTGAAGTGAAAAATTTCCTGATTGAGAATTGATGCCGGCATGTAATCCCATCAGTCTTGTGATATAGACGCCCTCTTTAAGAGAAGCGATCATTTCTTCTTCTGATTTTTTTCCAGACCTCACGCATAAGTTCACAGTATCGATGCCAATTTTTCCACTCTCCCGATACCCGTTGCCAGTCGTCTCTCGTTTTTCTCTCGCGGCCGTTTCCAAATTATAAAGATATGTTTTTAAAACACCCTTTTCGATAATCGTTTTTTTATAAGTGGCGACACCTTCATCGTCGAAGTAGCGGCAGAATAAGTTTCTCGCTAAAGGATTTTCGCTCACAGTCAGTTTGCTGCTTGCGACTTTCGCATTTAATTTTCCAACGAGGAATGATGATTGTTTTTGTATCTCTTCGCTGGATGCGCTCGATAGATAGAAACCGACGAGTGAAGCGGCGGCTTTTGGCCCTAGAACTGTTTTATATTTCTTGGATGGGCATTTGATGCCGTGAAGTTTTGTCGTTCCATCTTCAACAACTTTTTTGACGAATAAATCGATATCAAATTTCTTTGGATCATTATCAAAAAATACATAGTATCCAGTCTTTGTCTCATCGCCATCCTTGACGACAACAGAAGCGCTATAGGTGAACAGGTTGCTCTTTTGCTTGAGCTTTAAACCATATGAATTTAATAGTTGCTCAGTGTTGCTGGATTCGCTATAGGATACTTCTTCAATCTCTGAGACGCGCTTATCGAATTCTTTAATCTTCTTTTCGATAGCGTACAGAGTGACGAGCTTTTTATCGATGCTCACGCCTTCCAGCGCTTTGTTATAAGCGTTTCTTTTTGAATACTTTTTGCTCCCCTTAAAAATGATTGCCTTATCATCTTTTTCGATCACTTTGGCGATATCGATTATCTCATCGACGAGAAAGTCTGGCGTCTCCTTATTATCAACTTCGGAAGTGACCATACCAAACTTATCGTTGTAGATACCTCGAGCGATTATTTTTTTCGAATCGCTGAGGGAATAATTGTCGATTGCGCTATGGAATAGCCCAATAGATAAAGAATGCTCTTCTAAAAGAGATAATTCAGATGCTGAAATACCTTTTTTTGCGGCTAATTCAAAGAATTTTTTATTGTTCATTTTAATTCTCCCCCTCTTCCTCCGATTGTCACTTCGCTAACGCGAACTGTTGGCTGCCCGACATCGGTTGGCACGCTGCCACTCGATGATCCGCACATGCCTTGTGTGCACTCTAAATCGTTTCCGATCATATCTATATGCTGAAGTATCTCACTGCCTTTGCCGATCAACATCGCTCCTCTAACCGGTTCGCATATTTTCCCATCGCGCACGATGTAGGCCTCATCGCAAGCGAAATTGAATTCGCCTGTGACAGGATTTACCTGCCCTCCACCCAGACTAGTGGCGTATAAGCCGAGTTTTGTGCTCGCGATAATCTCTTCTTTTGTCGATTTTCCAGCAGCGATAAAAGTATTGGACATTCTCGAAGTTGGCTCGTATTTGTAGCTCTCTCTTCGGCACGCGCCGTTGCCTTTCATGCCTAATCGGCGTCCGGTGAAGTCATCCAGCAAGAAGCTGGTACAAACTCCATCTTTAATAAGAACATTTCGTTGTGTTAAATGGCCTTCATCATCGATATTATTGCTTCCCCAAGCGCCAGGAATTGTTCCATCGTCGATCGCTGTCACGATAGGAGAGGCGATCTGTTTTCCTAATGAATCAGAAAAAACAGAAAGCTTTTTGGAGACAGAAGTGCCTTCGAGCGAATGCCCACAGGCCTCGTGGAACAGCACTCCGCCGACACCATTTCCTAATATCACAGGCATCTTTCCGCTCGGGCACTCTTTTGCTGTTAGCATCAGAATTGCTTTCGATGCCACTTTCATAGCCATTTCTTTAACGTCGATATCTTTCGTGAAAAATTCGAACCCTTTTGAGGATCCAGGTCCCACATAGAATGTTTCAATCTGACCATTTTCGCTAGCGATTGCAATCATAAATATGCGACCTCGCTCTTTTGAATCGATAAATTCTTTGCCCTCGGAATTAAAAATCTGAATATCTTTTTTAGAGGATGATATTCCGGTTTGTGTTCTCACGATTCGCTTGTCGAATTTCTGCATCTCGCTATCCGCGCCTTTGAGCAGGGCAATCTTTTCTTTTCTCGAAACCAAACTCAATGGTTTTTCGAGAGGAGAGATACATTTGACATGCACCTTTTTGATGTCTGTCACCTCTAATTGCCTTTTTCCCGAATATGATTTGGACAATGATTCCGCGAGAGAAACAAGACCTTTTTTACTCACGTTATTCGTGTAGCCATAAACGCTTTGAAATTTGTTCAATATGCGTATCCCGGCTCCATATGTTAAAGTGGCGACTGCAGCGTCGACTTTGCCGTTTTCAATCGATAGATATGACGAATTTGTTCTCTCGATAAAAATTTCAGCGAAATCACCGCCTGTGGACAGCGCCACATCGAGCACGTCTTTTGCTAATTGTTTAGAGATCATGCTTTTACCTCCGTTGTTGTTTTACAATAATATCAATTATTGAAACAAAAGTGTATAAAATAAAAGCAAAAAATGTATAATTTACCTGTGGATTACAAAAAAACACTCATCGAACAACGCGACGACTATGTGCGTTTATTATCTACTTTAACCAAACAAGAATTCTCCTTTCTTGCGGGTAAGGATTCCTTTCGTGGAAAATGCTTTGGTTTTCTAACTCGTGCCTACTATCAAAGAAGCAGGCTCTTAAGAGAAGGACAACTCGTCTACGGCTACGCTTTTAAAGCGTGGACCAATACCACAGATAGCAGTAAAACATTTCCTTCTTGGGTCATTTTTTCTCCAGAAGATACTTTTTCAGTCAACCCCAATTTATATGTTGAACTAGCTGATAAAATACAGCTGTTGTGCGATAGTGAAGTCAAAGATAAAGATCTCAAAAAATTTAAAGCCTTACTCACGGAAGAATTGGCGGACCCTTGCTACGTTAAAGTTCCAGATCGATACTCAGATGGTCATCTCGTCTATATGTCGACCATCTATGTGCGGCCAAATCAATTGCCAATCTTTAGATTGGGGCTCAGCATCATCATCATGAACCCTAATGTTTCCAAAGAAGTGCTATATCTACCGCAGAAATACATGAATAAACAAGTCTCGAAACTACTTTTTAATCTCTAGTTTTTTTATTCTTGATACATTAAATACTTAATGATATTATAGTCAAGCAACTTTCTTTGACACCTATAAGGGTCAAGGCGGGAGGAGAGGGATTATGAAAAAAGGCATTCACCCAGAATATCACAAATGCAAAGTCACTTGTGTTTCATGCGGCGCAACATTTGAAACCGGTTCAACCTTGAAAGAAATTCGTGTTGATACTTGTTCAAACTGTCATCCATTCTATACTGGTAAACAAAGATTTACACAGACTGATGGCAGAGTCGATCGCTTCAACAAAAAATACGGGATTAAACAATAACGAAAATGCCACTTTTGTGGCATTTTTTAATAGAGGAAAATTATGCACATGAATCATTTTAAAGTTACTTCAATGCTCTTGATGATGACCGCCATGTCATTAGTTAGCTGTGGCGCGGACAATCATTCGCTATCCGATTCGACGAGCGATAGCGGCGTCGAATCTTCTTCGTCATCCGTGGTCAGCACGAGCATCGATGAACCATCCGCTTCAACTTCGACCTCGACCTCAACTTCAACCAGCGCTTCGCCTAGCACCTCGACATCGAGCGCTGATTACTACGCACCAATCTCTGATTCATTAAGCGGATCATCCCTATCGACCGCTTTGCATAATTTAACTCTGTCAAAACACACCTTTTATTGCACGTATGGTGACATCCGTTATCAATTTGGTTCTAGCGATGCTGATCCAAATGTAAAAGGGAATGCCATCTATTTTTATTCGCGCGCCTCACAGACTTCGACTTGGGATAGCCAAAAACTCATATTTAATCGTGAGCACGTCTGGCCACAATCGCTCTCTGGCGGTCTTTATTCTGACGTTAATAACAGCTATAAGGGCGCAGGTTCTGATCTTCATCACATTCGTCCCGAATACACTGGCGTCAACGGCAATAGGGGCAACACCACGTTTGGTGAAATCACAGGCAGTTTTTCCTACCTCTCTGGCGAAGTGACAACGCAGACGAAGATCTCCGGTTCAGTCATTGAAGTACAGGACGCGATCAAAGGCGATGTCGCTCGAATATTGTTATATCTATATCTGCATTATTATTCAGGGTTTGGCAACACCAACACCTATACGAGCAGCTCCTTCACTCTCAACCGAGTTGTTTCAGCTGGTAGTTTAGACAATGCCATCGCTCTCATGATCAAATGGAACAAACTCGATCCTGTAGATAGCCTAGAAGAAGCTAGAAACACTTATGTCTCCTCTTATCAAGGCAACAAAAATCCCTTCATCGATCATCCAGAATACGCTTGCCGGATTTGGGGCAATACCAATTCAGCGACACAAGCCCTCTGCGCTTAATACAACCACAGCATGAATATCCTTCTTATATTTTTTAGCGGCACATCCAACAGTGGATATGTCGCCGAGATGATCAAGAAGGATTTTTTATTATATAAACACGATGTGGATCTATTATCGATTGACTGCGAGAGCGCAATGCCTTCAATCGACCGCTATGACATGATCGGTATCGGCTATCCCATCCACGCTTTTAACAGCCCTAAAATATTAGATCGATTTTTAAAGCGATTGCCAAAGAGTGATAAGCCATATTTTATCTTTAAAACCTCAGGGGAAACGCTGAGGTATAACGACGCTTCGAGCAGACGGATTATCAGGGTGATGAAAAGGAAGCATTACATCCTTAAAGGCGAATATCATTTCGCCATGCCCTACAATCTCGTCTTTCGCTTTGAAGAGGAGTTCGTTAAACAGTTGCTCTATTACGCTTCTTTGCAAAGCAAAATATTGGTTCACAACATCTCATCTAGTCGAGTCGAGACCATCAAGTCTAATCTCTATTACAATCTGATCGCTGATGTCTTGCTCATCCAAAGGATGGGAGCTTTTCTCAATTCATTCTTATATCGAGTTGATGAGAAGCGTTGCACATCGTGCCAAAAATGTCTCATCCATTGTCCAGAGCGCAACATCTACCTTAAAAAAGGCAAGATTAAATTCCATCATCATTGCATGATGTGCATGCGCTGTTCATTCAATTGCCCTAAAGACGCGATAAGGATAGGTTTCTTAAACCATTGGAAGGTCAATGGTGGATATCACCTCTCCTCTGTATCGCTAGAGGCGATCAACAATGAATATGCCTCGAAAAACAAGAAACATTTTTATCGTTGCTATAGCAAATATTTCGCCGAAATAGATCATCGAACGAGCGAAATCAACACCCATAAGTGATCGTCCTCATCTTTATAAATCTGATTATTTATGCTTTAATCAAGAGGTAAGTCATTATCAATATATTGATATGATTAAGCCATAAGAACAAGGAGTCTCTCATATGAAAAACAAGTTCTATATCACGACACCCATCTACTATCCGAGTGCAAACGCTCATCTCGGCCATGCCTATTGCACGACGATGTGCGATATCTTTGCGCGCTATAAAAGGTTGAGAGGATTTGAGACCTATTTTTTAACCGGAACGGATGAGCACGGAGAGAAGATCCAAAAGAATGCTCTATTAGCTAATAAGAAACCTCAGGAGTTTGTCGATGAGACCGCTGACAATTTTAAAAAATTGTGGAAAGAGATGCATATCTCAAATGACGATTTCCTTCGCACGACTGAACCGCGCCACATCAAAGTGGTGCAATCCCTATTCTCCAAGATGCTAACTAAGGATGATATATACCTTGGGAAGTATAAGGGTTGGTACTGCACTCCATGCGAATCATTTTGGACCGATACCCAAGTGGGGGAGAAGCATCTCTGCCCCGACTGTGGTCGACCGGTTCATGAAGCAGCAGAAGAGGCCTATTTTTATAAAGCGAATAAATACGCTGATTGGCTATTGAAGTTCTATGAACAGAATCCTAAATTTATCTATCCGCTCGAGCGGAAAAACGAGATGATAAATACATTTATCAAACCGGGATTAGAAGACCTATGCGTTTCCCGCACCTCGTTTGATTGGGGTATTCCCGTCACCGAGAATAATCGACATGTCGTCTATGTGTGGCTCGATGCGCTCACGAATTATATCAGCGCGTTAGGATATGGCAGCAAAAACGATTCGCTATATAAGAAATTTTGGGTTGATGAAAACACTGAGATCATCCACGTCATCGGCGCGGATATCTCTCGCTTTCATACCATCTATTGGCCGATGTTTCTCCATTCCCTCAACCTCCGTGAGCCGGATCGAGTGTTCGTTCACGGTCTCATCATGATGAAGGATGGCAAGATGTCGAAGTCGAAAGGCAATGTCATCTCTCCTTATCCATTGATTCAGCGATATGGCGTGGATGCCGTGAGATACTATCTCGCACGCGAAATTTCCTTTGGAAGCGATGGACAATTCACCCCGGAGCAATTCGTGGAGAGAATCAACGTCGATCTCGCGAATACCTATGGAAATCTATTGAATAGGACGATTGCGATGATCAGCAAATACCATAATGGCGTCATCCCCGCCTATGTTCAACGCGTCAATCCACAAGATGCTTCTTTAGAAGAAGCGGTCTTGGCGAGCATCAAATCATACGAGAGCAATCTCGACGACTTAAAGATTACGGAAGCGATTGCGAGCGTCATCGATCTCGTCTCTAAAGCGAATAAGTATATCGACGAGACGACCCCTTGGAATCTCTCTAAAGAAAACAAGGCGAAAGAGCTCGCCAGTGCGATGTCTCATCTCGCCTATGTCCTATTCGTCGCCAGCGTTCTTTTGAAGCCTGTTTTAGTCCTCAAAGCCGATAAGGCTCTCGATCAACTAGGTGTCAAAGCGGAATCGCGCGACTAT